>CP063166.1:5454372-6060413 GCA_016806145.1 Variovorax paradoxus
GCCGCCGGCCCTTGAGCCGCTCGAAGGCGCGCGTGGAGATCTCGAGCCGCACCTCCACGCCGGGCATGCCCTCGGGCAGGCCGGCATCGTGGGCATCGACGGCCTCGACCTCGATGCCGCGGCAGTCGTCGGCGGCGTCGAGGATGCCCTCGCTGAGCGCGAAGCCCAGCGCGAAGTCCTCGAGCTCCTGCGGCGTGGCCATCATCACCGCGTGCGAGATGCCGTTGAACACCAGCGCCACCGGCACCTCGGCCGCGAGCGTGTCCTCGCGCGCGATGCCATCGGGCGGCGCGCCGGCCTCGCCGTAGACGCGCACGCCGAGGCGCGAGATCGAGGGCAGCGGTGCGAGTTCGGTGTCGGTGGACATGGCGCGGAAGCGAAGGAGTGGGCGCCTATTGTGGGCCTGCCCGCCGCGATGGGCCAGGCGTTCAGGCGGCGGGCGCGTCGCTGACGAGGGATTCGGCCAGCGCGCGGCCGGTGTCGCTCAGGCGCGCCAGCCAGCGCTCGCCGTCGCGCTCGACCGCGACCCAGCCCGGCCCCGGCACGCCGCCGAGGGCCGCGTCGCCCATCAGCGCGAGCTGACGCATCAGCACGCTCGCGCCCTGGCCGAGCCGCTTGCCCAGGCGCGGCAGCGAGACGCTGTCCAGGCCCTCGGCCTCGAACTCGGCCAGCGCGAGCAGGATCGCGGCGGGCAGCGGGAGGGCGTCGTTCGCTTCGTCGGACATGGCGCGCGCCAGCCTCAGGCCGCGATCGCTTCGCCCGTGACCGAGGCCGGGCCTTCCTCGGCCTGCGCGAGGTGCGCCACCAGCATCACGGGAATCGACTTCGAGGTCGGTGTGCCCGCGTTCTCGGCCACCGAGGACAGCGGCACCAGCGGATTGGTCTCGGGGTAGTAGGCCGCGAGGTTGCCGCGCGGGATGTCGTAGGCCACGAGCTTGAAGCGGTCGGCGCGCCGCTCCTGGCCGTCGTCCCACACCGTGAGGATGTCGACCCAGTCGCCGTCCTTGAAGCCCAGCGCGCGAATGTCCTCGGCATGGATGAACACCACGCGGCGCTGGCCGAACACGCCGCGATAGCGGTCGTCCATGCCGTAGATGGTGGTGTTGTACTGGTCGTGCGAACGCGTGGTCAGCAGGGTGAAGACCTTCGCGTCGCCCTTGCGGCCGTGGCGCGCGCGGGCGCGGTGCACCGGCGTGTCGGTCGGCACCGCATGGGTGAAGAACACGGCCTTGTTCTGCGGCGTGTTCCACACGCGCTCGCTCGCGGTGTTGCGCAGGCGAAAGCCGCCGGGCGTGGCGACGCGCGTGTTGAAGTCCGCGAAGTCGTCGAACACGGCCTCGATCTTGTCGCGGATGCGCGCGTAGTCCTCGATCATCCAGAGCCACGGCGTGCGGCTGCGCGCGCCCAGCGTGGCGGCCGCGAGGCGCGCGACGATAGCGGGCTCCGACAGCAGCTGCGCCGAGGCCGGCGGGTTGATGCCCATCGAGATGTGCACCATGCTCATCGAGTCCTCCACCGTCACGCCCTGCGCGCCGGCGGCCTGCATGTCGATCTCGGTGCGGCCCAGGCAGGGCAGGATCAGCGCCTCGCGCCCGTGCACCACGTGGCTGCGGTTGAGCTTGGTCGCGACGTGCACCGTGAGGTCGCACTGGCGCAGGCCCTTCCAGGTCTGGTAGGTGTCGGGCGTGGCGGCCGCGAAGTTGCCGCCGAGCGCGAAGAACACGCGGCCTTTGCCGTCGAGCATGGCCTGGATCGCCTCCACGGTGTCGAAGCCGTTCTCGCGCGGCGGCTCGAAGCCGAACACCTGCTGCAGCCGGTCGAGCAGCGCGGCCGGCGGCTTCTCCCAGATGCCCATGGTGCGGTCGCCCTGCACGTTGCTGTGGCCGCGCACCGGGCAGGCGCCCGCGCCCTCGCGGCCCATGTGGCCGCACAGCATCAGCAGGTTGACGATCATCTGGATCGTGGCCACCGAATGCTGGTGCTGCGTGATGCCCATGCCCCAGCAGGCGATGACGCGTTTGGCGCCGAGGTAGACCTCGGCCGCGGCGCGGATGTCGGCCTCGGACAGGCCCGATTCCTGTTCGAGCAGCTCCCACGACTCGGCGCGCAGGTCGGCGGCCAGCGACTCGAAGCCGGTGGTGTGGGTGGCGATGAACTCGCGGTCGAGCAGCGAGGCGCCGCTGGCGGCGATGCTCCGGTCGTCGCGCTCGACGACATGCTTCATCATGCCCTTGAGGGCCGCGAAGTCGCCGCCCACGCGCAGCTGGTAGTAGTGGGTGCTGATCGGCGTGGAGCCCAGCGTGGCCATCTCGAGCTTGCTCTGCGGATCCTGGAAGCGCTCGAGGCCGCGTTCGCGCAGCGGGTTGAAGCTCACGATGCGCGCGCCGCGCTTCGAGGCCGCGCGCAGCTCGCCGAGCATGCGCGGATGGTTGGTGCCGGGGTTCTGGCCGAAGATGAAGATCGCGTCGGCCTTGTCGAAGTCGTCGAGCGTGACCGTGCCCTTGCCCACGCCGATCTGCGGCCGCATGCCGCTGCCGCTGGGCTCGTGGCACATGTTCGAGCAGTCGGGGAAGTTGTTGGTGCCGTACTCGCGCACGAACAGCTGGTAGAGGAAGGCGGCCTCGTTGCTGGCGCGGCCCGAGGTGTAGAAGATGGCCTGGTTGGGATCGGACAGCGCGTTGAGGTGGCGCGCGATCAGCTCGAAGGCCGCGTCCCATTCGATCGGGCGGTACTTGTCGCTCGCGCGGTCGTAGACCATCGGGTGCGTGAGCCGGCCCTGGTCCTCGAGCCAGAAGTCGCTCTGCTGCATCAGCTCGGCCACCGTGTGCTTCGCGAACAGCTCGGGCCCGGCGCGGCGCGCGGTGGCCTCGGCCGCCACGGCCTTCACGCCGTTCTCGCAGAACTCGAAGGTCGAGGCGTGGTTGCGGTCGGGCCAGGCGCAGCCCGGGCAGTCGAAGCCGTCGGGCTGGTTGGCCGACAGCAGGGTCTTCGCGCCCTTGAGGGGAATGTCCTGCCGCAGCAGCGTGTTCTTCACGCTGCGCAACGCGCCCCAGCCGCCCGCGGGGCCCTTGTAGAACTCGATCTTCTGTTCGCCGATATCGCCAATGCTCATGCGGGAGAGTGTTCGCCGCGTGCGCCGGGAGCGTCAAATTGAATCGGGACATGCTCCGATTCAAAACGGAAATGACGGGGCCCGCGCCGGGCCGGCTCAGCCCGCGGCGCGCGGCGCCAGCACCTCCTCGACGAAGCCGATGAAGGCGCGCACCTTGGCGGCCGGCAGGTGGCGCGAGGGATAGAGCACGTGCAGCGAGAAGCGCTCGTCGGGCCAGTCGGGAAAGAGGTCGACCAGTTGCCCCGCATCGAGCAGTTCCTGGATGCCCAGCGCCTTGATCTGCGCGATGCCCGCGCCCGCGACGCAGGCGCCGAGGATGGTGCCGGGATCGGTCAGCAGCAGCCGGCCCGCGGTCGGCACCTCGATGGCCTTGCGGCCGCGGCGGAACTCCCAGGCGAAGGGCTGGCCGGTCAGCGGATCGCGCACCTGGATGCAGACATGCCGGGCGAGCTCGGCCGGCTTCGCGGGCCGGCCGTGGCGCGCGAGGTAGCCGGGTGCGGCCACGGTCGCGACGCGGGTCTCGATCAGCTTGCGCGCCACCAGCGAGGAGGCCGGCGGCGTGCCGAAGCGCAGCGCGATGTCGAAGCCCTCGCCCACGAGGTCGCCGAGCTGGTCGCGCGCGATGAGCTCGAGCGAGAGCTGCGGATGCCGCTCGACGAAGCGGTGGATGTGCGGCGCCAGCAGCAGCCGCGAGGTGAAGGCGTCGACGTTGACGCGCAGCCGGCCCTGCACCGCGCCCGCGGAGCCGCTGGCGCGCGTCACCGCGTCCTCGATGCCGAGCACCAGCGGATTGATGCTGGCGTAGAGCTCGCGGCCCTCGTCGGTCAGGCCCAGCGAGCGCGTGGTGCGGTCGAGCAGCCGCACGCCGATGCGCGCCTCGAGCCGCGCGATGGCCCGGCTCACGCCCGAGGGCGTGACGCCCAGTGCATCGGCCGCCTTGGCGAAGCTGCCGCTGTCGACGACGGCGGCGAGCACGCTGACGTTGGAGAGCAGTCGTCCGTCGAGAGCCATGGATTCATCCGTGATTTGAAGTCACGAATGATATGAGCTGCCCGGCATTTACTCAAAGGCCCACGATTCCTAGCATTCACCCCGTCGCATTCGTTCAAGGAGAAATCACATGCATGCCATCACTGGAATCACGGGCAAGGTCGGCGGTGCCGCCGCGCGCGCCCTGCTCGCTTCGGGCCAGAAAGTCCGCGCCGTCGTGCGCGATGGCTACAAGGCCCGGCCCTGGGCCGCGCTCGGTTGCGAGGTCGCCGTCGCCGAGATGGAAGACGCCGACGCGCTGGCGCGCGCCTTCGCCGATTGCACCGGCGTGTTCGTGCTGCCGCCGCCGTGCTTCGATCCGCTGCCGGGCTATCCCGAGGCACGCGCATCCATCGCCGCGGTGCGCCAGGCGCTCGAGGTGGCGCGGCCCGCGCGCGTGGTCTGCCTCTCGACCGTGGGGGCGCAGGCCGCGCAGCCGAACCTGCTGAGCCAGCGCTCGCTGATGGAAGAAGCGCTGTCGCCCCTGCCGCTGCCGCTCGCGCTGCTGCGGCCGGCCTGGTTCCTCGACAACCTGGCCTGGGACGTGGCCCCGGCGCGCGAACGCGGCGTGCTGCCCGGCTTCCTGCAGCCGCTCGATCGGCCGATGCCGATGGTCTCGACGCTCGACGTGGGCCGCGTGGCCGCCGAACTGCTGCAGGAGAACTGGCAGGGCCGGCGTGTGGTCGAGCTCGAGGGCCCGACGCGCGTGACGCAGCACGAGATCGCCGCCGCCTTCGCGCGCGTGCTCGGCCGGCCGGTGCAGGCCGAGGCCGTGCCGCGCCAGACCTGGGGCGCGCTGTTCCGCGAACAGGGCATGCGCGACCCGGTGCCGCGCATCCAGATGCTCGACGGCTTCAACGAGGGCTGGATCGCGTTCGAGGGCGACGCTGCCTCGGTGCGCAAGGGGCGCGTGACGCTCGAGGACGTGGTGCGCCAGCTCGTGGCCGGCTGAGCCAGCTCAGGCGCCCGGCGCGTCCTGCATCAGCAGCCCGCGCAGCTTGCTGCGCAGCGGCGTGTCCGCCACGACCGGCACGCCGGCCGCCTCGCGCAGCGAGAGCTCGCGGCTCTCGGCCGTGTGCAGGTCGATCTCGCGCACCACCTGGCCGTCGTTGTAGACGAAGGCCACGTCGGCCAGCGCGAGCACGTCCTCGATGTCGTGCGTGATCATCAGCACCGGGATGCCCCAGGCGCGGCGCACCTCGGCGAGTTCTTCGCGCAGTTCGGCGCGCAGCATCGGGTTGAGCGCGGCGAAGGGTTCGTCGAGCAGCAGCACCTGCGGCCGGCAGGCCAGCGCACGCGCCAGCGCCACGCGCTGCTGCTGGCCGCCCGAGAGCTTCTGCGGCCGGCTGTCGGCCAGCGCCGCGAGGCCGAAGCGCTCGAGCAGCGACTGCACGTTCTCGGCCTCGTCGGGCGGCAGGCGCCGGCGGCGCCAGGAGGTCAGGCCGAAGGCCACGTTCTGGCGCACCGTGAGGTGCGGGAACAGCGCGTAGTTCTGGAACAGGTAGCCCACGCGCCGCTCGGAGGCCGGCACGTCGACGCCGCCGGCGGCGTCGTAGAGCGTGCGGCCGTCGAGCCGCACATGGCCGCCCGTGGGACGCAGCAGGCCGGCGATGGCCTGCAGGGTCAGCGACTTGCCGGCGCCCGAGGGACCGTAGAGCGCGGCGAAGGGAACGTCGGTCGAGAAGCGCGCGGCCAGGTCGAAGCGGCGGCTGCCGTCGGTGACCGTGAGCTTCAGATCGACATCAATCATGGTTTGCCGAAACCATAGCGCGTGAGCACCTCCCGTGCCGCGTCGCTCGAGAGGAAATCGATGAAGTCCTTGGCCACGGCCTTCTGCTTGCTCTCGGCCACCACGGCGATCGGGTAGGTCACGGGGCTGTTGCCGCTGGGCGTGAGCACGATCTTGACCTTGTCGCCCATCACGGCCGCGTCGGTGCGGTAGACGAAGCCGGCCTCGACCTCGCCGCGGCCCACGTAGTCGAGCACCTGGCGCACGCTGTCGGCCTGCACGAACTTGGGCTCTAGCGTGGTCCAGAGGTTGGCGGCATCGAGGACCTGCTTGGTGTAGCGGCCGACCGGCACGGTGGCTGTCTTGCCGACGGCGATCTTCTTCACGGCCGGGCCGGCCAGGTCCTGCAGGCTCTTGACGCCCACGCCGTCCTTCGACGGCTCGATCAGCACCAGGCTGTTGCTGACGAAGTTCTTGCGCGTATCGGTGTCGATGTGCTTCTGCTCGACGCCGCGGTTCATGGTCTCCTGGTCCGCGCTCGCGAACACGTCGACCGGCGCGCCCTGGCCGATCTGCTGCAGCAGCACGCCCGAGGCGGCGAAATTGAAGCGCACCGTGGTGCCGGCCTTCGCGGCCTCGAACTTGGGACCGATCTCCTTGAAGGCGTCGGTCAGGCTGGCCGCGGCCGAGACGGTGATCTGCTGCGCGGCGGCCCCGATCGGAATCGCCAGGGCGAGGACGGAAGCGAGGGCGAGGGACGACAAGGCGCGGATGGAACGCATGCGAAGCTCCTGGATGAATCAGCGAAGGGAAAAGAAGCGGTTGGACAGCACCAGCACCGTGATCGACAGCAGCGAGGTCACGATCACCAGCAGCAGCGCGAGGTCGTCGTGGCCGGCCTGCACGGCGTCGTAGATCGCCATCGACAGGGTCTGGGTCTGTTGCGGGATCGAGCCGGCCACCATCAGCGAGGCGCCGAACTCGCCCATGGCGCGCGCGAACGCCAGCAGCGTGCCGGCCAGGATGCCGGGCCAGGCCAGCGGCAGGGTGACGCGCACGAACACCGAGAAGCGCGACTGGCGCAAGGTGCTGGCCGCGGCCTCGAGCGAGCGGTCGACGCCCGCGAAAGCGGCGCTGGCCGACTTGAGCACCAGCGGCAGCGCGACCACGGCCGAGGCCACCACGGCGCCATGCCAGCTGAAGATGATGGTGTAGTCGAAGTGCTCGCGCAGCCACGCCCCGAGCGGGCTGCGCCGGCCCGCCACCACCAGGATGCCGTAGCCGATGACCGTGGGCGGCAGCACCAGCGGCAGCATGAACACCGCCTCGAGCACGCTATGGCCCCAGAAATGCTTGCGCGCGAACAGCCAGCCCAGGGCCAGCCCGACGACCAGCGCGAGCAGCGTCGCCACGCTGGCGACCTGGATCGACAGCACCAGCGGATGCCAGTCGGTCTGCGTGATGAGCGATTGCGTCGTGTTCATGAAGATACGGCGTGATTGTTGCATGACGCGCCGGAACGGCTCGGCGATGAAACATGGGTTCCAGGTTTTATTAGGGTAAATCCAGTGTGCGGCGAGCGCGCGACGGGTGCGCATCCCAAGGCTCCTCCATATACTGGCAGATACAGCGTCGCAGGCCTTTACCCCCGGGGCCGCGGCGCCAGATCCACCCCCTGTCCCACGAGGACCCCGACCGACCGCCGACCATGCGCGCCTCCGCCCACGACACCGTTGTCCGCTCGATCTCCGGCCGGCCCGAGCTGCGCCAGGTGACGCAGGTCCAGGAATGGCGCGTCGAGCGCACGCTCGACGACGACGGCGGCGTGGTGCTGTCGATCGTGGCGCCGGGCGGCGAGAGCCAGTCCTTCCTGGTCGGCCAGGCCGACGCGCACGACATCGGCGAGGTGCTGCGCCGCAAGGCCGCCTGGGTCGAGCGGCTCGAACACGGGGAACCGCAGCGCTGACCATGAGGTGGCGCCACATGACGGGTGCCGAGCGCATCCTCGAAGTGCTGCTGACGCGGCGTTCGGTCTCGCCGCGCCGGCTGCGGCCGCCCGGCCCCAATCCCGAGGAACTCGACGGCCTGCTGCAGGCCGGCCTGCGCGCGCCCGACCATGGCGCGCTGCACCCCTGGCGCGTGATCGAGTTCAGGCCCGCGAGCCGCGAGGCCCTGGCCGACTGCTTCGAACAGGAGAAGCTGCGGCGCGACCCGCTCGCGAGCCCCGCCGACCTGGGCCGCGCGCGCGAGCACGCGTTGCGGCCGCCGCTGCTGCTGGCCTTCGTGGTGTCGCCGCGCGCGCGCAGCCAGGTGCCCGCGCGCGAGCAGTGGCTCAGTGCCGGCGCGGCGCTCGGCAACATCCTGAGCGCGGCGCACCAGCTCGGCTACGGCGCGATCGTGCTGAGCGGCGAGCGCTGCTTCGACGAGACGCTGGCGCGCCAGCTCGGCGTGCAGCCCGGCGAGGAGCTGGTCGGCTTCATCAGCGTGGGCACGATCGCGGAAGCACCGCCGCAGCCGCGCGAGACACTGTCGCAGAACGTATGGTCGTGCTGGCAGGGCGAGGCGCCGTGGGTGGCGTCGCCCGGCGCGCTACCGCCGCCGCCGGAAGCCGGCTAGCGCATCCGGTCGTCGGAGCGCGTGTCGGGCAGCCGCTCGAGCCGCGCGCTGAACCAGCCCACGCGCTCGGTCTCGCGCACGTCGAAGCGCGGCACGTAGGGCTTGATGTCGAGCACCGGGGTGCCGTCCATCATGTCGTTGCCGCTGAAGTGCAGGATGCGGCCCTCCACCGCCGTGAGCCGCACGATCGACAGCCCCAGCCGATTGGGCCGCGCGGGCGCGCGCGTGGCGAAGACGCCGTGCGAACTGTCGTCGAGGAAGGGCACGACCTCGAGCTTCTCGTTCTCGCAGGCATGCAGCCGCGTGATCAGGATCAGGTAGTCGAAGCCCTCGATGTCGCGCAGCCCCGGCACGAATTCTGGATGGACCTCGACGCGGCCCGTCTCCTCGGGCGCGCCCGCGGTCTGGATCGGCATGCCGGTGGCCTCGGTGAAGCGGCTGCGCACCACGCCCACGGAGCGCAGCACGATCTGGTCGCGCGCTTCGGCGCTCATGGCGCGAGCAGCCTCGTGAGCGCGCGGATGTCGGCGGCCGTGGCGAGCCGCGCGGCGTTCTCGATCGCGCGGTAGTGCTTGACGATCTCCTCGCCCACCGGCGTGAGCGCGGTGCCGCCGCCATGCGAACCGCCGGCGGCGGTGTTCACCGCGGGCGAGCTCAGCGCATGGTTCATCTCGTCGATCAGCATCCAGGCACGCCGGTACGACATGCCCAGCAGCCGGGCCGCGCCCGAGATCGAGCCGGTCTCGGCCACGGCCTCGAGCACGGCGATCTTGCCGGGGCCGATGGCGATGACGTCGTCGCGGTAGACGCGCAGGCGGAACTGGACTTTGGATTTCATGGCGGACGGAAAAAGCGCGGGCGTGGGCGAGAAGGGTAAACGATGCAGCGACCGGCCCGGCCGCCGGATTACCCGATGGCGCGGACTCGCCCGTCGAAGTCGTCATGTCAGAATGAACACAGCGCCAGGGCCGGCCCACGCCGGCTGGCCATCGGATGAGGAATCGAAGCATGCGCCCCCTGTCCCTCGAAGCCTCCGGCAGCACCGCGCGCGGGCTGCTCGGCATCGCCGCGATCGTCGCCCTGCTCGCGGGCTGCGCCGGCACGCCGCCCACCGCACCGGCCGCGGCCACGGGCCATGGCCCCTCGGCCAGCGACGAGGCCTCGCCGGCCTTCACGGTCTCGGGGGCGGTACTCAAGCGCGCGCGCTTCGATCTCGCCGAGCTGCGCGCCATGCCCGCGACCACGCTCACGGTCGGTGCCGACACCTACACGGGCGTGAGCCTGTGGTCGCTGCTCAACGATCCCGCGGTCGGGTTGCAGGCCGATGCGCGCGTGCGCAACCCGCTGCTGTCGATGTACGTGGTGGCCGTCGGCAGCGATGGCTACCGCGCGGTGGTGTCGCTGGGGGAGATGTCGCCGGAGTTCGGCAACAAAACGGCGCTGCTGGCCTATGCGCGCAATGGCACGTCGCTGGGCCGCAACGGCGCGGCACGCCTGGTGGTGGCCGGCGACCAGAAGCCGGGCCGTTCGGTGGCGCGGCTGGCCGCGATCGAGGTGTTCGCGGCGCAGCCTTCGGGGCGCTGAGGATGAGGCCGGGGCCGCGGGCCCCGGCGTGGGTTCAGTGGAAGAACTTGGCCGCGCTGATCAGCGTCTTGTAGACGCCCCAGGCCAGCGGAATGCCCACCGCCGCCCACGCCAGCACCACGACCGCCGGGCTCACCGTGTCGGCACGGCCCGAGCCCTCGCCCACTTCGGAGGCCGCGGCCTTCTCGTGCGCGAGCTTCTTCTCGATGGCGAGTTCGGCATCGCTCATGAAGTGCTTGTCGGCCACCGGGCGCACCAGCAGGTTGGCGATGAAGCCGATCGCCAGCATGCCCACGAGGATGTACATGGTCTGGTTGTAGACCTGCTCGCGCGGCAGGCCCAGGCCGAGCTGGTACTCGCGCATGTAGTTCACGACCACCGGGCCGAGGATGCCGGCCGTGGCCCAGGCCGTCAGCAGGCGGCCATGGATGGCGCCCACGAACTGGGTGCCGAACAGGTCGGCCAGGTAGGCCGGCACCGTGGAGAAACCGCCGCCGTACATCGAGACGATGATGCAGCACGCGCCCACGAACAGCAGCTTGCTGCCCGCGCCGGCCGACGAGGGGATGCTCGCGTAGAGCACCGCGCCGAGCACGAAGAACACGGTGTAGGTGAGCTTGCGGCCGAGCTTGTCGGACAGGCTGGCCCAGACGAAGCGCCCGCCGATGTTGAACAGCGACAGCAGCGCGGTGAAGCCGCCGGCCACGACCGCGATGGCCGCGAGCTGGGTCTTGTCGAGTTCGCCGAACTTGCCCGGCAGGTCGATCAGCGCGCCGCCGAACACTTCCTGCAGCATCGGCGAGGAGATGCCGATCACGCCGATGCCGGCGCTCACGTTCATGCACAGCACCAGCCACACGAGCCAGAACTGCGGAATGCCCCAGACCTTCTTCACGTGCACGTGGCGCTGCGTGATCATGGCGTTGCCGGCCTGCGCGGGCGGCGGCGTCCAGCCGGCCGGCTTCCAGCCCGTGGGCGGCACGCGGTAGCCGAGCGCGCCGGCCATCATGAAGACGAAGTAGCCGATGGCCATCACGACGAAGGTCTGCATCACGCCGACGTCGTGGGCGTTGGAGAAGCGCTTCATGAGGTCGACCGCGAGCGGCGAGCCGATCATCGCGCCGCCGCCGAAGCCCATGATGGCCATGCCGGTGGCCATGCCGCGGCGGTCGGGGAACCACTTGATGAGCGTGCTGACCGGCGAGATATAGCCCAGGCCCAGCCCGATGCCGCCGATGACGCCCGAGCCGAGGATCATGAGCCAGAACTGGTGCAGGTGGATGCCCAGCGCCGACAGCAGCATGCCGCCGCACCAGCACACGGCCGACACGACGCCGGCCTTGCGCGGACCCGCGCGTTCGAGCCAGCCGCCCCACAGGGCCGCCGAGCAGCCGAGGAAGACGAAGAACAGGGTGTACATCCAGCCCAGCGTGGCCACACGCCAATCGCAGTTCGTGGCGAACAGCTCGGCGAAGAAGCTCATCTCGCGCGCGCAGGCCTGGGCGCCGGTGCCGGCGGTGGCGAGCGCCTTCGACAGCGGCAGCCAGAACACCGAGAAGCCATAGGCCATGCCGATGCACAGGTGGATGGCCAATGCTGCAGGCGGGACCAGCCAGCGGTTGTAGCCGGGGCCGGCGATGATGCGTTCCTTGTCGAGGAAGCCGGGCGCTGCGCCCGAGCCCTGGATGCGATCTCCCTCGAGAACGCCTGCAGTTGAACCTGCCATATCACTCCTAAATTGCCGGATCTGGGAAAACGGACTGTTGAAAATTTCCGGCGGCGGAGTGTGGTCGGGGCAGCCCCGCGCCGTCAAATTCGATCGGCGCATGGGCCGATTCAAGAACTAAATGGCGACGGCCCCTCGCGCTATTCGCCCAGCGTGCCGCTGTGCAGCGCGGCCTGGGCGAGCCACTCGGGCGTCTGCAGGAAGGCCAGCGCGGCCTCGAGGGCGCGCGAGGCCCGCACGCCGTCCTGGGTCATGAAGCCGATGGGGGTGAGGATCTCGGGCGCCACCAGCGGCAGGGCCTCGAGCTCGCGGTAGCTGCGCACGGCGGCCACCATGGCGCCGGGCAGCACGCTGCTGACCGTGCCGGCGATGACGGCCAGCACGAGCGCGAGCACGGAGTTGGTCTCGATGGCCGGTGCCACGACGGTGCCGACGGCTTCGCGCAGCGCCTGGTCGACGATGGCGCGGTTGTGCATGTCGGGCGTGAGCAGGCAAAGCGGCAGCGTCGCGGCCTCGGACCAGGCCAGGGGCTTGCCGATGCGCAGTTGGTCGTCGGAGGGCACGGCGGCCCGGCGCAAAAGAAAGTAGTGCTCGATGCTCTGCGGCCAGGCGGTGAGCTTGATGCCGGGCATGTGCATGCGCTCGGTGTAGCCGAGCGCAAGATCGACCGAGAGGCTCTCGAGGCCGGTCTCGAGCTCCTGCGAACTCATGGAGATGACGCCGGGCACGATCCCCGGATGGCGCTGATGCAGCATGGCCGCGAAGCGCGAGAGCATGGGTATCGCCGTGGGCACGGCCGCCATGCGCAGGCTGCCACGCGGTTCTCCGGCCTCGCTGCGCAATTCCTGCAGCAGCACTTCGTTGTCGCGCAGCATGCGTTGCGCGGTGGCGAGCACGCGTTCGCCCTCGTGCGTGAGGCCGACGTAGACGCGGGCGCGCTTGACGATGACGACGCCGAATTCGGATTCGAGCGCGCGCAGGGCGTTGGACAGCGCGGGCTGGGTGATGTGGCAGGCGGCGGCGGCTCGGCCGAAATGCTTGTGTTCGCTGAGGGCTACGAGGTAGCGCATGGAGGCGAGTAGGTTCATCTCGCTGTCCTTGCTGGGTGGGGGAATCGGGTGCAGCGTCCGGGGCGCGTGCACAGGACAGCGGGTACTTCCCTCCGCGAATGTCCCCCGCCTTCGGCTCCTCCTTTATTTCGCTGCGGGAAGCACCCACTGCCCTGTGCACGTAGGCGCAGTCGTTGTGCCGGCCGGTTCAACCGACCTGCCCCAGGCTCACGTCGATGGGGTACTCCCCGCAGCGAAATCAAGGAGGAGGCCGCAGGCCGGGGGACATTCGCGGAGGGGAGTACCCCGTCGGCGTGAGCCCGCTCCCAGCCGCACCCCCGGCAGCAAGAAGCGCGACGAACCACCCCCCCGAAATCCATCCTAGGTACTCTTGCTCACCGTGATCGTCGGAAACTTCGCCGAGAAATCCTTGGCCTTCTCGGCAATGCCCACCGCCACCTGCAGCGCCACGGCACGGTAGAGCCCGGCGATCTCGCCCTCGGGATCGGCCACCACCGTGGGCTTGCCGCTGTCGGCCTGCAGCCGGATGTCGATCGACAAGGGCAGCGCGCCCAGGTAGGCCATGCCGTCCTGCTCGGCCAGCTTCTTGCCGCCATCGGTACCGAAGATGTGTTCGACGTGGCCGCAGTTCGAGCACACGTGCACCGCCATGTTCTCGACCAGGCCGAGGATCGGCACGCCGACCTTCTCGAACATCTTGATGCCCTTCTTGGCGTCGAGCAGCGCGATGTCCTGCGGCGTGGTCACGATCACCGCGCCGGTCATCGGCACGCGCTGGCTCAGCGTGAGCTGGATGTCGCCGGTGCCCGGGGGCATGTCGACGATCAGGTAGTCGAGGTCCTTCCAGTTGGTCTGGCGCAGCAGCTGCTCGAGTGCCTGCGTGGCCATCGGGCCGCGCCAGATCATGGCCTGGTCGGCGTCGACCAGGAAGCCGATCGACATCACCTGCACGCCGTGGTTCTCCAGCGGCTCCATGGTCTTGTTGTCGACGCTCTCGGGGCGGCCCTCGATGCCCATCATCATCGGCTGGCTCGGGCCGTAGATGTCGGCGTCGAGCAGGCCCACGCGCGCGCCCTCGGCCGCCAGCGCCAGCGCCAGGTTGGCCGCGGTGGTGCTCTTGCCCACGCCGCCCTTGCCCGAGGCCACGGCCACGATGTTCTTCACGTTGGGCATCAGCTGCACGCCGCGCTGCACCGCGTGGCTGATGACCTTGGTCGTGATGTTGACCGACACGTTGTCCACGCCCGGCACCGTCTTGGCCGCGGCCACCAGCGCCTTGCGCAGCGCCGCGTGCTGGCTCTTCGCGGGATAGCCGAGCTCGATGTCGAAGGACACGTCGCCCTCCGATATTTGCAGGTTCTTGAGCGCGCGGGTGGACACGAAGTCCTTGCCGGTGTTGGGGTCTGAGACGCTCTGGAGGGCGTTCGAGATCGCCTCGGGGGTGATGGCCATTGATCTAACTCCTGGAAGGCGGGTAGTCTAGTGCGCCCCGTCGGGGCCGACTCCCAACGCTTCGAATAACCGAAAAATGCCAGAGACAAGCCCCGCGACGACCGGCCTGCTGCTCACCGGCGGTGGCGCCCGCGCCGCCTACCAGGTGGGGGTGCTGCAGGCCATCGCCGAGATCCGGCGCGCGGCCGGCGCCGCCGGTGGCGGCAACCCCTTCCCGGTCATCACCGGCACTTCGGCCGGCGCCATCAACGCGGCCGTGCTGGCCTGCGGCGCCGACGACTTCGATGCCGTGGTGGCCCACATCGCGCAGTTCTGGGGCGAGTTTCGCGCCGGCCAGGTCTACCGCGCCGACTCGCTGTCGGTCATCGGCAGCGGCGCGCGCTGGCGCATGCTGCTGGGCCTGGGGCGCTTCGCGGCCAACTGGATGCGCGTGAAGCCGCGCTCGCTGCTCGACAACACGCCGCTGTCGGAGATGCTCGAGCGCATGGTGCCGCTGGACCGCCTGCCGAAGCTGATGCAGCAGGGCCACCTGCGGGCGCTGGCGGTCACGGCCTCGAGCTACAGCTCGGGCGAGCACGTGACCTTCTTCGAATCGGGCACGCCGATGGCGCCCTGGGTGCGCTCGCAGCGGCTGTCGGTGGGCTGCCGCATCTCGCACGCCCACCTGCTGGCCTCGGCCGCGATCCCCTTCGTCTTTCCGGCCACGGCGCTGCCGATGGAGGGCCACACCGAGTACTTCGGCGACGGCTCGATGCGCCAGTCGGCACCGATCGCCGCGGCCATCCACCTGGGCGCGCAGCGCATCGTGGTCATCGGCGCGGGCCGCATGCACGAGCCGCGCGAGGCGCCCGCGCCCAACACCCACAGCGGCTATCCGACCATGGCGCAGATCGCGGGCCATGCGCTGTCGAGCATCTTCCTCGACGCGCTCGCGGTCGACATCGAGCGCCTGCGCCGCATCAACCACACGCTGGGCCTGATCCCCGAGGAGGCGCGCGCCGCGAGCGCGCTGCGCCCGATCGACCTGCTGGTGATCTCGCCCTCGGAACGCCTCGACGTGATCGCCGCGCGCCACGTCGACGCCCTGCCCGGCGCCGTGCGCCACCTGCTCGGCGGCTCGCAGGTCGCGGCCGACGTCAAGGGCGGCGCGCTCGCGAGCTACCTGCTGTTCGAGTCGGGCTACACGCGCGAGCTGATGGCGCTCGGGCATGCCGATGCGATGCGGCAGCGCGAGGAGGTGCTGCGCTTCTTCGGTTGGGAGGAGACGAGGCAGCCCGAATCGATGGCCGCCTGAGCGCCGACCGCTCAGCCCTCCTCGGAAATCCCGAGCTCCGAGCACACCCGCCCGAGCAGCGCCTTGAGCTGCGCCACCTCGGTCTCGAGCCGCGCCACGTTGGCCTTGAGCGCCGCCACCTCGCCCAGCGAGACATCGTGCGCGGCGCGCGGCGCCTCGTAGCCGCCCGCGGGCGCGGGCTCCTCGGCCGGCGTGCCGCTCAGCAGGTGCGCCCAGCGGCTCTCGCGCGCGCCGGGCAGCCGTGCGAGCTTCACCACCAGTGCGCCGGCCGAACGCTCGGACAGCTCGTCGAGGAAGCCCTCGACCGAGGAGATGTCGGCGAAGTTGTGCATGCGGTCGCAGGCGATGCGCAGTTCGCCCGCGGTCTGCGGGCCGCGCAGCATCAGCACCGTGAGCAGGATCACCGACTGCGAGGGAATGCGCAGCACGCGGTCGATGTTGTGCTCGTAGCGCCAGGCGCGGCCGCCGCTGGTCTCGGCCACCAGGCTGTAGCCCTTGAGGCTGTCGATCGCGGCCTGCACCTGCGACTCGCTGAGCTCGAGCACCGGGTTGCGGCTGGTCTTCTGGTTGCAGCCCGACACCAGCGCGTTGAGCGTCAGCGGATAGCTGTCGGGCACGGTGCGCTGCTTTTCGGCCAGCACGCCGAGGACGCGGGTTTCGACTAGGGACAGGACGGGCAGCGCAGTGGTCATGGCTCGGCAGGAAAACGAAGGGGGACGGGATTCAGGGCGAAACGACCGCGAGTATGGGCCCGAGCTCGCGCACGAAGTCGCTGCGCCCGAGCGCGGTCGAATGCAGGGCCGAGACGGTGCCGTCGAGATAGAGCGCGTCGCGGCAGTGCAGCACGTCGCGGAAGTAGAGCGCGAACTCGTGGAAGTTCACGGGCGTCTCGCTGAGCACGAAGATCGCCGTGTGGCCCGACACGCCGACGCCGTTGCGGATCTTGCGCGAGGGCGAGTCGACGATGAACGAGCGATGCACCGCGCCATGGCGCAGCAGCAGCGGACCCGACTGGGTGGCGATCGACAGCCCGCGCAGCCGCGGCGCGAGCGCCGGGTACTCCGACGACTCGATCACGCGCGGGCCCTCGTCCGAGACCAGGAACACGCCGTTCGGCTGGAGGAAGAAATTGCCGGTGCCGGCCTCGAGGTTGAGCGGCGATTCCTCGCGGCCCTCGCGCACCAGCAGGCCCACGGGCGCGAAGTCGGCGTGGTACATGCCGGCATTCACCGCGAAGTCGAGCCGGCGCCCGCGCTCGGCCAGCCAGGCCTGCAGCCGGTCGAAGCGCTTGAAGGCGATGCCGCTGTCGTCGTTGAGGAACAGCGAGAGCCGGTCCTTGCGCAGGTCGATGCGCACCACCGTGTAGCGCGCCGGCTCGGCGCGCGCCGACGCGGCCAGGCCCAGCACGAGCCCCGCCACCAGCATCGACAGCCACAGCAGGCGCCTGGGCATCGGGATCGTCGCCGGTGCGGCGTGCCTCAGGCGTTCCGGATGCGCGCCACCAGTGCCTTGGTGAAGGCCTCGGTGCCGGCGCTGCCGCCCAGGTCGCCGGTGCGCACCTGGTCGATGTTGAGCGTGTCGTCGATGGCCTGGCGCAGGCGCGTGGCGAGTTCGGGCAGCTTGCAGTGATCGAGCATCAGCGCGGCCGCGAGCATCAGCGCGATCGGGTTCGCGATGCCCTTGCCCGCGATGTCGGGCGCCGAGCCGTGCACCGCCTCGAAGATCGCGGCATTGGTGCCGATGTTGGCGCCGGGCGCCATGCCCAGGCCGCCGACCAGGCCCGCCACCAGGTCCGACAGGATGTCGCCGAACAGGTTGGTGGTGACCAGCATGTCGAACTGCCAGGGGTTGAGCACCAGCTTCATCGCGCAGGCGTCGATGATGACCGTGTCGAGCTCGAACTGGCCCTTGTACTTCTTCTCGTAGAGGTCGAGGCCGGTCTCGAGGAAGATGCCCGTGAGCGCCTTCATGATGTTGGCCTTGTGCACGATCGTGACCTTCTTGCGGCCGGTGGCCACGGCGGTCTGGAACGCGTACTCGAGGATGCGGCGGCTGCCCTGGCGCGTGTTGATGCCGGTGGCCATGGCCACGGCATGCGGGTCGCCGTCGATCGGCACGTAGTGCTCGTGGCCGATGTACAGGCCCTCGAGGTTCTCGCGCACCACCATCAGGTCGATCTTGTCGAAGCGCCCGCCCGGGATGATGGTGCGCGCCGGGCGCAGGTTGGCGTAGAGCTCGAACTCCTCGCGCAGCCGCACGTTCGACGAGCGGTAGCCGCCGCCCGAGGGCGTCTCGAGCGGGCCCTTGAGCGCGAGCCGGGTGCGGCGGATGCTGTCGAGCGTGGCCGCGGGCAGCGGATCGCCCGAGGCCTTGACGCCGCCCAGGCCGGCGATCTGGCGGTCCCATTCGAAGGGCGCCTTCAGCGCGTCGAGCGCGGCCAGCGTGGCGTCGACGATCTCGGGGCCGATGCCGTCGCCGGGGATCAGGGTTGCGGGAATGGGGGTGGTCATGAGGGGCGCCCTTGGTCGAGGAATGGGGAGTCGCGGCCGCCGGGGCGCGCGGAGGCCGAAGAATAACGCCGGGCCCATGGCATCGCCTTGACGAGGCCCGGCGCCGCGAGGGTCATTCCCGGGCCGGTCACCGGGACACGGCGGGGTGCGGCATGGGGTCGATGCTCCCATCGAACCCGCCGGAACGCGGCGCCACCTAAAATGCCCGGTTCTCCCGCTGCGTCGCTTCCGACGCTCCCGCAACTCCGAAAGCGCCTCCCCCGATGTCCGCCCCGCGCAAGCTCTTCGTCACCACCGCCCTGCCGTACGCCAACGGCAAGTTCCACATCGGCCACATGATGGAGTACATCCAGGCCGACATCTGGGTGCGGAACCAGCGAATGAACGGTGCCGACGTCAACTTCGTCTGCGCCGACGACGCGCACGGCGCGGCGATCACCATCGCGGCCGACAAGGCCGGCGTCACGCCGCAGGCCTTCGTGGCCGAGATCGCCGCGGGCCGCAAGCAGTACCTCGACGGCTACCACATCGCCTTCGACAACTGGCACTCGACCGACGGCCCCGAGAACCACCAGCTGGCGCAGGACATCTACCGCGACCTGCGCGCCAACGGCCTGATCAGCACCAAGAGCGTCGAACAGTTCTACGACCCCGAGAAGGGCATGTTCCTGGCCGACCGCTTCATCAAGGGCGAGTGCCCGAACTGCCACTCGAAGGACCAGTACGGCGACAACTGCGAGGTCTGCGGCGCGGTCTACGCGCCCACCGAGCTGATCAACCCCTACTCGGCGCTGTCGGGCGCCAAGCCCGAGCTGCGCAGCTCCGAGCACTTCTTCTTCAAGCTGTCCGACCCGCGCTGCGAGGCCTACCTCAAGGAATGGACCGCCGCGCCCGGCCACGTGCAGCCCGAGGTGCAGAACAAGATCCGCGAGTGGCTCTACAAGGACGACGAGGGCAAGGGCGGCCTCGGCGACTGGGACATCAGCCGCGACGCGCCCTACTTCGGCATCGAGATCCCCGATGCGCCGGGCAAGTACTTCTACGTCTGGCTCGACGCGCCCGTGGGCTACCTGGCCTCGCTCAAGAACCTGCTCGACAAGCGCTGCATCGAACTGGGCGGCGACGGCATCTCGTACACCGAGTACATGGCCGACCCCGAGCTCGAGCAGGTGCACTTCATCGGCAAGGACATCATCACCTTCCACACGCTGTTCTGGCCCGCGATGCTGCACTTCAGCGGCCGCAAGGCGCCCGACGCGGTCTACGTGCACGGCCACCTGACGGTGAGCGGCGAGAAGATGAGCAAGAGCCGC
Organism: Variovorax paradoxus; assembly: GCA_016806145.1. NCBI lineage: Bacteria > Pseudomonadati > Pseudomonadota > Betaproteobacteria > Burkholderiales > Comamonadaceae > Variovorax > Variovorax paradoxus. Next base: position 5,473,808 of record CP063166.1, read on the forward strand.
GGCACCGGCATCGACCCGCTCAGGTACCTGTCGCTGGGCCTCAATGCCGAGTGGCTGCGCTACTACATCGCGGCCAAGCTCAACGGCCGCAACGAGGACATCGACTTCAACCCCGAGGACTTCGTCGCGCGCGTCAACAGCGACCTGGTGGGCAAGTACATCAACATCGCGAGCCGCGCGGCCGGCTTCATCGGCAAGCGCTTCGGCGGCAAGCTGGGCGCGGTGTCGGCCGATGGCGACGCGCTGCTGTTCGCGCTGCGCGAGGCGGCCGGCGAGGTCCACGCGCTCTACGACGGTCGCGACTATGCACGCGCGCTGCGCGAGGTGATGGCGCTGGCCGACAAGGTCAACGAGTACGTCGACCAGAACAAGCCCTGGGAACTGGCCAAGAAGGAAGGCGCCGAGGCGCGTCTGCACGACGTCTGCACGGTCTGCATCGAGGCCTTCCGCCTGCTCACGCTGTACCTCAAGCCGGTGCTGCCGGCGCTGGCCGCGAACGTCGAGGCCTTCCTCAAGATCGCGCCGCTCGCCTGGACCGATGCCGCGCAGGCGCTGCCCGCGGGCCATGCGATCGGCGAGTACAAGCACCTGATGCAGCGTGCCGACGCCAAGGTGGTCGACCAGCTGTTCGATGCGCCCGAGCCGGTGGCCGCCCCCGCCGCCGCACCCGCGGCGGATGCGCTGCCCGGCGGCGAGGCCATCGCGCCCACCATCGGCATCGACGACTTCGTGAAGATCGACCTGCGCATCGCGAAGATCGTGGCCTGCGAGAAGGTCGAGGGCTCGACCAAGCTGCTGCGCCTCACGCTCGACGCGGGCGAAGGCAAGACCCGCAACGTGTTCAGCGGCATCGCCTCGGCCTATCAGCCCGAGCAGCTCGTGGGCAAGCTCACGGTGCTGGTCGCGAACCTCGCGCCGCGCAAGATGAAGTTCGGCGTCAGCGAAGGCATGGTGCTCGCCGCCAGCCACGCCGACGAGAAGGCCCAGCCGGGCATCCACGTGCTCGAGCCCTGGCCCGGCGCCACGCCCGGCATGCGCGTGCGCTGAATCCCGCGTTCTCCCGAAGAGGTACCGCCATGACGACACCGCTGCCGATGTTCTTTCGCGCCACCCTCGCGGCGGCGCTGCTGGCCGCGCTCGGCGGCTGCGCGGTGGTCTCGGTGGCGAGCACCGCGGTCAGCGTGACCGCGGGCGCCGTGGGCCTCGCGGCCGACGCGGCGATCGGCACCGCGCGCATCACCGGCAAGGCGGTGGGCGCTGCGGCCGATGCGGTGATTCCGGACAGCGGCAAATAGGCGCCGCCTTTCATACCGGTCGATCGAAAAGAACCGTTCGGGCTGAGCCTGTCGAAGCCTCGCGCGGCGCTTCGACAAGCTCAGCGTGAACGGATTTTCGTGACCCGCAACTGAATATCAGGCAGGTGCCACTGGCGCGCCCACCAGCCGCGCCATCTGCACCTTGCTCGTCACGCCCAGCTTGGCATAGACCTGCCGCAGGTGATGGCGCACCGTGGCCGGCGAGCTGCCGAGCGTGCGCGCCACCATCTTGTAGCTCTGCCCCTGCGCGAACAGCCGCGCCACCTCGGCCTCGCGGCGGCTCAGCAGCGTGAGGGCGGCCGATGCCGGCACCGGCGCCTCGTGCAATCCCAGCCCCTGCACCAGCACCAGGTGCGGCATCAGCAGCTCGACCAGCGCCTGCGCGCGCGCACCGAGGCCGGCCGCCTCGCGGCTGTAGAGCGACAGGTGCATCCACCACGGCGAACCGGGCGCGGGCACGATCACGCTGAGCGCCTGGCCGATGCCATGGTCGGCCGCGAAGGCGCGCATCGAGGCCACGGGCGGCAGCTCGTGCGCGCCCAGCGCGACGCCATGGCCGGGCTGCGCCATCGCGGCCGGCACCACGGGATCGATGTGCCGCACGCGGCACCAGTCGTTCACGAAATCGGGCGCCAGGCCGCGCGTGTGGCCGCCCTGCGGCCGCAGGGTGCCGGCCTCGAACAGCGAGCGGCCGAACCAGGCACCGTCGAAGGCGATGTGGCGCGCCAGCCAGTCGAGCAGCGCGCCCGCGCCCAGCCGCTCGGGCTCGGCGGCCAGCGGATAGAGGCCGAGCAGCATCGCGCCGAGCTGCTCGGCGGGAACGCCCGACATCGACGGAAAAGCCTGCTGCGCCATGCGGCGCGATCTTAGGCGCGCGCCGCGCGCCTGGGGCGCGGAGATTCCCGCATCGTTCATCTGAACGACTGCCGCGACAGGCAGCGCCCACCTACGCTGCGGACGGCCTTTCACTCCAACGAAGACACAGGACCCCGCCGCCATGCATCTCGCCGACTACAGCCGCCTCGACGCCACCGCGCTCGCCGACGCCATCCGCCGCAAGGAGACCACCGCCGCCGAGGCGCAGCGCTGCGCGCGCGAGGCCGCGGCCGCGCTGAACCCGCGACTCAACGCCATCATCGAGCTGTTCGACGCACCGCTCGCGCACGAGGCGCAGGGCCCGTTCGGCGGCGTGCCCTTCCTCATCAAGGACCTGGTGCTGCAGGCCGAGGGCGTGCGCTGCCAGGCCGGCAGCCGGCTGTTCGGCCCGGGCCTGCCCGCGCCGGCCGACAGCGCGCTGATGGCGCGCTTCCGCCGCGCCGGCTTCGCCACGCTGGGGCGCACGCACACGCCCGAGTTCGGCTTCAACGCCACCACCGAGAGCGCCTTCGGCGGCGCCACGCGCAACCCCTGGAACCCGACGCACAGCACGGGCGGCTCCAGCGGCGGTTCGGCCGCGGCGGTGGCCGCGGGCATCGTGCCGGTCGCGCATGCCAACGACGGCGGTGGCTCGGTCCGCATTCCAGCCGCGGCCTGCGGCCTGGTCGGGCTCAAGCCCAGCCGCGGCCGCGTCAGCGCGGGCCCGGGCTACGGCCTGCCGCTGATGGGGCTGGGCATCGAGGGCGTGGTGTGCCGCACGGTGCGCGATGCCGCCGGCGCGCTCGACGCGATGCACGGCCCCGAGCTCGGCGATCCCTTCCTGATGGCGCCGCCCGCGCAGCCCTATGCGCAGGCCATCGGCGCGCCGCCGCGCCGGCTGCGCATCGCGGTCACGACGCAGTTCCCGGGCACGCAGCCGGCCGCGCGCGCCTGCGTCGAGGCGGTCGAGGCCACGGCGGCGGTGCTCGCCGACCTGGGCCACGTCGTGGAATGGGCCACGCCCGCCTATGCGCACGAGGCCTTCCTCGCGGCCACGCGCACCTTCTGGTCCTCGTTCCTCGCGGCCGGCGTGGCGGGCGTGGCGCAGGCGCTGCAGATCGGTGTCGACCAGGCGCTGGCCCAGGTGCAGGCCTGCACGCGCGCCACCGCCGAGCACGGGCTGCGCCTGAGCGCGCTCGACCTGGAACTGGCGCTGATGCAGATGAACGCGGTGTCGCGCGAGGTCGCGCCCTTCTTCGCGCGGCACGACATCCTGCTCTCGCCCACGATGCGCACCCCGCCGGTGGCGCTGGGCGTGCTCGACCAGGACGACGCCACGCGCGACGCGCAGGGCTTCTTCGACCACCTGTTCGACTACGCCGCCTGCACCCCGCTGGCCAACCTCACGGGCCAGCCCGCGATCTCGCTGCCGCTGGCGATGGCCGGCGACCTGCCGATCGGCGTGCAGTGCATGGCGCCGATGGGCGACGAGGCCACGCTGCTGCAGCTCGCGGCGCAGCTCGAGCAGGCGATGCCCTGGAGCGCGCGGCGGCCGGCGCTGCACGCGGCGGCCTGAGTCCTCACCAGCGCACGTTGACCCCGGCGCTCGCCTGCACCGAGGCGCGCGAGCGCAGGCCGCCGCCGAGCGCGAAGCGGCGGCCCAGTTCGCCATAGACGCTGACCGCGGGCCCGATGCGCCACGAGAAGCCGCCCGCGAGCTCGGCCGCGCTGCCGCTGGCACTGCTCGCGATGTCGGCGGACGCGGCCGGGCCGGCGAAGCGCGCGATGTCGGCGCCCGCGGCCATCCGGTAGAGGTTGATCCGGCCATAGGGCTCGACCACGCCCTCGCCCGCGGCGATGCGGCCCTTCAGCCGCAGGCCGGCGCGCGCCATCCAGCCGTTGGCGCTGTCCTGCGACACCACCGCGGCGGGGATCAGAGCCTCGTCGATGGAGCGGCTCTGGTGGATCAGCTGCAGCTGCGGCTCGAGCGCCCAGCCCGCGCCGAGCTCGAAGGACTGGCCGATCTCGAACGAGGCCACGGTGCTGCGCCCCTTGCCCTCGATCGGCAGCGCGGCGAGCGGATGCGCCGTGTAGTCGTGGCGGCCGAACTGCAGCACCGCGTCGGCATAGAAGCCGCCGGGCTCGGTGAAGGTGGCGTAGCCGCCGAGGTAGCGGCTGCGCAGGTCGGTGCGGCCGATCGCGCCCCACAGGCCGCTCGCGAAGCCCTGCACGTCGGCCTTGCCCTCGAGCTGGCCCACGTAGACGCCGGCGCGCCATGCGCCGCCGGCCCAGAGGTCGGTGCCGGCCTGGAAGCCGCTCAGGTGCATCTCGCTGCGCGGATCGACCGCGCCGCGCTGTGCCAGCGTCGGGTCGGCCACGATGACCCGGCCCCAGGCGCGGCGCACGGGCGGGCCGTCGCCGGCGGCCTGTGGCGCGCCGCTGCGCTGGTGCAGGTTCGACAGCATCGTGAGGTCGCTCTCGCGCAGCTGCGCGGGCAGCGCGGCGAGCATCGGCACCTGCACGCGGTAGGCCGGGCGCTCGACCGGCGCGGGGGCCGGCGGCAGCGTCGGCGGGGGCGGCGGCTCCACGGTGCCGCCGCCGGAGGAAGGTGGCGCGGGGGGCGGGGGAGGAGGCGGCGGCGTCACCCCCACGCTCGAGCGCAGGTACCAGTTCTCGCCGAGCCCCTGCGCATCGGCCGCGTGCAGCCGGTATTCGAAGGCACCCGCGTCCACGCGGCCGCCCACGAGCGCGAAGGCATCGCGCGTGGTCTGCGCGGTGGTGGTGGCGCCGTTGATCGCGCTCACGACCTCGATGCCGTCGCCGGTGGTCAGCGCGCCCAGGCCGCCGAGGTTGACGATCTGCACCTGGGTGCGGCCCGTCACGCTGGCGGCGGCGTTGGCGCGCAGGCCGGTCGCGGTGGCGCTCACGGTGCCGGCCTTCAGGGCGCGGGTCTCCTCGCGGACGCCGCCGTCGATCACCAGCCGGTCGCTGAGGCTGCCGCTGTCGCCGAGCCGGGTGCCCAGGCGCAGGGTGCCGTCCTGACCCACATAGGGCCCGCGCACGGTCAGCCGCGTGCCGGGCTCGGTGCCGACCAGCGACACCGTGCCCGCCACCGTGAGGCCGGCCACGGTCTGGTCGTGGCCCGCGAGGTCGAGCGTGCCGCCACGGCGCACGTCGTGGTGCGAGGCCTCGCTGAAGGTGTTGGCGCGGCCCGCGCGCAGCACGCCCTCGTCGACCGCGGTGACGCCGCCGTGGTCGTTGCGGCCCGCGAGCACCAGCGTGCCGGGGCCGGTCTTGAGGATGCCGCCCGGGCCCTCGATGCCCACGTTGAAGGTGGCGGTGACGCCCGCGTCGACGCGCACCGGCGCCTCGGGCAACTGCGGCACCAGCCGCCCGGGCAGCGAGCCCTCGGCGTGCGAACCCTCCTCGAGCCGGTAGCCGTCGCTGCGGAACTGCATGCCCTTGAAGTCGAACAGGCCGTCGATGGTGACCGCGCCCGCGCGGCCCTGGAAGATCGCCATGTTGCCGTTCCAGGCCTCCGCGTTGCGTCCCGCGATGTCGGTCCATTGCGGCTCGAGGTAGCGCCAGCTGCCGTCGCCGCCCGCGACCACGCCGTCGCCGGCCGTGCCGCCGCCGTCCCAGAACTGGTTGGTGCCGACCGCGCCGCCGCTGACCTCCAGCTCCACGGTCGAGCCGCGCACGTGCACCGCGTGCGTGAAGCCCGTGGGCATGGCGCCGAGCTCGAGGCCGTTGTCGGCGATGCTGCCGTCGACCCGCATCAGGGTCTGCACGCCGTTGCCGTAGCCGACGCGCTCGCTGACGTCGAGGCTGCCGTCGAGCGTGAGGTTGCCCGCGACCGTGACCAGATCGCCGGCCCCCGGCACGCCCGGCGTGCCGAGGTCGTAGTGCAGCCGGCTGCCGGGGTCGAGCGCGAGGTCGCCGAGCACGGCGAAGGTGCCCACGCCGCCGTCGCCGGGCGCCAGCGTGCCGCCCGCGCGCACGGTGGCCGCCTTCACCTGCCCGAGGCCGCCCAGCGTCGCGCCGCCGGCCACCTCGACCGTGCTGCGCGGCAGCGCGCCGTTGACCAGCAGCGTGCCGCCGAGCACGCGCGTGCGGCCGTCGGTGTCGTGCGCGCCGCCGAGCGCCAGGGTGCCGGCGTTCTCCTTGTCGATCGCGATGCTGCCGCCGATGGCACCGTCGTAGGCCACGCGGCCCGGGCCGCGGTCGAACACCACGCGGCCGAAGCCCGAGAGGTTGCCGGTGATGGACCCGGCGTTCGCGCCGTCGCCCACGCGCAGCGTGCTGCCCAGCACGATGTCGCCGCTCTGGGTGTTGTCGCCGGTCAGCGTGACCGGGCTCGAGACCTCGAAGCGGCCCGGGCCGGAGATCGCCGCGCCCAGCACCAGCGGGGCCGTGCCGGCGCGCGAGATTTCCAGCGTCGAGCCCGGCGTGGCGAGCACGATGCGCTGGGCCACCAGCGCGTCGACCGGGGTCTCGCCGATCACCAGCACGTGGCCGTCGGCCGTGCCCGCCTGCCCGATCTGCAGCGTGCCCGCGCTCACGCGCGCGCCCTCGTCGAGCTGCATCATCCCGGTGCCGCTGCGGCCGATCTGCAGCTCGCCGGCGACGTTGAGCGCGCTGCCCGCGCCGCTCAGCGACACCGTGTTCTCGGTGCCGCCGCCGCCCTGCGAGACGAAGCGCGCGGCATTCACGATGCCGCCGCTGCCGATGCGCAGCAGGGTCTGCACGTCGCGGCCGTCGCTGCTGCCGAGGTTGAACAGGCCCGTGTCGAGCCGTCCCGCGCCCTCCACCACCATCAGCGTGCCGTTCGAGGCATCGACCGATGCCGCGCTGGCCGGGCCCGAGACGATGCCGACGACGGTGCCGGGCACGAGGTTCACCGTCACGGCCGTGCCGGTGCCCGGCACGCCAGCGCTCCAGTTGGCGGCGTTGAACCAGTCGGCGCGCGCCATGTCGGCATAGGGCGGCGCGGAGGTCCAGGCGCTCTGCGCGAAGGCGCGCGGCAAGGCGGATGCGCACACCAGGCCGGCGACGGCGGCGGCGATCAGGGTCGGCGTGAAGACGGCACGCGGCCGAAGAACAGGTGTCATGGCGAGGAGGCGCGAAGGGGTGGAACGACCCGTGCGCGCGGGGCCTGGCGGGCCTGTGCGATGCGCAGCGGGGGCTGCGTTCGAATCTAGGAAAACGGGGCGCGCGGCGCGCCCCATAAAGATGGCGGTCGCTACGCGAGCGGCAGCCGCAGCACCACGCGCGTGCCGGGCTCGGCCTTCTCGATGCGCAGCTCGACGCCGGCCTGCGCCGCGCGCTGGCGCATCGAGCGCAGACCGTTGCCACGCGCCTCGCCGAGGCCGCAGCCGTCGTCGCGCAGCACGATCTCGATGGCATCGCCACCGACCGTCGTGCTGACCGCCGCGCTGACCGCGAGCACGCGTGCGCGTGCGTGCTGCAGCACGTTCGAGATCGCCTCCAGCAGCATGTACTGCAGGTGCCGCGTGGCCTCGTCGGAATCGCAGCGCCAGCGCGGCAGGTTCGCCACCGACCAGTCGAGCGCGAGCCCCGCGGCCTCGATGCGCGGCTGCAGCCGGAAGCGCATGCTCGCGAGCAGCGCGTTGGCGTCGCCGGCCGGCAGGTTGATGGCATCGATCGACAGCCGCAGCTGGTCGAGCGATTCGCGCAGGGTCTGCATCACCTCCGACTTGGTGGCCACGCCGCGCTCGAGCTGCAGCATGGCGGTGATCAGGTGCGCGCCGGCGCCGTCGTGCATGTCGCGCAGGATGCGCGCGCGCTCGGCCGCGACCGCGCTCGCATGCTCGAGCCGGCGCAGCTCGGCATGCTTGTCGGCCAGCTCGGACTCGCGCAGGCGGATGCGGTCCTCGAGCGACAGGTGCAGCTGGCGCAGCTCCTCGCGCGTGCGCTGGAAACGGATGCCCACGATGGCGAGGATCGCGAGGCTCACCAGCACGGCCGCGAACTTGGTCCAGCCGGCCTCGTCGAAGCGCTCGACCAAAAGCCGCGCGATCACGCTGTCGCGCACCAGCGCGACCCAGCCCGCGACCAGGATCAGCAGCATCCAGGCGCGCTCGCCGGCCCGGTGGCGCCAAGCCTCCCAGCCCAGCCGCAGCGACAGCGCCAGCCAGCCGGCCACCAGCAGCAGGATCCAGCCGAGCACCCAGTTCTGCGTCTGCTGCAGCGTGCCGAGCGCCAGCGCCACCGGTCCCAGGCCCAGCACGCCCCAGACCAGCCACTGCTCGCGCCGCGGCCGGCCGCGCCAGACCTGCCGGATCACGAGGTAGGTGGCGATGTGGCCGAGCCAGAACACCGCGAGCACCACCTTGAACCAGCTCGGCCAGGCGAGCAGCCCCTCCTCCCACCAGGTGGTGGCGATGCGCAGGCTCCACAGCGCCTCGCACAGCGCGGCCCAGCCGTAGACGGCCTCGCGCTGCTGCGCCCACAGCATCAGGCAGAACACCGCCACCAGCAGGCTGAACAGCGTGATCACGCGCGGCAGGGTGACGTGGCGCCATTCGAGCGCGTCCCACTGCGGCTGCAGCAGGCGCTCGGCGCCCAGGCGCACCGGCGCGATGCCGGCGCGGCGCGAGGGATCGGCGCGCACCGCGATCTCGAGCAGGTTCTCGCCGTCGCGCAGCAGCGAGGGCGGCACGCGCAGCCACAGCGGGCGGCGGTTCGACCAGCCGTCGTTGATCTGCTCGAGCTTGCCGGCGGCCGCGATCACCTGGCCGTTGAGCTTCACGCGGTAGGCGTTGCCGATGCGGCTGACGAGCAGCGCCTGCGGCTCGTCGGCATGGCCCGCGGGTGCGGCGAAGCGGATGCGCAGCTGGGCCCAGCCGACGGCGCGCGGCCAGTGGGCGTCCCAGTGCAGCGGCAGCGTGACCTCGGCCGGCGGCGGCGAGGCGCGGCCGACGAAGCGCACCTGCAGTTCGCCGCGGTCGAGTGCGAGCACCTCGCTGGCGGCCCCCGCCGTGGCGGGCATCAGCAGCACGGCCACCAGCGCGAGGACGGCAAGCAGGAGGCGGCGCATCAGCCCAGCATGCGCCCCAGCAGCCCCATGCGGCTGGCCTCGAACACGGCCTCGCCGCGCGAATGCACCGCGAGCTTGCTGTAGAGGTTCTTGATGTGGCCCTGCACCGTGTGCTTGGTCACGCCCTGCAGGCGCGCGATCTCGCCGTACGAGTAGCCGCGCGAGATCAGCTCCAGCACCTCGGTCTCGCGCGGGGTCAGCATCATGGCGGCGGCCGGGTCGGGCGCGGCCGATGCGGCGGGCCTGGCATCGCCGCCGCGCACGTGCAGCAGCAGCTTGCGCGCGATCATCGGCGAGATCGGCGAGGCACCGTGCTTGATGTCGACGATCACCTGGGCGATGTCGGCCGGCGAGGAATCCTTTTGGATGTAGCCCACCGCGCCCGCGCGCACGCAGTCGAGCACCGTGTCCTCGTCGCCGAAGACCGAGACCACCAGCACCTCGCAGGCCGGCTGGCTGCGCACCACCTGGCGCAGCAGCTCGAGCGCGTGGCCGTCGGGCAGCGCGAGGTCGGTCAGCAGGATGTCGGCCTGGTGGCTGTCGAACCAGGCCGTGGCCTCGGCCATCAGGCCCAGCGAGGCGACCAGCTCGAGTTCGGGATGGGCGGCGATGCAGGCCTCGAAGAAGTGCCGGACCTCGGCATCGTCCTCGAGCAATGCGACGCGCCAGCGCAGCGCGGAAGTGGAAGCGGCGGGGGTGGCGGCGTCGGGCATGGGGTGGCGCCGAGCTTAGTCGGCGCCGCGCGCTTCGCGCCCCCCATTTTCATGGGGTGACCGGGCGCGTTTCCCGGACTCAGAACGTGTTCATGGTCTCAGGGCGCCTCGGTGCCGCGGTCGGGCGAGGAGCCGCTGCGCACCACCCGCTGGTCGTCGTTGAGCACCGCGGTGAACACCATCGGCGAATTGGGCGGCTGCAGCCAGCGCCATTCCCATTCGTACTCGCGGCGCAGCGGATAGGGCGTGACCTTGGCGGGCTTGCCGAGCATCTTGCGCAGGTCTTCCATCGCCATGCCGTTCTTCACGCGCGCGAAGTTCTCGGGCGTGAGCACCTGGCGCAGCGCGCTCATCTTTCCGTCGGCGCCGATGGTGACCATGTAGTTCTTCTGGCCCTGGGGCTGGCGGTTGTATTCGAACACCCGGCCGCCGGGCGCGTCCCAGACGTTCTCGGGTTCGCCGAAGCGCGCACGCACGTCGGCCTCGGTCGATACGCCCTCCTCGAGCTGCTCGATGCGCTGCGAATCGCAGCCCGCAAAGAGGGCCGCCACCGCCGCCAGCCACACGGCCGCCACCCCGATCCGCCAGACTCGTACCTGCCCCATGCCGTCCCCCGGTAAAATTCGCGCCCACAAAGGTTCAGTCTATGTCCATCTTCCGCCGCCCCCACTACACCTCCGAGATCACCAGCTTCATCGACGAGATGAAAACCAAGAAGCCGACGCTCGAGGCGGAACAGCGCGCGGGCCGCGCCCTGCTCTGGGACAAGCACCTCGACCGCGGCCTGCTCGAGGAATACGCGGAAGCCCGCGTGCCGCAGCAGCCCTACGTCTACCAGACCCAGGCCAAGTAAGAACATGATGCCGATGCGGCATCCGTCGCCCGCCAATGCTGGGCACGGCGCTACCTTTTCGATAGCACCTGCCCGATGAGCGGACCGCGCGACGAGGACAGCGACACGCTGGTCGTGGCCATGCCCGAGGTGGTCGACCAGGTCGCGCTCGCCCGGCTCTACGGCGAGCCGCTGTTCGCGATGCCGAAGGACCTGTACATCCCGCCCGAGGCGCTGCAGGTCTTCCTCGAGGCCTTCGAGGGCCCGCTGGACCTGCTGCTGTACCTGATCCGCAAGCAGAACTTCAACATCCTCGACATCCCGATGGCCGCGCTGACGCGGCAGTACCTGAGCTACGTCGACGAGATCCGCCAGACCAACCTCGAGCTCGCGGCGGAATACCTGCTGATGGCCGCGATGCTGATCGAGATCAAGTCGCGCATGCTGCTGCCGCCCAAGAAGGCGGCCGAGGGCGAGGAAGCCGAGGACCCGCGCGCCGAGCTCGTGCGGCGGCTGCTCGAGTACGAGCAGACCAAGCTGCAGGCGGCCTCGCTTAATGCGATGCCGACCTACGGGCGCGACTTCTGGCGCGCCCAGGTCTACATCGAGCAGTCGCTCAAGCCGCGCTTCCCCGAGGTGGGAGTGGTCGACCTGCGCGATGCCTGGGCCGACATCATGAAGCGCGCCAAGCTCGTGCAGCACCACAAGATCTCGCGCGAGGAACTCAGCGTGCGCGAGCACATGAGCATCGTGCTGCGCCACCTGCAGGGCCAGCGCTTCGTGGAGTTCGAGAAGCTGTTCGACATCTCGCGCGGCGCGCCGGTGATGGTCGTGACCTTCATCGCGATGCTCGAGCTGGCCAAGGAAACGCTGATCGAGATCACGCAGGCCGAGGCCTTCGCGCCGATCTACGTGCGGCTGGCCTACTCCCCGGCCTGAAGTCCCATGCGGCCCACCTCCTTCGCGCGCCGCCCGGCGGCGCGGCACCTCCCTCTCACCCTGCCGTCGGGCCGGACCGGTGCGCTGCCGCACCACCGATCCTGACCCTCGTCCCTTCCCGCGCGCCATGGCCTCCTCCCTCGATTTCGACGTCCTCATCGTCGGCAGCGGCCTCGCCGGGCTCTCCGCGGCCCTGCTGCTGGCGCCCACGCACCGCGTGGCGGTGCTGACCAAGCGCGCGCTGGCCGACGGCTCCAGCGGCTGGGCCCAGGGCGGCATCGCGGCGGTGCTGGCCGCGGGCGACAGCTTCGACGCCCATGTCGACGACACGCTGGTGGCCGGCGCCGGCCTGTGCGATCCGGCCGCCACGCGCTTCGTGGTCGAGCACGCGCCCGAGGCCATCGGCTGGCTGCGCGAGCTCGGCGTGCCCTTCTCCGAGGAGGACGGCGACCTGCACCTCACGCGCGAAGGCGGCCACAGCCAGCGCCGCATCGTGCACGTGACCGACGCCACCGGCGCGGCCGTGCAGCAGGTGCTGATCGAGCGCGTGCGCCGCACGCCCAACGTCACGCTGTTCGAGCACCACACGCTGGTCGACCTGGTCGCCGGCGAGCGGCTCGGTGCGCCCGAGGCGGGCTGCGCGGGCCTCTACGCGCTCGACGACGCCAGCGGCGAGGTGCTGGCCTTCCGCGCGCCGCACACCATCCTGGCCACGGGCGGCGCGGGCAAGGTCTACCTCTACACCACCAACCCCGACACCGCCACCGGCGACGGCATCGCCGCCGCCTGGCGCGCGGGCTGCCGGGTGTCGAACATGGAGTTCATCCAGTTCCACCCGACCTGCCTCTACCACCCGCATGCCAAGTCCTTCCTGATCAGCGAGGCGGTGCGCGGCGAAGGCGGGCTGCTCAAGCTGCCCGAATCGGCGGGAGGCACCCGCTTCATGCCGCGGCACGACGAGCGCGCCGAACTCGCGCCGCGCGACGTGGTGGCGCGCGCGATCGACTTCGAGATGAAGAAGCACGGCCTGGACTGCGTGCACCTCGACATCTCGCACCAGAGCCCCGATTTCCTGCGCGCGCATTTCCCGAACATCCTCGCGCGCTGCGCCGAGCTCGGCATCGACATCACGCGCGAGCCGATCCCGGTGGTGCCGGCCGCCCACTACACCTGCGGCGGCGTGGTGACCGACCTGGCCGGCCGCACCGACCTGCCGGGCCTCTACGCGATCGGCGAGACCGCCTGCACCGGGCTGCACGGCGCGAACCGGCTGGCCAGCAATTCGCTGGTGGAGTGCATGGTGTTCGCGCGCGCGGCCGCGGCGGCCATCGGCGCCGCGCCGGCACGCAAGCCGGTGGCGCTGCCGGCCTGGGATGCGAGCCAGGTGACCGATGCCGACGAGGCGGTGGTGATCTCGCACAACTGGGACGAGCTGCGCCGCTTCATGTGGGACTACGTGGGCATCGTGCGCACCAACAAGCGCCTGGAGCGCGCGAGCCACCGCATCGCGCTGCTGCAGGCCGAGATCCACGAGTTCTACGCCAACTTCCACGTCACGCGCGACCTGCTCGAACTGCGCAACCTGGTGCAGGTGGCCGAGCTGATCGTGCGTTCCGCGCAGGCCCGCCACGAGAGCCGGGGCCTGCATTTCAGCCGCGACTACCCTTCGCTCGCCGAGCCCACCGCGCCCACGGTGCTGGTGCCGGCCGACCGATAGACCCACCCGTTCCCGCTTTCTTCAACCCCAGGATGCCCGGCCACCGACGCCCGCAGGGAGAAACCCAACCATGTCCACCGCCTCCACCCCGAACGAAGCCACCGCCGCCACGCCCTACGGCACGCTGCCGCCGGCCTCGCAGCCCGCCACGCGCAAGCCGCTGAGTCTGCCGCGGCTGGCCGAGCTGCATGCGCGCGGCGAGAAGATCGCGATGCTCACGGCCTACGACGCCACCTTCGCGGCCGTGGCCGATGCCGCGGGCGTCGAATGCCTCTTGGTCGGCGATTCGCTCGGCATGGTCTGCCAGGGCCTCTCGAGCACGGTCGGCGTCACGCTCGAGACCATGCGCCACCACACCGACAGCGTCTCGCGCGGGCTGCGCCGCGTGCAGGGCACGGCCTGGCTGATCGCCGACCTGCCCTTCGGCAGCTACCAGGAATCGCGCGAACAGGCGCTGCGCAGCGCCACCGTGCTGATGCAGGCCGGCGCCCACATGGTGAAGCTCGAGGGCGGCGGCTGGACCACCGAGACGGTGCGCTTCCTGGTCGAGCGCGGCATCCCGGTGTGCGCGCACCTGGGCCTGACGCCGCAGACCGTGCATGCGCTCGGCGGCTACCGCGTGCAGGGCAAGGGCGACGCCGCCGCGGCCCGGCTGCGCGAGGAGGCCCAGGCGCTGCAGGACGCGGGCGCCGCGATGCTGGTGCTCGAGATGGTGCCGGCCGCGCTGGCCGCCGCGCTCACGGCCGAACTCACGCGCTGCGCCACCATCGGCATCGGGGCCGGCCGCGGCACCGCGGGCCAGGTGCTCGTGCTGCACGACATGCTGGGCCTGAACCTGGGCCGCATGCCGAAGTTCGTGCGCAACTTCATGGACGGCGCCGGCGGCATCCCGCAGGCGCTCGCGGCCTATGTGCGCGCCGTCAAGGACGGCAGCTTTCCCGACGACCGGCTGCACGCCTGGTAAGCCCCTCTTCGTTTTTTCCATCGTTCCAAGGAGGACTTCCTCATGTTCATCGCCCGCACCATCCCCGAACTGCGCGACCACCTGGCACGCTTCGAGCGCCCCGCCTTCGTGCCGACCATGGGCAACCTGCACGACGGCCACATCGCGCTGGTCACGCAGGCGAAGCCGCTGGGCGACGCCACCGTCGCGAGCATCTTCGTGAACCGGCTGCAGTTCCTGCCGCACGAGGACTTCGACACCTATCCGCGCACCTGGGACAGCGACTGCGCCAAGCTGGAAGCCGCCGGCTGCGACGTGCTGTTCGCGCCCGACGAGCGGGCGCTCTATCCCGAGCCCCAGACCTGCAAGGTGCATCCCGACCCGGCGCTGGCCGACATCCTCGAGGGCCACTTCCGGCCCGGCTTCTTCGTCGGCGTGTGCACCGTGGTGATGAAGCTGTTCAGCTGCGTGCAGCCGCGCGTGGCGGTGTTCGGCAAGAAGGACTACCAGCAGCTGATGATGATCCGTCACCTGGTGCGGCAGTTCGCGCTTCCGATCGAGGTCGTGGGCGGCGAGACGCGCCGCGCCGACGACGGCCTCGCGCTCTCCTCGCGCAACGGCTACCTCAGCGAGGGCGAGCGCGCCGAGGCGGTGCAGCTCTCGCGCGCGCTCAAGGAGATCGCCGAGGCCGTGCGCGGCGGCGGCGAGCTCGCGGCGATCGAGGGACGCGCGATGCAGGCGCTGGCGCAGCGCGGCTGGCAGCCCGACTACCTGACGGTGCGGCGGCGCCTCGACCTGCAGCCGCCGGCCGCGCTCGACGGCACCGAGCCGCTGGTGGCGCTCGCGGCCGCGCGCCTGGGCAGCACGCGGCTGATCGACAACCTCGAGATCGAGCCCTGGGCGGCGACGCGATGAGCTACAGCGTCAAGGAGATCTTCTACACGCTGCAGGGCGAAGGCGGCCAGGCCGGCATGCCCGCCGTGTTCTGCCGCTTCGCTGGCTGCAACCTCTGGAGCGGCCGCGAGGCCGACCGCGCCAGCGCCGTCTGCCGTTTCTGCGACACCGATTTCGTCGGCACCGACGGCACGCTGGGCGGCAAGTTCAAGGAGGCCGATGCGCTGGCCGACACCATCGCCGCGCAGTGGCCCGCCGACGACGCCGGCCATCGCCTCGTGGTGCTGACCGGCGGCGAGCCGCTGCTGCAGGTCGACGCCGCGCTGATCGATGCGCTGCATGCGCGCGGCTTCCGCATCGCCGTCGAGAGCAACGGCACCGTGGCCGCGCCCGAGGGTATCGACTGGCTCTGCATCAGCCCCAAGGCCGGCGCGCCCTGGGTGCAGCGGCGCGGTCAGGAGCTCAAGCTGGTGTGGCCGCAGGAGGGCATCGACCTCGACGCGATGGCGCGCAGCGGCGAGTTCGCGCACCGCTTCCTGCAACCCATGGATGGCCCGCGGCAGGCCGCCCACACCGCGCTGTGCATCGACGCCTGCCTGCGCCAGCCGCGCTGGCGCCTCAGCGTGCAGACCCACAAGTTCACCGGCATCCGCTGATGCGCTGATGCCCGCTTTCCCGTTCCTCCGTTCCCCATGCGATTCACGATCAGCCAACGCTTCTTCTTCGACGCCGCCCACACCCTGAAACGCGAGATCGAGGCCGAAGGCAGCCGCCGCATCCACGGCCACACCTACCACGCCGAAGTCTGGCTCGCGGGCGAGCGCGATCCCGCGACCGGCATGGTGATCGACTTGGGCCTGCTGCGACGCCGGCTCGAGGACGTGCGCGAGCGGCTCGACCACCGGCTGCTCGACGAGGTGCCGGGGCTGCATCCGCCCACGCTGGAGAACCTGTGCCTGTTCATCGCCGAGGCGTTGGGCGAGCTGCGCGCATCGCTGGCGCGCGTGCGGGTGTGGCGCGCGGCGCTCGGCGACTCCTGCACGCTGGAGTTCTGACTCGGCGCTCCCGCGCGGCGCGGTGACCAGCGCATCCGCAAGCCCGAGGGCTATAAATAAAAACCGCTGCGCAAGCAAAGCCGGACGACGAAGCCGGTTTGATACAACGGCGGGCGCACTTTTTCTACAACACGATCCAGGGAGGATTGCAGCTTGAAACCCCATTCGACCCCCCGCCGCTTCGCGGCCATCGCCGGCGCCACGGCCGCGCTGCTGCTCGCCGCGGGCTGCGCCCAGACGCAGGCCCCGCCCGCCGCCGCGGGCGCCGGCACGAACAACCTGCTGATCGGCGCCGTGGCCTGGAAGCAGACCGCGGCCGAGTACCGCGCGCTCTATCACCAGGGCTTCAACGTGGCGCGCATGCACGTGGAAGCGGCACTGAAGAAGCGCCGCCCCGGCGACAAGCCGCTGGCGGTGGTGACCGACATGGACGACACGATCCTGCTGCCGCTGGCCTACTGGGGCTACCTGATCAACGAGGGCCAGGATTTCTTCGACGATCCGAAGTGGGACGCGTGGATCCCGAGGAACCAGATCGTGCCCTCGCCCGGCTCGCAGGAGTTCCTGCGCTCTGCCGGGAGAACGGCGTGGAGGTGTTCTACGTGACCAGCCGCGAACAGGGCGAACGCACCTACGAGTACGCGATGGAACACCTCAAGGTGCTGGGCGCGCCCTATGCCGACAAGGAGCACCTGACCGTGTTGCGCGACAGCAGCAACAAGCAGCCGCGGCAGGAGCAGATCGCGCAGCAGTTCGACGTGGTGGTCTACCTCGGCGACAACCTCAACGACTTCCGGCGCAAGTACTACGTGAAGAACGTCGACCAGCGGATGCAGGCGATGGAAGCCGACCGCGAGCAGTTCGGTCGCAAGTACGTGCTGTTCCCGAACCCGACCGACGGCCACTGGATGGCCGCGATCTTCGGCGACTCGGAGCCGCCGGCGAGCGACGCCAACCGCCAGCTGTTCAGGAAGGCCGCGACCCGTTCCGCCTGGGACGGACGCTGACGGGCTTCTTCAGGCCGCGCCGATCCCCGCCACCAGGCTGCCGGGCGCGATGCCGTTCTTCAGCCCGGCCGTGAAGGCCAGCATGCGGTCGATCGGCACGCGCGCGCGCAGGCCCAGCGCCGGGTCGACGTGGATCTCGCCGGCGCCGGTCTCGAGCGCGTTCGCGAGGTCGGCCAGCCCGTTCATCGCCATCCACGGGCAATGCGCGCAGCTCTTGCAGGTGGCGCCGTTGCCGGCCGTGGGCGCCTCGATGAAGGTCTTGCCCGGGTTGAGCGCACGCAGCTTGTGCAGCATGCCGTTGTCGGTCGCGACGATGAACTCGGTCGCGTCGAGCTGGCGCGCGGCGTTGAGGATCGCCGAGGTCGAACCCACGGCATCGGCCAGCGCGATCACCTCGGCCGAGGACTCGGGATGCACCAGCACCTTGGCGCGCGGATGGGCCTGCTTGAGCAGCTCGAGCTCGAGCGCCTTGAACTCGTCGTGCACGATGCACGCGCCGTTCCAGCTCACCATGTCGGCACCGGTCTGGCGCTGGATGTAGTCGCCGAGGTGGCGGTCGGGGCCCCAGAGGATCTTGCGGCCCTGCGCATGCAGCGCGCCCACCACGTCGAGCGCGCAGCTCGAGGTGACGAGCCAGTCGGCGCGCGCCTTCACGGCGGCGCTGGTGTTGGCGTAGACGACCACGGTGCGGTCGGGATGGGCGTCGCAGAAGGCGCTGAACTCGTCGACCGGGCAGCCCAGGTCGAGCGAGCAGTTGGCGTCGAGGTCGGGCATCAGCACCCGCTTCTCGGGCGACAGGATCTTGGCGGTCTCGCCCATGAAGCGCACGCCCGACACCACCAGCGTGCCGGCCGCGTGGTCGCGGCCGAAGCGCGCCATCTCGAGCGAATCGCTGACGATGCCGCCGGTTTCCTCGGCCAGGTCCTGCAGGTCGGGGTGGACGTAGAAGTGCGACACCATGACCGCGTTGCGCTCGCGCAGCAGGCGGCGGATGCGCTCCTTGAGCGCCTCGCGCTCGGTGGGCGTGGGCTCGGGCGGCACGCGGGCCCAGGCGCGGCGGGTGTCGCAGACGCTCCCTTCTGCAGGCTGTTCGTACTCGACATCGATGACGGAGGAAGCCATGCGCGCGTCTTTCTCAGCGGTCCTGGAAGCGCATCGAGAAATCGATGGCCTTGACGTCCTTGGTCAGCGCGCCGACCGAGATCCGGTCGACGCCGGTCTCGGCCAGCTCGCGCAGGCCCTCGAGCGTGACGCCGCCCGAGATCTCGAGCACCGCGCGGCCTTCGCCGGCGGCGTCGTTGATGCGCACCGCCTCGCGCAGGGTCGGCAGGTCCATGTTGTCGAGCAGCACCATGCGCGCGCCGGCCTCGAGCGCCTCGCGCAGTTGCGCCAGCGTCTCGACCTCGATCTCGACGAAGTCGGCACGCTCGGCCGCGGGGGCCACGGCGCGCAGCGCGGCGGCCACGCCACCGGCCGCGGCGATGTGGTTTTCCTTGATCAGCACGGCGTCGTACAGGCCGATGCGGTGGTTGAGGCCACCGCCGGTGCGCACCGCGTACTTCTGCGCCAGGCGCAGGCCCGGCAGGGTCTTGCGGGTGTCGACGATGCGCGCGCGCGTGCCCTCGACGATGTCGCTGTAGAGCGCGGCCTTGGTCGCCACGGCGCTCAGCAGTTGCAGGAAGTTGAGCGCGGTGCGCTCGGCGGTCAGCAGCGCGCGGGCCGGGCCTTCCATCTCGAGCACGACCTGGTTCGGCTCGCAGCGCCCGCCCTCGGCGCAGCGCCAGTCGATGCGCACCTGCGGATCGAGCTGCGCCAGCGTGGCCTCGACCCAGGGCGCGCCGCACAGCACGGCCGGCTCGCGCACCAGCACGCGCGCCTGGGCGCGGCGGCCGGCATCGACCAGGGAGGCGGTGAGGTCGCCGTCGGCGACGTCCTCCTGCAGTGCGCGGACCGCATCGGCCTGGGCCAGCGCGGCGATGGCCGGCGCGGAGAAATCGAAACGGGAACGCATGGGGCGGCTTGTCTTCCGGATGTTGTTATGGGGCCGCCTTCAGGGCGGCGGCCGGACCGATTCGGGCACCGGGTCGCGCCCGGTGAGCGCGGCCACGGCATCGGCCGGGCTCACGCGGCCGTCGAGCAGCGCGACCACGCCCTCGGCAATGGGCATTTCCACGCCCAGCCCGCGCGCGCGCTGCACCACGGTGCGGGCGCAGTAGACGCCCTCGGCCACGTGGCCGAGCGAATCGACCGCCTGCGCCAGGGTGCGGCCCTGGGCCAGCAGCAGGCCGACCTTGCGGTTGCGCGACAGGTCGCCGGTGGCGGTCAGCACCAGGTCGCCCAGGCCCGACAGGCCCATGAAGGTGTCGGTGCGGGCGCCGAGCGCGAGGCCGAAGCGGGTCATCTCGGCCAGGCCGCGCGTGATCAGCGCGGCGCGTGCATTGAGGCCCAGCGCGAGGCCGTCGCACAGGCCGGTGGCGATGGCCAGCACGTTCTTGACCGCGCCGCCGACCTCGACGCCGACGATGTCGTCGTTGGCATAGACGCGCAGCGCGGGGCCATGGAAGGCATCGACCAGCGCGTCGCGCACGGCGGCATGCGGGCTGGCGGCGACCAGTGCGGTCGGGCGGCCCTCGGCCACTTCCTGCGCGAAGCTCGGGCCGCTGAGCACGCCGGCCAGCAGATCGGGCGCGACCTGCGCGCGGATCTCGTGAGCCAGCAGGCCGAAGGAGGAAGCGGTGGTGTTCGCGGCCTGCGCGGGCTCGACGCCCTTGCAGAGCCAGGCGACCGGCACGCGGGTGCCGCTGTCGCGCAGGGTCTCGAGCTGCAGGCGCAGCGCGGCCATGGGCGTGGCCACGATGACGAGGTCGGCGCCGGCCTGCGCCTGGCCGATGCCGCCCGCGCGCACCGAGAGCGAGGCCGGCAATGCCAGCCCCGGCAGATAGCGGGTGTTCTCGCGGGCCCGGGAGATGGTCTCGGCCTGGGCCGCGTCGCGGGCCCACAGCGTGACCTCGTGGCGGGCGGCCGCATTGACGGCCACCGCCGTGCCCCAGGCGCCGGCGCCATGAACGCAGATCTTCATCGGCGTCGCGGCGTTGCGTGCCGTCAGGCTTACTGCGTGATGATGGGCGACGGCTGGCCGGCGGCCTGTGCCTGCTGCTGCTCGTACATGGCCTGGAAGTTGATCTCGGCCAGGTGCACGGGCGGGAAGCCGCCGCGCTGGATCACGTCGGCCACGTTGCCGCGCAGGTAGGGGTAGACGATCTGCGGGCAGGCGATGCCGAGGATCGGGCCCATCTGGTCTTCGGGCAGGTTGCGGATCTCGAAGATGCCGGCCTGCTTGGCTTCGACCAGGAACACGGTCTTGTCGCCGATCTTGGTCTGCACGGTGGCGGACACCGACACCTCGAAGATGCCGTCGGCCACGGGCTGGGCGTCCACGCCGAGCTGGATGTCGACGGTGGGCTGTTCCTGTTCCAGCAGGATCGCGGGCGAGTTGGGTTGTTCGAGCGACAGGTCCTTGAGGTAGACGCGCTGGATCTGGAACACGGGATCTTGGGCTTGCTGGTCGGCCATGGCTGAACTTTCGAGGGTCAAAACAAGGCCCGCCGGGGGATGGTTTCCCGCGGCGGGCCGCAGATGGTGAACGGGCGATTATCGCCCGGCGATGTGACGGCTACGGACCGGCGGTCGGCCGGGCTCGGATCAGGCCGCCTGGCCCTGCAGCAGCGGCACCAGGCCGCCGCGGCTGTCGAGCGCCATCAGGTCGTCGCAGCCGCCCACGTGGGTGTCGCCGATGAAGATCTGCGGCACCGTGCGGCGCTGGGTGATCTCCATCATGGCCATGCGCGCCTGGGGATCGCTGTCGATGCGGATCTCCTCGATCTGCTCGACGCCCTTGGACTTGAGGATCTGCTTGGCGCGTGTGCAGTAGGGGCACACGGCGGTGGTGTACATCTTGACGGCTTGCATGGTTCGTATCTCGGTGGGGTTCAGGCCTTTTCAACCGGCAGATTAGCCGCTTTCCACGCCTTGAGCCCGCCGGACACCGCTTGGGCCTGCTCGTAACCCAACTTCTTGGCCGCGGCCACCGCGCGCTGCGCGCGCGAGCCGTTCTCGCACACCAGCAGCAGCGGCACGTTCTTGTTCTTGACCGTGGAGGCCAGCTTTTCCTCGAGCTGGGCCAGCGGCACGTTCTTGGCGCCGATCATGTGGCCGGCGGCGAATTCCTCGGGATCGCGCAGGTCGACCAGCACCGCGCGCTCGCGGTTGATGAGGTGCACCGCCGCGTCGGCCGTCAGCGTGCCGCCCCCCGCGCCGCGAATCAGCGGCCAGGCCAGCATGGCGCCCGAGCTGAGCACGATCAGGACCAGCATCCAGTTCGCGGTGACGAATTCGATCAATTTCACGGAGGTTCCTTGGAGAGAGGCAAACCCGGGATTTTAGAATGTCGGGTTTACAAAGCGCTGCCAAAGGCCTCCGACATGCACAAACTGGTACTGATCCGCCACGGCGAATCGACCTGGAACCTCGAAAACCGCTTCACCGGCTGGACCGACGTCGACCTGACCGAGACCGGCGTCGAGCAGGCCAAGCAGGCGGGCCGGCTGCTGAAGGCCGAGGGCTACGACTTCGACGTGGCCTACACCAGCGTGCTCAAGCGCGCCACGCGCACCCTGTGGCACACGCTCGACGAGCTCGACCGCACCTGGCTGCCCGTGGTGCATTCGTGGCGCCTCAACGAACGCCACTACGGCGGGCTGCAGGGCCTGAACAAGGCCGAAACGGCCAAGAAGTACGGCGACGAGCAGGTGCTGGTCTGGCGCCGCAGCTACAGCACGCCGCCGCCGCCGCTGGAAGCCGACGACCCGCGCAGCGAACGCAGCGACGTGCGCTACGCCAAGCTCGCGCCCGAACAGATCCCGCTGACCGAATGCCTGAAGGACACGGTGGCGCGCGTGCTGCCGTTCTGGAACGAGTCGATGGCCCCGGCCATCCGCACCGGCCGCCGCCTCGTGGTGGCGGCGCACGGCAACTCGATCCGCGCGCTGGTGAAGTACCTCGACGGCATCTCGGACGACGACATCGTCGGCCTGAACATCCCGAACGGCATTCCCCTGGTGTACGAGCTCGACGACGATCTCAAGCCGCTGCGGCACTACTATCTGGGCGATGCCGCCGCCGCCGAGAAAGCCGCCGCCGCGGTCGCCTCGCAAGGCAAAGGCTGAAGCCGAGCTGTAGAAAAACCGTGCCCGCCGCTCCACCCGTGGAACCCCGGCGGGCAATTTGTTTCCAAGCTGTGTATATTGGTTCGACAGCCGACAAGGACACTTACCCATGGGCCAGAAACTCAAGATCACCGGCTGGGTCGCCGCCGGCGCCGTTGCAGGCGTCCTGACCACCGCCTCGCTGCAGACCGTCGCGCGCGGCTCGCTCGCGCCCCTGCCGCTCGAGGAACTGCAGCAGCTCGCTGCCGTGTTCGGCATGGTCAAGAGCGACTACGTCGAACCGGTCGACGAGAAGAAGCTGATCTCCGACGCCATCTCCGGCATGGTCGCCGGGCTCGACCCGCATTCCCAGTACTTCGACAAGAAGTCGTTCAAGGAATTCAGGGAAGGCACCACCGGCCGGTTCGTCGGCGTGGGCATCGAGATCTCGCAGGAAGACGGCCTGATCAAGGTGGTCTCCCCGATCGAGGGATCGCCCGCGTTCCGTGCCGGCCTCAAGCCCAATGACCTGATCACCAAGATCGACGACACCGCGGTGCGCGGCCTGTCGCTCAACGAGGCGGTCAAGCGCATGCGCGGCGAGGCGAACACCAAGGTGCTTCTGACGATCTTCCGCAAGGACGAGAGCCGCACCTTCCCGGTCACGATCACGCGCGAGGAAATCCGCACCCAATCGGTGCGCGGCAAGATGATCGAGCCGGGCTACGGCTGGATCCGCCTGTCGCAATTCCAGGAGCGCACGGTCGACGACTTCGTGAAGAAGATCGACGACCTGTACAAGGAAGACCCGAACCTCAAGGGCCTCGTGCTCGACCTGCGCAACGACCCGGGCGGCCTGCTCGACGCGGCCGTGGCGGTGTCGGCGGCCTTCCTGCCCGAGAACGCCACGGTGGTCACCACCGACGGCCAGCTCGCCGAGAGCAAGGCGGTCTACAAGGCGGCGCCCGAGTTCTACCAGCGCCGCTCCGGCAGCGACCCGCTGCGCAGCCTGCCGGCCGCGCTGAAGTCGGTGCCGCTGGTGGTGCTCGTGAACGAAGGCTCGGCCTCGGCCAGCGAAATCGTCGCGGGCGCGCTGCAGGACCACAAGCGCGCCACCATCATGGGCAGCCAGACCTTCGGCAAGGGCTCGGTGCAGACGGTGCGTCCGCTCGGCCCCGACACCGGCCTGAAGATCACCACCGCGCGCTACTACACCCCCAGCGGCACCTCGATCCAGGCCAAGGGCATCGTGCCGAACGTGCTGGTCGACGAGAGCGCCGAGGGCAGCCCCTTCGCAGCGCTGCGCATGCGCGAGGCCGACCTCGAGAAGCACCTGGCCAGCGGCCAGGGCCCCGAGGTGAAGGACCCCGAGCGCGAGAAGGCCCGCGACGAGGCCCGCAAGCGCCTCGAGGAAGAAGCCAAGAAGCCGCCGCAGGACCGCAAGGTGCCCGAATTCGGCTCCGACAAGGACTTCCCGCTGGTGCAGGCGCTCAACCGTCTCAAGGGCCAGCCGGTGCTGGTCAGCAAGACGCAGGTGATCGTCGACAACAAGGAAGAGAAGAAGGAGAACTGACCGGCCGGGGCTCGAGCCCCTTCCGGACGCTCCGACTTCGCATCCCACCGCAGGGGACCGGCCAGACCGGTCCCTTTTGCTTTCTCCACCGCCATGAACGAAGACGACGACCTGCTGCGCTACTCGCGCCACATCCTGCTCGAGGAGTTCGGCATCGATGGCCAGGCGCGCGTGAGCGCCGGCCGGGTGCTCGTGATCGGCGCCGGCGGGCTGGGATCGCCGGCCGTGCTCTACCTCGCGGCGGCGGGCGTGGGACGCATCGTGCTGGTCGACGACGACGAGGTCGACCTCACCAACCTGCAGCGCCAGGTCGCCCACACCGAGGCGCGCGTGGGCCAGCCCAAGGTGACCTCGGCGGCGCAGGCCATGCGCGACATCAATCCCGGCATCGCCATCGAGACCCACGTGCTGCGCCCCGACGCCGACCAGTTGTCGGCGCTGGTCGCCGCGGCGGACGTGGTGCTCGACTGCACCGACAACTTCGTGACGCGCCAGGCGGTCAACCGCGCCTGCGTGGCGCACGGCAAGCCGCTGGTGGCGGGCGCCGCGATCCGCTTCGACGGCCAGCTCAGCGTGTACGACGTGCGCGATCCGGCCTCGCCCTGCTATGCCTGTCTGTTCCCGCCCGACGCGGCCTTCGAGGAGACGCTGTGCGCGGTGCTGGGCGTGTTCGGACCGGTGGTCGGCACCATCGGCACCTTGCAGGCGCTCGAGGCGCTCAAGCTGCTCGCGGGCATCGGGCCGTCGCTCACGGGCCGGTTGCTGATGTTCGACGGGCGCAGCGCCTCGTTCGATACGCTGCGCGTGGCGCGCGATGCGCACTGCGGCGTCTGCGCGGCGCATCGCGCCGCACCCTAGCCTAGATCGAACTCAGGGCTGCTGTTTCGCGCCCTTGGCCCGGGCCGCCCCGGTGGCGGCGGCGCCGGCGGTCGGCTTGTTCGCCTGGGCCAGCATCGCCTTGCAGTCGGAATCCTCGCCGGGGCCGGTCTCGATGGTCGCGGCCAGCGCCAGCAGCGGATTGACGGCGCCCAGCGCCAGGGCCGCCAGTCCACGGCCCGCCAGCGGCCCGACCTGCAGCCCGCCCTTGGGATCGCCGAAGCTGCCGCTGACCACCAGCGGCGTGCGGATCGACAGCAGGCTCTTGCTCTTGGGCTCCTGGTGAACCACGAAGTCCAGCCCCTCGGTGGCGAAATTGGCCTGCCCCGTGGCCGTGAACAGCGCGTTGGTGGTGTCGACCATCAGCGTGCGGCCGGTCGCCAGCCCCTTGTTCACGTCGAAGGCCACGGCCGCGCAGCGCAACTCGACATCGCGGTCGCCGCGCAGCAGGAACTTGAGGATGTCGCCGCCCACGAGGGTCGCGAACACCGGCAGCAGGTTGCCGAACTGGCCGCGGCCGGCGAGCACCGCCACATCGCCCGAGGCACCGCCGAGCCAGTTGGCGACGGTGCTGCCCGAGCCCGAGAGGTTGATGCGACCGTCGAGCCGGCCCAGGCTGTTGCCGGTGGTCTCGAGCTTGGGGAACAGCCGCGCCAGCTGCATGCCGCGCACGTCGAGCGCGGCGCGGATGTCGGCCGGGTTCTTCGAGCCGTCGATGCGGATCGCGCCGCCCAGCTTGCCGCCGGCCACGCCGAGCAGCAACGGGTCGAGCGAGAGCACGCCGTCCTTGAGCTTGACCTGCACGCTGCCGCTGTCGAGCGGGATGTCGCGCACGTTGCGGATGCTCTCGGCCGTGTACTTCACGTCGGCATTCATCGCGCGCAGCCGCTCGAAGTCCAGCGGCGCGGTCGGCAGCACCTTGCCGCCCGGGCGCTTGACCTGGGTCACGGTCGGCGGCGGCGCCACGCCTTCGACGGTGGCGGCGGTGCGCGCCGTCGGCGGCAGGCCGATCAGCGGGCCGAGATCGTCCATGTCCATCACCTTGGAGCGCAGTTCGCCCGCGAGGTAGGGCACCTGGGTCGCCTGGTCGAAGCGCATGTCGCCGCCGATGTCCGACAGGCCCAGCTTGCCCTGCAGCGCCTTGGCCTCCCACAGCGTGCCGCGCTTGCTCAGGTTGCCGCGCACCGCGTAGGGCGAGGTCTGCGGCAGCGCGATGCCCAGCAGCGGGAACAGCGCGCCCAGGGTCTGGCCGCGGATGTCGAATTTGGCGTCGATGCCGTCGAGGTCGGCGAGCGAACCCACGGTGCCGGCGGCCTTGAGCTTGGTCTGGCCCGCGGCCGCGTCAATCTCGAGCGGGAAAGGTGGCGCGCCGGCCGCGTTGATCTGCATCACGTTGCCGGTGCGGCCCTGGGCCGTGAGCGGCTGGCCCTTGTAGCGGCCCTTGATGCGGTAGTGCACCGGTAGCGCGCCGCGCGCGGTGTCGTAGCTGACGTCGGCATGGATGTCCACGCCCAGGTGCTTGGCCAGGAAGTCGATGGCGCCGCCGTCGATCTCGATCGTGCCGATGGTGGGCGCGGTGCCGGCGTCGGAGGTGTCCTTGCCGAAGGCCCAGGTGCGCCGGCCGTCGGCTTCCATCTGCAGGCCCACGGTGGGCGAGGCGAGCACCAGCCGCGGGATGTCGATGCGGCGCGAGATCAGCGGCCACAGGCGGATGTCGAACTCGGCGCGCTCGGCCTTCACGAGGTAGGGATCGCGCGCCCACGAGGGATTGGCGAACTCGATGCCGTCGAACTTGACGGTGGCGCGGCGCCAGCCCAGGTCGACGTCGAGCCGGCGCGTGATCTCGAACTTGCGGCCAGTCTTCTCGCTCACGTAGCGGTTGAGCGGCTCGCGCAGCACGTCCCAGGGAAAGAACAGGACCACGGCCACCAGCACCACCAGCAGGGTGAGCAGCAGCGCGGCCAGCTTCTGCCACAGCGGGAAGCGGCGCGGGTGGGTGTTGTGGGTGTGATCCATCGCCATGTTTGCATGATGACCGCGTCGCGCGCGCCGTCCAGGTCGGCGCAGGGCCGCAACCCGCGTGCGGCATCACCTACCTGCTGCGCGCAACGCCGACCACGGTCCTCGCCTGCGGCCGCGTCAGAACCCGCCTACAGTTGGGGAACACTGAACCCTGCATGATGCGCGGCAGGGAGGCCTCATTGTCCAGAGCCCGGTCCAGCCAGCGCCAGCCCTCGGCATCAGAGCGCCGGCCGCGCGGCACACATCATTCGGGCAACGTCGGAGGAAGCGCGGTTCGTCATGGATTCCAGATTGAAGACCTACATCGTCGAGGACAACCTCACGATCCGTGAAAACCTCATCGGCACCCTGGAAGAACTGGCGCGCACCGTGGTGGTCGGCTTCGCGGAGACCGAGGACCACGCGGTCGAATGGCTGCGCACGCATGCCGGCGAATGGAACCTGGCGGTGGTCGATCTCTTCCTCAAGCAGGGCAGCGGGCTGGGCGTGCTGCAGGCCTGCACCGAGCGGCGCCCCGAACAGAAGGTGGTGGTGCTCAGCAACTATGCGACGCCCGACATCCGCAGGCGTTGTGCGCAGTTCGGCGTGGACGCGGTGTTCGACAAGTCCAACGAGATCGACGCACTGGTCGACTTCTGCCTGCGCGCGGTGGCGCTGCAGCCACCGGGGCCGGGCTGAGGCCCGGCGCGAACGGTGGCTTTCTCAGTCGATCAGCTTGTTCTTGAGGGCGTAGTACGTGAGGTCGCTGTTGGAGGAGAGGTTCATCTTCTCCATCAGCCGCGTGCGGTAGGTGCTCACGGTCTTCACCGACAGCGACAGCGTCTTGGCGATGTCGCCCGCGGTCTCGCCCTTGGCCAGCTTCAGGAACACCTGGAACTCGCGCTCCGAGAGCTGCTCGTGCGGCGCGGCGTCGTCCTTGCGGTCAAGCTGGCGGGCCAGCAGTTCGGCCACGGCGGGGGTGATGTAGCGGCGGCCCAGCGCGATGGTGCGGATCGCGTTGACGATCTCCATCGGGTCGCATTCCTTGTTGAGGTAGCCGCTCGCGCCCTGCCGGATCAGGTTCATCGCGTAGTGTTCCTCGGGGTACCCGCTCAGGATCAGGATGCCGACGTCGGGCGCCTTGGCACGGATCATGGCGAGCGCGTCGATCCCGCTCTGGCCCGGCATCGACAGGTCCATCACCAGCACGTCGAGCTCGGTGGTGCGCACGAGCTCGATCGCCTCGCGACCGCTGGCGGCCTCGCCGGCCACGCGCAGATCCACGTGCTCGGAGAAGAACTGCCTGAGACCCGATCGCACGATGGCGTGGTCGTCCACAATTCCAATTTTGATCATCTGTTACTTTCGTCGTTGTGTTGCCGGTCCGCGGGCCGCAACATGCCGGTTCCCTGATCGTTGTCAATTATTCACGATCTTGTCTAGAAAGCGGACTCAATAGTTTCATGCGTTGGCTAGCCTTTCCCAAAATGGCCTTGAGCCTGCTGCTCGCCGCCCTGGCGGCGCTGGCGCTCGTCGGCATCAACGAGGCGGGCTATCGGCAGTCCAGTATCGCCCTGGCCGAGATCGACGCCGCCCAGAAGGTGCGCAGCGTGCTCAACCAGCTGCTGCAGAACATCCTCGATGCCGAAACGGGCCAGCGTGGCTTTCTGCTGACAGGGGAAGCCGCCTACCGGCAACCCTACGACAACGCCATCAAGGAGATCGACGGCAACCTGGCGAGCCTGCGCGAGCAGTATGCCGGCCGGCCGGCCGAGACGGCCCAGCTGGCCGAACTGTCCAAGCACGTGCTGCGCAAGGTCTCCGAGATGGACATGAGCGTGCGCCTGCGCTCGGACGGCAAGGAGGACGCCTGGAAGTTCGTCATCACCACCGACGTCGGCCGCGAGGAGATGGATTCCATCCGCGAGAAGGCCCGGGGCCTGGTGGAACTCAGCAACAAGACCCTGCACGACAGCCAGACCCAGGTGATGCTGTCGCTGCGGCTGGCGCGCTTCGGCACCAGCATCGTGGCGCTGGCGGCCCTGTTCGCCTTCTTCCTGTACCTGCGCCAGACGCATGTGCTGCGCTCGATCGGCGAGCGCCAGCAGGAGACGCTGCAGCGCGAGCGCAATGCCCTGGAAGACGAGGTGCGCGAGCGCACCACCTCGCTGGCCGAGCTGGCGACCCATCTGCAGGACGTGCGCGAGACCGAGCGCGGCTTCCTGGCGCGCGAGCTGCACGACGAACTGGGCTCGCTGCTGACCGCCGCCAAGCTCGACGTGGCACGGCTCAAGTCGCGGCTGGCCGATTCGCCCGACGCGATCCAGCGGCTGCAGCATCTGACCGAGCTGCTCAACAGCGGCATCGCGCTCAAGCGCCGCATCATCGAGGACCTGCGCCCGTCCTCGCTGGCCAACCTGGGGCTGGTGGCCTCGCTCGAAATCCTCGGGCGCGAGTTCGGCGAGCGTTCGGGCATCCACGTCGACATGCAGCTGGAGGCGGTCAGCACCGACGAGTCACGCCAGCTCACGATCTACCGGATGGTGCAGGAGAGCCTCACCAACATCGGCAAGTACGCCGAGGCCACCGAGGCCACGATCTCGATGAAGGACCACGACAGCCATGTGCTGGTCGAGGTGCTCGACAACGGCAAGGGCTTCGACGCCCAGAAGATGCGCCCGTCGACCCATGGCCTGGCCGGCATGCGCCACCGCGTGGAGGCGGCGCACGGCAAGCTCACGGTGGCGTCGACGCCCGGGCACGGCACGCGGATCACGGCGATGCTGCCGGTGGCCTGAGCCCGAACCCGGGGCGATGCACCGGCGCAATCGGTGCCGGAAAGCGCGCGATTTCCGAGGCAGCCGGCGAACTCGGCCATCTCCTACGCCCCGCCACCCCTGTCACTGACAGGTCCGCCAAGGGGCCGCCCTTAAGGTCTGTCCATGCCGTGATGCTCCGCTTCGGACACACGGCTTTTCCAACAACGAGGGCAGCCTCCAAGGAGTTCCGCATGTTGCACTATGCAGTGGTCTTTCTGGTCATCGCGCTAATCGCCGCCTTGTTCGGCTTCGGCGGCATCGCCGCCAGCGCCGTCGGCATCGCCAAGATCCTTTTCGTGATCTTCGCGGTACTCGCCATCGCGAGCTTCCTGGCCGGCTTGCTACGAAGCAAGTAGCGTCGGTACGATTCACAAGCTCTCGCAAACCATTCCCGGAAAGGACTTTTCATGAACACGACCAAGACCCCCCAGCAACTCGCCGACGATGCACGCCAGACCGCCAACGACGCTGTCGACACCACGCGTGCCTATGCACAGAACGCGGTGAATGCAGCGGGCGAAAAGGTTCGCGAGCTGCGCCGCGACGCGGAACCGGCGGTCGAGCAACTGGCGGCGCGCGTGCAGCAGGCCGTGCAGCGCGGCCTCGATGCCGCCTCGACCACCAGCGCGCGCGCACAGCGCCGCCTCGAGCAGGCCGCCGACGTGACCGGCCGCTACATCTCCGACCAGCCCGTGCGCTCGGTGCTGATCGCCGCCGCGGCCGGTGCCGCGATCACCGCACTGATCGTTCTGGCCAGCCGCCGTCGAGACGACTATTGATCGATTGAAGCATTCGGCCCGCTCCGCAGCACCATGCTTCATCCGATCTTTTCCACGGTGCTCGGGCACCCGGAGCTCATCGCCGAACACATCGCCAACTACGCGGCCCTGGTCCGGCAGGAGTCCGGTACCGCGGCCCGTGGGCTGATCGCCCGCATCGTCGCGGGCATCCTGGCCGCGGCCACCTTCGTGCTGGCGCTGGGACTCACCGGCGTGGCGGTGCTGCTGGGTGTGCTGCACGGCAGTTTTCATTGGGTGCTGGTCGCGGTTCCCGGCGTTGCGCTGGTGATCGCCGCGATCTGCGCCTGGATCGCATCCCGTCCCTTCATCGCCCACGGGTTCGACGATCTGCGTGCGCAGGTCGACGCCGACCTGCAGGCCCTTCACGAAGCCGGAGGCCGCCATGGCCGGCACTGATCCCCGCGCCGTCCTGACACCGAAGGAACGGCTGGCGCTGTCGCGCCGCGCGCTGGTGCGCGAACTCAATGGCGGCCGCGAGCCCGAGCCGGAACCCCGCACGCCGCAGCAGGAACGCGCCCGGCGCGATGCCGAAGCGGCCTTCGCGCAGTCCGACCCCGACGATGCCGGCGCCGCCTTCGAAGGCCAGCGCGCGCACGATCCGGGCCCTGGCCGCGGCGGCAGCGCCCGCATCTGGGCCTCGGTCGCGCGCAGCATGGCCGAGCGCTGGTGGCGCCGCCATCCGGCGCACGCGGCGGGCCAGCTGGCGCGGCCGCTGCTCGAGCGCTATGCGCGCAAGGAGCCGGCCAAGCTGATGGCGATCGCCGCGGCCACCGGCGCGGTGGTGGTGTTGGTCAGGCCCTGGCGGCTGCTGTCGGTGACGGCGGTGCTGGCGGCGGTGCTCAAGACTTCCGACCTGGCCGACATCGTGAACACGCTCATGCAGCAGAAAACAACTCCCCCACGAAAGGATCCTCCATGAAAGCCAATGCCTCCACCCCGGCGACGGACCACCAGCACCTGGTGCTGGACCAGAAGGGCCTCGACGCCGCGGCCCACAGCCTCGACGATGGCGCCGTCACTCCGGCCTACGGTCCGTGGCGCGACGACATCGTCAAGCTCTTGAACGACGCGCTCGCCACCGAGCTGGTCTGCGTGCTGCGCTACAAGCGCCACTACTTCACCGCCAACGGCGTGGAATCGCCGGCCATCGCCGACGAATTCCTGGTGCACGCCAACGAGGAGTCGGCCCACGCCGACCGCATCGCCGAACGCATCGTGCAACTCGGTGGCGAACCCGACTTCGCGCCCGACCACCTGCGCGAACGCAGCCACGCCGGCTACGACGAATCGACCGACCTGCAGGCTATGGTGCGCGCCAACCTCGTGGCCGAACGCATCGCGGTCGAGTCGTACCGCCAGATGATCAACCTGATCGGCGACAAGGACCCGACCACCCGCCGCATGCTCGAGGACATCCTGTCGGACGAGGAAGAGCATGCCGACGAACTGAAGGACTGGCTGGGTCACTGACCCGGCAGCACCCAAGAGAAAGCCCGGCATGCCGGGCTTTCTTCATTGGGGAGCGAAAAAGCGGGTTAGGAAACCGAGCCCTTCACCTCGAGCCGGTTGTCGACCGAGGTCACGCCCTGCACGCCCTTGGCGATCTGCTCGGCGCGCTCCTTGGCGGCGGCGCTCGGTGCGGGCCCCTGCAGGCTCACGGCGCCGGCCTTGGTGTCGACGTCGATCTTGATGGCGCTGAGGTCGGGATCCTTCGCCAGGCCGGCCGAAACAGCGGCGGTGATGGCGGCATCGTCCACCGTGTTCGCCACGGCGCTGCCGGCGTCCTTCACGGCTTCCTTCGCATTGGCCGCACCGTCCTTCACGCTCTGCGAATCGATCTTGGCCTTGGCCTCCTCGGCCATCTGCACGGTCTTGTCGCGCGCGGTGTCGACGGCCTGGCCCGTGCGCGCCACCGCGCTGTCGAGCTTCTCGCCGGCGGTGCGGCCGTCATTCTTGTCGCAGGCGGCCAGCGCGAGGCTGCCGCCGGCGATCGCGAGCACGGCGAGCCAGGTGCGCGTGCGCGAGGCGGACGGCTGTATCGAAATGGTCATGGGGACCTCCACGTCGATGGAATGAAAAGAAAAATGGCTGCGCGCCCGCAGGCCGCAGCCATGTTGCATCAGAGCTTGTCGGCGCCGGACTTGATGGCGTCCTTGGCCTTTTCCTTCACGTCGCCGTAGGTGCTCTGCACCTTGCCGGCGGCCTGGTCGGCGATGCCCTCGCCCTGGAGCTTCTCGTTGCCGACGACCTTGCCGGTGACTTCCTTGATCTTGCCCTTGGCCTGGTCGACGCGGCCTTCCACTTGGTCCTTGTTCATTGCGATGTCCTTCCTGATGCGGTCACGAAGCGCCCGGAGACCGGGCGCATGAGCCGGCGGCCCATGAGTTCAATCTAGCGACGGGGCTGGAGAACGCCGCCACGACGGGGGCGCGAAGCGCTGTAGGACAACCGGGCCCGGCCGGGGTCAGGCGGAGACGATCCAGCCCTCGAGCGGATCGATGTCCGTCGGCAGCCCATAGCCAGGGCCCGCGCTGTCCGCGCGCCGCAGGCCCCAGGCGGCCTGCACCAGGCACAGCACGGCGTCGAGGTCGTCGCCGCGCGGGTCATCGAGCAGTTCGCGCCGCTGCCCGGCCGAGAGCACGAGGCGCAGGCCGAGCCGCGTGCGGCCCGCTTCGAGCGCGGCCAGCAGCTCGGCCCGCGCGTCGCGGCGCTCGGGCGTCTGCTTGGCGAGATCGTCGCTCTTGTAGCTGCGGCGCCCGACCAGCTCGCGCGCCAGCAGCCCGGGATAGGCCTCGAGCGCCACCCGGTCGACCGGCCGCGCCGCGCGCAGCCCCGGCAGATGGGCGCCGGCCGCGAGCAGCGGCGGCACGCCGGCATGCAGCATGAAGGCCACCGGCGGATTGACCCACTTCATCGACGGGCTCGAGCCCGCGGGCCCATCGGTGGCGCGGTGCGCGAACTTGCCGCCCACGGGACGCGCGGCGCAGAAGGCGGCGAAGGTCTCGCGGATTTCGGCGCGGGTGAGCGCGGCGTAGTGCGCGATCAGCGGCTCGAAGTGCAGCGGCCAGCCCAGGTGCTCGACCAGCTCGCGCGGCAGGCTGAACGGGAAGTCGAAGCCGCCGACCCAGGCCGGCGTGGCGTGCAGCCAGCGGCTCCAGGCCTCGAGCGTGGCAAAGCGCTGCAGGCCGTGCAGCGCAACCGCGTCATCGGACGCCGGCTCGCCGGTGGCCACCACGATCGGCTTGCGCGCGGTCGGCGCGCTCGAAAAGTCGCAGCCGAACAGCACCACCGGGGCCGGCTGCGTCGCGCCCATGGCTCAGCCCAGCGCGAGCGCCACCACGCCCGCCGCGATGAAGAGCGCGCCCAGCAGGCGCAGCAGCCGGTCGCCCTCGCGCAGCAGGTGGCCGCCGATCAGCGCGGCGAACAGCATCGACACCTCGCGCGCGGGCGCCACGTGCGAGATCGGCGCCTGCTGCACCGCGTAGAGCACCAGCACGTACGACACCGGACTCACGGCCGCCACCACCAGCGCGTACTTCCATTGCGCGCGCCACATGCGCGCGGTGGTGGCGCGGTCGTGCAGCGCGGCCGGCAGCAGCAGCACCAGCCGCACGAGGTTGCCGAAGTAGTCGAGCAGGATCGGCGACATCGCGAGGAACTTGACGGCGTAGCTGTCGGCCACGGTGTAGGCCGCGATGAAGCCGCCGGTCAGCACGCCGTAGCGGATGCCCTTGTGCACGCGCTCG
The DNA here is from genome assembly GCA_016806145.1 of Variovorax paradoxus. Taxonomy (NCBI): domain Bacteria; kingdom Pseudomonadati; phylum Pseudomonadota; class Betaproteobacteria; order Burkholderiales; family Comamonadaceae; genus Variovorax; species Variovorax paradoxus. Next base: position 5,508,158 of record CP063166.1, read on the forward strand.
CGCTGCGCCGGGTCGTGCGCCTTGTGCCAGAGCTTGGGGCCGCCGGCGACCAGGAACACGCCACCCACCACGCCCACGATGCCCGCCACGCCCACGAGGCTGATCTTCTCGCCGAGGAACAGCACCGCCACCAGCGAAGACAGGAGCGGCCCCGAGCCCCGTGCCAGCGGATAGACCACCGTGAGGTCCGACTTGCGGTAGCCGCGCAGCAGCACGATGAAATAGAAGATGTGCAGCACGCCGCTGAGCGTGACGAAGCCCCACTCGGTCGCGCCCCAGTGGGGCACCACGTTCCAGCCCAGCACGATGCCCACGGGCGCCCAGATGAGCATGTTGAACACGCTGGTCTGGAAGCTGAAGCGCACGTCGCCGTTGGCCTTCTTGGCGACGATGTTCCAGCCCGCGTGGATGAGCCCTGCGAGCAGGATCAGCGCGAATGCGGAAAGAGGCACGGGATCAGGTCAGGAAAATCGCTCGCCCGCCGGCCGGCGGGCCATGAAAAAGGGGGCCAAGGCCCCCGACTCGTTTTTCAGTGGCGCCCGACGATGGCCGCCGTGGCCATCAGCTCCTCGAGCAACGCCAGCGAGACCTTGCCCGAGACCTTGTACGGGTCGAGCTCGGGCTTCTCGGAATACTTCAGCAGCGTGGAGGCGTTGAGCTTGGAGAGGTTGACCTGCCCCATGGTCCAGCCGCCGAAGCGGCGCTCGAAGATTTCCTCGTAGTGCAGCAGCACCACGTCCTTGTGGCGCGCATCGCGCTGGATGTGGCCGTAGAGCTCGCTGATCGCCATGCGGCCGCCTTCGATCGCCTGCAGGAAGGTGCCGCCGCCGTAGCAGAGGATGCCCGTGATGCCGCAGGCCGTGTTGTGCGAGCGCGATTGCGTGAGGATCGCCTCGATGGCCGCGGGGCTGGTGTCGACGGCGCGGCTGGCGTAGAGGAGTCGGACCAGCATGTCAGCTCTTTCGAGGCAGGAGGGAAAGGAATTCGCGGCGCAGGCTCGGGTCCTTGAGGAACACGCCGCGCATCACGGAATTGATCATCTTGCTGTCCATTTCCTTCACGCCGCGCCAGGCCATGCAGAAGTGCTCGGCCTCGACCACCAGGGCCAGACCGTCCGGCTGGGTCTTCTCCTGGATCAGGTCGGCCAGCTGCACCACGGCTTCTTCCTGGATCTGCGGACGGCCCATCACCCATTCGGCGAGGCGCGCGTACTTCGACAGGCCGATGACGTTGGTGTGCTCGTTGGGCATCACGCCGATCCAGAGCTTGCCGATGATCGGGCAGAAATGGTGCGAGCAGGCGCTGCGCACCGTGATCGGGCCGACGATCATCAGCTCGTTGAGGTGCTCGGCATTGGGGAATTCGGTCAGCGAGGGCGGCGGCACGTAGCGGCCGCGGAACACCTCGTTGACGTACATCTTCGCCACGCGCCGCGCCGTGTTGTCGGTGTTGTGGTCGTTCTCGATGTCGATGACCAGGCTCTCGAGCACGCCCTTCATCTTGACCTCGACCTCGTCGAGCAGGGCCTCGAGTTCGCCCGGCTGGATGAACTCGGCGATGTTGTCGTTGGCGTTGAAGCGCCGGCGCGCCGCGTTCAGGCGTTCGCGGATCTTCACGGAGACGGGCGTGCCCTCGTCGTCGTCTTTGGGAACGGGGAGCGTGTCCACTTCGGTTTTCCTCAGCATCGGGCCATCGTACCAGTGAATGCATGCCCGCCGTTCGGGCCGCGAATGCCCGTACCTTCTGCGGGCCTTGCTATCAATTCGGCAGCAAGAAGTCGGTGACCAGCGGCAGGTGATCCGACATGCGGGCCCAGATCGGTCCGCGCGGCACGCTGCTGGTCAGCGGTTCGATCTCGCGGCCGTAGATGAAATCGAGCTGCGCCACCGGCAGCCGCGAGGGATAGGTCAGCGTGCGCGGGCCGCGCAGGTCGCTGGTGTCGCGCAGGCCCATGGCGTTCATCGCATAGCGCATGCGCGCGCCCCAGTCGTTGAAGTCGCCGGCCACCACCACCGGCTCGCCGTTCGGCACCTCGCGCTCGATGAATTCGCGCAGCCGCGCCACCTGCCGCACGCGGCTGCCCTTGATCAGCCCCAGGTGCACCACGATGGCGTGCATGGGCCGCCCCTCGACCTCCATCACCACGTGCAGCAGGCCGCGCTGCTCGAAGCGGTGGTCGGAGATGTCCTGGTGATTGGTGCGCAGCACCGGCCAGCGCGTGAGCAGCGCGTTGCCGTGCTCGCCGTGGCGCGTGATGGCATTGGTTTCGTAGACCGCCGTGTAGCCCTCGGGCGCGAGGAAGTCGGCCTGCGGCAGCTCGGGCCAGCGCGGAAAGCGCACCGCGGCCTGGCGGTTCATCTTGCGCACTTCCTGCAGGCAGACGATGTCGGCGTCGAGCTGCTCGATCGCATGGCCGAGGTTGTGGATCTCGAGCCGCCGCGCGGGGCCGATGCCCTGCACCCCCTTGTGGATGTTGTAGGTGGCGACCCGGAAGTTGGGCGTCTGCGAGTTCATCGCGCAAATTCTGGCAGCAACAGAATGGCTTCGGCGTTCGATGGGGAAAAGCAGGCGTCGGCGGCCTCGCGGTAGGGCAGCCAGCGCCAGTCGGTGTGCTCGCGCGGCGCCAGCACCGGCACCACGCGCTCGGGCACGCACAGGCCGAACAGGTGCTCGGTGTTGTGCGTGACGCCGGGCGCATAGCGCGCACGCCAGCGCGGATAGATCTCGTAGACGTTGCGCAGGCCCCAGTCGACCAGCTGCGCCGCGAGCGCGCTGCCCTGCCCGCACAGGATGCCGGTCTCCTCCGCCACCTCGCGCGCGGCCGTGAGCGCCAGCGGCTCGTCCTCCGCGTCCTTGCTGCCGGTGACCGACTGCCAGAACTCGGTCTCGGCGTCGGCGCGGCGGATCAGCAGCACGTCGAGGGCGGGCGTGTGGATCACGACCAGCACGGACTGGGGGATCTTGAAAGGGCGCGTATCAGAAGCCACTGAGTACGGCATCCATGGCGGCTGCGACCTCACCGGCGCGGGAAGCGAGCGAGGCGACCGGCTTCTTGAGTAGCTTGGCCGACAGAGGGGCCGCCAGGTGCGGCATCAGGGACAAGGTCTCCCCGCCCATTTCCACCGGCGGGCACAGGTTGACCGGTGCCTGGCGCGCGCCGACGCGAAACACGGGAATGACAAGGCGGGTCGACAAGTGATCGAGCAGCCCGCTTTGCACGTCGACGACGTAGGGAACCGTCCGGCGCGCCTCGGGCCGAGGGTTCTCGTAGAGGTCGAACTGCGCCATTCAGGACGCTTCCTGCCAGGCCACTATGCCATCGGACCACAAGCCGTGCTTCTCCACCAGTTCGTTCTGCGCGGCGATCCAGTCCTTGTATTGCGCATTGAACTCGCGCTTGCGCTGAGCCATCGATTTCTTCTGCTCCAGCGCTTCGAGTTCCGCAAAGCGCGCCGCAGAAACGAGAACGACCGCCACGCGGTCGTTCTTCATCACATGCACCGGCTCACGCTCGGCCTGGCCGAGGTAGTAGCCGAATCGGTTCTTGGCTTCGGTGGCGGTGATCTGCATGGCTGGCTCCGGGGAGTGATTAGCCATTTTAGCCACCGCCCTCGTCGGGGCAAACGCCGACGATCTGGCCGACGATCTGGCCGCCGATCAGGCCGCCTGCTGCGGCTGCACGTTGCGCAGCCGGATGTGCAGTTCGCGCAGCTGCTTCTCGTCGACCGGGCTCGGCGCCTGCGTCAGCAGGTCCTGCGCGCGCTGGGTCTTCGGGAAGGCGATCACGTCGCGGATCGACTCGGCGCCGGTCATCAGCATGACGAGGCGGTCCAGGCCGATGGCGATGCCGCCGTGCGGCGGGGCGCCGTACTGCAGCGCGTCGAGCAGGAAGCCGAACTTGAGCTGCGCGTCTTCCGCGCTGATCTTGAGCGCGCGGAACACCTTGCTCTGCACTTCCTCGCGGTGGATACGCACCGAACCGCCGCCCATCTCGATGCCGTTGAGCACCATGTCGTAGGCCTTGGCGATGCACTTCTCGGGCGCGGTGTCCATGAGGTCCTCATGGCCGTCCTTCGGTGCGGTGAACGGATGGTGCACGGCGCTCCAGCGCTGGCCTTCCTCGTCGAACTCGAACATCGGGAAGTCCACCACCCACAGCGGTGCCCAGCGGTCGTCGAACAGGCCGCTCTTCTTGCCGAAGGCGCTGTGGCCGATCTTCACGCGCAGCGCGCCGATGGCGTCGTTGACCACCTTCTCCTTGTCGGCGCCGAAGAACAGGATGTCGCCGTTGCGCGCGCCGGTGCGGGCGATGATCTCGGCCAACGCGTTGTCGTCGAGGTTCTTCACGATCGGGCTCTGCAGGCCCTCGCGACCCGCGGCCGCGTCGTTGATCTTGATGTAAGCCAGGCCCTTGGCGCCGTAGATCTTCACGAACTCCTGGTAAGCATCGATCTCGCCGCGCGACAGGCCGCCCTCCGCACCGCCGCCGGGCACGCGCAGCGCGACCACGCGGCCGCCCTTCATCGTGGCGGCGTTCGAGAACACCTTGAATTCCACGCGCTTCATGAGCTCGGTGAGTTCGGTGAACTCGAGCTTCACGCGCAGGTCGGGCTTGTCCGAGCCGTACTTGAACATCGCCTCGCCGTAGGTCATGGTCGGGAACACCGGCAGCTCGATGCCCGCGGCATTGCGGAACACGTTGCGGATCATGCCTTCGAACATCTCGCGGATCTCTTCCTCGGCGAGGAACGAGGTCTCGATGTCGATCTGCGTGAATTCGGGCTGGCGGTCGGCGCGCAGGTCTTCGTCGCGGAAGCACTTGACGATCTGGTAGTAGCGGTCGTAGCCGGCCACCATCAACAGCTGCTTGAACAGCTGCGGCGACTGCGGCAGCGCGAAGAAGCTGCCGTCGTGCACGCGGCTGGGCACCAGGTAGTCGCGCGCGCCTTCGGGCGTGGACTTGCCGAGCATCGGGGTCTCGATGTCGATGAAGCCGTTGGCGTCGAGGAACTTGCGCGTTTCCATCGTCACCTTGTAGCGCAGCATCAGGTTGCGCTGCATCGCGGGGCGGCGCAGGTCCAGCACGCGGTGCGTGAGGCGCGTGGTTTCCGACAGGTTGTCGTCGTCGAGCAGGAACGGCGGCGTGACCGAGGGGTTGAGCACCTTGAGCTCGTGCGCCAGCACTTCGATCTTGCCGCTCTTGAGCTGGTCGTTGGTGGTGCCTTCGGGGCGTGCGCGCACCAGGCCCGTGATCTGCACGCAGAACTCGTTGCGCAGGTTCTCGGCGACGGCAAAGGTCGAGGCGCGATCGGGGTCGCACACCACCTGCACGTAGCCTTCGCGGTCGCGCACGTCGATGAAGATCACGCCGCCGTGGTCGCGGCGACGGTTGACCCAGCCGCAAAGGGTGACGGTCTGGCCCAACAGGGCTTCGGTCACGAGACCGCAATAGTGAGTACGCATGGCCATGGCTAGATTCCGGCGCCGTTGCGGCGCGTTCGTTTTTATGGGTTGGACGGTTTGGTCGCCGCGATGCTGGCGGGGCTGCCGGGAACGACCACCCCCATCGAGACGATGTACTTGAGCGCCTCGTCCACGCTCATCCGGAGCTCGATGCAGTCGCTGCGCTTGAGCATCACGAAATAGCCGCCCGTGGGATTGGGCGTGGTGGGCACGTAGACGCTGAGGAACTCCTCGTTGCCCAGGTGTTCCGCGACCTCATTGCCGGGCGCGCCGGTGACGAAGGCGATGGTCCACACGCCCTCGCGCGGCCACTGCACCAGCACCGCGGTGCGGAAGGCGTTGCCGTTCTCGGAGAACAGCGTGTCGGACACCTGCTTGACGCTCGAATAGATCGAGCGCACCACCGGGATGCGGCGCACCACGGCGTCGCCCCAGCCGAGCAGGCGCTTGCCGACGAAATTGCTCGCGGCCGCGCCCACCACCAGCAGGATCGCCAGCGTGAGCAGCACGCCCAGGCCGCGCACCCGGTGGTCGCTGAGCCAGACCTGCCACTGCTCGGGCAGCAGCCACAGCGTCTGGTCGAGCGTGCCGATGATCCAGTTCAGCACGCCGAGCGTGATGACCAGCGGCACGATCACCAGCAGGCCGGACAGCAACCATTTGCGCAGGGCGAGCATCGGGAGGTTTCTTCTCAGGGGGCGGCGGGCGGTTCGGGCGCCTCAGTCCGTGCTCTTGGCGGCCGGCGCAGGGGCCGGCGCGGGCGCGGGCGCCGGGCTGGGCGCAGCGGCGGGTGCTTCGGCGGACTTGGTGGCGCCGTCGCCCGAAGCGGCCGGCGCGGTGGCGGCTTCGGACTTCTTGCCGCCGCCGTCACGGAAGTCGGTCACGTACCAGCCCGAGCCCTTGAGCTGGAACCCGGCCGCCGTGACCTGCTTTTCGAACGCGCTCGCGCCGCATGCCGGACACACCGTGAGCGGCGGATCGGACATCTTCTGCAGGGCATCCTTGGCGAAGCCGCAGGCGCTGCACTTGTAGGCGTAGATGGGCATGGGAAATCGAGTGGGGAAAGCGGCCAGGCGGCCGCTCGCAAAGCCCTCGATTATAGGGGCGCCCCCCGGCCGGCCGACGCCCCGGGGATTGCGCCCGGCGCGAGATTCAGGCCGTTTCGGTCGCCAGCGGGCGGTGCGGCGTGTGAGTGTTCACCACCCATTGCGGCGCCAGCGAGCCGAGCACCATGCCCGCGAACGAGGCCAGCACGCCCGCGAGCTGGGCCGGGAACACCGCGCCCCAGGGCATGGCCATGAACAGCAGCCAGGTGCCGATGCCGAACAGGATCGCGGCGATCGCGCCCTGGGTGGTGGCGCGCTTCCAGTAGAGGCCGAACACCAGCGGGACGAAGGCCCCGACCAGCGGCACCTGGTAGGCGCCCGAGACCAGTTCGTAGATCGGCGTGCCCTGCATGCGGATCGCGTAGGCCAGCACCGCGGCGCTGAACAGCAGCACCGTGATGCGCATGGTCCGGAGGTTCTCGCGGTCGGTGCCCGCGGGACGGAACTGGCGCCAGATGTTCTCGGTGAAGGTGACGCTGGGCGCCAGCAGGGTGGCCGAGGCGGTCGACTTGATGGCCGACAGCAGGGCGCCGAAGAACAGCACCTGCATCACGAACGGCATCTTCTCGAGCACCAGCGTGGGCAGCACCTTCTGCGGATCCTCCTTGAGCAGCGTGGCGGTCTGCTCCGGCATGATCAGGAGCGCGCTGGCGACGAGGAACATCGGCACGAAGGCGAACAGGATGTATGCCAGGCCGCCGATCACCGGACCGCGCGTGGCCGCCTTGACGCTGTTGGCCGACATCACGCGCTGGAACACGTCCTGCTGCGGGATCGAGCCGAGCATCATGGTGATGGCGGCCGCGAAGAAGAAGACCATGTCGTGCCAGTTGGGCTCGGGCCAGAACTTGAACAGGTCCTTGCTGACCGCGAAGGCGACCACCTTGTCGGCGCCGCCGGCCATGTTGCCCGCGAACATCGCGATGATGGCCAGGCCGGCCACCAGGATGATCATCTGGATGAAGTCGGTGACCGCCACCGACCACATGCCGCCGAACAGCGTGTAGGCCAGGATCGAGACCACGCCGATCACCATGCCGGTCGACAGCCCGATGGCGCCGCCCGAGAGCACGTTGAACACCAGGCCCAGCGCCGTGACCTGCGCCGAGACCCAGCCCAGGTAGCTCAGCATGATGATCAGCGTGCAGGCCACCTCCACGCCGCGTCCGTAGCGCTCGCGGTAGTAGTCGCTGATGGTCAGCAGCGTCATGCGGTAGAGCTTGCCCGCGAAGAACAGGCCCACGAGGATCAGGCAGGTGCCGGCGCCGAACGGGTCCTCGACCACGCCGTTGAGGCCGCCCTCGATGAACTTGGCCGGGATGCCCAGCACCGTCTCGGAACCGAACCAGGTCGCGAAGGTGGTCGTGACGATCATGAAGAGCGGCAGGTGCCGCCCGGCGATCGCGAAGTCGGTGGTGTTCTTCACGCGCCGGGCCGCATACAGGCCGATGGCGATGGTGAGCAACAGATAGACGATGACCAGGGTCAGCAGCACGTCAGGTTCTCCTCTTTCCTCGATTCCAAGGCAGCACGCCCATCTTTTCCGGGCCGTGGCGGCCAGCGCCACGGTTCAGATGATTTGAACGCGCACCAGCAGCTGCATGGCCAGCAGACCCAATACAAAACCTATGCCACCGTAGACGATCGACTGGAGCAACCGGTTGGTGCGCTTCTGCGCGGCCAGCAGCTCCAGCAGCTCGCGCCGGTGGTCGGGCGGCCGATTCTCCAGGAAATCGTGCAGCAGGCGCGGCAATTCCGGCAACAGCTTGGCGTATCGCGGCGCCTCGTCCTTGAGTTGCTGGAACAGCTTCTTGGGGCCGATCTGGTCGACCATCCACTTCTCGAGGAAGGGCTTGGCCGTGTGCCAGAGGTCGAGCTCGGGATCGAGCTGGCGACCCAGCCCCTCGATGTTGAGCAGCGTCTTCTGCAGCAGCACCAGCTGCGGCTGGATCTCGACGTGGAAGCGGCGCGAGGTCTGGAACAGCCGCATCAGCACCATGCCGAGCGAGATCTCCCTGAGCGGCCGGTCGAAGTAGGGTTCGCAGACGGTGCGGATCGCGGCCTCGAGCTCGTCGATGCGCGTGCCCTCGGGCACCCAGCCGCTCTCGAGGTGCAGCTCGGCCACGCGCTTGTAGTCGCGCCGGAAGAAGGCCACGAAGTTCTGCGCCAGGTACTCCTTGTCGGACTCGGTGAGCGTGCCGATGATCCCGAAGTCCAGCGAGATGTAGCGCCCGAAGGTCTGGGGCTCGAGGCTGACCTGGATGTTGCCCGGGTGCATGTCGGCATGGAAGAAGCCGTCGCGGAACACCTGGGTGAAGAAGATGGTGACGCCGTCGCGCGCGAGCTTCGGGATGTCGACGCCGGCGGCGCGCAGCCGCTCGAGCTGCGCGATCGGCACGCCCTTCATGCGCTCCATCACGATCACCTCGGGATGGCAGAAGTCCCAGAACATCTCGGGAATCAGCACCAGGTCGAGCGAGGCCATGTTGCGGCGCAGCTGGGCGGCGTTGGCGGCCTCGCGCACCAGGTCGAGCTCGTCGTGCAGGTACTTGTCGAACTCGGCCACCACCTCGCGCGGCTTGAGCCGCTTGCCGTCGGGCGAGAGCTTCTCGACCCAGCCGGCCATCATGGCCATCAGGCCCAGGTCCTTCTCGATCACGCCGCGCATGTTGGGGCGCAGCACCTTGACCGCCACCTCGCGCAGCTGGCCGTCGCTGGTGCGGATGGTCGCGAAATGCACCTGCGCGATCGAGGCGCTCGCGATCGGCGTTTCGTCGAACTGCACGAACACGTCGCTGACGGGCCGGCGGAACGCGCGCTCGATGGTCGCCACGGCCACCGCCGAGGGGAACGGCGGCACGCGGTCCTGCAGGAAGGTCAGTTCGTCGGCGATGTCGGGCGGCAGCAGGTCGCGCCGCGTGGAGAGCACCTGGCCGAACTTGACGAAGATCGGGCCCAGCCGCTCGAGCGCCTCGCGCAGGCGCTGGCCGCGCGGTGCGTCGAGCCGGCGGCCGAAGGAGACGATGCGTGCGACCACGCGCAGCCAGGGCTTCTGGAAGCTCGTGAGCACGAGCTCGTCGAGGCCGTAGCGCAGCGCGACCCAGACGATGAAGAGGCTGCGATAGAAGCGGCTCATTCGGCGGTGCCCGCCGAACCGATACCGGATCTGCCGGCCGCCGCGCGGTTGCCCACGAACTGGCGCAATGCGCCCACCACGCGCCGCACCGCATTGCCGATGGCATGCGCGGGCACGTCGCCGATCACGCGCGCGAGGTCGTCCTCGACGTCCCAGCGCACGTGGTCGACCAGCCAGTTGACCTCGGCCGCGAGCTGCACGTCGCCCACGATCTGCACCGAGGGCTTGTCGCCGCGCAGCGTGGCGCGCGCGATCTCGAAGGGGTTGTCATCGGTGACCGACAGCGTGAGCTCGGGCAACGAGCCCGGCGGCGCCAGGTCGAGCAGGCCGGCGGGCGTGGCCACCAGCTCCATCGTGACGAAGCGCCACTGGAAGCGCACCACGCGGCCCTGCTGGCGCACCAGCCGCTGCTGGGCCTCGGGCTCCTGCTGCAGCACGTGGTTGAGGAACAGCACGGCGCGGTGCTGGATCTCGTGCACGGCCCAGGGCGGCGGCTGCAGGCGCTCGCCGACGCGATTGAACAGGTCGCCGAGCAAAGAAAAAGGGGACGATGGTGTGGCCATGGTCCCCATTATCCTTTCTGCAGGCGGCCGGGCCGCCTTCGAAGCCGCTGCTTATTGCAGGGCTTGCACGCCGGCCACGAGCCAGCCGTTGCCGCCGGTGGTCGGACGCGTCATGTTCCAGACTTCGCGGAACGGGCCCGGGCCCGCCGAAGCGTCTTCGCGGATCATGCCGGAGAACTCCACGCTGGCCATGTAGGCATCGGCCAGTTCCTCGATGCCGAGCAGCTTGGCGTCGAGCATGACCACTTCGGTCTTGTTCGACACGCCACCGGTGTGGCTGGCGCGGTCGGCGAGCTGGCTGCGGATTTCCTCGATCATCTCGTCGGTCATCATCGAACGCAGCATGGTGATGTCGGCGCGGTCCCAGGCATCCTGCAGGGTCACGAAGTTGCGCTTGGCGGCGGTCAGGAAGCCATCGACGTCGAAGCCGGCCGGGATGCCCCAGCTCTGCGAACCGGCCAGGGCCGAACCGATCATGCTGCCGCCACCGGCCGCGGCACCCGCGGACGAGAGGCTGCTGCCGTGCGAGGTCGCGGCGGGCGTGGCATCGAAGTTGGTGGCGTTGCGCTCCCACGGACGGGCCGAGGCGTCGTTGCCGACGTTGCTCGGGCTGTACTGCGCCGGCGCCGCCGGGTTGCCCGGGCCGCCCGCGCCCTGGAAGGCGAAGCCGCCCTGGCGTGCACCGGCGGGCTGCGAGCGCGACTTGATCATGCGCCACACGAACACCGCGGCCAGCACCAGCAGGCCGATCAGCAGGATGTTGCCGAAGCCCGCACCCAGGCCCAGCGAGCTCGCGAGCCATGCGAGGCCCAGGCCCGCGGCCAGGCCGCCGAGCATGGCGCCCCAGGGGCGCTTCGGCGCCGCGGCGGCGGGTGCCGGCGTGGCAGGCTTGGCGGCCGCGTTGGTGGCGTTCTGTTGCGCGGGCGCAGCCGGCGGCGTGGCCTGGCGTTGCGTCACGTTCGAGGATTGGCGGCCGACGGATTTACCGCCGCCCATGCGCGCCGCGTCGGCCTGGATGCTGACGAGCGCGAGTGCGCCAGCCAGAAGCAAAGTACTCAAACTCTTCATAAGGTCTCCTCTCGAACGAAATCTCGTCTGATCAACACTTGATTCCAACATGGAGGGCGACCACGCCACCCGTCATGTTGTGATAGTCCACATGCCCGAAACCGCCCTCTTTCATGAGGGACTTGAGCTCGTCCTGGCCCGGATGCATGCGGATCGATTCGGCCAGGTAGCGGTAGCTCGCGTCGTCGCCCGCCACCACCTTGCCCAGGCGCGGCAGCACGTTGAAGGAGTACCAGTCGTAGACCTTCTCGAGCGGCTTCGCGACCTTCGAGAACTCGAGCACCAGCAGCTTGCCGCGCGGCTTGAGCACGCGGTTCATCTCCTTGAGCGCGACGTCCTTGTGCGTCATGTTGCGCAGGCCGAAGGCGACGGTGACGACGTCGAAGTGGTCGTCGGGGAACGGCAGCTTCTCGGCGTCGCAGACCGTGGTGGGCAGCACCACGCCGGCGTCGAGCAGGCGGTCGCGGCCGGTGCGCAGCATGGCTTCGTTGATGTCGGTGTGGACCACCTGGCCGCTGGCGCCGACCTTCTTCGCGAAAGCCAACGCGAGGTCGCCGGTGCCACCCGCGATGTCGAGCACGCGCGAGCCCTCGCCCACGTTCGCGACCATCACGGTGTAGGCCTTCCATGCGCGGTGAAGCCCCATCGACATGAGGTCGTTCATCAGGTCGTAGCGCGTGGCGACCGAGTCGAACACGCCGCGCACGCGGCCGGCCTTCTCGCTCTCGTCGACTTTCTCGAAGCCGAAATGGGTGGTGGTCATGCGACCGATGTTAGGCCGTTCGTCCTCGCATCAAGACGACGACCCCGCTGTACCGGCGGTCATTTGTTGCTTTTTCTGCAAACGCTGAGGTCTTGTAACGCCCGTCACGTCTACCGACGAAGCTATGCTTTCAATAGCAAACGCCGGTCAATGGCTGCCGCACGCGTGGCCGCCCTTCTCGGCCATCGGTGCGTCGCGATCGACGCCCGCTTCGGCCAGCTTCTGCTCGTAGGCGGCCCAGAGCTCGGCCTCTTGCGAACCCAACTGATACAGCAGGTCCCACGAGTAGATGCCCGAGTCGTGCCCGTCGCTGAAGCTGGGCTGCACCGCGTAATTGCCCACGGGTGCGAGGTTCACCAGCTCGACCTCGCGCTTGCCGGTCTGCAGCACCTCCTGGCCCGGGCCGTGGCCCTGCACCTCGGCCGAGGGCGAATAGATGCGCATCAGCTCGAAGGGGATGCGGAAGGTGGCGCCGTCGGAGAAGCCCACCTCGAGCACGCGCGAGCGGCCGTGCACGGTGATCGATTGCGGCGTCGGTGCGCCCTGTGTCAAGCCTGCCATCGCGAACTCCTCAGTTGCCCGGGCCACCCATGCGGCCGAGGCGCTCGATCATCGCAGCCTCCGCGGCCGGCAGGCGCGCCGCGACCTGCGCTTCGCGCACGGCATCGCGTTCGCGAAGCGCGCCGGCCCACACCGAGCCCGGAAAATGGCTGTCGTCCGCGAAGCGCGCGATCACGTGCCAATGCAGGTGCGCCACCATGTTGCCGAGCGCGGCCAGATTGATCTTCGCCGGCTGCAGGTGCTCGCGCAGAGACTGCTCGACCACCGCCACGGCCTCCATGCACAGCACGCGGTCGGCCGTGTCGAGGTCGGAGAACTCGGGCGCATGCGCGGTCCACACGACGCGGTAGAAGGCCGGGAAGCCCGCCTCCTGCGCATGGATCACGCGCAGCTTCGCGCCCTCGAACACGAGGCGACCGCCGGGTCCCTCGCACAGCACGCAGCCCGGGACCGCGCTCACACCAGCACCCGTTCGATGCCACCCTGGTTCGCGGCCGCCACGTACGCGGGCATCCAGTCGGCGCCGAGGATCTTGTTGGCCATCTCGACCACGATGTAGTCGGCCTCGAGCAGGCCGCTGTTCAGGTCGCTGCCGTAGCGCGACAGGCCCTGCAGGCAGCTCGGGCAGCTGGTGAGGATCTTCACGTTCTCGCCGGCGCCGATCTTGCCGCCGTCGCGCAGCGCGGCCTCGCCCTTCTTCAGTTCCTCTTCCTTGCGGAAGCGGATCTGCGTCGAGATGTCGGGCCGCGACACGCCCAGCGTGCCCGACTCGCCGCAGCAGCGGTCGTTCTTGAGCACGTTGTCGCCGACCAGCGCCTTCACCGTCTTCATCGGGTCCTGCTGCTTCATCGGCGTGTGGCAGGGGTCGTGGTAGAGGTAGCCGGCACCGCCGGCATCGCCCAGGGTGATGCCCTTCTCGAGCAGGTACTCGTGGATGTCGATGATCCGGCAGCCCGGGAAGATCTTGTCGAACTGGTAGCCCTGCAACTGGTCGTAGCAGGTGCCGCAACTCACCACCACCGTCTTGATGTCGAGGTAGTTGAGCGTGTTCGCCACCCGGTGGAACAGCACGCGGTTGTCGGTGATCATCTTCTCGGCCTTGTCGAACTGGCCGCTGCCGCGCTGCGGATAGCCGCAGCACAGGTAGCCCGGCGGCAGCACCGTCTGCACGCCCGCATGCCAGAGCATGGCCTGCGTCGCCAGCCCCACCTGCGAGAACAGCCGCTCCGACCCGCAGCCCGGGAAATAGAACACCGCCTCGGTCTCCGAGGTCGTGGCCTTGGGGTTGCGGATGATCGGCACGTAGTCCGCGTCCTCGATGTCGAGCAGCGCGCGCGCCGTCTTCTTCGGCAGGTTGCCCGGCATCTTCTTGTTGATGAAGTGGATCACCTGCTCCTTGATCGGCGCCGGTCCGAGCGAGGCCGGCGGCGCCGCCGTCTGCTTCTTCGCGAGGCCGCGCAGCAGGTCGTTGGCCATGCGCTGCGCCTTGAAGCCGATGCCCACCATGCCCGCGCGCACCGCCTTGATGGTCTGCGGATTGGTCGCGTTGAGGAAGAACATCGCGGCCGCGTTGCCGGGGCGGAAGCTCTTCTGCCCCATCTTGCGCAGCAGGTTGCGCATGTTCATCGACACGTCGCCGAAGTCGATCTTCACCGGGCAGGGCGTGAGGCACTTGTGGCACACCGTGCAGTGGTCGGCCACGTCCTCGAACTCCTCCCAGTGCTTGATGCTCACGCCGCGCCGGGTCTGCTCCTCGTAGAGGAAGGCCTCGACCAGCAGCGAGGTCGCGAGGATCTTGTTGCGCGGGCTGTAGAGCAGGTTGGCGCGCGGCACGTGGGTGGCGCACACCGGCTTGCACTTGCCGCAGCGCAGGCAGTCCTTGACGCTGTCGGCGATGGCGCCGATGTCGCTCTGCTGCATGATGATCGACTCGTGCCCCATCAAGCCGAAGCTCGGCGTGTAGGCGTTGGTCAGGTCGGCATGCAGCGACTGCGCGCCGGCGCCCGGCTCGCGCAGCAGCTTGCCCTTGTTGAAGCGACCTTCGGGATCGATGCGCTGCTTGTATTCGGCGAAGGGGCGCAGTTCCTCGTCCGACAGGAACTCGAGCTTGGTGATGCCGATGCCGTGCTCGCCCGAGATCACGCCGTCGAGATGGCGCGCCAGCTTCATGATGCGCGCGACCGCCTCGTGCGCGGTCTGCAGCATCTCGTAGTTGTCGCTGTTGACCGGGATGTTGGTGTGCACGTTGCCGTCGCCCGCGTGCATGTGCAGCGCGACCCACACGCGGCCCTTGAGCACGCGCTTGTGGATCGCCGTGCACTCGGCCAGGATCGGCGCGAAGGCGGCGCCCGCGAAGATCGCCGACAGCGGCTGGCGCAGCTGGGTCTTCCAGCTCGCGCGCAGCGAATGGTCCTGCAGCTGCGGGAACAGCGCATCGACCTCGTCGAGCCAGCCGGCCCACAGCGCGCGCACCTCCTGCAGCAGCGCCACGGCCTGCGCCACGCGGTCCTCGAGCAGCTCGGCCGAGGGGATCTCGTTGGCGTCGTCGGTCTTGCCCAGCGGCAGGTTGCCGTGCACGAAGAACTTCTCGAGCTCGTCGACCAGCGCGAGCTTGTTGCGCAGCGACAGCTCGATGTTGATGCGCTCGATGCCGTCGCTGTACTCGGCCATGCGCGGCAGCGGGATCACCACGTCCTCGTTGATCTTGAAGGCGTTGGTGTGGCGGCTGATCGCGGCGGTGCGCTTGCGGTCGAGCCAGAACTTCTTGCGCGCCTCGGGGCTGATGGCGATGAAGCCCTCGCCGCTGCGCGAGTTGGCGATGCGCACCACCTCGGAGGTGACGCGCGCCACCGCGTCGGCGTCGTCGCCCGCGATGTCGCCGAACAGCACCATCTTCGGCAGGCCGCCGTGCTTCTTCGACTTGGTGGCGTAGCCCACGGCCTTCAGGTAGCGGTCGTCGAGGTGCTCGAGGCCGGCCAGCAGCACGCCCGAGCGCTTCTGCTCGGCGAACATGAAGTCCTTGATCTCGACGATGCTGGGCACCGCGTCCTTGGCATTGCCGAAGAACTCGAGGCAGACGGTGCGCGTGTGCGCCGGCATGCGGTGCACCACCCAGCGGCAGCTCGTGATCAGGCCGTCGCAGCCTTCCTTCTGGATGCCCGGCAGGCCCGAGAGGAACTTGTCGGTCACGTCCTTGCCGAGGCCTTCCTTGCGGAAGGTGCGGCCCGGGATGTCGAGGCGCTCGGTGCGCAGCGGCGTCTTGCCGTCGGCCGCGAAGTACTGGAGCTCGAACAGCGCGCTCTCGGCGTCGTGGATCTTGCCGAGGTTGTGGCCGATGCGCGTGACCTCGAGCCATTCGGCCTGCGGCGTGACCATGCGCCACGAGGCCAGGTTGTCGAGTGCGGTGCCCCACAGCACGGCCTTCTTGCCGCCGGCGTTCATCGCGACATTGCCGCCGACGCACGAGGCCTCGGCCGAGGTCGGGTCGACCGCGAACACGTAGCCCGAGCGCTCGGCCGCGTCGGCCACGCGCTGCGTGACCACGCCGGCCTCGGTCCAGATGGTGGGCACGGGCGCCTCGAGGCCGGGCAGCGCAACCAGCTCGACCTCGGTCATCGCCTCGAGCTTCTCGGTGTTGATGACCACGCTGTTCCAGGTCAGCGGGATCGCGCCGCCGGTGTAGCCGGTGCCGCCGCCGCGCGGAATGATGGTCAGGCCCAGCTCGATGCAGCCCTTGACCAGCAGCGCCATCTCGGCCTCGGTGTCGGGGCACAGCACGACGAAGGGGTACTCCACGCGCCAGTCGGTGGCATCGGTGACGTGGGCCACGCGCGAGAGGCCGTCGAACTTGATGTTGTCCTTGGCCGTGAGCCGGCCCAGCACGCGCGTGGCCTTGCGGCGCAGCGCGGCGATGTCGCGAAACAGGGTGTCGAAGGCCTGCACGGCCTCGCCGACGCGGGCGGTGAGCTCGCCCACGAGCTGGTCGCGCGGCAGGTCGCTGTCGGGCGTGCGGCGCTTCTGCACCTCGGCCAGGCGATGCCGCAGCGCATCGACCAGCAGGCCGCGGCGGCGCGGGTTGTCGAGCAGGTCGTCGATCAGGTAGGGGTTGCGCTGCACGACCCAGATGTCGCCGAGCACCTCGTAGAGCATGCGCGCCGATCGGCCGGTGCGGCGCTCGGCGCGCAGCGTCTGGAGCAATTCCCAGGCGCGCTCGCCCAGCAGGCGGATCACGATCTCGCGATCGGAGAAGCTGGTGTAGTTGTAGGGGATCTCACGCAGTCGTGCAGGCTCTGCGGCCTGCGACAGCAGCGCGTTCAACGCGGTCGGAGCATTCATCGGGGTGGGGCCTCGGCCGGGCGCCACGCGTCCATAGCCGGGGTGGGGATTTTAGGTCAGGGGGGCGGTCCTTGCCCTGACCTGCCCGTATTGCTCCCTCCCCCGCTGGGGGAGGGTCGGGGTGGGGGCACCGGACCTTCGCCCAAGGCGCAACCGTATCGACCGCCCGCAGCCCCCATCCCGGCCTTCCCCAGAGAAGGAAGGAGAAAAACCATCAGAACAGCACGCGGCTGCGGATCGTGCCCTGCACCTTCGCGAGCTTCTCGAGCGCGAGGTCCGAGGAGGCGGCGTCGATGTCCATCACCACGTAGCCGATCTTCTCGTTGGTCTGCAGGAACTGCGAGGAGATGTTGATGTGGTTGTCCGAGAAGATCTTGTTGATCTCCGACAGCACGCCCGGCACGTTGCGGTGCACGTGCAGCAGGCGATGCTTGCCCGGGTGCGCGGGCAGCGCCACCTCGGGGAAGTTCACCGACGAAGTCGAGGTGCCGTTGTCGCTGTACTTGACCAGCTTCTCGGCCACCTCGAGGCCGATGTTGGCCTGCGCCTCCATCGTCGAGCCGCCGATGTGGGGCGTGAGGATCACGTTGTCGAGTCCGCGCAGCGGCGACTGGAACTCGTCCTTGTTGCTGCGCGGCTCGACCGGGAACACGTCGATGGCGGCGCCCAGCAGCTTCTTCTCCTTCAGCGCGCCAGCCAGCGCGTCGATCTCGACCACGGTGCCGCGCGAGGCGTTGATCAGGATCGAACCGGGCTTCATGGCCGCGATCTCGGCCGCGCCGATCATCCATTGCGTGGCCTGCGTCTCGGGCACGTGCAGGGTCACGATGTCGCTCTGCGCCAGCAGCTGGTGCAGGTCGCGCACCTGGCGCGCATTGCCCAGCGGCAGCTTGGTGACCACGTCGTAGAAGGCCACGTGCATGCCGAGCGCCTCGGCCAGCACCGACAGCTGCGCGCCGATCGAGCCGTAGCCCACGATGCCCAGCGTCTTGCCGCGGATCTCGAAGGCGTTGTCCGCCGACTTGAGCCAGCCGCCGCGGTGCGCCACCGCGCTCTTCTCGGGCACGCCGCGCAGCAGCAGGATCGCCTCGGCCAGCACCAGCTCGGCGACCGAGCGGGTGTTGGAGTAAGGCGCGTTGAAGATCGCCACGCCATGCTCGCGCGCGGCCTCGAGGTCGACCTGGTTGGTGCCGATGCAGAAGCAGCCGGCGGCCACCAGCTTGTGGGCGGCCGCGAACACCTCGGCGGTCAGCTGGGTGCGCGAGCGGATGCCGAGGAAGTGCACGTCGGCGATCTTGGCCTTGAGCTGCTCGTCGGGCAGCGCGCCCGGCAGCGACTCGACGTTGGTGTAGCCCGCCGCATGGAGCACCTCCACGGCCGAGGGGTGGATACCCTCGAGCAGAAGAAACTTGATCTTGCTTTTGTCGAGGGAGGTCTTGCTGCTCATGCTGCTGCTCGCGGTAGCCCCGGCCATGGCAACAGGCTAGGCCGAAAAAGGGAGGGCGATGCTAGCATGGTGCAGCGCAGCAAGCAGGGGCCCCGCGCGCGAGCGCCCTGTCGTCCAAGGGGGTTTCCCCGGGTTTCTCGACGTGTGCACTCCGTGCGACAAAGCCGCAGAACCGTCACTTATGTAACCTAACATCGACGGTTTTACTTACTTTTCCCTACAGGAGTCTTAATGCGCTTCAAGACGCTCGCCATCGCATCCACGCTGGCTGCCGCTCTGGCCGTGCCAGCCCTCGCCCAGGCCCAGACCGAGATCCAGTGGTGGCACTCGATGGACGGCGCCCTCAACGACTGGGTCAACGACCTCGCCAAGCAGTTCAACGAGAGCCAGAAGGACTACAAGGTCGTGCCCACCTACAAGGGCGAATACGACCAGTCGATGGCCGCCGGCATCGCGGCCTACCGCTCGGGCAACGCGCCCGACATCCTGCAGGTGTTCGAAGTGGGCACCGCCACCATGATGTATTCCAAGGGCGCCATCAAGCCCGTGGCCGACGTCATGAAGGAAGGCGGCCAGAAGTTCGACCCCAAGGCCTACATCCCCGCGGTGGCCGGCTACTACACCGCCCCCAACGGCCAGATGCTGTCGTTCCCGTTCAACAGCTCGACGACGGTGTTCTATTACAACAAGGACGCCTTCAAGAACGCCGGCCTCGACCCCGAGAAGGCACCCGCCACCTGGCCCGAAGTGGTCTCGGCGGCCGCCAAGCTCAAGGCCAGCGGCAACCAGTGCCCGTTCACCACCTCGTGGATGAGCTGGGCCCAGCTCGAGAGCTTCTCGGCCTGGCACAACACCTCGTACGCCTCGAAGAACAACGGCTTCGGCGGCCTCGATGCCCGCCTGGAATTCAACTCGCCGCTGCACGTGCGCCACTTCGAGAACCTGTCGAACATGTCGAAGCAGGGCCTGTTCGTCTACAAGGGCCGCGCCAGCAAGCCGATCACCTCGTTCACCTCGGGTGAATGCGCGATGTTCATCGGCTCGTCGGGCAGCTACGCCAGCGTGAAGCGCGACGCCAAGTTCAAGTTCGCCGAATCGGCGCTGCCCTACTACCCGGACGTGCAGGGCGCACCGCAGAACACGATCGTCGGCGGCGCCAGCCTGTGGGTGATGTCGGGCAAGCCGGCCGCCAACTACAAGGGCGTGGCCGCGTTCTTCACCTTCCTGTCGAGCCCCAAGGTGCAGTCGGAAAGCCACATGCGCACCGGCTACCTGCCGATCACCACGGCCGCCTACGAGCTGACCGAGAAGGCCGGCTTCTACAAGGAAAACCCGGGCACCGACGTCGCGGTGAACCAGATGATCAAGAAGACCACCGACAAGTCGCGTGGCGTGCGCCTGGGCAATCTGCCCCAGATCCGCGCCATCGAGGACGAGGAAACCGAGCTGATCTGGACCGGCAAGAAGACCCCGAAGGAAGCGCTGGACAGCGCCGTGAAGCGCGGAAACGAACTTTTGGTGAAATTCCAGGCCGCAAACAAGTAAGCTCCGACCCCGGACCGGCGCGAACGAATGTTCGTTTCGGTTCGTTTTACCCGCCACAAGCCAGGCTGACCCGTGCAGTCCTGGCTGTTTGCTTATTTAGTGTGTCCGTGACCTGAACGCCCTGCCCCATGGAAAAACGCGTCATCTTTCGTTCGAACTGGCTGCCCTGGGCATTGCTGGCGCCGCAACTGTTCATCGTCGGCGTCTTCTTCTTCTGGCCCGCGGGCCAGGCGCTGGTGCAGTCGCTGCAGCAGCAGGACGCCTTCGGCAACTCGATCACCTGGGTGGGGCTGGAGAACTTCGAGGCGCTGTGGAACGACAGCACCTACATGGCCTCGTTCCACACGACCATCGTCTTTTCGGTGCTGGTGACGGTGCTGGGCCTGAGCATCGCCCTGGTGCTGGCGGTGTTCGCCGATCGGGTGGTGCGCGGCACGCGCTTCTACCGCAGCGTGCTGATCCTGCCGTACGCGGTCGCCCCCGTCGTGACCGGCCTGCTGTGGTCGTTCATGTTTTCCTCCTCGATCGGCATCGTGGCCTACTGGCTCAAGAAGATCGGCTTCAACTGGAACCACCTGCTCAACGGCGACCACGCCATGGCGCTGGTCGTGATGGCCTCTGTCTGGAAGCAGATCTCCTACAACTTCCTGTTCTTCCTCGCGGGGCTGCAGTCGATCCCGAAGTCGCTGATCGAGGCCGCCTCCATGGACGGCGCGCGCCCGATGCGCCGCTTCTGGACCATCCAGTTCCCGCTGCTGACGCCGACCACCTTCTTCCTGCTGGTGATCAACATGGTGTACGCCTTCTTCGACACCTTCGCGATCATCGACGCCACCACCCAGGGCGGCCCCGGCAAGGACACGGCCACGCTGGTCTACCGCGTGTACTTCGACGGCTTCCGCGGCATGGACTTCGGCGGCGCCGCGGCCCAGTCGGTGGTGCTGATGGTGATCGTCATCGCGCTGACGGTGGTGCAGTTCCGCTACGTCGAGAAGAAGGTCCAGTACTGATGACCGCCCCCATGCACCCCTTCTACCCCGCCCGCCGCGCGGCCACCGCCACGGAGGCCCGCCATGGTTGAGCGCCGTCCCTCGCTGGGCATCCTCGCCCACGTGATCATGATCATCGGCGTCCTGCTGGTGATGTTCCCGATCTACCTGGCCTTCATCGCCTCCACCCATACGCCGCAGGAGATCATGCAGGCGCCGATGCCGATCCTGCCCGGCAGCAACTTCCTGGAAACCTACAAGGCGGCGCTGACCGGCGGCGGGCGCACCAGCGCCAACGTGTCGGTCGCGCGGATGATCTGGGTGAGCACGGTCATCACGCTCGTCATCACCTTCGGCAAGATCAGCATCTCGCTGCTGTCGGCCTTCGCGGTGGTGTATTTCCGCTTCCCGCTGCGCGGCCTGTGCTTCTGGCTGATCTTCATCACGCTGATGCTGCCGGTCGAGGTGCGCATCGGCCCGACCTACCAGGTCGTGGCCAGCCTCGGCATGATCAACAGCTTCGCCGGCCTCTCGATACCGCTGATCGCGTCGGCGACCGCCACCTTCCTGTTCCGGCAGTTCTTCCTGACGGTGCCCGACGAGCTGGTCGAGGCCGCGCGCGTCGATGGCGCCGGGCCGATGCGCTTCTTCAAGGACATCCTGCTGCCGCTGTCGAAGACCAGTATCGCGGCGCTGTTCGTGATCCAGTTCATCTACGGCTGGAACCAGTACCTGTGGCCGCTGATCGCCGCCACCAGCGAGGACATGTACCCGATCGTCGTCGGCATCAAGGCCATGATCGGCAACGGCGAGTCGCCCGTCGACTGGAACGTGGTGATGGCCACCGCCGTACTGGCCATGCTGCCGCCCGCGGTGGTCGTGGTGCTGATGCAGAAGTGGTTCGTCAAGGGCCTGGTCGATACCGACAAATAAAACGCTGAACTGAAAACATGGCTGCCATTTCCCTACGCAACGTCATCAAGCGCTACGGCCACGGGCCCAAGGCCAACCAGGTCATCCACGGCGTGAGCGCCGAGATCGCCGACCACGAGTTCGTCGTCATCGTGGGCCCTTCGGGCTGCGGCAAGTCCACGCTGCTGCGCATGGTGGCCGGCCTGGAGGAGATCTCCGCCGGCGAGATCGCCATCGGCAACCGGGTGGTGAACCAGCTCGAGCCCTCCGAGCGCGACATCGCGATGGTGTTCCAGAACTACGCGCTCTATCCGCACATGACGGTGTTCGCGAACATGGCCTACGGCCTGAAGATCGCGAAGGTGCCGGTGGCCGAGATCAAGGTGCGCGTGGACAAGGCCGCGAAGATCCTCGAACTGGGCCACCTGCTCGAGCGCAAGCCGCGCGAGCTCTCGGGCGGCCAGCGCCAGCGCGTGGCCATGGGCCGCGCGATCGTGCGCCAGCCGCAGGTGTTCCTGTTCGACGAACCGCTGTCGAACCTCGACGCCAAGCTGCGCGCCCAGACCCGCCTCGAGATCCAGAAGCTGCACCGCGAGCTCGGCATCACCTCGCTGTTCGTCACCCACGACCAGGTCGAGGCCATGACGCTGGCGCAACGCATCATCGTGATGAACGGCGGCGTGATGGACCAGTTCGCGACGCCCGAGGAGGTCTATTCGCGCCCCGCCACCACCTTCGTCGCGAGCTTCATCGGCTCGCCGCCGATGAACCTGCTGCGCCATGCGCCGGGCGTGCGGCCGGGCCAGATCCTGGGCATCCGCCCCGAGCACATGGCGCTCGACGAGAGCGGCTGGTCGGTGCAGGTCGAGCAGGTCGAACTGCTGGGCGCCGAGCGCCTGGTCTACGGCCGCATCGGCGACGAGCAGATCATCATGCGCACCGACGAGGCCGACCGGCCGCCGATGGCGGGCGACACGGTGAAGATCGCCGCGCGCGAGGACAAGCTCCACTGGTTCGACGCCGGTTCGGGCAAACGCACCGAATGAGCACGCCCTGGCCCTATCCGCGCTGGATCGCCCACCGCGGCGCCGGCAAGCTCGCGCCCGAGAACACGCTCGCGGCCTTCCGCTTCGGCGCCGCGCACGGCTATCGCATGTTCGAGTGCGATGCCAAGCTCAGCGCCGACGGCGTGGTGTTCCTGATGCACGACGCCACGCTCGAGCGCACCACCAGCGGCCGCGGCATCGGCGGCCAGAAGCCCTGGCGCGAACTCGCCCAGCTCGACGCGGGCGGCTGGCATTCGCGCGCCTTCGCGGGCGAACCGCTGCCCACGCTCGAGAACCTCGCGCGCTTCTGCCTGGCCAACGGCCACCTGCTGAACATCGAGATCAAGCCCACGCCGGGCACCGAGCGCGAAACCGGCGAGGCGGTGGCGCGGCAGGCCGCGGCGCTGTGGCGCGATGCGGCCGTTCCGCCGCTGCTGACCTCGTTCCAGGTCGATGCGCTGAAGGGCGCGGTCGCCGCGGCGCCCGAGCTGCCGCGCGGCCTGCTGCTCGACACGCTGTGGAGCGGCTGGCTCGAGACCGCGCGCGAACTCGGCTGCGTGGCCATCGTCTGCAACCACGCGCTGTGGGACGCCGCGGTGGTGGCGCAGGTGCACGGCGCCGGACTGCGCGCGCTGAGCTACACGGTCAACGACGACTGGGCCGCGCAGCGCCTGATCGAGCTGGGCACCGACGGCATCATCACCGACCGCGTCGATCTGTTCAGCCCCGCGCGCTGAACGCAAATCCGTCACATGCTGTGACGCGCCGCGAAGCCGGGCCTTCAGGTACGGCTTCTATGATGCGCGCATGAGCTGGACCTCCCGTCTCGCGGCCTTCCTGATGGCCGCCCTGCTGCTGTGCGGCACCGCCTTCGCGCAGCAGGACCCCGATCTCGCGCCCGCGCCGCCCGCCCCCACCGTGGCCGAGCTGCGCGCACTGCTCGCGAAGATCGACCAGAGCACCGACTCGGCCGAGGATGCGCGCAGCCGGCTGACGCAGATCAACGCGATCGGCGCGCAGGCCGACAAGTTCGTGGCGGCGCGCACCGGCGAACTCGACGACCTCAACGCGCGCCTGGGCGAACTCGGCAACCCGCCCGCGGCCGGCGCCAGCGAAGACCCCGACATCACGCGCCAGCGCGCGCGCCTGACCAAGGAGCGCAACGCGCTCGACGCCGACATCCGGCTCGCCAAGCTGCTGGCGATCGACGTGCGCCAGCGCGGCACCGACCTGCTGACGCAGCGCCGCGCGGTGTTCGAGGCCCAGCTCACCGAGCGCGCGGCCTCGCCGCTGACCGGCGAGTTCTGGAGCGACCTGCAGGAGGCCTGGCCCGACGACATCGACCGGCTGCAGGCCATGGCGGCGAGCGTGCAGACGGGCCTCGCCACCGCCTTCGGCGGCGAGGGCCGCGCGCTGGTGATCGCGGCGCTGGTTGGCGCGCTGCTGCTGGCCTTCGCGGGCGTCTGGGCCGCCGAGCACGGCCTGACCCGGCTCGCGGTGAAGCTGCTGCCCGCCGGGCGGCTGCGGCGCTCGCTGCTGGTGATCGCCATCGTCGTCGCCCACGTGCTGCTGGTGGCGCTGGCGGCGCACGGCTTCGTCTACGTGCTCGAGCAGCACGCGGGCTGGGCGCCGCAGGCGCGCAAGGCGATGCTGTCGCTGGCGCAGGCGCTGGTGTTCATGGCCTTCGTGATCGGTCTGGGCCGCGCGCTGCTGGCCATCGGCCGGCCGTCGTGGCGGCTGCCGCCCATTCCCGACAGCATGGCCGCGCGGCTGGCGGCCCTGCCCTGGCTGGTGGCACTGGTGGCGGCCCTGGCCTGGGCGCCGGCCGAGATCAATGCGCTGGTCGACGCCAGCCTCTCGGCCGTGGTCGCCACGCACGTGCTGACCGCGCTGCTGCTGACCGCGCTGGTCGGCGCGGTGCTCTACCGGCTCAAGGCGCTGCGCGCCGGCGCGCCCGAGGAGGGCCTGCCCGAGCGGCCGATGTGGGTCGGCATCCTGGTGGCGCTGATCGCGATCCTGATGATCGTGATCTGGGTGCTGGTGGCCGTGGGCTACGTGGCGCTCGCGAGCTTCCTGGCCTCGCAGCTCACCTGGAGCGGCATCGTCGCCACCGCGTTCTACGTGCTGTTCAAGTTCGCCGACGACGTGTTCATGGCCACCGTGTCGTCGCGCAGCGGCTTCGGCCAGCGGCTGCAGAAGAGCTTCGGCCTGGCGCCGCAGACGCTGGACCAGATCGCCACCGTGCTGTCGGGCCTGAGCCGGGTGGCGCTGTTCTTCTACATGCTGATCGCGCTGGCCGCGCCGCTGGGCACCAGCCCCGGCGAGGTGTTCCAGCGCAGCGGCAAGTTCGGCACCGGCGTGAAGATCGGCGAGTTCCAGCTCGTGCCGGGCGCGATCCTCAGCGCGGTGGCGGTGCTGGCCGTGGGCTTCGTGATGCTGCGCATCTTCAAGCGCTGGCTGGCCGCGAGCTACCTGCCGACCACCAAGTTCGAGCCCGGCATGCAGAGCTCGATCAGCACCCTGCTGGGCTACGTGGGCGGCATCCTGGTGATCGCGTTCTCGCTCTCGGCGCTGGGCATTGGCGTCGAGCGCATCGCGTGGGTGGCGAGCGCGCTGTCGGTGGGCATCGGCTTCGGCCTGCAGGCGATCGTGCAGAACTTCATCTCGGGCCTGATCCTGCTGGCCGAGCAGCCCGTGAAGGTGGGCGACTGGGTGGTGCTGGGCACGGCCGAGGGCGACGTGCGGCGCATCAACGTGCGCGCCACCGAGATCCAGCTCGGCGACCGCTCCACGCTGATCGTGCCGAACTCGGAATTCATCACCAAGACCGTGCGCAACATGACGCTGGCCAACGCCGAGGGCCGGGTGCTGATCCGCCTGCCGATGCCGCTGACCACCGACGCGCAGAAGGTGCGCGACCTGATCCTCGAGGCCTGCAAGGCGCACGAGGGCGTGCTCGAGACGCCGGCGCCCTCGCTCACGCTCGAGGGCATCGAGAACGGCCTCTTGATCTTCCAGGCGATCGCCTACGTGGCGAGTCCGCGGCTGGCTGGCGGCGTGCGCAGCGACCTGCTGTTCACCATCCTCGACGCGCTGCGCCAGGCCGACCTGCCGATGGCGACGCCCACGCTGGTGATGGCGGCCGCGCCGGCGGCCCCCTCGGCGCTCTCGACCGCGCCCTCGCCGGTGCCCTCCTCGCCGGCCTCGCCGCTGCCGGGCGTGCAGGGCTGAGGGCCGGCTGCGCTCGACTCAACTCAGCGGCAGGGTGGTCGTGCACTTCACCTCGTTGAGGCACACGCTCGAGCGCACCGCCGACACGCCGGGCATGTGCATCAGCGTGTCCATCAGGAACTGCGACAACGAATGCAGGTCGCGCGCGACCACCTTGATGACGTAGTCGAAGTCGCCGGTGACCGAATAGCACTCGAGGATCTGCGGCAGGTCTGCCACCAGGTCCTGGAACTTCGGCAGCTCGCCGATGTGGCCGCGCGCCATGGTCACGTGGATGAAGGCGATCACGCCGAGCCCCACCTGGCGCGCGTCGAGCCGGGCCGCGTAGCCGCTGATGAAGCCCATCTCCTCGAGCCGCCGGTGCCGCCGCAGGCACTGGGCCGGCGACAGGTTGGCCACTTCGGAGAGTTCGAGGTTCGATGCACGGCCATGGGCCTGCAAGTGGTCGAGGATCTTCCTGTCGATGCGGTCGAGCGTGATCTCGTGCAATTTCGTCTCCTTCAAATCCCGATGACCGCAATCATATTTCTCAAAGCGGGGTAAGCACTGGCGCGGGATGCACCTTAATTGTGCAAACCACGCTCTAGACTTCAGGCTCTGGAAGTGCATGCCGCATTTCCGTGCCATCGATTCCCTGCCCCGGTGCATGCCGGGGCGTCGGAACCGTCCCGTTCCCTCTTTCCGGAGATCCCACGTGAAATTCGCCCTGCTTCGCACCCCTGTCGCCGCCGCCCTGGCCCTCGGCATGCTCGCCGCCGCGCCCGCCTTCGCGGCCGACAAGTCGGTGGCCGTGACCGCCATCGTCGAGCACCCGGCGCTCGACGCCGTGCGCGACGGCGTCAAGGCCGAGCTGAAGGCGGCCGGCTACGAAGAGGGCAAGAACCTCAAGTTCACCTACCAGAGCGCGCAGGGCAACGTGGGCACCGCGGCCCAGATCGCCCGCAAGTACGTGGGCGACCAGCCCGACGTGATCGTCGCGATCGCCACCCCCTCGGCCCAGGCCACGCTGGCCGCCACCAAGACGATCCCGGTCGTCTACTCGGCCGTGACCGACCCGGTGGCCGCCAAGCTGGTGAAGAGCTGGGACGCCACCGGCACCAACGTGACCGGCGTGTCGGACCTGTCGCCGCTGGACAAGCACATCGCCCTGATCAAGCAGGTGGTGCCTACCGCCAAGCGCATCGGCGTGATCTACAGCCCCGGCGAAGCCAACTCGGTGGCGATCGTGGCCGACCTCAAGAAGGCCGCGACGGCCGCCGGCATGACGGTGGTGGAAGCCGCCGCCGCGCGCACCGTCGACGTGCCGACCGCCGCCCAGAGCCTGGTCGGCAAGGCCGACGCGATCTACACGCCGACCGACAACAACGTGGTGTCGGCCTTCGAGGGCATCGTGAAGGTGGCGCAGCAGGCCAAGCTGCCGGTGGTGGCGGCCGACACCGCCACCGTCGAGCGCGGCGCGGTCGCGGCGCTGGGCCTGAACTACACCGACATCGGCCGCCAGACCGGCAAGATCGTGGTGCGCATCCTCAAGGGCGAGAAGCCCGGCGCGATCGCCTCGCAGACCAGCACCAACTTCGAGCTGGTGGTGAACCCGGGCGCGGCCAAGCTGCAGGGCGTGACCCTGTCGGACGAGCTGCTGAAGACCGCCAAGGTCGTGAGCACCAAGTAAGTCCCGGCCTCATCGCCGCCGACGGGCCGTCCTGCGGGCGGCCCGTCTTTTCGTTTTCGCCGGGAGCTTCTTCCTCATGTCCCTCATCGCCTCGCTGGGCGCCATCGAGATCGGCCTGATATTCGGGCTGGTCGCGCTGGGCGTCTTCATGTCCTTCCGCATCATCAACTTCCCCGACCTCACGGTGGACGGCAGCTTCCCGCTCGGCGCCGCCGTGGCCGCCACGCTGATCGTGGCCGGCTGGAACCCGGTGGCCGCCACCGCGGTGGCCTGCGTCGCGGGCGCCGTCTCGGGCTGGGTCACGGCCTGGCTCAACGTGAAGCTCAAGATCATGCAACTGCTCGCGAGCATCCTGGTGATGATCGCGCTCTACTCGATCAACCTGCGCGTGATGGGCAAGCCCAACGTGGCGCTGATCACCGAGCCCACCGTGTTCAGCATGGCCAGCTTCGGCGGCATGCCCGAGCAGTGGGCCAAGCCGCTGTTGCTGCTGCTGATCGTGATCGCCGCGAAGATCGTGGTCGACCTGTTCTTCGCCTCCGAGGCCGGCCTGGCGATGCGCGCCACCGGCGGCAATGCGCGCATGGCGCGCGCCCAGGGCATCTCGACCGACTTCCACACCATGGCGGGCCTGGCGCTGTCGAACGCGCTGGTGGCACTGGCCGGCGCGCTGTTCGCGCAGAGCCAGGGCACGGCCGACATCTCGATGGGCGTGGGCACGATCGTGATCGGCCTGGCGGCGGTGATCATCGGCGAGACGCTGATGCCCGCGCGCAGCATGGTGATCACCACGCTGGCCTGCATCCTGGGGGCGCTGCTCTACCGCTTCTTCATCGCGATGGCGCTGAACACCGACTTCATGGGCCTGCAGGCGCAGGACCTGAACCTGGTGACCGCCGTGCTGGTGGCCTTCGCGCTGCTGGTGCCTGCCTACAAGCGCAAGCTCGGCGGGCTTTTCAAGGGGAAGAACTGATGCTGCGCGCCGAACAACTAGAGATGACCTTCAACCCGGGCACGCCGATCGAGAACCGTGTGCTGCGCGGGCTCGGCCTGGAGATTCCCACCGGCCAGTTCGTCACCGTGATCGGCTCCAACGGCGCCGGCAAGTCGACCTTCCTCAATGCGGTGAGCGGCGACCTGATCGTCGACAAGGGCCGCATCGAGATCGACGGCAAGGACGTCACGCGGCTCAACGCCTGGCAGCGTTCGGGCATGGTGGCGCGCGTGTTCCAGGACCCGATGGCAGGCACCTGCGAGGCGCTGACCATCGAGGAGAACATGGCGCTGGCCTGGAAGCGCGGCGAGCGGCGCGGCCTGGGCCTGTCGCTCAACCGCGGCCTGCGCGAATTGTTCCGCGAGAAGCTGTCGATCCTGAAGCTCGGGCTGGAGAACCGGCTGGCCGACCGCATCGGCCTGCTGTCGGGCGGCCAGCGGCAGGCCGTGAGCCTGTTGATGGCCTCGCTCAAGCCCTCGCGCATCCTGCTGCTCGACGAGCACACGGCCGCGCTCGACCCGAAGACCGCGGCCTTCGTGCTCGAGCTCACCGCGCGCATCGTCGAGGAGAGCAAGCTCACCGCGATGATGGTCACGCACAGCATGCGCCAGGCGCTGGACTACGGCTCGCGCACGGTGATGCTGCACGAGGGCCAGG
The DNA here is from genome assembly GCA_016806145.1 of Variovorax paradoxus. Classification (NCBI taxonomy): domain Bacteria; kingdom Pseudomonadati; phylum Pseudomonadota; class Betaproteobacteria; order Burkholderiales; family Comamonadaceae; genus Variovorax; species Variovorax paradoxus. The sequence continues at coordinate 5,537,643 of CP063166.1, forward strand.
TGATCCTCGACGTGGCGGGCCCCGAACGCTCGGGCCTCGACGTGCCCGACCTGCTGCGCATGTTCGAACAGACGCGCGGCGAGAAGCTCGACGACGACAAGCTGCTCCTGGCATGACCGCTGTGCGCGCGATGCGGCCCGAGGACCTGCAGGCCGTGCTGGCGATCCAGCTAGCCTGCTACGGCGCGGGCTTCGTCGAGGACGGAGCGCTGATCGTGCGCCGGCTCGCCGCGGCGCCGCGCACCGGCTGGGTGATCGAGCACGCGGGGCGGGTGGCCGCCTACCTCGCGGCCTATCCCTCGCGCGTGGGCAAGCTCACGGCCCTGCACGGCGACTTCGAGGTGCTGCCCGAGGCACAGGCCGACGCGCTCTACCTGCACGATCTCGCGGTCGACCCGGCCGCCTCGGGCCATGGCCTGGGACCGGCGCTGGTGCGGCATGCGCTGGCCTTCGCCGACGCGGCGGGCTGGCGGCGCTCGGCGCTGGTGTCGGTGCAGGCCTCGCTGGGCTTCTGGGAACGGCACGGCTACGCGGTGCATGCGCTGGCCGACGCGGCGCAGCAGGCGCGCCTGGCGAGCTATCCCGCGCCGGCGCACTACATGGTGCGGGCCTGAAAGCCGCCGCTCAGCGCCGCCAGCCGCGCTGCAGCAGCCACTGCACGGTGCCGCAGACCACCACCAGCGCGGCATAGCTCGCGATGCGGCCGTCGTGGCCCGTGACCACCAGCCCGGCCAGCAGCACCAGCACGCCAGCTATCGTATTGATAGCGAATTGCGCCCATATGGCAGGCGTTCCGGGCTTTCGCGGCATCAGGAAGCGGCCGCACAGCGCGAGCACCCCGGCCACGAAGACGGCCGGCAGCGCGAAGTTGAGGAGGTGGTTGAGCAGGGCGAGCGCGGACATTCGGCGGGCGGGCAGGAAGGGGCGAAAGCGTCATCCGCCAGCCGCTATGGAGGTCATAGACAGCGCGGTGCCGGGACGGGCTCCGCAAATTTTATAATCTCGACATGTCTGTCTGGGCTCTTGGCTTGAACCACACGACCGCGCCGCTCGATCTGCGCGGTCGTTTTGCGTTTGCGCTCGACCAGATCGCTCCCACCCTGCAGAGCCTGCGCAGCTCGTTCTCGAGCGGCCGCCACCCGCAGGTCGAGGCCGCCATCATCTCGACCTGCAACCGCACCGAGATCTACTGCGCCGCCGACCATGCCGCGATCGACCACACGGTCGGCTGGCTGGCCCAGAGCGGCGGCGTGGCCCCCGCGCTGCTGCGCTCGCATGCCTACACCCTGCACGACGGCGACGTCGCGCGCCATGCCTTCCGCGTGGCCAGCGGCCTCGATTCGATGGTGCTCGGCGAAGCCCAGATCCTCGGCCAGATGAAGGACGCGGTGCGCGCCGCCGAAACCGCCGGCGCGCTCGGCAGCACGCTCAACCAGTTGTTCCAGCGTTCGTTCGCGGTCGCCAAGGAAGTGCGCACCGCCACCGAGATCGGCGCGCACTCGATCAGCATGGCCGCCGCCGCCGTGCGCCTGGCCGGCCAGCTGTTCGAAGACCTGCGCCAGACGCGCGTGCTGTTCGTCGGCGCCGGCGAGATGATCGACCTCGCGGCCACGCACTTCGCGGCCAAGGAGCCGAAGTCCATCGCCATCGCCAACCGCACGCTCGAACGCGGCGAGAAGCTGGCCTCGCGCTTCGGCGGCGAGGCGATGCGGCTGGCCGATTTGCCGGCGCGGCTGGCCGAGTTCGACATCGTCGTGAGCTGCACCGCGAGCACGCTGCCGATCATCGGCCTGGGCGCCGTGGAACGCGCGCTCAAGTCGCGCAAGCACCGCCCGATGTTCATGGTCGACCTGGCCGTGCCGCGCGACATCGAGCCCGAGGTGAAGGCGCTCGAGGACATCTACCTCTACACCGTGGACGACCTCGCCCAGGTGGTGCAGCAAGGCCAGGCCAACCGCCAGGCCGCGGTGGCGCAGGCCGAGGTCATCATCGACGCCGGGGTGCAGAGCTTCATGCACTGGCTGGGCCAGCGCGGCACGGTGCCGCTGATCCAGCAGCTCAACGCGCAGACCGACGAATGGCGCGCCGCCGAACTGGCGCGCGCGCGCAAGCTGCTCGCCAAGGGCGAATCGGTCGAAGCCGTGCTCGAAGCCCTGTCGCGCGGGCTCACGCAGAAGATGCTGCATGGCGCGCTGGCCGAGCTGCACGCGGGCGATGCCGCCTCGCGCGAGCAGACGGCGCAGACCATCTCACGCCTGTTCCTGCGCAAAGAGCGTTAGCGACGCTGGCTGGCGTTGTCGTCCGCGCTGAATGAAAGCGGACATCCGAACGCAGAGGGCGCGAAGGTTTCGCGAAGAACGCGAAAGAAACCTTCAAAAGATTTTTCTCTCCTTCTGCGGCTTTTGCGAAACCTTCGCGCCCTCTGCGTTCGGTTTCCGCTCCCGATCCCGCTTTTCCACCCTCACCCGTGAAGCCTTTTCTCCGCCACCAACTCGAACGCTATGCCGCCCGCCTCGGCGAACTCGACTTCCTGCTCTCGCGCGAGGACATCATGGGCGACATGGCGCAGTACCGCACCATCTCGCGCGAACATGCCGAGGTGACGCAGGTGGCCGGCCGCTATGCGCGCTACGTGCAGCGCGAGGCCGACATCGCGGGCGCGAAGGAGATGCTCGACGACCCCGACATGGCCGAGATGGCCGCGCAGGAGATCGCCGAGGGCGAGGCCGAGCTCACGCAGCTGGAAGACGAGCTGCAGCGCCTGCTGCTGCCCAAGGACCCCGACGACGCGCGCAATGCCTTCCTCGAAATCCGCGCCGGCACCGGCGGCGACGAATCGGCGCTGTTCGCGGGCGACCTGCTGCGCATGTACACGCGCTATTGCGAGCGCGCCGGCTGGCGTTGCGAGACCGTGAGCGAAAACGAGAGCGAGCTCGGCGGCTACAAGGAAGTGGTGGTGCGCATCTCGGGCGACGAGGTGTTCGGCAACCTGCGCTTCGAATCGGGCGGCCACCGCGTGCAGCGCGTGCCGGCCACCGAGACGCAGGGCCGCATCCACACCAGCGCCTGCACGGTGGCGGTGCTGGCCGAGCCCGACGAGGCGCAGGCGGTGCAGATCAATCCGGCCGACCTGCGCATCGACACCTACCGCGCCAGCGGCGCCGGCGGCCAGCACATCAACAAGACCGATTCGGCGGTGCGCATCACGCACATCCCGACCGGCATCGTGGCCGAGTGCCAGGACGACCGCAGCCAGCACCGCAACAAGGCCAAGGCGCTGCAGGTGCTGTCGGCGCGGATCCAGGAGAAGGAGCGCAGCGAACGCGCCGCCAAGGACGCCGCGCTGCGCAAGGGCCTGATCGGCAGCGGCGACCGCTCCGACCGCATCCGCACCTACAACTTCCCCCAGGGCCGGCTCACCGACCACCGGATCAACCTCACGCTCTACAAGCTGCTCGCGATCATGGAAGGCGACCTCGGCGACGTGCTCGAGGCGCTGCGCGCGGCGCGCGCGGCCGAGCAGCTGGCCGAGCTCGAGTCGAGCCTGCCCTCATGAGCACCGAGCCGCTCGCGCCTTCTACCGTGACCCAGGCGCTGGCCGCGGCCGCGCGGCTGGGCGTCGACCGGCTCGATGCCCAGTTGCTGCTGCTGCATGCGCTGGGCCGGCCGCCGCACGACCGCGCCTGGCTGCTCGCGCACGACACCGACGCGCTGCCCGAGCCGCTGTGGACCGAACTGTCGGCGCGGCTGCTGCGCCGCCTCGCGGGCGAGCCGGTGGCCTACCTGCTGGGCGAGAAGGAATTCCACGGCCTCGATCTTCGCGTCGACCCGCGCGTGCTGGTGCCGCGGCCCGACACCGAGACGCTGGTCGACTGGGCGCTGGAATGCCTCGAAGGCCAGGCCGCGCCGCGCGTGCTTGACCTGGGCACCGGCAGCGGCGCGATCGCGCTGGCGCTGCAGCATGCACGGCCCGACGCACGGGTCGATGCCGTGGATGCCAGTGCCGACGCGCTCGCGGTGGCCCGCGCCAATGCCGAGCGCCTGAAGCTGCCGGTGCGCTTCGCCCAGGCCGACTGGCTGGCGGGCGCGGCCCCGGGTTACGCGCTGATCGCCAGCAACCCGCCCTACATCGCCGCCGGCGACCCGCACCTGCCGGCGCTGCAGCACGAGCCCCTCTCGGCGCTGGTGGCCGGCGCCGACGGGCTCGACGACATCCGCCGCATCGTGGCCGACGCGCCCGCGCACCTGGCCGAAGGCGGCTGGCTGCTGCTGGAGCACGGCCACGACCAGGCTCCCGCCGTGCGGCAGCTGCTGGCCGCCCACGGCTTCGCCGAGGTGCAAAGCCGCGACGACCTGGCAGGCATCGCGCGCTGCTCGGGCGGAATCCGGCGCACGGTGAAATAATCCCTCCAGCCTACTTTTCAGGAGCCCCCATGTCCGACGCCCAGCAACGCATCGACGACCTCGTCAAATCCAACGAACTCGTGCTCTTCATGAAGGGCAACGCCAGCTTCCCCATGTGCGGCTTCTCGGGCCGCGCGATCCAGATCCTCAAGGCCGTGGGCGTCGACACCAAGTCGCTCAAGACCGTCAACGTCCTCGAGGACGACGGCATCCGCCAGGGCATCAAGGACTACAGCAACTGGCCCACCATCCCCCAGCTCTACGTCAAAGGCGAATTCGTCGGCGGCTCGGACATCATGATGGAGATGTACGAATCGGGCGAACTGCAGAAGGTGCTGGCCGGCGACGCTGCCTGACCCGGGCCCGGCGATGAGCCACGGCCACGATCATCACGACCACGGGCATCCGCACGACGAGGCTGCGGCCCCGGCGTGGAAGCACGACGGCGTGCGGGTGATCGCGGCCAACCAGCTCGACGCCAACACCGCCCAGACGCCCGGCATGAACCGGGCCGCGGCGATCAATTTCGCGCGCGTCGGCGCGCAGAAGCTCTGGGCCGGCACGGTCACCATCCATGCCGACGCCAAGACCGGCGCCCACCACCACGGCCACCTCGAATCGGTGATCTATGTCGTGCGTGGCCGCGCCCGCATGCGCTGGGGCGAGCAGCTCGAGTTCACGGCCGAGGCCGGACCGGGCGACTTCATCTACGTGCCGCCCTACGTGCCGCACCAGGAAATCAACGCCAGCCCGACCGAAGCGCTCGAGTGCGTGCTGTGCCGCAGCGACGGCGAGGCCGTCGCGGTGAACCTCGACATCGAACCGGTCGAGAAGCCCGAGTCGGTGCTGTGGGTCGACCCGACCCACCCGCACGGCGGGGTCTGAGCACCCATTCGTCCGCGGGCCGCGCCCGTGGCGGGCGCCCGCTGCGCCATGGCACCATCGGGGTCTGCTGGTGAACACCATGACCCTGACCCAAAGCCTGCTCGTCATTGCGCTCCTGATCGCGCTGAGCGCCTTCTTCTCCCTCGCCGAGATCGCGCTGGCCGCCTCGCGCCGGCTGCGCCTGCGCCAGATGGCCGACGACGGCGACGCGCGCGCCGACCTCGTGCTGCGCATCCAGGAGCAGCCCGGCTACTACTTCACCGTGGTGCAGATCGGCCTCAACGCGGTCGCGATCCTCGGCGGCGTGGTCGGCGAAGGCGCGCTGAGCCCCTACTTCGCGCGCCTGTTCACCGGCTGGCTCGGCCCCGAGGGCGCGCAGAGCGCGGGCTTCCTGTGCTCCTTCGTGACCATCATCGCGGTGTTCCTGGTGTTCGCCGACCTGTTCCCGAAGCGGCTGGGCATGAACGACCCCGAGCGCCTCGCGGTGCGCATCGCCAAGCCGATGCAGCTGCTGATCACCACCTTCAAGCCGCTGGTGTGGTTGTTCACCGCCTGCACCGACCTGCTGTTCAAGCTGCTGGGCATGCCGATCGCGCGCGACGACAAGATCACCTCGGCCGACATCCTCGCGATGACCGAGGCCGGCGCGCGCGCCGGCGTGCTCGCGGTGCGCGAGCAGCAGGTGATCGCCAACGTGTTCGAGCTCGAGACGCGGCTCGTGAGCAGCGTGATGACCGCGCGCGATAGCATCGCCTGGTTCCTGCACGACGACCCCGAGTCGGTGCTGCGCGCGCGCATCGTTGCCGAGCCCTTCTCGGCCTATCCGGTGTGCGACGGCGACATCGACCACGTGCTGGGCTATGTCGATGCCAAGGACATGTTCCAGCGCGTGCTCAGCGGCCAGCCGCTGGCCTTCGATCAGGGGCTGCCGCTGCACAAGGCGCTGGTGATTCCCGACCGGCTGTCGCTGACCGAGGTGCTCGAGCAGTTCCAGCAGGCGCATGAAGACTTCGCGATCATCGTCAACGAGTACAGCCTGGTGGTGGGCGTGATCACGCTCAACGACGTGATGAGCACGGTGATGGGGGACCTGGTGTCCATGCCCGACGAGGAGCAGATCGTGCGCCGCGACGAGAACTCCTGGCTGATCGACGGCATCACGCCGATCCAGGACGTGCAGCGTGCGCTGCAGATCGACGAGCTGCCGCATGCCGACGAGTACGAGACGCTCGCGGGCTTCCTGATGGTGATGCTGCGCCGCGTGCCCAAGCGCACCGACAGCGTGAGCTGGGCGGGCTATACCTTCGAGGTGATGGACGTCGACAGCTACCGCATCGACCAGGTGATGGTCACCAAAACCTGATCGCCCGTACCCGGGTCAGGCCGCGGAACGGGCCTTGTCCTGTTCCTTGCGCTCGATCTCGCGGTCGGCCCAGGCCCACAGCCGCTGGTTCGAGAACACCGCGTTCGGATACGGCGCCTTGCCGCGGCTGCCGTTGTAGCGGCCCAGCGTCAGGAACAGGTCGCCGCTCTCGCGGTCGAGGTAGTGGCGCAGGATCACGCAGCCGAAGCGCAGGTTGGTCTGCATGTGGAACAGCTTGGCCGGGTCGCTGTCGCCGATCACGCGGGTCCAGAACGGCATGACCTGCATGTAGCCGCGCGCGCCCGCGCTCGACACGGCGAACTTGCGGAAATTGCTCTCGACCTGGATCAGCCCGAGCACCAGGCTCACCTCGAGCCCCGAGCGCTTGGCCTCGTACCAGACGGTCTGCAGGAATTCGATGCGCGAGGGCGCGTCGGCGATCTTCTTCTTGAGCCGTTCGCTCATCTCGCCGAGCCAGCGCAGGTAGGTCAGCCGGGCCTCGGTGTTCGCGAACTGCGGCACCGGCGGTGCCTTGTTGTGGATGGCCGAGCTCAGCGCGGTGCGCACCGAGTCGATCAGCGGCTCCTCGATCTGCGCGCCGGCCAGTGCGGGGCGCGGCAGCGACAGCGCCGCGAGGGCGCCCGCCGCGGCGCTCAGACAGCGGCGTCGCGAGAAGCCGCCCGTCAGGCTCATGCCGCGAGCTTGCCCGCGATGAAGTCCGCGATGCCGGCGGCCGGCACCTTGGTCGCGGCGGTGTCGCGGCGATGCTGGTATTCGAGCTGGCCTTCCTTGAGGCCGCGGTCGGAGATCACCACGCGGTGCGGCACGCCGATCAGTTCCCAGTCGGCGAACATCGCGCCCGGGCGCTCGCCGCGGTCGTCGAGCAGCACGTCGACGCCCTTGGCGAGCAGCTCCTCGTAGAGCGCCTCGGCCGCGGTCTTGACCTCGGCGCTGCGGTCCATGCCGATCGGGCACACCACCACGGTGAACGGCGCGATCGCGTCGGGCCAGATGATCCCGCGCTCGTCGTGGTTCTGTTCGATGGCGGCAGCCGGCAGGCGCGTGACGCCGATGCCGTAGCAACCCATCTCGAGGAACTGCGGCTTGCCGGCCTCGTCGAGGAAGGTTGCGTTCATGGACTTGCTGTACTTGGTGCCCAGCACGAAGACGTGGCCCACCTCGATGCCGCGCTCGATCGCCAGCACGCCCTTGCCGTCGGGAGAGGCATCGCCCGCGACCACGTTGCGCAGGTCGGCCACCAGCTCGGGTTCGGGCAGGTCGCGGCCCCAGTTGACGCCGGTCATGTGGAAGTCGACCTCGTTGGCGCCCGTGATCCAGTCGGCCATCAGCGCGACTTCGCGGTCGGCCACCAGCTTCACCGGCTGCTTGAGGTTGAGCGGGCCGAGGTAGCCCGGCTTGCAGCCGAAGTGCGCATCGATCTCGGCGAGGGTCGCGAAGCGGAAGCCCTTGTCGAGGCCGGGCAGCTTGCCGACCTTGATCTCGTTCATCTCGTGGTCGCCGCGCAGCAGCAGCAGCCAGACCTGCGAGCCCTTGATGTTGCCGGCCTCGTCGAGGATGTCCGTGGCCAGCACCAGCGACTTCACGGTGGTGGCGAGCGGCACGCCGAGCAGCACGGCGACGTCCTCGCAAGTGCTCTTGCCGGGCGTGGGCGTCTTCTCGAGCGCGTTGGCAGCGGCGGGACGCGGGCCGGCCGGGGCCAACGCCTCGGCCTTCTCCATGTTGGCCGCGTAGTCGCTGTCGGGGCAGTAGACGATCGCGTCCTCGCCGGTGGCGGCGATGACCTGGAATTCCTCGCTGAGGTCGCCGCCGATGGCGCCGCTGTCGGCCGCCACGGCGCGATAGCGCAGGCCGAAGCGGTCGAAGATGTTGCGGTAGGCCTGCGCCATCGCCTGGTAGCTGGCCTTGGCCGCGTCGAGATCGCGGTCGAAGCTGTAGGCGTCCTTCATGATGAACTCGCGCCCGCGCATCAGGCCGAAGCGCGGACGGCGCTCGTCGCGGAACTTGGTCTGGATCTGGTAGAAGTTCTTCGGCAGCTGCTTGTAGCTGCGGATCTCCTGGCGCGCGATGTCGGTCACCACCTCTTCGCTGGTGGGCTGCACCACGAAGTCGCGGTCATGGCGGTCCTTGATGCGCAGCAGCTCGGGGCCCATCTTGTCGAAGCGGCCCGACTCCTGCCAGAGCTCGGCGGGCTGCACCACCGGCATCGTCATCTCGACCGCGCCGGCGCGGTTCATCTCCTCGCGCACGATCGCCTCGACCTTGCGGATCACGCGCAGGCCCATGGGCATGTACGTGTAGATGCCGGTGCCGACCTTCTTGATCATGCCCGCGCGCATCATGAGACGGTGGCTCGCCACCTCGGCATCGGCCGGCGCTTCCTTGAGGGTGGAGACGAAGAAACGGGATGCTTTCATCGGAAATGCGGTGCTGGTTCGGAGTGAAACGAGACGGACGACGGCCCCCGTAGAGACCCTGAGAGTCCGGAACCGGTCGCTTGCCGAGTGCAACCCGGCATGCATAATCGACTCAGTTCAAAAATTGGGGTTTGATTATGCTCGACCGGGACGGCTTCAGGCCCAACGTCGGCATCATCCTGCTCAACCAGAAAAACCAGGTTTTTTGGGGCAAACGCATCCGCACGCATTCCTGGCAGTTTCCGCAAGGCGGCATCGACCGCGGCGAAAGTCCCGAGCAAGCCATGTTCCGGGAATTGCATGAGGAAGTGGGTCTCCATCCGGAGCACGTGCGTATCGTGGCCCGTACCCGCGACTGGTTGCGCTACGAGGTGCCGGATCGGTTCATCCGACGAGACGCACGAGGTCACTACAAGGGCCAGAAACAAATCTGGTATCTGCTGCAACTGGTCGGCCACGACTGGGATCTGAACCTGCGTGCCACGGATCATCCCGAATTCGACGCCTGGCGCTGGCACGACTACTGGGTGCCGCTCGACGTCGTCGTCGAATTCAAACGGGGCGTCTACGAGATGGCGCTCACCGAGCTTGCTCGCTACCTGCCACGGCAGGATTTCCGCAACCGCTTCCTGCGCAGCAATGTGCGCGCCCGAGAGTTCGAGCGCCATCCTTCCGCGGGCGGCCACGACGCCAACTTCGAACTGCCTCCGGGCGCGAGCTTCGACCCGGATCCCAATGCCAAACCTGCGACCGACACTTCCGACGGCCCCGTCTTCCCGTCCGCATCCGCTGCGCAACCTCCCACGCCGCGTTAGCCCGGCACTCGTTCTCGCCGGCGCCCTGCTGCTGGCGGCCTGCGGCTCGGGCCAGCACAACACCGACAACCCCGACTGGGCACAGGGCGGCATGCCGCCGCCGCCCAAGACGACGCAGTCGGATGGCGAATGGCAGGAATCGGCCGCTCCGCCGCCGCCGGCCTTCGATCAGAACCGCCTGGTGCCGATCGAGATGCCGCCCTACATGACGCTGAAGTTCGGCATCGATCCGAAGACCATCACGATCACGCCCGACGGCGTCGTGCGCTACGTGGTGGTGGCGAGCAGCAAGTCGGGTGGCACGGTCAACGCCTTCTACGACGGCGTGCGCTGCAAGACCGGCGAGATGAAGAGCTACGCGCGCTACAGCGGCAATGCCTGGGAGCTGGCCAAGGCGCCCGAGTGGAAGCGCATCACCGACCTCAACTCGCGCTACACCTGGGCCATCGCGACCCAGGGCCTGTGCCGCGACAGCGCGCCGCGCTCGACGGCCAGCGAGATCGTCCAGTACATCCGCAATCCGGTGCGCGAAGTGCAGTGAGCGGCACGCCGGCACCATGAGAAAAGGCCCCGATCGGGGCCTTCTTCTTTGGTGCGGGGCCGAGGCCAGCCTCAGCTTGGCATCAACACCATGTTGTCCCGGTGCACCATCTCCGGCTCGGCCGCGTAGCCCAGCAGTCGCTCGAACTCGGCCGAGGGCTTGCGGCACAGCAACCGCGCCTCGACGCTCGAGTAGTTGGCGAGGCCACGCGCCAGCTCGATGCCCTCGGCATCGCGCACCGCGATCACGTCGCCGCGCGAGAACTCGCCCGACACGCTCGTCATGCCGATCGGCAGCAGGCTCTTGCCCTCGGCGCGCACCTTGGCGGCCGCGCCGGCATCGACGATCACGGCGCCACGCAGCTGCAGATGGTCGGCCATCCAGCGCTTGCGCGCCTGGTGCTTCGCGGTCTGCGCCACCAGCAGCGTGCCGATCGCCTCGCCGTGCGACAGGCGCAGCAGCGCGTCGTTCTCGCGGCCCCAGGCGATCACGGTGGAAGCGCCCGAACCGGCCGCGCGCTTGGCCGCGAGGATCTTGGTGATCATCCCGCCCTTGCCGATGCTCGAGCCCGCGCCGCCGGCCATGGCCTCGAGCGCCGGGTCGCCCGCGGCGGCCTCGTGGATGAACTTCGCGTCGGGGTCCTTGCGCGGATCGGCCGAATAGAGGCCGCGCTGGTCGGTGAGGATCACCAGCGCATCGGCCTCGACGAGGTTCGCGACCAGCGCGCCGAGCGTGTCGTTGTCGCCGAACTTGATCTCGTCGTTGACCACGGTGTCGTTCTCGTTGATGACCGGCACCACGCCCAGGCGCAGCAGCGTCACCAGCGTCGAACGGGCATTGAGGTAGCGCTCGCGGTCGGCGAGATCGGCGTGCGTGAGCAGCACCTGCGCGCTGCCGATGCGGTTCTCGCGCAGCTTGGTCTCGTACATCTGGGCCAGACCCATCTGGCCGACGGCCGCGGCGGCCTGGAGCTCGTGCACCTCGTGCGGCCGGGTCTTCCAGCCGAGGCGCTTCATGCCTTCGGCGATAGCGCCGCTCGAGACCATCACCACCTCGCGCCCGTCGCGCACCAGCGCGGCCAGCTGCCGGCACCACTCGCCGATGGCGCCCTCGTCGAGGCCGCGGCCCTCGTTCGTCACGAGGCTCGAGCCCACCTTGACGACGATGCGGCGGGCGTCCCGCAGGGCTGTGGATCCGGTATTCGAGGTCATGGAAGGCTGTGGCTGGCGTGAAGACTGACGATTATGCTATTCAATCAATAGCATTGCAGGACCGGACCGAAGGCCCGCTCAAGGCTTTTCGGGCGGCAGTTCGACGAAGCGCGGATCGATCTCGGCCGGCGGCTGCTCGGCGACCTGCTGGGCCTTCACCTGGCGATAGATCGCGTGCACGAGCGGTTCGCAACCTTCGCGCGTGAGCGCGGAGATCTCGAACACCGGGCCCTTGAAGCGCAGGCGCTTCACGAAGTCCTTCACGCGCGCGGCGCGCTCTTCCTCGGGAATCATGTCCAGCTTGTTGAGCACCAGCCAGCGCGGCTTCTCGTAGAGCTGTGCGTCGTACTTCTTGAGCTCGCCGACGATCGCCTTGGCCTGCGCGACCGGGTCGACGCCTTCGTCGAAAGGCGCGAGGTCGACCACGTGCAGCAGCAGCCGGGTGCGCTGCAGGTGGCGCAGGAACAGGTGGCCGAGACCGGCGCCCTCGGAGGCGCCCTCGATCAGGCCGGGCAGGTCGGCGACCACGAAGCTCTGTTCGGGACCGACGCGCACGACGCCGAGGTTCGGGTGCAGCGTGGTGAACGGGTAATCGGCGATGCGCGGGCGTGCGTTCGAGATCGCGCTGATCAAGGTCGACTTGCCGGCGTTCGGCATGCCCAGCAGGCCCACGTCGGCCAGCACCTTGAGCTCGAGCTTGAGGCTCTTGCGCTCGCCGGGCCAGCCGGGCGTCTTCTGGCGCGGGGCGCGGTTGATGGCGCTCTTGAATCGCAGGTTGCCGAAGCCGCCGTCGCCGCCCTTGGCGATGGTGATGACCTCGCCGGGCGTGAGCAGTTCGTAGAGCACCTCGCCGGTTTCGGCGTCGGTGATGATTGTGCCGACCGGCATCTTCAGCGTGATGTCGTCGCCCGCGGCGCCGAACATGTCGGAGCCCATGCCGTGCTCGCCGCGCTTGGCCTCATGCCGACGCGAGTAGCGGAAATCCACCAGCGTGTTGAGGTTCGAGTCGGCCACGGCGAACACATGACCGCCGCGCCCGCCGTCGCCCCCGTTGGGACCGCCGAATTCCTTGTACTTCTCATGGCGGAACGACACGCAGCCGTTGCCGCCATCGCCGGCGGCGATGTCGATGAAGGCTTCGTCGACGAACTTCATGGGATGTCCAGTTTACAAATGAAGAAGCCCCGGCAAAGCGGGGCTCCGAAACAGTCGAAGTGGCTGGAGGCTCAGGCCGCCGGCGTCACATTGACCATGTGCTTGTTGAGCGCACCCTTGAAGCCGAACGACACGTGGCCGTCGACGAGGGCGAACAGCGTGTGGTCCTTGCCCACGCCGACGTTCACGCCGGGGTGGAACTGGGTACCGCGCTGGCGCACGATGATCGAGCCGGCGCTGATCAGTTGGCCGCCGAAGGCCTTCACGCCGAGCATCTTGGGCTTGGAATCGCGCCCGTTTCGCGTGGAGCCGCCGCCTTTTTTCTGTGCCATGGAGTCTGCTCCTTAACCGGCGATCGCGCCGATTTGCAGCTCGGTGAACTGCTGGCGATGGCCTTGACGTTTCTGATAGTGCTTGCGACGGCGCATCTTGAAGATGCGAACCTTGTCGTGCTTGCCGTGCGACAGCACCGTGACCGTCACCGTTGCACCGGACACCAGGGGCGTGCCAACCTTGATTTCAGCGCCGTTTCCGACGGCCAGAACCTGGTCGATCACGATTTCCTGGCCAACGTCCGCAGCAATCTGTTCTACTTTGATTTTCTCGCCGGAAGCAACGCGATACTGCTTGCCACCGGTTTTTATGACCGCGTACATGTGAACCTCTTGAGGATGGAGTCTCCGCGGCGAATTCCGCAGAGCCCAAGACTATAGCACGGTTTGCGCATGCTCACATGCCCGGGCACCCGGCCGAGGCTGGTGGCCGCTTCCCGCTCCCTATAATCGGCGCCTTCCGGCGTCCGCGCCATCTTCTGTATTCAGCAGCGCCCAGCGCCCACGCTTTGTCAGTTCCCGCCGCCGACACCTCCCCCACCGCCGCAGTCCTCGGCCTGATCGCCGGTGACATGGTCGAAGTCGACCGCGTGATCTCCAACCGCCTCGACACCGGGGTGCCGCTGGTCAGCCAGGTCTCGAAGTACATCATCTCCGCGGGCGGCAAGCGCCTGCGGCCGGCCCTGCTGCTGCTGATGGCCGGCGCGCTCGGCTACACCGGCGAGCAGCGCTTCAATCTCGCGGCCGTGGTGGAGTTCATCCACACCGCGACCCTGCTGCACGACGACGTGGTCGACGAGTCGACGCTGCGCCGCGGGCGCCCGACCGCCAACGAATCCTTCGGCAATCCGGCCAGCGTGCTGGTCGGCGACTTCCTCTATTCGCGCGCCTTCCAGATGATGTTGGATGCCAACAACATGCGCGTGATGCAGATCCTGGCCGAGGCGACCAACGTGATCGCCGAAGGCGAGGTGCTGCAGTTGATGAACATGCACGACGCCTCGCTCGACGAGTCGGCCTACCTGCGCGTCATCCGCTCCAAGACCGCCAAGCTGTTCGAAGCCAGCACGCGCCTGGCCGCGGTGCTGGCAGGCGTGACGCCCGAGGTCGAGGAAGCTTGCGCCACCTATGGCCAGGCGCTCGGCACGGCCTTCCAGGTGATCGACGACGTGCTCGACTATGCGGGCGACGCCAGCGAGACCGGCAAGAACCTCGGCGACGACCTGCGTGAAGGCAAGACCACGCTGCCGCTGATCTTCGCGATGCAGCGCGGCACCGCGGAACAAAGCGCACTGGTGCGCGCCGCCATCGAGGCGGGCGACACCGCCCAGCTGGGCAAGATCGTCGAGATCGTGCGCGAGACCGGGGCCCTCGATGCATCGCGCGCAGCCGCCGCGGCGGAGGCTCAGCGTGCTATTTCTGCACTCGACGGCTTCGCGGCCAATTCGCACGCTTCAGGTTTGCTACAATTAGCGGCTCAGCTGCTTGAGCGGCGTGCCTGACACCTCTCACGAGTTGGCCAAGGACGACTGACTTTTCGCACCATCGGGGTGTAGCTTAGCCTGGTAGAGCGCTACGTTCGGGACGTAGAGGCCGGAGGTTCGAATCCTCTCACCCCGACCAGTCTTTTCGAGACTGGCATAAACCATCAAAATGCCATTTTCTGTTGCTGTACAGCGATTTACAGCACAGGAGTGTTCAGCGATGATCGTGAAGCAATTTCTCACATCTCTTGCATTCGCTGATGGCTGCAGCCGAACTTCCCGTTAAAGAAAACCCGCAAGTCGCCTTGCCAGGGCTGGCACGCGCGCTGGTTTCGGCGGGCAAGCTGCCGGTGAAGACGGCGGAGGATCTTTATCAGAAGTCGTTGAGCAGCCGCTCGAGCTTCATCGCCGAGCTCACGGGCACCGGCGCCGTCTCGGCCTCCGACCTCGCTCACACGCTGTCGAATGCGTTCGGCGCCCCGCTGCTCGACCTCGACGCCATCGACCACCAGCGCCTGCCGAAGGACCTGCTAGATCCCAAGCTCTGCCAGGCCTATCGCATCGTCGTCCTCAGCAAGCGCAACAACCGCCTGATCGTCGCCACGGCCGATCCGTCCGACCAGCAGGCCGCCGAGAAGATCAAGTTCGCCTCCCAGATGGGCGTGGACTGGGTCATCGCCGAGTACGACAAGCTCTCGCGCATGGTCGAGGCCGCCGCCGCGAGCGCGGCCGAAACCATCAACAGCATCGTCGGCACGGAGTTCGAGTTCGACGACGTCAGCGCCGACACCGCGGGCGACGCCAATGAGCAGGCGATCGCCGAGGTCGAGGACGCGCCGGTCGTGCGCTTCCTGCACAAGATGCTGCTCGACGCGGTCAGCATGCGCGCCTCGGACATCCACTTCGAGCCCTACGAGCACCACTACCGCGTGCGCTTCCGGGTCGACGGCGAACTGCGCGAGGTCGCGAGCCCGCCCACGGTGATCAAGGACAAGCTGGCGTCGCGCATCAAGGTCATCTCGCGGCTCGACATCTCCGAGAAGCGCGTGCCCCAGGACGGGCGCATGAAGCTCAAGATCGGTCCCGACCGGGTGATCGACTTCCGCGTGAGCACACTGCCCACGCTGTTCGGCGAGAAGATCGTGGTCCGGATTCTCGACCCCAGCAGCGCGCGCATGGGCATCGATGCGCTGGGCTACGACGCCGACGAGAAGGAACGCCTGCTGCACGCCATCAGCCGCCCCTATGGCATGGTGCTCGTGACCGGACCGACCGGTTCGGGCAAGACGGTGTCGCTCTACACCTGCCTCAACCTGCTGAACCAGCCGGGCGTGAACATCGCGACCGCCGAGGACCCGTCGGAAATCAACCTGCCGGGCGTCAACCAGGTCAATGTGAACGAGAAGGCCGGCCTGACCTTCGCGGCCGCGCTGCGGGCCTTCCTGCGGCAGGATCCCGACATCATCATGGTCGGCGAAATCCGCGACCTCGAAACCGCCGACATCTCGATCAAGGCCGCCCAGACCGGCCACCTGGTGCTGTCGACGCTGCACACCAACGACGCCCCCACCACCCTCACGCGGATGCGCAACATGGGCATCGCGCCCTTCAACATCGCATCGAGCGTGATCCTGATCACCGCCCAGCGGCTCGCGCGGCGGCTGTGCATGACCTGCCGCACGCCCGCGGACATCCCGCGCGAGGCGCTGATCGAGGCCGGCTTCAAGGAGCACGAGGTCGACGGCAGCTGGAAGCCCTACCGGCCCGTGGGCTGCGCGGCCTGCACCGGCGGCTACAAGGGCCGGGTGGGCATCTACCAGGTGATGCCGATCTCCGAGGCGATCCAGGAGATCATCCTGCGCGACGGCAGCGCGCTCGACATCGCGCAGCAGTCGGAAGCCGAAGGCGTGCGCTCGCTGCGCAAGTCGGGCCTGCGCAAAGTGATGCAGGGCCTCACCTCGCTCGAGGAAGTGGTGGCGGTCACCAACCTATAACGAACACATCGGAAGCGGAGATCGAACCGAATGGCCACAGCAGCATCGACGGCAAACCGGCAGCGGCGCGACGTCAAGGAATTCGTCTTCGAGTGGGAAGGCAAGGATCGCAACGGCAAGCTGGTGCGCGGTGAGCTGCGTGCCGCCGGCGAGAACCAGGTGCAGGCCGCGTTGCGGCGCCAGGGCGTGCTCGCCAGCAAGATCAAGAAGCGCCGCACGCGCTCGGGCAAGAGCATCAAGCCCAAGGACATCGCGATCTTCACGCGCCAGCTCGCCACCATGATGAAGGCCGGCGTGCCGCTTCTGCAGTCCTTCGACATCGTGGGCCGCGGCAACGCCAACCCCAGCGTCGCCAAGTTGCTCAACGACATCCGCAGCGACGTCGAGACCGGCACCTCGCTGTCGTCGGCCTTCCGCAAGTTCCCGAAGTACTTCGACAACCTCTACTGCAACCTGGTCGAGGCCGGCGAAGCGGCCGGTATCCTCGAAGAACTGCTCGACCGCCTGGCCACCTACATGGAGAAGACCGAGGCGATCAAGTCGAAGATCAAGTCGGCGCTGATGTACCCGACCTCGGTGGTCGTGGTGGCCTTCGTGGTGGTGGCGATCATCATGATCTTCGTGATCCCGGCCTTCAAGCAGGTGTTCACCTCCTTCGGCGCCGACCTGCCCGCCCCCACGCTGTTCGTGATGGCGGTCAGCGAGTTCTTCGTGGCCTACTGGTGGCTGATCTTCGGCGTGATCGGTGGCGGCCTCTACTTCTTCTTCCAGGCCTGGAAGCGCAACGAGCGCGTGCAGCGCGTCATGGACCGCCTGCTGCTGCGGATACCGATCTTCGGCGCGCTGATCGAGAAGTCCTGCGTCGCGCGCTGGACGCGCACGCTGGCCACCATGTTCGCCGCAGGCGTGCCGCTGGTCGAAGCGCTCGACTCGGTGGGCGGCGCCTCGGGCAACACCGTGTACGGCGACGCCACGGCCAAGATCCAGCAGGAGGTGTCGACGGGCACCAGCCTCACGAACGCGATGACCAACGTCAACCTGTTCCCCTCGATGGTGATCCAGATGACCGCGATCGGCGAGGAATCGGGCTCCATCGACCACATGCTCGGCAAGGCCGCCGACTTCTACGAGTCCGAGGTCGACGACATGGTCGCCGGCCTCTCGAGCCTGATGGAGCCGATCATCATCGTCTTCCTCGGCGTGATCATCGGCGGCATCGTGGTCTCGATGTACCTGCCCATCTTCAAGCTCGGCCAGGTCGTCTGATGCCGGTGTCGCAGGGATTCGACGCCGCGCTGGCCGGCGTCCTCGGTCTGTTGATCGGCAGCTTCCTCAACGTGGTGATCTACCGCACGCCGGCGATGATGTATCGCGACTGGCTCAACGACGCGGTCGCGAACCTCATGAGTTCGAAGGACATGCCTTCGCTCTGGTCGCTGGTCTTCGGCCCGAAGGCGCAGCCGCCGGCCGGTCTCGAGGCCGCGGCCGACAAGGCCGCGATCGAGCTCGAGAAGCTGCCGCGCTTCGACCTCATGCGGCCCGGCTCGCGCTGCGGCAGCTGCGGCCACGTGATCCGCTGGTACGAGAACATCCCGGTGCTGAGCTACCTCGCGCTGCGCGGCCGCTGCGGCGCCTGCAAGACGCGCATCAGCCCGCGCTATCCGCTGGTCGAACTGGCCACCGCCGCGCTGTTCGCGCTGTGCGGCCACCGCTTCGGCCTCACGCCGGCGGGCGCGCTCTGGGCCGCCTTCGCGGCGCTGCTGGTCTGCCAGTTCCTGATCGACTTCGACACCCAGTTCCTGCCCGACTCGCTCAACTACCTGCTGCTGTGGCTCGGCCTGATCGGCGCGGCCGCGGGCTGGACCGGTACCTCGCTGCAGCTCTCGGTCTGGGGCGCGGTGTTCGGCTACCTCAGCCTCTGGCTGGTCTACCATGGCTACCGACTCGTCACGGGCAAGGAAGGCATGGGCTACGGCGACTTCAAGCTGCTGGCGGCACTGGGCGCATGGCTCGGTGCCGACTACCTGATCGCGATCATCCTGGTCTCGTCGCTCGTGGGCGCCGTGCAGGGCCTGGGCATGCGTTTGGCCGGCAAGCTGGCCCACAAGGACATCCCGATCGCCTTCGGCCCCTTCCTCGCGGGCGCGGGCCTGGTCTGCCTCGTCATCGGCCCGGGCGCAGTCAAGCAATGGGCGCCCTTCGCCTTCCCGCTCGGCCCCTGGCTGCACTGAAGGCCAAGCCCCTCCCATGATCCGGCGCATCGGCCTCACCGGCGGCATCGGCAGCGGCAAGAGCACCGTCGCGGGCCTGCTGGTCGCCGAGGGCGCCGTGCTGGTCGACACCGATGCCATCGCGCGCCGCATCGCCGAACCCGGCGGCATCGCGATGCCGGCGCTCGAGGCGCGCTTCGGCGCCGCGGTGCTGCGGCCGGACGGCGGCCTCGACCGCGCCCGCATGCGCGAGATCGTGTTCCAGGACGCCGAGGCCAAGCGCGCGCTCGAAGGCATCCTGCATCCCCTGATCGGCGCCGAGACCCGGCGCGAGGCGGCCGACGCCGGTCCCGATGCCACCGTCGTCTTCGATGTCCCGCTGCTGGTCGAATCGGGACGCTGGCGCGCGCTCGTCGAACGCGTGCTGGTGGTCGACGCCACCGAAGCCACCCAGCTGCGGCGCGTCGTCGCGCGCTCGGGCTGGACGCCCGAAGCGGTGCGCTCGGTGATCGCGCAGCAGGCCCCGCGGGCGCTGCGCCGGGCCGCGGCCGACGCGGTCATCGACAACGAAAGCCTGACCCTGGAGGAACTCGCCGCGCAGGTGCGGGGTCTCTGGAAACGGTGGGCCTCGGCCGGCACGCGATAATCGCCGGTTAGCCGCAGCGGCGGCTGCACCACGATTACGACAAAAAGGCGCTCGCTGCAGCGCCTCCTTTCGAGATGCTGTTCAACTCGTATCCCTTCATCTTTGTCTATTTCCCGCTGGTGCTGCTCGGGTTCTTCCTGATCGGCAAACGCAACATCCGGGCCGCGGCCGGGTTTCTTGCGCTGGCCTCGCTGTTCTTCTATGGCTGGTGGAGCGTGCAGGCCCTGCCGCTGCTGCTGGCCTCGATCTGCGTCAACTACTGGTTCGGCCTGCGCCTGACGCCGGCACCGGGGCGCGACGACCGTCGGCGCAAGACCCTGCTGATCACCGCGCTCACGGTCAACCTCGTGGTGCTGGCGGTCTTCAAGTACGCGAACTTCTTCGTCTCGAACGTCAACGACGGCCTGAGCGCCGCGGGCCTCGCGCCGATCCCGCTGCTGCACATCGTGCTGCCGATCGGCATCTCGTTCTACACCTTCACGCAGATCGCCTTCCTGGTCGACTGCTGGCAGGGCAAGGTGCACGAGCGCAGCTTCATCCACTACGTGCTGTTCGTCACCTACTTCCCGCATCTGATCGCGGGCCCGGTGCTGCACCACGCGCAGATGATGCCGCAGTTCGCCAACCCGGCGACCTACCGCGCCGACCCCAACAAGATCGCGCTCGGGCTGGCCATCTTCACCTTCGGCCTGGCCAAGAAGCTGCTGATCGCCGACTCGATGGGCCAGTACGCCGACCTGGTCTTCAACGGCGTGCACAACGGCATCGAGCCCACGCTCTACACGGCTTGGTTCGGCGTGCTCGCCTATACGCTGCAGATCTACTTCGACTTCTCGGGCTACTCCGACATGGCGGTCGGCCTGTCGCTGTGCCTGGGCGTGCAGCTGCCGCTGAACTTCAACTCGCCCTACAAGTCGACCAGCATCATCGAGTTCTGGCGCCGCTGGCACATCTCGCTTTCGACCTTCCTGCGCGACTACCTGTACATCCCGCTGGGCGGCAACCGCAAGGGCCCGAAGCGCCGCCACGTGAACCTGTTCCTCACGATGGTGCTCGGCGGCCTGTGGCACGGCGCGGCCTGGACCTTCGTGATCTGGGGCGCGCTGCATGGCATCTTCCTGATGATCAACCACGTCTGGACCACCACCTTCCGCAAGGGCCCGTCGGGCATCGCCGGCCGCGTCTTCGGCTGGTTCCTGACCTTCCTGTGCGTGATGATCGCCTGGGTGATGTTCCGCGCCGAGAGCCTGCATGCCGCCATGGACATCTATCGCGGCATGCTGGGCCTGCACGGCGCGCCCGACACCGCCTTCCGCGAGTTCCTCGCGGTGCCCTACCGCAAGCCCGAGTTCTTCCAGACCATGCTGGTGGCGATCATCATCTGCCTCGCGCTGCCGCCCACCATCACGCTGCAGCGCTGGGTGCCGCAGGCCGCCGCGCTCGCCGGCCGGCCCCAGCTCAACAAGCTGTTCACGGCCGCGATGGCGCTCTTCACCGTGACGCTGCTCGGCATCTGCATCTCGAAACTGGGCACCTACAGCCCCTTCCTCTATTTCCAGTTCTGACATGACGCCCGCAAAACTGTGGCTGCGGATCTTCGTGGCCGGATTCCTCCTCATCTCGTCGCTGCTGGTGCTCACGCTCGCGACGCCCATTCCCTATGGCGACCTGAGCCGCATCGGCCTGATGTCCGACCGCGAGTTCGGCTGGACCCAGGAGCCGCCGAAGGTCGCGCCCGAGTACCTGCGTGCCGTACCGCTCGACCAGGCCGACATCCTCGTGATCGGCGACAGCTTCTCGATGACGCACCGCTGGCAGTCGGTGCTGGTCAAGGGCGGCTACAAGGTCACCACGGCTTTCTGGGGGCAGTTCGACGAGCGCCTGTGCGGCGACTTCGATGCCTGGCTCGCGCGTGCCGGCTTCAAGGGCAAGCTCGTGATCGTCGAGAGCGTGGAGCGCATCCTGCAGGAGCGCATGCGCTACACGCGCAGCTGCGAGACCATGAAGCGGCCCTTCGCCGCACGCACCGAGCCTTTCGCGCCGCCGCTCGAGCACGTGCCCGGCTTCGCGCTCAACTGGGGCGCCAAGCTCACCTCGGGCCTGGACACGCTCAAGTACACGCGCGCCGCCAAGGCGACCACGGCCGACACCGTCTCCACCGACCGCACCAAGGCGCGCACGGTGGTCAATGGTTGCGAAATGTTCAGTCACCGCCTGTGCAACAAGGCGCTGTTTTTCGGCGAGGACGACGAGAACGGCGAGCTGCCGGCCGAGGACGTGGCCGCGATGCAGGCCTTCACGAAGTCGCAGACCGCGTTCCCGATGCTCTGGATGGTGATCCCCAACAAGACCACCACCTACATCGATCCCTCGCATTCGAAGGCCTTCGTCGAGGCGTTCAGGGCCTCGGGCCTCGGCCCCGACCTGTTCGCCTTCGCGCAGCAGAAGAAGACCCAGGTCCGCGACTTCTACTTCCCCAACGACACCCATCTGTCGATGCACGGCCAGCTCGCGCTCGGCGAGCTGATGCTCGGCGAGGTGCGCAAGATCGTGCCCGAGCCCCCGTCACGCACGCCATGAGGCTATCATCGCCTCGTCAGGAGACCGAGCCCGCGTGATCCTCTACGAGTACCCCTTCAACGAGCGCATCCGGACCTATCTGCGACTCGAGCACCTGTTTCGCCGCCTTGGCGAGCTGGTGCCTGCCGAGTCGCCCCTGTCCCACCACTTCGCGCTCGTCACCATCTTCGAGATCATGGATGTGGCCGCGCGCGCGGACCTCAAGTCCGACGTCATGCGCGATCTCGAGAAGCACAAGTCCACCTTCAACGCCTATCGCGGCAATCCGAACATCTCGGAAGCCGCGCTCGACCAGGTGGTGGCGCAGCTCGAGCGCAACTTCAACACGCTCAACGGCATCGCGGGCAAGGCCGGCCAGTCGCTGACCGAGAACGAGTGGCTCATGAGCATTCGCAGCCGCGCGAGCATCCCGGGCGGCACCTGCGAATTCGACCTGCCCGCCTACTACGCCTGGCAGCACCGCAGCAGCCAGAGCCGCCGCGCCGACCTCGAGCGCTGGTCGGGCACGCTGGCGCCGCTGGCCGAATCGATCTACCTGCTGCTCAAGCTGCTGCGCGACGCCGACGTGCCCTACAAGGTCATCGCCACCAACGGGCAGTTCCAGCAGAACCTGCCGCAGGGACGCAGCTTCCAGCTGCTGCGCCTGCGCATCGATCCCAAGCTCGGCCTGATCCCCGAGATCAGCGGCAACCGGCTCATGGTCTCGGTGCGGCTCATGCGCCACGAGAGCGACGACCGCCTCCACCAGAGCAGCGACGACACCCCCTTCGAACTCACCCTGTGCGCATGACAGGCGAAGAGCGCATCGAGCCCCGCGAGGGCGAACGCATCGTCCGCTGCCCGAGCTGCGGCGGCGACAGCGTGTATTCGGAACGCAACCCCTACCGCCCCTTCTGCAGCGCGCGCTGCAAGGGCATCGACCTCGGCGCCTGGGCCAGCGAGGAGTTCAGGATGCCGGCCGAGGCCCCGCCCGACGACGAGCCTTTCGGCGATCCCAAGGCGCAGCAGTAGCAAGCCCGCGGAAATCCGTGGGCGGCCTGCCTGCCGCAGGCGTTGCGATTTCCTTTCAGGCCAGGGTCGACACGGCCTGGGCCGCCGACGCGGGCAGGCCGCGCTCCTGCACCAGCCATTCGAGCACCGGCAGCGCGCCCGGCAGCACGGGCGCCACGTCCAGCGGCAGGTGTTGCCAGGCCATCTGCTGGCCTTCGCGCATCTCGAAGTCGCCGTGCCAGGCCGTGACCTTGCACCAGTGCAGGCGCACCAGCGCATGGGGGTAGTCGTGCTCGGTCACTTTCCAGACCGTGGCGCCGTCGATGGTGATGCCGAGCTCTTCCTGCAGCTCGCGCCGCAGCGCCTCCTCGACCGTCTCGCCGGCTTCGATCTTGCCGCCCGGAAACTCCCAGTAGCCCGCATAGGGCTTGCCGGGCGGACGGGTCGATAGCAGCAGCGCATCGTCGGCCGTGCGGATCAGCACGCCGACCGCGACCTCGGTGTGCTTGCGCGGCTGGGCCGGCTCCGTGCTCATGCAGTGGCCCGCCCCGCGTAGTCGCGCGCGAACTGGTAGGCCACGCGGCCGCTGCGCGAGCCGCGCTCGAGCGCCCAGACCAGCGCCTCGGGCCGCGCGGCCTCGATCGCGGCGGCATCGACACCGAAGGACGCGAGCCACTGGGCCACGATGGTGAGGTACTCGTTCTGGCTGAACGGGTAGAAGCTGACCCACAGGCCGAAGCGCTCCGACAGCGAGATCTTCTCCTCGATCACCTCGCCCGGATGGACCTCGCCATCCTCGGTGTGGGTGTAGCTGAGGTTGTCCTTCATGTACTCGGGCAGCAGGTGGCGCCGGTTGCTGGTCGCGTAGATCAGCACATTGGGCGTGGCCGCGGCGATCGAGCCGTCGAGGATCGACTTGAGCGCCTTGTAGCCCGGCTCGCCCTCGTCGAAGCTCAGGTCGTCGCTGAAGACGATGAATTTCTCGGGCCGCTGCGACACCACCTCGACGATGTCGGGCAGATCGGTGAGCTCGGCCTTGTCGACCTCGATCAGGCGCAGGCCCTGCGGCGCGTAGGCCTGCAGGCAGGCGCGGATCAGCGAGGACTTGCCGGTGCCGCGCGCGCCCGTCAGCAGCACGTTGTTGGCCGGCTTGCCCTCGACGAACTGGCGCGTGTTGCGCTCGATCTTTTCCTTCTGGACGTCGATTTCCTTCAGCGCATCGAGCGCCATCGTCGCCACGTGCCGGACCGGCTCGAGCACGCCGTGGCCCGAACTGCGGCGGCGGTAGCGCCAGGCGATGGAAGCGTTCCAGTCGGCCGGTTCGGCCAGCGGCTGGGGCAGGATCGACTCGATGCGGGTGATGAGCTGCTCGGCGCGCTCGATCAGTCTCTGGAACTGCTCGTTCATCGAAAAATCAGGATCTGTAGTCGGCGTTGATCGACACGTAGTCGTGGCTGAAGTCGCAGGTCCAGACGGTTTCGCTGGCGTTGCCGCGGCCGAGGTTCACGCGCACCGTGATCTCGCTTTGCTTCATCACGCGCTGGCCGTCCTCCTCGCGGTAGGCCGGGTTGCGGCCGCCCTTGACCGCCACGTGCACGTCGTCGAGGAACAGGTCGATGCCGGTCTGGTCGAGGTCGGCGATGCCCGCGTAGCCCACGGCCGCGAGGATGCGGCCGAGGTTCGGGTCGCTGGCGTAGAAGGCGGTCTTGACCAGCGGCGAATGCGCGATCGCATAGGCCACCTGGCGGCATTCGGCGGCGTCGCGGCCGCCGTCGATCTGCACCGCGATGAACTTGGTCGCGCCTTCGCCGTCGCGCACGATGGCCTGCGCGAGCAGGCGCGCCACCTCCTGCATCGCGGCCACGAGCGCCTGGCCCTCGGCCGAATCGAGCGAGGTGATGGTCGCGTGCGCGGCCTTCTGCGTGGCGATGACCACGAAGGAGTCGTTGGTCGAGGTGTCGCCGTCGATGGTCACGCGGTTGAACGAAGCGTCGGCCAGCTGTTTGGCCAGCGGCTGGATCAGCGCCGGGTCGATCTTCGCGTCGGTGGCCATGAAGCCCAGCATGGTCGCCATGTTCGGGCGGATCATGCCGGCGCCCTTGCTGATGCCGGTGACGCTGACCGTGGCGCCGCCGATCTGCACCTGGCGGCTGAAGGCCTTGGGCACGGTGTCGGTGGTCATGATGCCTTCGGCGGCACGGGCCCAGTGGTTATCGGCGGCATCGGCCAGCGCGGCGGGCAGGCCGGCCTCGATGCGGTCGATCGGCAGCGGCTCCATGATCACGCCGGTCGAGAACGGCAGGATCTGCTCGGGCGCCAGGTCGAGCTGGCGCGCCAGCGCGATGCAGGTGGCGCGGGTGCGCGCCAGGCCGTCCTCGCCGGTGCCGGCGTTGGCATTGCCGGTGTTGATCAGCATTGCGCGGATGCCGTGGCCGGCCGCGAGGTGGTCGCGGCAGACCTGCACCGGCGCGGCGCAGAAGCGGTTCTGCGTGAACACGCCGCCGACCGCGGCGCCTTCATCGATCAGCACGACCGTCAGGTCCTTGCGGTTGGCCTTGCGCACGCCCGCTTCGGCTACGCCGATGCGGACGCCGGGGACCGCGAACAAGGCGGCGGGATCGGGAGCGGACAGGTTCACGGGCATGGCGGTATCTCTTCGGAGTTGCGGGTCAGCTGAGTTTGCCGTGGCAATGTTTATATTTCTTGCCACTGCCGCAGGGGCACGGGTCGTTGCGGCCGACGCGCGCGAAGGCGGCCGCCTCGGCGCTCAGCGTGCCCAGGCCCGCGGCCGCGATGCGGCGCTGGCTTTCCTCGTCGACGCGCACCTCGACCTCACCGGTCTCGGTGGGTGCCGAATAGGTGATGTTCGAGACGTTCTCGCCGCGGTTCTCCATCGCCTCGGCCGCCTCGTCGAGCTGCTCGCTCGACTGCACGCGCACCGTCATGAGCTGGCGCGTGACCTCGTTCTTGACCGAGTCGAGCAGTTGGCCGAAGAGCTCGAAGGCTTCGCGCTTGTATTCCTGCTTGGGCTGCTTCTGCGCATAGCCGCGCAGGTGGATGCCCTGGCGCAGGTAGTCGAGCGAGGCCAGGTGTTCGCGCCAGTGGGTGTCGATGCTCTGCAGCAGCACCATGCGCTCGAACTGCGTGAAGTTCTCGGCGCCGATCAGCGCGACCTTGGCGTCGAAGGTCTCGTTGGCGGCATGCACCACCTTCTCGACGATGTCCTCGTCGGAGATGGCTTCGGAACCCTCGACGATCTTCGCGAGCGGCATGTCGATGCCCCACTCGTTGAACAGGGCCTGCTCGAGCGCCGGGATGTTCCACTGCTCTTCCACCGACTCGGCCGGCACGTACTGGCGCACCAGGTCGATGAAGCAGCCTTCACGCAGCGCCGCGATCTGGGCGCCGAGGTCGCCGGCGTCGAGGATGTCGTTGCGCTGCTGGTAGATCACCTTGCGCTGGTCGTTCGACACGTCGTCGTACTCGAGCAGCTGCTTGCGGATGTCGAAGTTGCGCGCCTCGACCTTGCGCTGCGCGCTCTCGATGCTGCGCGTGACGATGCCGGCCTCGATGGCCTCGCCGTCGGGCATCTTCAGGCGGTCCATGATCGCCTTCACGCGGTCGCCCGCGAAGATGCGCATCAGCGGATCGTCCAGGCTCAGGTAGAAGCGCGAGGAGCCCGGGTCGCCCTGGCGGCCCGAACGGCCGCGCAGCTGGTTGTCGATGCGGCGCGACTCGTGGCGCTCGGTGGCGATGATGCGCAGGCCGCCGAGCGACTTCACGAACTCGTGGTCGTTGTTCCACTCGGCGCGGATGTGCTCGATGTCGGCCTTCTTCGCGGCCTCGTCGCGGCCTTCGTCGGCCTCGACCGCCTCGATCATCTTCTCGATGTTGCCGCCCAGCACGATGTCGGTACCGCGGCCGGCCATGTTCGTCGCGATCGTGATCATCTTGGTGCGGCCGGCCTGCGCCACGATGTCGGCCTCGCGCGCATGCTGCTTGGCGTTGAGCACCTGGTGCGGCAGGCCCGCCTGCGTGAGCAGGCCGTCGATGATCTCGGAGTTCTCGATCGAGGAGGTGCCCACCAGCACCGGCTGGCCGCGCTCGTAGCACTCGCGGATGTCCTGGATCGCCGCCTCGTACTTCTCGCGCGTGGTCTTGTAGACGCGGTCGAGCTGGTCGTCGCGCTTGCTCACGCGGTTCGGCGGGATGATCATGGTTTCCAGGCCGTAGATCTCCTGGAATTCGTAGGCCTCGGTGTCGGCCGTGCCGGTCATGCCGGCGAGCTTGCCGTACAGGCGGAAGTAGTTCTGGAACGTGATCGAGGCCAGGGTCTGGTTCTCGGCCTGGATCTCCACGCCTTCCTTGGCTTCCACGGCCTGGTGCAGGCCGTCGCTCCAGCGGCGGCCGGTCATCAGGCGGCCGGTGAACTCGTCGACGATCACCACCTCGCCCTGCTGCACCACGTAGTGCTGGTCGCGGTGGTAGAGGTGACGGGCGCGCAGCGCCGCGTTCAGGTGGTGCATCAGCGTGATGTTGGCCGGGTCGTAGAGCGAGGCGCCCTCGGGCAGCAGCTTGAACTCGCCGAGGATGCGCTCGGCGTTCTCGTGGCCGTCCTCGGTCAGGAACACCTGGTGCGTCTTCTCGTCGACCGTGAAGTCGCCGGGCACCGTGACGCCCTCGCCGGTGCGCGGGTCGGCTTCGCCTTCCTGCTTCTTGAGCAGCGGCACCACCTTGTTGATGGCGAGGTACAGGTCGGTGTGGTCCTCGGCCTGGCCGCTGATGATCAGCGGCGTGCGGGCCTCGTCGATCAGGATCGAGTCCACCTCGTCGACGATCGCGTAGTTCAGCTTGCGCTGAACCCGGTCGCCGGGCTCGTAGACCATGTTGTCGCGCAGGTAGTCGAAGCCGTACTCGTTGTTGGTGCCGTAGGTGATGTCGCTGCCGTAGGCGGCCTGCTTCTCCTCGCGCGGCATCTGCGGCAGGTTGATGCCGACCGTGAGCCCGAGGAAGTTGTAGAGGCGGCCCATCCAGGTCGCGTCGCGGTTGGCCAGGTAGTCGTTGACCGTCACCACGTGCACGCCCTTGCCGGACAACGCGTTCAGGTACACCGGCAGCGTGGCGGTCAGCGTCTTGCCTTCGCCGGTGCGCATTTCGGAGATCTTGCCGTTGTGCAGCGCCATGCCGCCGAGCAGCTGGACGTCGAAGTGGCGCATCTTCATCACGCGCTTGGAGCCCTCGCGCACGGTGGCGAAGGCTTCGGGCAGCAGGTCGTCGAGGCTCTCGCCCCTGGCGATGCGGTCCTTGAACTCCTGGGTCTTGGCGCGCAGCGCGTCGTCGCTCAGTTTTTCGAATTCGGGTTCGAGCGCGTTGATGCGCGCGACCGTCTTGCGGTACTGCTTGAGTAGCCGGTCGTTGCGACTGCCGAAGATCTGGGTCAGGAAGTTGGTGGCCATGGGTGGAGGTGGGCGGGCACCTGACACGACAGGCACTGCGACCGGATTCCCTAAGATATGGTGAGAGCAGTTGGGCGCACCTCTTTCAAAAGCAAGCCTTCGAAAGTCGGAAGCCCGTGCCGGTTATCGGTAGTCGGGTTATCGGATTTGAACGATTTTCCCGGCGGGACCGCCGGCAAACCGGGCATTTTAGCTGTCTTGTTTCACCCACAGAATTACGAATGAATCGCCGTTCCACGCCCCCGTTCACGCTGCAGCAGGCGGCCGAGGATTCGCCCACGCTGGCGAGCCTGATCGCCCGCGCGCGCGACGCCGGCGACCGGCTGCGCGCGGTCGAGGAACTGATCCCGCCGCTGATGCGCCCGGCCATCCAGGCCGGCCCGGCCGAGGGCGACGAATGGTGCCTGCTGGTCAAGGGCAGCGCCGCGGCCGCCAAGCTGCGCCAGCTGGCGCCGATGCTCGTGACCCGGCTGCGCAACCGCGGCTGGGAGGTGCGCAGCATCCGCATCAAGGTGCAGACCGGACGCTGAAGCCCGCGGCGGCCGGCCGCCCTTCCTGCATTTTACTTTTCGTCTGGAATTGGATAATATTTCCAGATGAATGAAGCCCCATCGTCGCCCGCCGACGCCTCGCTGCTGCTGCTCGACAAGCACCAGGTCGACGCCCTGCTCGCTCCCGAGGACGTGCTCGAGGCCGTGCGCGAGGCCTTCGTGCTGCACAGCGCGCGCGAAGGCCGGGTGTTTCCGGTGGTGCGCGAGCCGCTGGCCACCGGCGGCGTGTTCGGCATCAAGTCGGGCGACGTGCCCGCGCAGGGGCTGCTCGGCTTCAAGGCCGCGGGCTTCTGGCCGGCCAACCGCGCGCGCGGCGGCGAGCCCCACCAGGCCACGATCCTGCTGATCGACCCGGTGACCGGCCGGCCGCAATGCCTGATCGACGGCAACGCGGTCACCACGCTGCGCACCGGCGCGGCCGGCGCGCTGGGCCTGCGCGCGCTCGCGCGGCCCGGCAGCACGCGCGCCTGCGTCTTCGGCACCGGCGTGCAGGCGCGGGTGCAGCTCGATTTCGCGCTGCGCACCCTGCCCGCGCTGGCCGAGGTGCGCTACGTGAGCGCTCGCGGCGGGCGCGACGCCGACTTCGAAGCCGCCTTCGCCGCGCGCTGCGCGATCGCGCCGGCGGCCGACCGCCACGAGGCCGTCGCCCACAGCAACGTCGTGATCACCGCCACGCCCGGCGCCGGCGCGCTGTTCGACCTCGATGCCGTGCAACCCGGCACCCATCTGAACTGCGTGGGTGCCGACACGCGCGGCAAGCGCGAACTGCCCGACGGCCTGCTGCCGCGCGTGCGCCTGGTCGTCGACGACCGCGTGCAGGCACAACAGATCGGCGAGACCCAGTGGGCGCCCGACACCGCCGGCATCGAGCTCGGCGACCTGCTTTCGGGCCGCGCGGCCTTCGAACGCGCCGCCGACGACATCACCGTGTTCGACATGACCGGCCTCGCGCTGCAGGACCTGACCGTGGCGCGCATGCTGCAGCGGCGCGCGGCCGCGACCGGCACCGGCACGCGCATCGCCTGGCCCTGGTAACTCCCTCCTCGTTCCTCCCCGCCATGACCACCACCCCCACCCTCGCCGAACTCGACACCCCCGCCGCCCTGATCGACCTGCCGCGCATGCAACGCAACATCGCGCGCATGCAAGCGCGCATGGACGCGCTGGGCGTGCGCTTCCGCCCGCACGTGAAGACCAGCAAGTGCACGCCGGTCGCCCAGGCGCAGCTCGCGGCGGGCGCGCAGGGCATCACCGTCTCCACGCTCAAGGAGGCCGCGCAATTCCACGCCGACGGCATCGACGACATCCTCTATGCGGTGGGCATGGCCGCGGCCAAGCTGCCGCAGGCGCTCGCGCTGCGCCGCGCGGGCTGCCGGCTGACGATCATCACGGACAGCCTGGCCTCGGCCCGCGCCATCGCCGACTTCGGCCGCGCGCAGGGCGAGGTCTTCGAGGTGCTGATCGAGATCGACACCGACGGCCACCGTTCGGGCATCAAGCCCGGCGAGGCCGCGCTGCTCGAGGTCGGGCGCGTGCTGCACGACGGCGGCATGCGGCTCGCGGGCGTGCTCACGCATGCGGGCTCGAGCTACGAGCTCGACACGCCCGAGGCGCTCGCGGCCATGGCCGAGCAGGAACGCGCGGGCTGCGTGCAGGCCGCCGAGCGGCTGCGCGCGGCCGGCCTGCCCTGCGCGGTGGTGAGCGTGGGCTCCACGCCCACCGCGCTGTCGGCCGCGCGGCTCGACGGCGTGACCGAGGTGCGCGCCGGCGTCTACGTGTTCTTCGACCTCGTGATGCACAACATCGGCGTCTGCGCGCCCGAGGACATCGCGCTGAGCGTGCTGGCCACCGTCATCGGCCACCAGGCCGAGAAGGGCTGGGCCATCCTCGACGCCGGCTGGATGGCGATGAGCCGCGACCGCGGCACGGCGAAGCAGAAGCACGACTTCGGCTACGGCCAGGCCTGCGACCTCGAAGGCCGCGTGATCGAAGGCTATGTGCTGAGCGGCGCGAACCAGGAGCACGGCATCCTGTCGCTCGCGGGCGGCACGGCCACGGACATCGTCGAACGCTTCCCGATCGGCACGCGGCTGCGCATCCTGCCCAACCATGCCTGCGCGACCGGCGCCCAGTTCCCCGAATACCACGCGCTCGCGCAGGACGGCAGCCTGCGGGCCTGGCCGCGGCTGCACGGCTGGTGAAGCGAACGCCCCGCCACGCGCGGGGCGCCCGGTCGATCAGCCGGCCGCCCCTGCGAACAGCTCGGTCATGAACTGCGTCGACTTGAGCCCCGTGCCCGTCAGCAGCACCACCGTCTTCTCGCCCGCGCGGATCTCGCCGCGCTGTTCCAGCACCTCGATGGCGGCAGCGGCCGACGAGGAGGTCGGCTCGGCATAGAGCCCCGTCGCCGCCAGCCGCCGCACGGCTGCCGCGATCTGTTCCTCGGTCAGCGCCACCGTGCCGCCGCGCGTCTCGCGCAGCGCCTGCAGGATCTCGCGCAGCCGCACCGGCCGCTTGATCGCCGTGCCCTCGGCGATGGTCGGCGCCACCGCGCGCTCGACCAGCGTGTCGGCACCGGCCGTGAAGCTCGCGTCGATCGGCGAGCAGTTCAGCGGCTGCGCGACGAAGATGCGCGGCAGCCGGCGGATCTGCCCGGCCGCGAGCAACTCCTGGAAGCCGATGTGGCAGCCCAGCACGTTGCTGCCCGCGCCGGCCGGGATGATCACGTTGTCGGGCGCCTCGAAGCCCAGGTCCTCCCAGAGCTCGTAGGCCAGCGTCTTCGTGCCCTGCAGGAAGAAGGGGTGCCAGTTGTGGCTGGCGTAGAAGATCTCGCTGGACTGGCGCACCGCCTCTTCTTCGGAAGCCTCGCGCGGGCCGGGCACGAGCTGCACCTCGGCGCCGAAGGCGCGGATCTGCGCCACCTTGGGCGCGGGCGTGTAGGCGGGCGCGAGCACCTTCACGCGCAGGCCCGCCGCGGCACCGGAGGCGGCGATCGCGGCGCCGCCGTTGCCCGAGCTGTCCTCGAGCACCGCGTCGACGCCGATCTGGCGCAGGAAGGACATCATCACGGCCGCGCCGCGGTCCTTGAAGCTGCAGGTGGGGTTGAACCACTCGAGCTTGAAGAAGGGCTCGAGCCCGCCCCAGCGCTTCTGCACGAGCGGCGTGCAGCCTTCGCCCAGGCTCGCAGGCTGCTCGATCGCCACCGGCAGCGCCGCGCGGTAGCGCCACAGCGAGCGCACGCGCGTGTCGATGTCGTCGCGCGAGATGCCGGGCAGCGGCGTGATCATCATCGGGTGGCCGTCGTCGGAGCGCCAGCGGCGCTCGAGCAGGCCGTGGGTGCGGCCGGTGCGGGGGTCGATGTAGTGCGGGGTGTTCGGCATGGCTATGTTCCTTCGTTGCTTGATGAATGGGTTCAGCGGGCCTGGTAGGCCTCGGAGGGGTTGTCGTTCGGTGCCGCGATCGCCTGGCGCAGCGCGGCGCTCATCGGCAGGTTCAGCGCCGCGTTGCGCGGCGGGATCGGCTGCACGAACCACTTGTCGTGGAGCTTCGCGAGCTCGCCGTCGGCCATCAGCCGGCGCAGCTGGGCATCGACCGCGGCCTTGAAGGCCGGGTCGTCGCGCCGCAGCATGATCGCGATCGGCTCCACCGCGAAGCTCTCGCCCGCGATGCGGAAGTCGCCCGGCGTGCGCGCGCTCGCGATGTTGCCCGCGAGGATGTTGTCGTCGTCGATCCAGGCGTCGGCGCGGCCGGTCTGCAGCATGAGGAAGCTGTCGCCCGTGTCCTTGCCGTAGACCTCCTGGAACTCGACGCCGGCCGCCTTCCTGTGCAGCCGCGCGGTCTTCACCGCGCTCGAGCCCGAGGTCACGACCACCGTCCGGCCCTGCAGCTGCGCGATCGAGGCGATGCCCGACTTCGCGGCCACCGCGAGCCGCACCTCGGTGACGTAGGTGGTGAGCGCGAACGCCACCTCCTTCTGGCGCGCCGCGTTGTTGGTGGTGGTGCCGCACTCGAGGTCGACCGTGCCGTTGCGCACCAGCGGAATGCGGTTCGACGAGGTCACGGGCTGGTAGTCGATGGCCAGCGCGGGCAGCCGCTGCGCCTCGCGCAGGCCGGCGATCACGCGTTCGCAGAGCTCGACGTGGTAGCCGGTGTAGCGGCCCGCGCCGAGCGCATAGGACAGCGGCGCGCCCGAGTCGCGCACGCCAATCGCGATGCGGCCGCTGTCGGCGAGCTTGCGCAGGGTGTCGGCCGAGGCCGGGCCGGCACCGGCGGCCAGCAGCGAGAGGACGAGGACAGGGAACGCCAGACGGATCTTCTTCATGGGTTTCTCCGAGCAGAGAAAGAAAGAGGGAAGTCGGCGCGCCGCCCGCGAAGGCGGCCGCCGGAGGGCACCGCGGTTCCAGACAATATATCCATTAATGTACTTTTTGTACAGTTTTGACGTGCGGTTTGGATGCTTCGTCCAGACCTGGATACATTCACCCACATGAAGAAGAAGTCCGACAAGCACCTGCTCGAGATGCTCGACCACATCGCCGAGGGCCTGGGCCAGACCTTCGCGCCCTTCTGCGAGGTGGTGGTGCACGACCTGCGCAATCCCGAGAACGCGATCCATGCGATCGAGAACGGCCTGAGCGGCCGGCAGGTCGGCCAGTCGGTCACCGAGCTCGGGCTCGCGCGCATCCGCGATCCCGAATTCCCGGCCGTGATCGCGAACTACGCCAATGCCTTTCCCGACGGCCGCAAGGTCAAGAGCACCTCGATCGGCATCAAGGACGAGCACGGCGAGTACGTGGCCGCGCTGTGCCTGAACGTGGACCTGACCCTGTTCCAGAGCTTCCAGAGCGCGATGTCGCAGTTCACGCGCATCGACGACAGCGAGGTGCGCGAGCACCTCGAGCCCGGCAGCGGCCAGTCGGAGCGCATCCATGCGCGCATCGACGCTTTCGCGGCCGCGCGCGCGACCACGCCGCGCTCGCTCAAGCCCGCCGACCGCAAGCAACTGGTGCAGGAGCTGAAGAAGGAAGGCTTTCTCGAGATCCGCCGCGGCGCCGAGATCGCGGCCGCGCACATGGGCGTGTCGCGCGCCACCGTCTACAGCGACGCCCGCTAGGAGCCGGCGCGGCCTACTGCGGCTGCAGCCCGATTTCGCGCGCCACGCGCTGCCAGCGCTCGGCCTCGGCGCGCATGAAGGCGCGCAGTTCGCCGGTGGTCGAGCCGCGCAGTTGCACGCCGAGCGCCGTCATGCGCTCCTTCACCGAGGCATGGGCCAGCGCCGCGACGGCCTCGGCGCGCAGCTTCTCGACCACCTCGAGCGGCGTGGTGGCGGGCGCGACCAGCGCCCACCACTGGTCGATCTCCATGCCCGCGAGGCCGCTCTCGGCCAGCGCGGGCACGCCCTGCAGGCCCGGGATGTCCACGCGCTTCGCGCTCGCCACCAGCAGCGGCCGGATGCGGCGCGCGCCCACCAGGCTCGCGCCGCTGGCCAGGGTCGCGAAATGGCCGGCCACCGTGCCCGCTGCCACGTCGGTGAGCGCGGGCGCCGAGCCGCGGTACGGGACCATGTTGAAGCGGATCCCGGAGCGCTGCGCCAGCAGTTCGCCCGCGAGATGGCTCACGGTGCCCGCGCCGCTGTGCGCGATCGCGGGCGGCGAGGCGCTCGCCGCGGCCGTCTTCATGAAGCCGCGGAAGTCCTTGCTGCCCTCGTCCATGCCCGCGAACAGCACCAGCGGCGAGGTGCCGATCATGGTCACCGGCGTGAAGTCGCGCAGCAGGTCGTAGGGCAGCTTCGCGGTCACGGCCGGCGCGATGGCATGTGGCAGCTCGACGATGACCAGCGTGTAGCCGTCGGGCGGCGCCTTGGCGGCGGCGTCGGTGCCGATCTGGCCGGCCGCGCCCGGACGGTTGTCGACGATCACCGACTGGCCCAGCGTCTGGCTCATGCGCTGCGCCATGGCGCGCGCTATTGCGTCGGTGCTGCCGCCCGCGGCCCAGGGCACGACCAGCTTGACGGGCCGGTCGGGAAAGGCGCCCGCCCGGGCGGTGCCGGTGGCGCCCAGCAGGGCACCTGCCGATGAAACGGCAATGAAGGTACGTCGGCGCATCGCGTGCTCCGTGAACGAGGAAGGAAAGGGGAGAAGAACCGGTCTCAGACCGACGGATCGGGCCAGCTCGGATCGCAGGCGGCGCTCGCGGTGAGCATCAGCACCACGTGCGCATCGGCCGCCACCAGGCCGTTGTCGCGCAGTTGCCGCAGCGCGCCCAGGCCAGCGGCCGCGCAGAGTTCGGCGCTCACGCCTTCGGCCGTCAGCAGCCGGCGCGCGGTGCGCGCCTCGTCGTCGTTGACCACCACCGCGCCGCCCGCGGTGGCGGTGGCGGCCTGCCATTGCAGGTAGGTGACGGTGGCGCCCGCGGTCGAGAACTGCGCCGTGTGGCCCGGGTAGCTGCCGTTGACGGCGCCGCCCGCGAGCACGCGCGACAGCCGCGGGAACGGCTCCACCAGCCACAGCCGAGGCAGCCGCGCGATGCGCCCGGCCGCCAGCAGGTCGCGAAAGCCCGCGTAGATGCCCCAGGCCAGGTCGCCGCGCGCGGTCGGCACCACGATGTGGTCGGGCAGCCCGCCCTCGGCCAGGCATTCGGCCGCGATCGGCTTGTAGCCCTCGATCGCGAGCGGCGCGCTGCCCAGCGCGGGCAGCCGGTAGTTGGTGAGCGCGAAGTAGCCCGGATGCTGCGCGCGCTCGCGCACGAAGGCCCAGCGGCCCGCGTTGTCGGAGAAGGCGTAGCGGCGCGCGCCGAGCGCGTCGAGCTGGCGCGCATAGGCGGCCGGCAGGCCTTCGTAGCCCGCGACCTCGCAGGACAGGCCCGCGGCCCAGGCATAGTGGGCCGCCGACACCGCGGCATTGCCCGAGGAGGCCAGCACCAGCGTGTGGGCGCCGGCTTCCAGCGCCTGCGCCACCCCGACCGCGGTCATGCGGTCCTTGTGCGAGCCGGTCGGGTTGACCGATTCGTCCTTGAGCGCCAGCCGCGCCACGCCCAGGCGCTGCGCCAGTTCGGGCAGCTCGCGCAGCGGCGTGTTGCCCTCGCCGAGCGTGAAGCCCGGCAGGTAGGGCATCGGCATGCCGGTCTCGGTGCCCGGCAGGTAGCTGGCGCGCAGGCCGATGTGCACGCCCATGCGGCGGCAGGCCGGGCAGCCGTCGTTGAGCGAGGACACCGGATAGAGCGTCTCGCAGCGCAGGCACTGGAGGCCGCGCAACTGCGGGTTGCGCACCGGCCGCGCGGCATCGGCCGCGAGGGCCTCGTCCGCGGCGGTGCCGCAAGAAAGGTCGGCGGGCTGGGTATCGAGCGCGTGGAGTGTCATCGCACTGGGGGGTGTGAAGGAAGTCGGTCGGGGTGGCGGGCCGAATCTTATGCGTTCGGAAATAAAATCAGAAGGCCCAAAATACTCAACCGATAACGGAACTTATCGATGCGATTTGCGGAGATCGAGACTTTCCGGGCGCTGATGCGCAGCAGCTCCACGCGCAAGGCCGCGGCGCTGCTGCATGTGACGCAGCCGGCGATCAGCCAGTCGCTCAAGCGGCTCGAGACGCAGGCGGGCATGCAGCTGTTCCAGCGCACCGGTGGACGGCTGGTGCCCACGCCCGAGGCGCGCGCGCTGTGGGTGGAGGTCGAGCGCGTGTTCATCGGCATGGACGCCATCGAGCACCGCATGCGCAGCCTGCGCGACTTCGGCACCAACCAGCTCGAGCTCAGCTGCTATCCGGCCTTCGGGCTGGGCTTCATGCCGCGCGCGCTCGAGCGCTTCAAGGCGCACCGCGGCGCGAGCGCCTGGCCGCAGGTGTCGCTGCAGGTGCTCAGTTCCAAGGACGTGCGCGACCGGGTCTCGATGGGCATCTCCGACTTCGGCCTGATGGCCGACGAGCTCTCGCTCGAGGGCCTCGAGCATTCGACCTTCGCGCATTTCCCGGGCGTGGTGGTGATGCCGCAGGGCCATGCGCTCGCGCGCTTCAAGAGCATCGAGCCCGAGCAGCTGGTGGAAGCGCCCTTCCTCGCGCTCAACCCCGAGGACCCCTCGCACCGCCGGCTCGAGGCCGCGCTGGCGCAGAAGAGCCTGGCGCTGCGCATGGTGGTGCAGACGCCCTACGCCGCCAGCGTCTGCGAGATGGCGCTGCGCGGGCTCGGCGTGGGCCTGGTCAATCCGATCACCGCGCTCGACTACGCCGAGCGCGGACTGGTGGCGCGCAAGCTGTCGGTCGACATCTCCTTCGCCTGCATCCTCGCGCTGCCGGCCGGCAAGGTGCTGTCGTCGACCGCGCGCGACTTCCTCTCGGTGATGCGCCAGCAGCTGGCCGACGACGAGAAACGCATGCAGCGCTACCTGCGCTGAGCTTCAGCCCTCGGCCGGCAGTCCGCCGAGGAAATCGCCGATCGCCGCGCCGATCTCCGCCGCATGCGTCTCGAGCGCGAAGTGGCCGGTGTCGAGAAAACGCACCTGCGCGTTCGGGTTGTCGGTCTTGAAGGCCTCGGCGCCCGGCGGCAGGAAGAAGGGATCGTTGCGGCCCCAGATCGCGAGGAAGGGCGGACGGTGGTTGCGGAAGTAGTCGTGGAACTTCGGATACAGCGCCACGTTGTTCGCGTAGTCGAGGAACAGGTCGAGCTGGATCTCGATGTTGTCGGGCCGCTGCATCAGCGCCCAGTCGAGCTCCCAGGCCTCGGGCGCCACCTGCAGCGGATCGGGCGTGCCGTGCACGTACTGCCAGCGCGTGGCCTCGTGCGTGAGCTGGGCCGCGCGCACGGCCTCGCGGTTGGCGGCATTCGGCTCGCGCCAATAGGTGCGCAGCACGCCCCAGCCTTCGCTCAGGCCCTGCTCGTAGGCATTGCCGTTCTGCGACACGATCGCGCTCACCCGCTCGGGCCGCGACAGCGCGAGCCGGAAGCCCACGGGCGCGCCGTAGTCGAACACGTAGATCGCATAGCGCCGCAGGCCGAGCGCGTCGGTGAAGCCCTCGATCACCTTCGCGAGGTTGTCGAAGGTGTAGGCGAAGGCCGGCCGCGCGGGCGACTCGGTGAAGCCGAAGCCCGGCAGGTCGGGCGCGACGATGTGGAAGCGGTCCGCCAGCAGCGGGATCAGGTGGCGGAACATGTGCGACGAGCTCGGGAAGCCGTGCAGCAGCAGCAAGGTGGGCCGCGAGGGATCGCCGGCCTCGCGATAGAAGACCTTGTGCGCGCCGACGGCGACGGTGTGGAAACGAACCATGGGAAGACTCCTGCAAGCCGATGGCGGCGCCGAGGGCTCCCGGACTTGAATAACCTGCTAACGACGTTTTTAAAGGTTATTCATCGCCGAGTAACCTGTCAATCTATTTTTTGGCGGTTATCATCGCGCCAGGAGTTTCGCCATGACCACCACCGCCGTCCCCATGCCCGCGCCCTTCGTCGGCGACCATCTCGCGCTCGATTTCGTCAACAGCACCGCCACGCCCGACGGGGTGCGCGTCGAATGGCTGGCCGATGGCGCAGCACTGCTGCAATGGCTGCTGGCGGCGAAGCTGATCGCGCCGGCCGATGCCGAGCGGCTGCGGGCCGCCAGGGGCGGCGGGGCCGCGCTCGATGCGGTGGCGCAACGCGCGCGCGAACTGCGCGACGGTTTCCGGCACTTCGCCGAACGCCATGC
Organism: Variovorax paradoxus; assembly: GCA_016806145.1. Classification (NCBI taxonomy): domain Bacteria; kingdom Pseudomonadati; phylum Pseudomonadota; class Betaproteobacteria; order Burkholderiales; family Comamonadaceae; genus Variovorax; species Variovorax paradoxus. Next base: position 5,576,367 of record CP063166.1, read on the forward strand.
GGGCCGGCCGCTCGACGTGGAGGCGGCAGCCGAACTCGAGGCCCTGAACCGCCTGCTCGCGCAGGACCAGAGCCATGTGGAAGTCGCGGCCGACCCCGAGGGCGGCGGCTTGCGGCTGCGCCGCGTCGAGCCCTTCTCGGCGCCCGATCAGCTGCTGCAGCCGATCGCGCGCGCCATGGCCGAGCTGCTGTGCGACGAGCGTTTCGAATGGGTGCGCGCCTGCGAAGGCCACGCCTGCACGCTGATGTTCCTGGACCGCACGAAGACCCACTCGCGCCGCTGGTGCAGCATGGCCTCGTGCGGCAACCGCGCGAAGGCGGCCGCGCACCGGGCGCGGCGCGGCCTCAGTGCCAGCTGAACTCGTGGTTCAGGCCGATCACGACACCGCGCACGCCTTGCGGCCCGGTGCGTGAGGCGCTGAGGTCGAGGCTGATCAGCGGCGTGAGGCTCAGGCGCGCGCCCACGCGCGAGGTCCACAGCCGCGAGACCCGGCTGCGTTCGGCGATCAGCGACAGCGTGTCGTTGAGCGCCCACTCGCAGGCCAGCCCGCCGCGCGTCGTGCGCTGGCCTGTGCCGGGCGCCCAGTCGGCACCGAGGTTGGCGTGGATCTGCAGGCTCTGCGTCGGGCGCCAGCTGACCGGCACGACGAACTGCCCGCCCGTGCGGCCGCCGGTGCGCAAGTCCGACACCGTGCCGGCCGAGACCGCGGCGCTCCAGGTGGCATCGGGCGCCGGGCCGAAGAAATTCCACTTGATCTGCGGCCCGCCGGTGACCGTGCGCACGCCCAGCGTCGACAGCCGGTCGAGGTTGAAGCCCAGCTCCACGGGGCCGATGCGGCAGGCCGGCCCCAGGTGGAAGCCGATGACCGGTTCGGTGCCGGTGCGGCCCCACCAGGTCTCGTACTGGCACTGGCCCGGATCGAGCGTGGCGGCATCGTCGATGTCGAAATGGCCGGCCGCGTGCGCGCTCGCGCCGGCCCACAGGCCGCAGGCGGCCAGCAGCCATCCGATGCGCGTCCCTCTGGTGGCGTGTTCGTTGTTCTTCATCGCGGGCGTTCCGGTGAAACCGGCGCGCGATTCTAGGCAGGCGGAAAGTCGGCGGCGTGACGCCGCCGCAACGAACGCTAGATCTCGAACTGCGGCTGCAGCTCGCGGATGCGCTTGATCGCCACGCCCGCCGCGGCCGTGCGCGTCTCCACGCCGAGCTTCACGTAGACGCGCTCGAGGTGCTTCTTGGCCGTGGCCGGGCTGCTGCCGAGGATTTCGCCGATGTCCTTGTTGGTCTTGCCCTTGACCACCCAGTAGAGCACCTCGGCCTCGCGCGCCGTGAGCTTGAGGCTCAGGCTCATGGCCTCGATCACGGCGGTGTCGGACACCTCGCGCATGATGATCATCCACTCGTCGCCGTCGTCGTCGTGCCCGGTCTGCTGGTGCAGGCGCAGCGTGAGGCTGCTGGCGCCCTGCGCGATCGACAGCGCCGGCGGCTCCACGCCGCGCTGGCGCGCCGCCGGCGCATGGCTGCGCAGCCAGTCGAGCACGGCGGCCGGGGTCTCGGGCGCGCGCGTCTCGCAGTAGCGCTGCAGCAGGTCGCGCGCCAGCGCCGTCTGCCAGATCAGCCGGCCCTCGGGCAGTCGCACCGTGATGCTGGCGTAGCCGAAGGCGTCGAGCGCATTGCGCGCCTGGCCGGCCTGGCGCGCCACCTGGCGCGCGCGCCGGGCGCCCTGCAGGTGCACGTTCATGCGCGCCAGCACCTCCTTGGGCTTGATCGGCTTGGTCACGTAGTCCACGCCGCCGGCCTCGAGCGCGGCCACCAGGTGCTCGGTCTCGGTCAGGCCGGTCATGAAGACGATCGGGATGTGCGACGTCATCCCGTCGGCCTTGAGCCGGCGCGCGACCTCGAAGCCGTCGATGCCCGGCATCATCGCGTCGAGCAGCACGATGTCGGGCCGCGCCTGCGCGGCGCGCTGCAAGGCCTGTTCGCCGTTGGTGGCGATCAGCACCGTGTAGCCCGATTCGTCGAGGGCGTCGTGCAGCACCGCGAGGTTGTCGGGCACGTCGTCCACGATCAGCACGAGATCGCTGTTGGCGCTCTTGTCGCGCAGCGACTGGGCGAGCGGCACGGGTTCGGCAGGTGTGGCCGGTGTGTTCATCTGGTTGTCATCCCGCATGGGCCGCCTCGGCCAGCGCGCGGCCCATGGCCTCGAACTGGAACTGCCGCGCCAGCACGCGCTGCGCCTCGGTCCAGGCGGCGCACTCGGGCTGCTCGCCGTCGATGGCGTCGAGCTGGTTCATGATGCCGCGGAAGTAGCCGAGGCTCACGGCCTCGTCGAGCGCGCGCAGCCGCTCGCGCGACGGCGGGCGCAGCACCGGCTGCACCGGCGCCGGCGCGCTCGCCACGGCCGCTTCGGTCCAGCGCAGGCCGAGCCGGCGCTCGAGCCAGTCGAGCAGCTCGGTGTGGCGCACCGGCTTCACGAAGAAGTCCTCGGGCGCGATCTCCACGTCGTTGTCGAGCCCCTTGTCGAAGGCGTTGGCCGAGACGATCGCCACCGCGGCGTCGGCCAGCCCGAGCCGGCGCGCGCGGCGGATGGTCTCCCAGCCGTCGATGCCGGGCATCGCGAGGTCGACGAACATGGCGTCGGGCCGGTAACCGGCGGCGATCAGGTCGAGCGCATCGTGGCCGCTGGCCGCGCTGCGCAGCTCGAAGCCCAGCGGCGCCAGCACATGGCCCAGCAGCTCGCGGTCGGCCTCCTCGTTGTCGACCACCAGCAGCCGGCGGCGCGCGCCCTCGTAGCCGCGCCGCGCGCGCTGTACCGGCTGCGGCCGGCCGGCGCCGGCCACCGCCTCGTGCACGCGCGGCAGGAACAGCCGCACGCAGAACAGCGAGCCCACGCCCGGCGTGCTGCTGACCTTCATCTCGCCGCCCATCAGGTCGGTCAGCATCTTGGCGATGGTGAGGCCCAGCCCCGCGCCCGGCGCGGCCGCGGCGCCGGCCGAATCGCCGCGCGCGAAGGGCTCGAAGATGCGCTCGATCTCGGCCGCCGTCATGCCCGGGCCGGTGTCCTCGATCTCCACCGCGGCGAACTCGCGCGCATAAGCGAGGCGCAGCGTGACCTGGCCGGCGGCCGTGAACTTGATCGCGTTGCCCAGCAGGTTGATGAGGATCTGGCAGACCCGCTTCTCGTCGGCACGCACCACCTCGGGCAGCGCGCCCGCGGCCTCGAAGCGGAAGGCCAGGCCCTTCTCGGCCGCCTGCAACTCGAACATGTCGGCCAGCTCGCGCAGGGTGTCGGCGAAGCGCATCGGCCGCGCATGCAGCGTGAGCTTGCCGGCCTCGATGTGGGCGATCGCCAGGGTGCCCTCGATCAGCGACAGCAGGTGCTCGCCGCCGCGCTTGATGACCGCCACCGCCTGCTGGCGGTGCGGCGGCACCGAATGGTCTTCGCCCATCAGCTGCGCATAGCCGAGGATGCTGTTGAGCGGCGTGCGCAGCTCGTGGCTGATGGCGCTGATGTAGCGGCTCTTGGCCTGGTTGGCCTGGTCGGCGGCGCGCCGTGCCTGATCGGCCGCGAGCTTGGCCTGCTCGGCCACCTCGCGCGCCTCCTCGGCGGTGCGCGTGGCCGACTGCAGCGCGCGGTCGGTCTCGCGGTGCAGCTCGATCTCGCGCACCAGCAGGTGGGTCTGGCGGTTCGATTCCTCCTGCGCCACCTTGCGGCTCTGGTGCGCCAGCACCAGCCACCAGGCGACGATGCCCGCGATCACCAGCAGCGCCATGTAGGCCTTGAGGAAGCCCGAGCGCAACGAGGCCTGCTGCGCGGCCGCGAGCGCCTGCGCCACCTCGCTCTGCGCGGCCAGCTCGAGCGCGCGCTCGCCGAGCGCGCGCAGCTCCTGCTGGTAGAGCACGCCGAACACCACCGCCAAGAGCGGCACGATGATCAGCATCAGCAGCAGGAAGTGGCCCAGGCCGGTGTCGAGGTAGCGCCAGCTGCGCCGCGGCAGCAGCCAGCGCAGCACCGCCGACCACTGCGCCGACAGGCTCGCATGCGGCTTGCAGAGGTCGCCGCAGCGGGCGTCGAGCGTGCAGCACAGCGAGCAGATCGCGCCCTGGTAGGCCGGGCAGTGGGCCATGTCGGGGCCTTCGTATTCGCGCTCGCAGATCACGCAGCGCTGCACCGCGAGGCGGCGGTAGGCGCCTTCGGACTCGACCCGGGCCCACTGCACCGGCCGGCCAGCGGCCACTGCGGCGCCCTCGACCGAGCCGCGCGCCAGGTAGTAGCGCCCGCCCGTGGCCCAGGCCAGGAGCGGCGAGGCGACGAGCGCCGTGCCGAGCGCGATCAGCGCCGAGAAGGCCTGCGCCAGCGGCCCGAACACGCCCAGGTGCGCTGTGATCGACAGCAGCGAGGCCAGCGCCATCGCGCCCACGCCCACCGGGTTGATGTCCCACAGGTGGGCGCGCTTGAACTCGATGCCCGGCGGCGACAGGCCCAGCGGCTTGTTGATGACCAGGTCGGCCACCACGGCCATCATCCAGGCGATGGCGATGTTGGCGAACAGCCCGAGCACGTCGCCCAGCGCCTCGAACACGTTCATCTCCATCAGCATGAAGGCGATCAGCGCGTTGAACACCACCCACACCACGCGCCCCGGGTGGCTGTGGGCCACGCGCGAGAAGAAGTTGCTCCAGGCCAGCGAGCCCGCGTAGGCGTTGGTGACGTTGATCTTGAGCTGCGAGATCACCACGAACAGCGCGGTGGCCGCCACCGCCCAGCCGTAGTTCGGAAACACGTACTCGTAGGCCGCGAGGTACATCTGGTTCGGATCGACCGCGCGCTCCACCGGCACCATGTGCGTGATCGCGAGGTAGGCCAGCGCGGCGCCGCCCAGCATCTTGACCACGCCCAGCACCACCCAGCCGGGCCCGCCGGCCAGCACCCCGGCCCACCAGCGGCCGCGGCTGGCAGCGGTGCGCGCGGGCATGAAGCGCAGGTAGTCGGCCTGCTCGCCCATCTGCGTGATGAGCGCGATGCCCACCGTGAGCGCGGCACCGAACAGGTGCAGGTTGAATCCTTGCGCACCACTCTTGGCGCCGTTGTAGTGCGTGATGCCCGCGAACGCACCAGGATCGCGCACCAGCACATAGGCGAAGGGCACGACCAGCATCAGCAGCCACAGCGGCTGCGTCCACAGCTGCAGCCGGCTGATCGCCGACACCCCGTGCGTGACCAGCGGGATCACCACCAGCGCGCAGACCAGGTAGCCCCAGACCGGCGGGATGCCCAGCGCCAGCTCGAGCGCGTAGGCCATCACGGCCGCCTCGAGCGCGAAGAAGATGAAGGTGAAGCTCGCGTAGATCAGCGAGGTCAGCGTGGAGCCGATGTAGCCGAAGCCGGCGCCGCGCGTGAGCAGGTCCATGTCGACGCCGTAGCGCGCCGCGTACACGCTGATCGGCAGGCCCGCGAGGAAGATGATCAGCCCCGTGGCCAGGATGGCCCAGAAGGCATTGGCGAAGCCGTACTGCACCAGCAAGGTGGCGCCCACTGCCTCGAGGATCAGGAACGAGGCCGCCCCGAAGGCCGTGTTGGCGACCCGCCATTCGGACCATTTGCGAAAGCGCTGCGGCGTGTAGCGCAGCGCATAGTCCTCGAGGGTTTCGCTCGCGACCCAGCTGTTGTAGTCGCGCCGCACCTTGACGATGCGCTGCGGCGCGTCGTCGGACTCGGTGGGGGGGACGGCGGTGGGCGGGCCAGGGTTCACACCGTTTCGGTGCATCTTTCGTGCCACCCGGCGCCCCGCGGACCCGGCGCCATACGGCATTCGGCGAACAGGGCACGACTGTTGCAACAGCCCTGCTCTGCCCATAATGGCCGCCTCCTCCCGCCACCCGATGCCGTCTCCATGGAACTGACTCCGCGCGAAAAAGACAAGCTGCTGATCTTCACCGCGGCGCTGCTCGCCGAACGCCGCAAGGCCCGCGGCCTCAAGCTCAACTACCCCGAAGCCATCGCCCTGATCTCGGCCGCCGTCATGGAAGGCGCGCGCGACGGCAAGAGCGTGGCCGAGCTCATGAGCGAGGGCCGCAACGTGCTGACGCGCGCCGACGTGATGGACGGCATCGCCGAGATGATTCCCGACATCCAGGTCGAGGCCACCTTCCCCGACGGCACCAAGCTCGTGACGGTGCACCAGCCCATCGTCTGAACGACCGCACACCCAGAACAACCAAGGACAAGCCCTCATGCGCCCATCCACCCTCTCCTCCAGGACCCTCGCCCTGCTCGCCGCCACCCTGCTGCCCCTGGCGGCCAGCGCCCACACCGGCGTCGACGGCGGCCTGCACCACGGCCTCGTGGCCGGCTTCATGCACCCGCTGACCGGCACCGACCACCTCGCGGCGATGGTCGCCGTGGGCGTCTGGAGCGCGCTGTCGGCGCGCCGCGCCTGGCCCGACCTGCTGTGGGCGCCGCTGGCCTTCGCCGGCATGCTGCTGGCGGGCGCGCTGGTCGGCCTGGCCGGGCTGCAGCTGCCGGCCGTCGAACCGATGATCGCGGCCTCGCTGCTGGTGCTGGGCCTGCTGGTGGCCGCGCGCGTGCACCTGCCGGCCGGCGTGGCGATGGCGGTGGTCGGCCTGTTCGCGGTCTTCCACGGCGTGGCGCACGGCCACGAGCTCGCGGGCGAGCAAGACGCCGCCCTCACCCTCGCCGGCATGGTCGGCGCGACCGTGCTGCTGCATGCCGCCGGCATCGCGCTGGGCTGGGCGCTGCGCCATGCCAACGCCTGGCTGCCGCGCATCGCGGGCGCCGCGGTGGTCGGCCTCGGCGCCACGCTGCTGGCGCAGGCCATCTGAGGCGAGGCACCGGTCCATGATCCCCGGCGAAATCCTCACCGACGACGGCGACCACCCGCTCAACCCGGGCCGCCGCACCCTCACGCTGGTGGTGCAGAACACGGCCGACCGGCCGATCCAGGTCGGCTCGCACTACCACTTCGCCGAAACCAACGGCGCCCTCGGCTTCGACCGCGAGGCCGCGCGCGGCATGCGCCTGAACATCGCCTCGGGCGCCGCGGTGCGCTTCGAGCCGGGGCAGCAGCGCACGGTCGAGCTGGTCGATTTCTCGGGCGACCGCATCGTCTACGGGTTCCGCGGACTCGTTCAAGGAAAGCTCTAAGCCATGGCCACCATCGGGCGACGCGCCTACGCAGAAATCTTCGGCCCCACGGTGGGCGACCGCGTGCGGCTGGCCGACACCGATCTGCTGATCGAGGTCGAGGCCGACTACACGCTGCGCGCCGGCGGCTACGGCGAGGAGGTCAAGTTCGGCGGCGGCAAGACGATCCGCGACGGCATGGCGCAGTCGCAGCGCACGCGCGCGCAGGGTGCCATCGACACGGTGCTCACCAACGCGCTGATCCTCGACCACTGGGGCATCGTCAAGGCCGACATCGGCCTGAAGGACGGCCGCATCGCCGCCATCGGCAAGGCCGGCAATCCCGACGTGCAACCGGGTGTCGATATCGTGATCGGCCCGGGCACCGAGATCATCAGCTGCGAGGGCAACATCGTCACCGCCGGCGGCATCGACAGCCACATCCACTTCATCTGCCCGCAGCAGATCGAGGAGGCGCTGGCCTCGGGCGTGACGACCATGCTGGGCGGCGGCACCGGCCCCGCCACCGGCACCTTCGCGACCACTTCCACGCCCGGCTCCTGGCACATCGAGCGCATGCTGCAGGCGGCCGACGCATTCCCGATGAACCTCGGCTTCCTCGGCAAGGGCAACGCCAGCCTGCCCGGCGCGCTGCACGAGCAGATCGAGGCCGGCGTGATCGGCCTCAAGCTGCACGAGGACTGGGGCACCACGCCCTCGGCGATCAGCAACTGCCTCGACGTGGCCGAGGCCACCGACACGCAGGTGGCGATTCACAGCGACACGCTCAACGAATCGGGCTTCGTCGAGAACACGATCGCGGCCGTGGGCGGCCGCGCGATCTGCGCCTTTCACACCGAGGGCGCGGGCGGCGGCCATGCGCCCGACATCCTGCGCGTGGTGGGCGAGGCGAACTTCCTGCCCTCCTCGACCAACCCCACCATGCCCTACACGGTGAACACGCTCGACGAGCACGTCGACATGCTCATGGTGTGCCACCACCTCGACGCGGGCATCGCCGAAGACCTGGCCTTCGCCGAATCGCGCATCCGCAAGGAAACCATCGCCGCCGAGGACGTGCTGCACGACCTCGGCGCGATCAGCATGTTCAGCTCCGACAGCCAGGCCATGGGCCGCGTCGGCGAGGTGGTGCTGCGCTGCTGGCAGACCGCACACAAGATGAAGCTGCAGCGCGGCACGCTGCCCGAGGACAGCGCGCGCAACGACAACTTCCGCGCGAAGCGCTACGTGGCCAAGTACACGATCAACCCCGCGATCGCGCACGGCATCGCGCACGAGGTGGGTTCGATCGAGGTCGGCAAGTGGGCCGACATCGTGGTGTGGAAGCCGGCCTTCTTCGGCGTGAAGCCCTTCACCATCATCAAGGGCGGCAGCATCGCGATGGCGGCGATGGGCGACCCCAACGCCTCGATCCCGACGCCGCAGCCGGTGCACTACCGCCCGATGTTCGGCGCCTATGGCGGCTCGCTCGCGAAGGGCTCGCTGACCTTCGTCTCGCAGGCCGGCCTGGCCGCGGGCATCAAGGAGCGCTACGGGCTGGCGAAGAACCTGGCGGCGGTGAAGAACATCCGCAACGTGCGCAAGAAGGACCTGATCCACAACGGCTACACGCCGAAGATGGAGATCGATGCGCAGACCTATGCGGTGCGCGCGGACGGGCAGTTGCTGACCTGCGAACCGGCGAAGCTGCTGCCGATGGCGCAGCGCTACTTCCTGTTCTGAGACGGAGCCAGAAAGTCCGGCGCGGCACGCCGGCTTGACAGGCTGCGTATCCTTGAAAGCATCGTTCCTGTCTTCAGACGCGCCACGCGTCCCACCGCACCATGCTCACCGCCAACAAACTCATGCCCCAGGGCCGCGGCCTCGCGCCCGTGCTGCTCAAGCGCGCCGCCACCATCGAACTCGACTGGGACGTGCGCCAGAAAAGCCGTTTCGACGCCACCGATTCGCAGGGCCGGCAGATCGGCGTGTTCCTGCCGCGCGGCACGGCCGTGCGCGGCGGCGACGTGCTGGTGGCGGAAGACGGTTCGCTGGTGCGCGTGATCGCTGCCCCGCAGCCGGTGTTGCGCATCACGCACTGCACGGCCCACGGCACGCCCTTCGACCTGACGCGCGCGGCCTACCACCTGGGCAACCGTCATGTGCCGATCGAGCTCAAGCCCGACCACCTGAAGATCGAGCCCGACCATGTGCTGGCCGACATGCTGCGGTCGATGCACCTGATCGTGGTGGCGGTCGAGGAGGCCTTCGAACCCGAGGGCGGGGCCTATGGGTCGCACGAGCATTCGCATGGGGGTGGGCATAGCCATGACCATGATCACTCGCATGGTCATGCGCACTCTTCGGGGCCGAAGCCGCTGGTGTTGGCGCCGGAACTGCTCGATGGTCACGACCACTCTCACTGAGATGGGGGCTGGGTTCTCTGTTCGAGGCCGTTTGTTTCGGTGGGGGCGGGCGCACGCCGACGGGGTACTCCCCTCCGCGAATGTCCCCCGCCCTTCGGGCTCCTCCTTTATTTCGCTGCGGGGAGTACCCCATCGACGTGCGCCAGACGCGCCGTGCTTGATCGACCGGCACCACCGCTGCGCTTCTCGTGCACAGGGCAGTGGGTGCTTCCCGCAGCGAAATAAAGGAGGAGCCGAAGGCGGGGGACATTCGCGGAGGGAAGTACCCGCTGTCCTGTGCACGCGCCCCGGACCAGAACAACCGATGCGCCACCCTTCGGACGTGAGCCGACATGGCTGACACACCACAGCCCCAAAGCCTCCTCCAGCTCATCTGGCTCGCCTCCCCCGCCCTCCCGGTCGGCGGCTTCTCGTACTCCGAAGGTGTCGAGGCCGCCGTCGAATGGGCCGGCGTCGACACCGAGGCCAGCGCGGCCGAATGGCTGTCCGACCAGTTGCACCTGAGCTTCACGCGCGGCGACCTCGCGCTGGTCGCGCAGGCCATCGCCGCCTGGCGCGCCGACGACAAACAGCGCATCCGCACGCTCAACGACTGGGTGCTGCAGACGCGCGAATCGGCCGAGTTCTTCCTGCAGACCGAACAGATGGGCCGCTCCTTCGTCGAATGGCTCAAGCTGCACCATGCCGACACGGCCGAGGTCTTCGCCGGCCTGCCCGCGAGCTATCCCGTGGCCTTCGCGTTCGCGGCCCACCGCTCGGGTGCTTCGGTGCACGACGGCTGCCTGGCCTTTGCCTTCGGCTGGGCCGAGAACATGGTTGCGGCCGCGGTCAAGGCCGTGCCGCTGGGGCAGAGCGCGGGACAGCGCATCCTCGGGCGGCTCGCGCAGGAGATTCCCGCGGCCGTGAACCATGCGATGCAGCTGTCGGACGACGATCGGCAGGCCTTCGCACCGCTCCTGGCCGTGCTGTCGGCGCGGCACGAAACCCAGTATTCGCGGCTCTTCCGCAGCTAGATTCTTTTCTTCACGCACCCACCATGACCTCCGCCCTGCACCACATCCCCAACCGCACCAAGAAGCTGCCGCCGCTGCGCGTGGGCATCGGCGGCCCCGTCGGCTCGGGCAAGACCACGCTGCTGGAGATGCTCTGCAAGTCGATGCGCGACAGCTATGACCTGGTCGCGATCACCAACGACATCTACACCAAGGAAGACCAGCGCCTGCTGACCGTGGCCGGCGCGCTGCCGGCCGAACGCATCATGGGCGTGGAGACCGGCGGCTGCCCGCACACCGCGATCCGCGAGGATGCCTCGATCAACCTCGAGGCCATCGACCGCATGCTCGAGGACTTTCCCGATGCCGACGTGGTGTTCGTCGAATCGGGCGGCGACAACCTCGCGGCCACCTTCAGCCCCGAGCTCTCGGACCTCACGATCTACGTCATCGACGTGGCCGCGGGCGAGAAGATCCCGCGCAAGGGCGGCCCCGGCATCACCAAGAGCGACCTGTTCGTCATCAACAAGACCGACCTCGCGCCCTACGTGGGCGCCAACCTCGACGTGATGGAACAGGACACGCAGCGCATGCGCCGCCAGAAGCCCTACGTGATGACCAACCTCAAGACCCTGACCGGCGTGGCCGAGGTCGTGCGCTTCATCGAGGAGCGCGGGATGCTCAAGACGGCCTGAGGCCGTCGCTTCACAGCTCGCTGCCGTCGCGCAGCTGGCGCTGCTTGTAGACCAGCCGCACGCTCGCGCGGCGCGGATCGCCCACGCGCTGCACGTAGACGTCCATCTCGCCGCTGCTCCAGGCCGCATAGGCGCTGCCCGGATCGTTGGCCGCGAGCTCGGCACCGAAGGCACCGCGGCCCCACTGCAGCAACTCGGCGAAGGCCGCGCCGCCGCCATCGGGCAGGCCTTGCGCCGAGGCCGCGTACTCGACGCGCCGCAACTGCGAATCGGCGAAGAAGAAGGTCGGCTCGAACACCAGCCCCGCCAGGGCCTGGGGCGCGCCATGCCAGCTGCCCAGCAGGCCGCCCGCGAGCCGCTGCGGCCGCGCTACGCGCTCGGCCGAAGGCAGCGCGGCGCGCAGCTCGTCGGCCGACATGCCGAGCCGCACGCCGGGCGGCAGCGCTTGCGCCTGCGCGGCGAGGCTTGCGAGACAGAGGGCACCGGCGCCGAGCAGGCGCGCTACGGGTGAAGAGAAGGAAGGAATGGACATCGGGCAACGACGAAACGGGCGACAGCGGCCTGTGACCCGCAGTATCGCCCCGAGTTCGCGACGGCACCGTGTAACTGCCGATACCCGACCCATTCGCCCTTTGTAGACTGCGCCGATGACACCTCAAGACGTGCTCGACCACTACGACCGGGCCGCGCTGTGGCCCGCCGATCGCCCCGACCGCACTGCCGCCGGCCTGCCCGCCGCCTATGCCGACGCGCTCGCGCTGCGCGCCCTGCGGCTCGCGCGCGGCGAACGGCCCGTGGGCTACAAGGTCGGCTTCACCAACCGCACCATCTGGCAACGCTATGGCGTTTTCGCGCCGATCTGGGGCCCGGTGTGGAACACCACGCTGACGCTGTGCGACGGCCGAGGCAGCGTCGACCTCGCGGGCACGGTGCAGCCGCGCATCGAGCCCGAAGTCGTGTTCGGCATCGCCGCCACGCCGCCGCAGGGTGCCACGCTCGAGAAGCTGTTCGCCTGCGTCGAATGGATCGCGCCGGGCTTCGAAATCGTGCAGTCGCACTGCGAAGGCTGGAAGTTCGGCGCCGCCGACACCGTGGCCGATGGCGCGCTGCATGCGCGCCTGCTGGTCGGACGGCAGCGGCCGCCGCGCGAGTTCGCGAGCGACGGCGCGGCGCTCGATGCGCTGCTCGCGCGCACGCGCCTGCGCCTGTCGCGCAACGGCACGCAGGTCGAGGAAGGCACGGGCGCCAACGTGCTCGACGGCCCGCTGCATGCGCTGCTGCACTTCCTGCACGAGCTGCAGGCCTGCCCCGGCGCACCCGCGCTGCAGCCGGGCGAGGTGGTCACCACCGGCACCTGGACCGACGCCTGGCCGATCGCGCCCGGCCAGGTCTGGCGCAGCGAGTTCGACGCGCCCTTCGACGGCATCGAAGTCACGCTGCGCTGAGCGCGCGGCTCAGCCGGCCTTGCGGAAGGTCAGGTTGATGCGCACGCTGCCCAGCAGCGGATGCGGCTTGTCCTTGAGCGGCAGCACGCCATGGAAGCGCAGCCGGTCGGGACCGCCCCACACCACCACGTCGCCATGCGCGAGCGGCACGCGCTCGACCGCGTCACCGCGCGCGAGCCCGCCGAACTGGAACACCGCCGGCATGCCCAGCGACACCGAGACGATCGGCGCGCCATGGTCGCGTTCGTCGCGGTCCTGGTGCAGCGAGAGCCGGGTGCCGGGCTGGTAGCGGTTGACCAGGCAGGCATCGGGCGCGAAGCCCGGGAAACCCGCCGTCTCGGCCGCCTCGCGGGCGAGCCGCGCGAACGCGGCGGGCATCGCGGGCCAGGGCTTCTGCGACAGCGGATCGATCGCGTCGTAGCGGTAGCCGCTGCGATCGCTGACCCAGCCCAGCGGACCGCAGTTCGTCATCGCCACCGACATGGTGTAGCCGCCGGGCGTCACCAGGTGCCGGAACGGCGACACGCCCTCGAGGCCCGGCAGCGCCGCCAGCAGCTCGCTCGCGAAAGGCAGCGCGAAGCCGCGCAGCACGCAGGCACCCGGGCCCAGCGGCTCGGGTGCGCGAAACGGTTCGTCGGTGGCGGGGAAGAGCTCGAGGGTCATGGCGGATACGGCCCTCGAAAATACCGCAAGCCGGCGTACCGGGTCCGGCCGGTTCCGGACATCCGGTGCCGCCGCGGTGGTTCTCAGGCCGTCTCGAGCATGCCCGCGAGCCGCGCCGCGATCAGCCCATGGGCTTCGGCCATGATGCGGTCGACCAGCTCCTGCACGGTCGGCACGTCGTGGATCAGGCCCGCCACCATGCCGCAGCTGAAGGCGCCCGCGTCCACGTCGCCCTCGATCATCACGCGCGGATAGATGCCCGCCACCTGGTCGTGGATGTCCGAGATCTGAAGGTCCGCGCCCTTCGCGCGCTCGATCGCCAGCAGTTCCTCCACGCCCTTGTTGTTGAGCACGCGCTCGGTGTTGCGCAGGCCGCGCATCACCAGCCGCGTGTCGAGCTCGCTGGCCGCGACGATCGCGCGCTTGACGTTCTCGTGCACCGGCGCCTCCTGCGTGGCGATGAAGCGCGTGCCCATGTTCATGCCCTCGGCGCCGAGCGCGAGCGCGGCCACGAGGCTGCGGCCGTCGGCCATGCCGCCCGAGGCGACGAATGGAATGCGCAGCTCGTCGGCCGCGCGCGGCAGCAGGATCATGTTGGGCACGTCGTCCTCGCCCGGATGGCCGCCGCACTCGAAGCCGTCGACGCTGACCGCATCGCAGCCGATGCGCTCGGCCTTCAGTGCATGGCGCACCGAGGTGCACTTGTGGATCACCTTCACGCCGGCCGCCTTGAGCGCCGGCATGTGTTCCTCGGGGCTGCGGCCCGCGGTCTCGACGATGCGCACGCCGCCCTCGATGAGCGCGGCGATGTACTCGGGATAGGGCGGCTTGGAGAAGGTCGGCAGGAAGGTCAGGTTCACGCCGATCGGCTGGTCGGTCATCTCGCGGCAGCGCGCGATCTCGCGCGCCAGCAGCTCGGGCGTCTTCTGCGTGAGCCCGGTGATGATGCCGAGGCCGCCGGCATTCGACACCGCGGCCGCGAGTTCCGCGAAGCCCACGTAGTGCATGCCGCCCTGGATGATCGGATGGCGGATGCCGAAGAGTTCGGTGATGCGTGTTTTCATGGTCGATGAGGGTGGAGGAAGAGGACGGGGAACGCGGCGCTGCCGCTCACCAGCGTTCCATGTACGGACGCAGGTCGAGCTCGAAGGTCCAGGCATCGCGCGGCTGCGTGTGCAGGTGCCAGTAGTTCTCGGCGATGTGCTCGGGGTTCAGGATGCCGTCCTCCGACTTGAGCGCGTAGCGCTCGGGGAAGCTGGTGCGGATGAACTCGGTGTCGATCGCGCCGTCGACCACCACGTGCGCCACGTGGATGTTGCGCGGCCCCAGCTCGCGCGCCATGCTCTGGGCCAGCGCGCGCAGCGCATGCTTGGCACCCGCGAAGGCCGCGAAGTTGGCGGCGCCGCGCAGGGCCGCGGTGGCACCCGTGAAGATGATCGTGCCGCGGCCGCGCTCCACCATGCGTTTGGCCGCTTCACGGCCGTTGAGGAAGCCGCCGAAGCAGGCCATCTCCCAGATCTTGAAGTACTTGCGCGCGGTCTCCTCGAGGATGCTCGAGGGCACGTTGGCGCCGATGTTGAACACCAGCACCTCGACCGGCCCGACCTCGCGCTCGACCCGATCGAACAGCGCGATCACCTCCTCCTCCTTGCGCGCATCGGAGCCGAAGGCCACGGCCTTGCCGCCGGCCGCCTCGATGCTCTCGACCAGCGGCTGCAGCTTCTGCGCGTCGCGCCGCGTCACGCAGGCGGTGTAGCCGCCGGCCGCGAAGCGCCTGGCGATCGCCCCGCCGGTGGAATCGCCCGCGCCGATGATCAGCGCCACACCGGCGCCCGCATTGCCCTGGCTCATGTCGTCTCCTTGATTGAACGCTCGTGGACCAAAGCACGGTAAAGGAGAGGCATCGGGCTGTCAATCGAGCGCGCGACAGCATTCCGGCGGCGCATGCGGCCGGCGCGGTTCAGTCCAGGTGGTTGCGCTCGATGTCGCGGCGGGTCGAGTTCAGGATGTCCTGGCGCGTGCGGTCGTTCTCGACCACGCGCGCCATCAGCAGCGCGCCCACGCACTGCGCCATCACGGCCCAGGCCGCGTCGTCGTCGCCCTCGAGGCGCTGGCTCCAGGCCTTGTGCAGCTTCTTCAGGCCGCGCTCCACCGCCGCGCGCACGGCCGGGTCGGAGCGCGCGATCTCGGCGCCCAGCGCGGGCAGCGCGCAGCCGGTCTCGGGATGCAGGGCATGGGCGCTGCTGAGGTAGCTCTTGAGGCAGCGCGCCACGTGGTCGGGCGGCGAGTCGGGCGTGCCCGCGAGCATCTCGGCGCTGTTCTCCATCTCGCGCTCGATCAGCGCCGCGAACAGTTCGCCCTTGGAGCCGAAGTGGCTGTAGAAGGCGCCGCCCGTGAGGCCGATGGCCGACATCAGCGCATCGACGCCGGTGCTGCTGAAGCCCCCCTTCTTGGCGATCGCTCGGCTGCTCTCGAGCAGCTTCTCGCGGGTCTCTTCCTTGTGGTTGGGGGCGTAGCGCATGGCGGTTCCTCGGCGCGGAATTCCGGTGGACAGGACGAAGGGAAAAATAACATACGATCGTTCAGCCATCCTGACGACTGGCCATCGATCGCTGCTCGTTTTCGCGGGTCCCTTGCAAGGCCCGCGCCCGCCGCGGAAGAACTTTTCAGGCCGCCGGTGCACCGATCCCGAGCAATTCCTTCACCAGCACGTACTGCGCATCGAGCATCGAGGTGCCCAGCGAGATGCGGCAGCCGCGCGCCTGCGCCGCGGCCAGCAGCGGCGTGATCGCGGGCGTCATGATGATCTCGGCCACGTCGGTGCCGGCCGCCAGGTGCGCCAGGTGCGCCACGTCGAGCGGCAGCGCATCGCCCTCGTGCATGCCCATCGAGGTGGTGTTGACCACGAGGTCGAAGCCGCCCGGATCGTTCGTGCCCGCGCGCACGCTGCAGTCCGGGTACGCGGCGGCCACGTCGGCCGCCAGTGCCTCGGCCCGCTCGTTCGTGCGGTTGTGGATCACCAGTTCGCGCGCGCCCGCCTCGGCGATGCCGAAGGCCACCGCGCGCCCCGCGCCGCCCGCGCCGAGTTGCAGCACGCGGCGCCCGCGCAGCGCGATGCCCTGCCCCGCGAGCCCGTCGACGAAGCCGCGGCCGTCGAGGTTGTCGCCCGTGAGCCGGCCCTCGGCGTCTCGCCGCACGAAGTTGACCGCGCCGATGCGCGCCGCGCGCGGCGTGGTCGCGTCGAGCAGCGGCAGCACCGCGATCTTGTGCGGGATGGTCACGCCGAAGCCGAGCACGTTGCGCATGCGGCGCAGCGCGTCGATCACGGTCGCGAGGTCGGCGGGGCCCACGTGCAGCGGCGACACCGCGATGTCGAGGCCCTCGGCCGCGAAGCGGTCGTTGAGCCGCAGCGAGCCCACCACGTGGGCCACGGGATCGGCCAGCATCAGCATGATGCCGGTGCGGCCGGTGATGCGCATCTCGGTCATGGCGACGCTCAGGCGGGCAGCTCGAACGGGGCCGGATCGAGGAAGCGCCGCAGCACGTTGCCGGTGATGCGGCTCACATTGTTGTCGTAGCCGTTGTGGCTCAGCGAGAGCACGTAGGAGATCGAGCCGGTGGAGAACACCGCGCCGCCCTTGGCGGTCTCGAAGAACACCATGTCGGCGCGCACCAGCGCGTTCTGCTCGCCGTCGAGGCCGTGCACCGTGGTGCGGTACTCCTCGGGCGTGGGCAGCGCGCCCGGGCCCAGGCCGTGCGAGGTCGCGAGCATCACCGCATGCGGCGGCGAGCCGAGGCCGACGTCGAAGCGGTCGATCTCGATGCCGACCGCGCCGCCGATGCGCACGCCGTAGTCGCCGATGCGCTCGCCCTGCGCGATGCCCTCGACCGCGAACGCCACGCGCGGCTCGGCCGCGTCGGGCGTCAGCAGGTAGTAGCCCGCGTGGTCGTAGACCATGGCCGAGAAGCCCACGCCGATCAGCTTCTGCGGCGCGAAGCCGCTGTGGCGCCACAGCGCGCCGGGCTCGCCGGTGCCGGCCAGGTGCACCTCGCCGGGCTGCGATTCCCAGGTCCGCGTGCCGGCCATGCCGCGCCGCACCTCGACCGCGGCCGGTGCCTTCGGATGGAAGGCGCAGCGCCAGTAGAAGCCGTTGGCGCCGAGCGCGAGGTGGCGTCCGCCCGCGTTCTGGAAGGCCATGATGCCGTTCATCATCGCCTCGCTGTAGTACTCGGGATGCGACAGCGTCGCCAGCACCCGATAGCCCGCGAGCGCGCCCGCGCCCTGGCGGTCGAGCTCGACGTCGGTCACCACGTCGTAGTCGATGCCCTTCTCCTCGAGCCAGTCGAGGAAGTGGCTGTCGATCGCGAGGTTGCCGGGCTGCGAGCGCGGCCGCATGTTGAGCACCGGGCGCAGCCACGAGCTGTAGGCGCGGCCGCTGCCGTCGATGTGGTGGTCGTAGGTCGACTGGCCGACCTCGGGATGCTCCTGCAGGTAGATGTCGTCGCCGGTCAGCATCAGCAGGCGCTCGGTCAGCACCTCGAAGTGCACCGCATGCAGCCGCAGCGCGCTGTTGGCGTAGGCCATGTAGGTCATGCTCGCGGCCAGCACCGCGAGCGGCGCGCGCTTCGCATCGGCCGCGGGCGTCACGAAGAAGGTGATGAAGGTCTCGGCCGCGCTGCCGTCCACGGGCCGCAGGCGCAGCGCGTGGAAGCCCGACTTCCAGTCGGCCGGCACGTCGAGCTCGAGCGTCGCGGGCCAGCCGCAGTCGTAGATGTCGTCGCTGTGGAAATGGATCGCGCCGTACTCGCGCGGCGCCAGCCGCCAGTCGTGCACGTCGCCGGTCCAGTGCACGCCGGTCATGCCGCGGCAGGGCAGCTGATGCAGCCGGCCGTCGAGGCGGTTGGGCGAGCGGTCGAGCACCTCGAGCGTGTCGATGCCGTGCGAGAAGTCCCAGCCCGCGATCAGCGCGGCATCGGCCAGGCCCGGGCGCGCGAGGTCGTCGCAGCGGCGCAGCGCGTCCACGCCCAGCAGGCCTTCCGCGATGCGCGGTGCCTCGATCTTGCCGTCGTAGTGCGCGCCGCAGCGGCCGCCGGTGGCCGACAGCGCATGCGCGGCCACGGTCAGCGGGCCCTGCGAATCGAGGCGCCAGCCGCCCGGCTTCGTCGCGCGCGCCTCGCGGCGCTGCTCGGGCAGCGCGCCATCGGCCAGCCGGCATTGCGACAGCACCATCTCGCCGGTCGTCGCATCGAGCGCGCCCTGCACCCAGTACCAGCGGCGCTGCTCGAGCGGCGCATCGGTCTTCAGCTCGATCGCGCCATCGGCGCCGCCCACGCGCAGGCTCAGGCCGTCGCGCGACAGCTGCAGCGCCCAGCCGCGGCCGCTGTCCTCGCACCAGCGCGCGAGCACGGTCTGCGGCGTGGCCAGCAGCCGCGTCGGCCAGACGTAGCAGCCGAACGAGAACGCACCCTCGGGCGCGAAGCGCGCATCGGCGGGCACCGACATGAAGGAGCCGCAGGGCGCCTCGTGGAACGCGACCGCATGCACGCCGTCGATCGGCGATGCGAGCTCGCGGTACTTGATGCCGGGGCCGGTGGCGTCGGCGTCGGCGCAGCGCACGCGCACGAACTTCACGTCGGCCTGCTGCTTCGCTTCGCTGCTGAGGTGGAATCGGATGCGTTCGCCGGCGCGCACGCTGAGGGTGTCGGGGTAGCCGACGAAGGCATTGGTGTCGATGGGGGCGCTCATGGTCGTCTCGCGGTGTGCTTCTTCAATCCAGCTTCAGCTCGGTGCCGGTCAGCGCCTTCCAGCGCAGGCCGAACACATGCCACTCGGCGTCGTCGAGCGACTCGAACACCACGTCGTGGAACACCTTGACCTTCTGGCCGCGCTCGTCGGGCATCTGCGCCAGCGCCCAGCGGCGGCCCGGCTCGACCATCACCAGCAGATAGCGGCCGGGGAAGGCGCCCCAGCGCATGCGATGCAGGAGCTTCTTCAGTTCCTCGCTGTGCGGGCCGCGGATGCAGCCGCGGAATTCGCGCGCGAGGTCGGTGCGTTGGGGGTCGAGTACGTAGCGCGCCGCGTTCGGGTCGCTGGTGTGGTCCATCATGGGGTGGGAGGCTTTCTGCCGGTCGGTGGCGGCTGGTTGCGCAGCGCGAGCAGTTCTTCGGCGCGCGCGGGATTGGCATCGATCTCCCCGAGCACGCGCACGAAGTCGCGTCCGCCCTCGATCAGGTCCTGCTCGATGGCGTGGCGCACCAGCGCGGTGTCGCGCTGCTGCAGCCCGCGCAGCACGTTCACGTGCTGGTGCTCGGCGTCGTAGGTCGGATGGCCGTGGGGATAGAGGAAGTTCATCATCGGCCCCACCTGCACCCAGATGCGGTCCAGCAGCTCGGTGAGCTGCGGCATGCCCGAGTGGCGGTAGATGCCGAAGTGGAAGTCGAAGTTGTGCTGCAGCGCCGCGCGGTAGTCCTTGGTCTTCTCCGCGCGCACCAGCAGCCGGTGGCTCTCGGTGAGCTGCTTGATGGTGGCGTTGTCAAGCAGCGGCACGGCACGCTCGGCCGCCAGCGGCTCGAGCGCGAGGCGGATGTCGCGCAGCTCGAGGTACTCGGCCAGCGAGAGCTGGCGCACGCGGATGAAGTAGCCCTCCTTCATCTCGAGCGCGCGGTCGCGCACGAGCTGGATCAGGGCCTCTCGCACCGGCGTCTCGCTGGTGCCCATGGTCTTGGCCAGCTCGCGGATCTTCAGGCGCTGGCCCGGCTGGAAGGTGGCCGACATCAGCTGCTCGCGCAGGTGCTCGTAGATCTGGCTCGCCAGATTGGTGCGTTCGACCACGTTGATGACCGGGGTTGCCATGGGCTTCTCTCTCCTTGATTGCGTGTGTGCCGGGAATCGCGCGGCGGCGTATTGTGGCCCTGCCGTGGCCCCGCGAGCGGCACTCACGCGACCGGGATCAGCGTCCCAGCCAGGCGATCCAGCGGTCGCGCAGCATCTGGCGGTTGTTGCCGATCCACTCGTAGTCGGCCACGATCAGCTTGTCGAAGTTCTCGGCCGAGGTCGCGAGCATGGCGCGGCGCTCGGGCGGGAACAGGCTCGCGGTCTTGCCGTTGCCGGTGTCGTAGTTCACGGCATTGACGAAGTTCACGTGCTGCTCGGGCGCCGAGGCATAGAAGAAGTCGAGGTAGGCCATGGCCGCCTTCGGATGCGGCGCGCCCTTGGGGATCGACATGTAGCCGACGTCGCGCACGGCGCCGTCCCACGACACGGCGATCGGCACCTTGGCGTTCATCAGCGAGATCAGGCGGCCCGAGTAGCCCATGCTCATGACCACTTCCTTGTTGCGCATGATCTGCTGCAGCTGGTCGCCGCTCTTCCACCAGACGGCGACGTTGGGACGCAGCTTGTCGAGCTTCTTGTAGGCGCGGTCGAGGTCGAGCGGGAACAGCTTGTCGGGCGCGACGCCGTCGGCCAGCAGCGCCGCCACCGGCACCCACCATTCGCGGTCGCCGGTGTCGGGCAGGCCGCGCGGGCCGGGGAACTTGGCCGTGTCCCAGAAGTCGGCCCAGGTCTTGGGCACGTTGGCGCCCTTGAAGGCCTCGGTGCTGTAGCCGATCTGCATGCCGCCCACGGTGCGCATCACGCCGTAGGTGGTGCAGGCGCCCTTCACGCCGTTGGCGGTGACGTTGGGCAGCTTGCTGCAGTCGATGGCCTGCAGCAGTTCCTTCTTCTGCACCAGGTCGGGCGGGGTGGCGGTCACGATGTCGAACTCCATGCCGCCGCTGCGCGACATGGCCTGCACCTTGGCCCACTGGTCGGGCACCTCGATCGCGGCGGGCACCACCTCCACGCCCTTGGCCTTGGAGAACGGGGTGTAGAAGTACTGCACCAGCGTCTTCTCCATCAGGCCGCCGGTGGTGGCGATCACCAGTTCCTTCTCGAGCCCCTGCGCCGAGGCGCCGGTGAACGCCGCGCAGGCGAGCAGCGCGAGGGCGGCACCCTTGTTTCGAGTCAGACATTTCATCATCGCGAACTCCTTGTGAGTGAGGACCAGGAAAAAACGGGGGACGTGCTCATTCGGCGCGGCGCCGGCGCTCGAGCACGCGCAGCAGCGCCACGGCGATCAGCACCGCGATCGACAGCAGCGTGAGCAGGGTGGCGATGGCCGGGATCACGGGCGTGAGGTTCTGCTCGATGTCCTCGAACATGCGCCGCGGCAAGGTGCGCTGGCGCACGCTCGAGACGAAGAACGAGACCACGGGCTCGTCGAAGGAAATGATGAAGGCGAACAGTGCGCCGCTCAGCAGGCCCGGCACGATCAGCGGCAGGGTCACGTGGAAGAAGGCGCGCGCACGGCTCGCGCCGCAGCTCATGGCGGCCGACTCGAGGTCGGGGTCGACACGCGACAGCGCGGCCGAGACGGTGAACACCACGAAGGGCAGCGCCAGCACCGTGTGCGCCGCCACGAAGCCGGCCAGCGAACCGACCACGCCCAGGCGCTGGTAGAACAGGTAGCAGGCCACCGCCACCGCGATGTGCGGCGCGATCACCGGGCCGATCACCATCAGTTGCGTGGCCGAGCGGAAGCGCTCGGTGCCGCGCACGATGGCATACGACACCATGGTGCCGATGACCACCGAGCACACCATGGTGAGCGCGGCCACCTGCAGGCTCAGCAGCGCCGCCTTCTGCCACTGCGGATCGCCGAAGAACTCCTGGTACCAGTGCAGCGTGAAGCCGCTGGGCGGGAACTCGAGGAAGTCGGCCGGGCTGAAGGACATCGGCACGATGATCAGCGTGGGCACCATGATGAACAGCACCACCAGCCAGACGTAGGCGCGCAGCGAGAAGGCGCCCAGGTCGAAGGGCGCCCGGTGGCGCACGGTGTTCTCGTTCTTGCTCATGCGCCGCCCCCGATCAGCCGGTTGAAGCTCACGGCCTTGTTGAAGACCATGGTCAGCGTGGCCACCACCACCATCAGCACGCCAATCAGCGCGGCCGCGAAGGGCCAGTCGAGCATCTCGCGCACCTGCTGCGAGACCAGCGTGGCGATCATCAGCTCCTGCGGGCTGCCGACCAGCGCCGGCGTGACGAAGAAGCCCAGCGCCGAGAGGAACACCATCAGGCAGCCGCTCCACACGCCCGCGCGGCTCATCGGCAGCAGCACCTCGAAGAAGGCGCGCCGGCGGTTGGCGCCGAGCATGGCGGCCGCGCGCATGTAGTCGTCGGGGATGTTCTTGAGCGCCGAGTAGATCGGCAGGATCAAAAAGGGCAGCAGCACGTGCGCCATCGCGAGCACCACCGCGCCCTCGGTGTAGAGCAGCTTCACGGGCTCGCCCGTGAGGCCCAGCCACTGCAGCGCGTTGTTGACGATGCCGTCGCGGCGCAGCAGCACGATCCAGGCCGCCGTGCGCACCAGCACGCTGGACCACAGCGGCAGCAACACGCAGGCCGTGAGCAGCGCGGCCACGGCGCCCTTCACGCGCGTCATCATGTAGGCGATGGGAAAGCCCAGCACCAGCGCGAGCACGGTCGTCAGCAGGCTGATCCAGCCGGTGCGCAGCATCACGCGCACGTAGACCGGGTTGTCGAACACGCGCGCGTAGTTCGCGAGCGTGGGATGCGGTTCGAGCACGCTGAGCGACAGCAGGCTCAGCAGCGGATAGACGAACACCAGCAGCAGCAGCGCGAAGAAGGGCGCGAGCAGCACGGCCGACGCCGCCACGCTGAGCTGCCGTCCGCCGAGCCACAGGCGCGAGAACGCCGAGGGCGAGGCCGCGATGACGGGCACGGTCGCGGTGCTCATGCCGCGGCCACCTCGTCGCCATAGATGCGCAGCGCATCGGCCGGCCACAGCAGGCCGACGCGGTCGCCGGCCGCGAGCGCGACGCGGCTCGGGTCGGGCAGCCGCGCGCGCAGCTCGGTGCCGTCGGACAGCTGCGCGATGCACAGCACGGTGGAGCCGCTGTAGATCACGCCGCTCACGGTGGCGCGCAGCGCGGCCGGGTCCTCGGGGCTGCCGATCACGATCTGCTCGGGGCGCAGCGCGGCCACCGCGCGGCCGCCGGCGGCCACGCGGCCCACCAGCGCATCGGTGCGCACCTCGCGCGGGCTCGCGCCGCCGGGCAGCTGCACCAGCGCGCCCTGGGTGCGCAGCGGGCCGATCTCGGCCGGCATGAAGTTGGTCTCGCCGATGAAGCCCGCGACGAAGCGCGTGCGCGGCCGCTCGTACAGCGCCTTGGGCGCATCGAGCTGCTGGATGCGGCCCTGGTTGAGGATCGCCACGCGGTCGGCCATGGTCAGCGCCTCGCCCTGGTCGTGCGTGACGAAGACCACCGTGATGCCGAGCTGCGACTGCAGCCGCTTGATCTCGAGCTGCATCTCCTCGCGCAGGTTCTTGTCGAGCGCGCTCAGCGGCTCGTCCATCAGCAGCACCTTCGGCTTGTAGACGATGGCGCGCGCCAGCGCCACGCGCTGCTGCTGGCCGCCAGAAAGCTGCGCCGGCATGCGCTTGCCGTAGCCCTCGAGCCGCACCGTGGCCAGCGCCTGCTCGGCCAGGCGATGGCGCTCGGCGCGCGCCACGCCGCGCATCTTGAGGCCGAAGGCCACGTTGTCGAGCACCGAGAGGTGCGGGAACAGCGTGTACTTCTGGAACACCATGCCGAGGTTGCGCTGGCTCGCGGGCAGGTAGGTGACGTCGCGGCCGTCGATGGCGATGCTGCCGGCATCGGGCAGCTCGAAGCCCGCGATGCTCATGAGGATCGAGGTCTTGCCCGAGCCGCTGGGCCCGAGCAGCGCGAGGAATTCACCGGGCTGCACGCTCAGCGACACATCGTCCACCGCGCGCACCGCACCGAAGCGCTTGGCGAGGCCGCGGATCTCGATGCCGGCACCGCCGACGCGTTCGGAGCCAGCAACGGGCGGTTGGGTTGCCGTGGATGCCATGCTGCGGATTCCTCTGGGTGCGTGCGGGAGTGCGTGAGATAGGGACGTCAGCGCCGGCCGAAGCGCGCTGCGACGGCGGCGAAGGCCGCGTCGGTGGCCTGCAGGGCCCGATCGATGTCTTGCACGGTGTGTGCCAGCGACAGGAACATGTTGTGCTTCGGATGCAGGTAGACGCCGCGGCGCAGCGCCTCGACCGTGAACACCGCGCCCTTGTCGAAGCCCGGGTCTTCGTCGAACAGGATCAGCGGCAATGCCGCCGGGCCGGTCTGTCGCACCGGCACGCCATGGCTCGCGGACTGCGCGGCGATGCCGTCGCGGAAGCGTTGGCCCATGGCCTGCACATGGCCCACCACGTCCTGCGCATCGGCCACTTCGATCGTCGCGAGGCCCGCGGCCATCGCCACGCCACCCGACCAGAACGAACCCGTGGTGTAGATGCGCGTCGCCGCTTCGCGCAGTGCATCGACACCGGTCACGGCCGCGAGTGCATAGCCATTGGCGATCGACTTGCTCCAGGCGCTGAGGTCGGGCCGCACGCCCACGGTCTCCCAGCTGCCGCCCGCATGCACGCGGAAGCCCGCGCGCACCTCGTCGAGGATCAGCGCCGCACCGGCCTGGTCGCAGAGTTCGCGGGCGCGGCGCGCGAACTCGGGCGTGGGCAGCTCCTGGTCGATGCCCAGGTCATGCTTGAAGGCCGCGCAGACGATGGCCGCGAGGTCCGTGCCCGCTTGTGCGACTGCCGCCTCGAGGCTCGCGATGTCGTTGTAGGTGTAGTGGATCAGGTGCGCGCGGTCCTCGGGCGTGATGCCCTGCGGGATCGGCGTGCACCAGGGATCGGCGCCGTGATAGGCCTTGGTCGCTACCAGCACCTTGCGCTTGCCCGTGGCCGCGCGCGCCACCATCAGGCAGACGGTGGTGGCATCGGTGCCGTTCTTCTGGAACAGCACCCAGTCGGCATGGGCGCTGCGCGCGACGAAGCGTTCGGCCAGCTCGACGAAGCGCGCCGTGGGACCGTCGAGGCAATCGCCCAGCGCCTGCTGCTTGCGCGCCGCTTCATCGACCTGGGGATGGTGATGGCCCAGCAGGTTCGGGCCCCAGCTGCACATGAAGTCGATGTACTCGTTGCCGTCGACGTCCCAGACACGGCAACCCTCGCCGCGTTCGAAGAACTGCGGATAGCCCGCGGGCAGCGAGGCCGCATTCAGGTGCCCCGTCATGCCGCCGGGCACGACCTTGGTGGCGCGTTGCCGAAGCTGGAGATCGTGCTGGTTCGGCCTGTTCTGCGAGGCGGCGGACGACATTCGGGAACCCTTCGTTGCGTTGGTTTTTGAGGCATGATATATCATATTTACTGTAGCGCAATAGCTCACGAACCCGGCATCCGCCCTCGCTCGAGAACGATCGGAGACACCCATGGCATTACTGTTCGGCGCCCTCGCCGATGACCTGACCGGCGGCATGGAACTGGCCGCGATGCTGGTGGCGCACGGCGTGCGCTGCGGCTTCGTGACGCGGCCCGAAGCGCTGGCCGAAATCGGCGACGAACTCGACGCGGTGGTGATCGCGCGCAAGACGCGCGTGGTGCCGGCAGCCGACGCGGTCGCGGCCTTCGAGGCCGGCGCCCGCGCGTTGCTCGAGCGCGGCGCGCGCCAGCTCTTCTTCAAGTACTGCGCCACCTTCGACTCCACCGACGACGGCAACATCGGCCCCTGCGCCGACCTGCTGCGCGAGCTCACGGGCGCGAAGCTCACCGCCTTCTGCCCCTCGTTCCCCGAGGCCGGCCGCCGCGTGTTCCAGGGCCATCTGTTCGCCGACCAGATGCTGATCTCGGAGTCGCCCAAGCGCTTCGATCCGCTGACGCCGATGCTCGACCCCAACCTCGTGCGCACGCTGCAACGCCAGACGAAGACCCGCGTCGGCCTGATCCCGCAGCAGGTGGTGCATGCGGGCCCCGAGGCGATGCGCGCGCACGTGGCCGCGCTCGAGGCCGAAGGCACCGGCTTCGCGATCGCCGACGCGGCCGAGCCCGAGGACCTGCGCGCCCTCGCCGGCCTGACCTGGGACTGGCCGCTGATGACCGGCAACTCCTCGATCGGCGCCTACTACCCCGCGCTGTGGTGCGAGCATGGCTGGCTGGCACCGGGCGACCGCGCGCCGCGCCTGCCGGCGGTCGAGGGTCCGGGCGTGGTGCTGGCGGGCAGCTGCGCCGACCGCTCGATCGAACAGCTGCGCGCCTTCGAGCGCGAACGGCCGGTGCACTGGATCGACGTCGAACGCGCGATCGACGGCATCGACGTGATCGGCGAAGCGCTGGATTGGGCGCTCGCGGCGCTGCCGCAAGGCCCGGTCGCGATCGCGACCTCGGCGCATGCGCCGGTGATCGAGCGCGTGCAGGCGCGCATCGGCCGGCACGAGGCGGCGGCGCTGGCCGAGGACATCCTCGGCCAGCTCGCGGTGCGGCTGCGCGATGCGGGCGTGAAGCGCTTCGTGATCTCGGGCGGCGAGACCTCGGGCTCGGTGCTCGAGCACCTGGCCATCGACCGGCTGCAGGTCGGCCCCTATGCCGGCCCCGGCATCGCACGCGCGGTGACCCTCGGCGCGGCGCCGCTCGCGCTGTGCCTCAAGTCGGGCAAGCTGGGTCCGGTCGACATGCTGCTGCCCATGCTGCAGAGCATGCGTGACGCGGCTCGCTGATGAACCGAACGCACCTTCTTCGCTTCACCGCGCCGACGCGCGCAAGGAACCGCCCATGACCACGACCCCGTCTCCCCTTCCCCTGTCCGAAGACGCCCTGCGCCAGGCCCTGGCCGCGGGCTATCGCCGGCTCGCGCAGCTCGGCCTCAACAACGGCAGCGCGGGCAACATCAGCTGCCGCTTCGACGGCGGCGCGCTGATCAGCCCCACGGGCGCCGATGCCGACACCATCGACCCGCGGGCGCTGGTGTCGATCACGCTCGACGGCGAGACCCGCGGCGCGGGCATCCCGTCGAGCGAATGGGCGATGCACACCGCCATCTACCGCCGCTACCCGCAGGCCGAGGCCGTGGTGCACACGCACTCGGATGCCTGCGTGGCGCTGTCGGCCCAGCGCCGGCCGATCCCGGCCTTCCACTACATGCTCGCGGGCTTCGGCGGCGACGACATTCCCTGCGCGCAGTACGCCACCTTCGGCACCGACGCGCTCGCGCAATCGGCGGTCGACGCGCTCGAGAACCGCAACGCCTGCCTGCTCGCGAACCACGGGATGATCTGCCACGCGGCCACGGTCGAGAAGGCGGTGGCGAACGCCGCCAAGCTCGAGACCCTGGCGCGCCAGTACTGGATGAGCGCGCAGCTGGGCACGCCCGTGATCCTCGACGCGCGGGAGATGGAGACGGTGCGCCAGCGCTACCGCGGCTACGGCAAGTCGCGGCTGTCCACGCGCGGCTGAGCCGGGCGGGAGGGGCGCCGAACGATCGGTGCCCAAATCCGGCGTCCTTGCGGTTGAGCGCGCGCGGCGTGCGCCGAACAATCCGGCCACCCTCCACTCGGCCCCTTCGGCCCGCACGCCATGAAGCCCGCCTCCCTTCGCGCCCTCGCCGCGCGCCTCCTCGTCGCCGCGTCGGTCACGGCGAGCTGCGCGCTCGCGCTCGCCGACACCACGCCGCTGCGCATCCTGGTCGGCTTTCCGGCCGGCGGCTCCACCGACCTGATCGCGCGCCAGCTCGCGGCCGGGCTGCAAACCGAGCTGGCGCGGCCGGTGGTGGTCGAGAACCGCGCGGGCGCGGGCGGCCAGATCGCGGCCCAGGCGCTGAAGGCCGCGCGGCCCGACGGCCACACGCTGTTCCTGTCGAACGGGCACACGGTCTCCATCGTGCCGGTGACGATGGCGAATCCGGGCTTCGACGTCGCGAAGGACTTCGCGCCGGTCGGCCTCGTGACTTCGAACCCCGACGTGTTCGCGGTCAACCCCGCCGTGATCGGCGCGGGCGTGACCGACATCCGCGGCTTCGCGGCCTGGGCCCGTGCCCATGCCGGCAAGAACAGCGTGGGCGTGCCCGCGCCCGGCAGCGGGCCCGAGTTCGCGGTCGGCGTGCTGTCGCGCGCGCTGGCGACGCCGATGACGGCCGTGCCCTACCGCGGCGACGGCCCGCTGGTGCAGGACCTCGTGGCCGGTCAGGTGCCCGCGGGCATCGGCGGCGTGGGCGCGATCCTGCCCTACGTCGAGAGCGGCAAGCTGCGCCTCCTCGCCGTCAACGGCCCGGCCCGGATCGCGCGGCTGCCCGAGGTGCCGACCTATGCCGAGGCCGGCATCGCGGGCCTCGAGGAGATGATGTTCACGGCCGTGTTCGCGCCGGCCGGCACGCCCGATGCGCTGCTGCGCCAGTACAACGCGGCCATCGTCCGGGTGGTGAATGCGCCGGCCTTCGCGCAGAGGATCGCGAGCCTGGGCGTGACCGCCGCCACCAGCACGCCCGAGGCGCTCGCACAGCGCGTGGAGAGCGGTCGCGCCGCCTACGGCCAGCTCGTGAAGACGCTCGACTAC
Source organism: Variovorax paradoxus (assembly GCA_016806145.1). Taxonomy (NCBI): domain Bacteria; kingdom Pseudomonadati; phylum Pseudomonadota; class Betaproteobacteria; order Burkholderiales; family Comamonadaceae; genus Variovorax; species Variovorax paradoxus. Next base: position 5,605,193 of record CP063166.1, read on the forward strand.
AAGCTGCAGTAGCGGCCGCGGACACGGCCGCGGCGCGGCACGCGCGCGCGGGCCGCGGCGGCGATCAGGGCAGAATCGCCTGCGCCGCGCCGGTCGGCCCGCCTCGCCTGTCCATGCCGCCTTCCTCGCTTCCTTCCCGCCCTTCCCGCGCGCGCCGCCGCTGGCGCGCGCTGCTGCTGGGCGCCGGCCTGCTCGCGCTCGCGGCGCTGCTGATCGGCGCCGCCGGCCAGTGGGCCGCCGCGCGCGAGGCGAACTTCCAGGCCGACTCGATCCGCCGCGCGATGGAAGTGCACGTGCTGGGCCTGCGCGACTCGGCCGGCAAGTACAGCTACCTGCCGTTCACCGCGGGGCTGCATCCCGAGGTGCTGGCCGCGCTCGCGCACCCCGGCGACGCGGCCGTGAAGCAGCGCGCCAACCTCTACATCGAGGAGGTGAACCGGCAGGCCGGCTCCGACGCGCTCTACCTGATCGACCCGCAGGGCCTCACGCTCGCGGCCAGCAACTGGGCCACGACGCAGAGCTTCGTCGGCGAGTCCTATGCCAACCGGCCCTACTTCATCGATGCGCGCGCGGGTCGCAGCGGCCTGTTCTACGGCGTGGGCCAGACCACCGGCGCGCCGGGCCTGTTCATCTCGGCGCCGGTGCGCTCGGACGCCGGCGCGGTGATCGGCGTCGTGACGGTCAAGGTCAGCCTGCGCGCGCTGCAGGAGGCCTGGACCTTCGTGCGCGACCCGATCCTGTTGACCGACGCGCGCGGCATCGTGTTCCTGAGCTCGGTGCCCGAGTGGATGTACCAGGCCACGCGGCCGCTCGACGCGGTGCAGCTCGAACGGCTGCGGCGCGACCAGCAGTACGGCGCGCGCGCCAGCTTCCCCGCGCTGCCCTGGAAGACGCAGCGCGGCGACGGCGAGCCCGGCTACCTGGTGCGCACCGCGCTCGGCGGCAAGCCGCGCAGCTTCCTCGCGATCGACGAGCCGCTGCCCGACCTGGGCTGGACCCTCACGGTGATGGTCGACCATGCCGAGGTCACGCGTGCCCGCGAACGCACCTGGATGCTGGGCCTGCTGGGTGCCGGCGTGCTGCTGCTCGGCGGCCTCTACTGGCGGCTGCGCGAACGCCGCTTCGCCGAGCAGCGCGATGCGCGGCGCGAACTGGAGCTGCGCGTGCGCGAGCGCACCCACGAGCTCGACCAGGCCCATGCCTTCCGCAAGGCGATGGAGGATTCGCTGCTGGTCGGCATGCGCGCGCGCGACCTCGAGGGCCGCATCACCTACGTCAACCCGGCCTTCTGCGAGATGACCGGCTACGGCGCCGACGAGCTGCTCGGCAAGCTGCCACCCTACCCCTACTGGCATCCCGACGAGGTGCCGCGCCACTGGCACCACTACGACGCCATGATGAGCGGCCAGCCCGCGCTGTCGGGCTTCGAGTCGCGGCTGCGCCATCGCGACGGCCGCGAGGTCATCACCATGGTCTACACCGCGCCGCTGATCGATGCCGACGGCGGCCACGCGGGCTGGATGAGCTCGGTGGTCGACATCACAGAGCAGAAGCGCGCCGAGCAGCGCCAGCGCCAGAACGACGAGCAGCTGCAGCACGCGCAGCGGCTCGCGAGCCTGGGAGAGATGGCCTCCACGCTGGCGCACGAACTCAACCAGCCGCTGATGGCGCTGAGCAGCTTCGCGGGCGCGGCCAAGGCCTTCGCCGAACAGGGCAACCAGGCGCTGCTGGCCAGCAGCCTCGACGAGACCATGGCGCAGGCGCGGCGCAGCGCCGAGATCGTGCGGCGCATCCGCGGCTTCGTGCGCCAGCGCACCGCGGGCACGGAGGACTGCGCGGTGTCGGCGCTCGCGGCCAATGCGCTCGCGCTGCTGCAGGGCGAGATGCGCCAGCGCCAGTCGCGCGCCGAGGTGCGCATACCGGCCACGTTGCCGCCGGTGCGCGGCGACCGCGTGCTGCTCGAGCAGGTGCTGCTGAACCTGCTGTCCAACAGCCTGCAGGCGATGCAGGCCACGCCGCCCGAGCAGCGCGTGGTCGAGATCGAGGCCGAGGTGGTCGAGGGCCGCATGGAGATCCGCGTGCTCGACCGCGGCACCGGCATCGACGACGCGCTCGCCGAGCAGGTGTTCGCGCCCTTCTTCACCACCAAGCCCGGCGGCCTCGGGCTCGGCCTCAACATCTGCCGCACCATCGTCGAGGCGCACCGCGGCCGGCTGGTGTTCGACCACCGCCCCGGCGGTGGCACGGTATTCACCCTCGTGCTGGAGATCCCCTCCCCATGAACGCATCCGCCAACAACCTCTGCGTGGTCGACGACGACGAGGCCGTGCGCCGCTCGCTCGGCCTGCTGCTGCTCTCGCGCGGCTACGCGGTGCAGACCTTCGCCTCGGGCGAGGACTTCCTGGCCGGCGCCGACCTGCAGCGCGCGGGCTGCGCCATCCTCGACCTGCGCATGGACGGCATGAGCGGGCTGCAGGTGTTCGACGCGCTGCGCGCGCAGGACAGCCCGCTGGTGGTGCTGTTCCTCTCGGGCCACGGCGACATCCCGATGGCGGTGGAGGCGGTGCAGAACGGCGCCTTCGGCTGGCTCGAGAAGCCCTGCAACGACGAGCAGCTGCTCGACAGCATCGCGCGCGCCCTGCAGCGCGCCGGCGAGATTGCCACCAGGCGCCAGGCCCGGCAGGCCGCGCAGGCGCTGTGGGACAAGCTCACGCCGCGCGAGATGCAGGTGGCGCGGCTGGTGGCCGAGGGCAAGCCGAACAAGCAGATCGCGCTCGAGCTCGCGCCGCTCGAGCAGCGCACGGTCGAGACCCACCGGGCCCACGTGTTCGCCAAGCTCGGCCTCGCGAACAGCCACCAGCTCGACCGCTTCCTGCGCGAGCACGGGCTGTAGCCGGGGCCGCGCCACCCCGGAGACGCCGACCTAGGGTTAACCCTTGCGTACCGATACGTAGCCGCGCGGCGGCGGGCTACGGACGACGGCGCGCGCGTGCCGCGACAGACTTCCCGGGCACCGATTCAGGCCGCCTCCAGCGGCCGCGACCCGAGACAAGGACACGCCATGAACACCCTCGCCCGCACCGGCGGCGCCCCCGCCGGCGCCTCGCCGGCCGACACCACGCCCTACACCTTCGAGGAGAAGCGCAAGCGCATCTTCGCCATCTTCGCCGCCTCCTCGGGCAACCTGGTGGAGTGGTTCGACTTCTACGTCTACGCCTTCTGCGCGATCTACTTCGCGCCGGCCTTCTTCCCCAAGTCCGACCCCACGGTGCAGCTGCTGAACACCGCCGGCGTGTTCGCGGCCGGCTTCCTCATGCGCCCGGTCGGCGGCTGGCTGTTCGGCCGCATCGCCGACCGCAAGGGCCGCAAGACCTCGATGGTGACCTCGGTCGTGATGATGTGCGTGGGCTCGCTGGTGATCGCCTGCCTGCCGACCTATGCGCAGATCGGCGCCGCCGCGCCCGCGCTGCTGCTGCTCGCGCGGCTGCTGCAGGGCCTGTCGGTCGGCGGCGAGTACGGCACCACCGCCACCTACATGAGCGAAGTGGCGATGCGCGGCCAGCGCGGCTTCTTCTCCTCGTTCCAGTACGTCACGCTGATCGGCGGTCAGCTGCTCGCGGTGGTGGTCGTGGTGGTGCTGCAGCAGGTGCTCGACGAGGCCGAGCTCAAGGCCTGGGGCTGGCGCATTCCCTTCGTGCTGGGCGCCGTGGCGGCCATCGTGGCGCTGCTGCTGCGCCGCACGCTGACCGAGACCGCCAGCACCAAGACCCGCGCCGCCAAGGGCGCCGGCACCATGGGCGAGCTGTTCCGCCACCACAAGCGCGCCTTCCTCGTGGTGCTGGGCTACACGGCCGGCGGCTCGCTGATCTTCTACACCTTCACCACCTACATGCAGAAGTACCTGGTGAACTCGGCCGGCATGTCGATCAAGACCGCCAGCAACGTGATGACCGCGTGCCTCTTCATCTACATGTGCATGCAGCCGCTGTTCGGCGCGCTGTCGGACCGCATCGGCCGGCGCAGCAACATGCTGCTGTTCGGCGCGCTCGGCATGCTGATGACGGTGCCGGTGCTCAGCAGCCTGCAGAACGTCGCGAGCCCGCTGATGGCCGGCGTGCTGATCACCATCGCGCTGGCGGTGGTGAGCTTCTACACCTCGATCAGCGGCATCGTGAAGGCCGAGATGTTCCCGCCCGAGGTGCGCGCGCTCGGCGTGGGCCTGTCGTACGCGGTGGGCAACGCCATCTTCGGCGGCAGCGCCGAGTACGTGGCGCTGGGCCTGAAGTCGATCGGCCACGAGTCCTACTTCTACTGGTACGTGACGGCGATGATGGGCGTGGCCTTCCTGGTCAGCCTGCTGCTGCCGCGCCAGGCCACCTACCTGCATCACGACAAGTAAGGCGCTCGCGCACCGAGAAGAGTCCCGCCGCGGGGTCCGCGCCGGGACTCTTTTTTTGGGGCCCCTTACTCCGCCACTTACTCCGCGCCGAGGCTGCGCAGGTAGGCGCACAGCATGTCGGCCAGCGCCTCGGAGTAGGCCTTGATCTGCGCCTCGGTGCGCGGCGTTTCGGAGAACTGCTTGCCGACCGCGCCGAAAGTGGTGGTGACCAGATCGCCGGCCAGCGCGCGCCGCGCCTTCGACAGCGTGGGCAGCACTTCGCGCAGGAAGGCCTGCATCGCGCGCTCGCCCGCGGCGCGCGCGGCCTGCGCCTCGGGCGCGTCGCGGTAGAACGGCGCCGCGTCGTGCAGGGCGGTGCGCATGCCGGCCTCCTCGCACTCCGAACGCACGAAGGCATGCACCAGCCGGCGCAGGCGATCGAGCGGCGGCGTCGCCACGTCCTCGAGGATGCCGCACAGCAGTTCGGTGGTCTGGCGCCATTCGTCGCTCTGCAGCCGGAACAGGATCGAGGCCTTGTTCGGAAAGTACTGGTAGACCGACCCCACGCTCACGCCGGCGCGCTCGGCCACGCGCGTGGTGGTGAAGCGGTGCACGCCCTCCCTGGCCAGAACCTGAAGGGCGGCTTCGAGGATCGCCGCGACGAGGTCGCTCGAACGGGCCTGCTGGGGCTGTCTTCTAGAGGAGAGCGGGGCACTGCGGCGGGTGGGCATGGCGTGGCTTTCGGAACGCGAATGGAAAATCTGAAGGTTCCTTCATATTATCGACGCACACCGTCCGACTCCTGAAGAACACCATGAACACACTGACCACCGCACCGCTCGCGCCCCTGCTGGAGCGCCTGTTCGCCGAGGCCGATGCCTCCTCGCCGCGCACCAGCGCCGCCGTCGCCGGCCTGTCGAACGACGAGCTCGCGCGCCTGATGCAAAGCCGCACCGAGTACCTCGATTTCTACGCCCGACTGAAGGACTTCCCGCTCGCCGTCTCGCGCGAGACCGGCACGCTGCTCTACATGCTCGCGCGCGGCAACGGCGCGCGCAGCATCGTCGAGTTCGGCACCTCGTTCGGCATCTCCACCCTGCACCTGGCCGCGGCCCTGCGCGACAACGGCGGGGGCCGGCTGCTGAGCACCGAGTTCGAAGCCTCGAAGGTGGCGCGCGCCCGCGCGAACCTCGCGGCCGGCGGCCTCGCCGACCTGGTCGAGGTCCGCGAAGGCGATGCGCTGCGCACGCTGGCCACCGACCTGCCCGACAGCATCGACCTGCTGCTGCTCGACGGCGCCAAGGCTCTCTATCCCGAGGTGCTGGCCCTGGTCGAGTCACGCCTGCGCCCCGGCGCGCTCGTGATCGCCGACAACGCCGACCACAGCCCCGAGTACCTCGCGCGCGTGCGCTCGAGCGCGGCCGGCTACCTGTCGGTGCCCTTCGCGTCCGACGTCGAGCTCTCGATGCGGCTGGGCTGAGCCCTTCCTTTTCCCCGCCAGCCCGCTGGCCGTAAGCGTCTGACGTCAAGCAACGCACCCCCGCGATCCTCGCGGCCGGGGTGCGTTTTCCTTTCCTGCGCACCGGCCGTTCGAGGAACAACCTGGACCTCCTCATGACCTCCACTTCCGCCCCGGCGATTCCCGCGCCGTCCCGCTCCGCGCAGAGCCGCCTGCTGCTGCTCGCCGCGGTGCTCTTCATCTCCTACCTCTGCGTCGGCCTCTCGCTGCCCGTGGTACCGGTCCATGTGACGACGCGGCTGGGCCTCGGCAACTTCTGGGCCGGCCTCGCGGTCGGCATCGCCTTCCTCGCCACCGTGCTCACGCGCGCCACCGCCGGCAGCCTGTCGGACCGCCAGGGCCCGAAGCGCGCCGTGGTGCGCGGGCTGGCCTTCTATGTCGCGGGCGCGCTCGTCGCATGGCTCGCGGGCCTGTGGATTCCCTCGCCGTGGATCGGCTTCGGCCTGCTGGTCGCGGGCCGCCTGCTGCTGGGCCTCGGCGAGAGCCTGGTGGCCGTCGGCGTGATCGGCTGGGGCATCGGCCTCGTCGGTCCCGCGCGCTCGGGCCAGGTGCTCGCGCTCGTCGGCGCCGCCATCTACGGCGCACTCGCGGTCGGCGGTCCGGTCGGCCTCGCGCTGCTCGAGCGCTTCGGCTTCGCGGGCGCGATGGCCGCGAGCGCGCTGCTGCCCTGCATCGGACTGCTCGCGGTGTGGCGCCTCGAGGGCGTGGCGGTGCAGCCGGGCGCGGGCCGGCCTTCGCTGCGCAGCGTGCTCGGCATCATCTGGCCGCATGGGCTGATCGTGTGCCTGCAGGGCATCGGCTTCGCGGCCATCGGCGCCTTCTTCGTGCTGCACTTCCGCGACCAGCACTGGTCGCATGCGGGCCTCGGTCTCACGGCCTTCGGCAGCGGCTTCGTGCTGGTGCGCATCCTGTTCGGCCACCTGCCCGACCGCATCGGCGGGCTGCCGGTGGCGATCGTGTCGCTGGCGGTCGAGGCCTTCGGCCAGGCGCTGATCTGGCAGGCACCGAGCCCCGTCGCCGCGCTCGCGGGTGCCTTCCTCACCGGCCTCGGCTGTTCGATGATCTTTCCGGCCATGGGCCGCGAGGTCGTGCGGCTGGTGGCACCGCAACTGCGTGGCACCGCGCTCGGCGGCTTCTCGGCCTTCCAGGACCTGGCCTACGGGCTCACCGGTCCCGTGGCCGGGCTGCTCGCGGACCGCGCGGGCTATGGCGGCGTGTTCCTCATCGGCGCGGGCGCGGCGCTCGCAGGCCTCGCGATCGCACTGCGGCTGCGCAGCGTCTCGCGTGCATGAGAAAGCCCCACTCTCCCTTCGCACCGCAGGCCCTCTCTCGCGTTCGAATACACTCCACGCCGCTTGCAGCCTGCATCCGAGGCTGCGCCGTCATAGGCAACATGACGAATCAAACCTATCAGGAACTCAGTTGAACCGCATCGAACTCGTTGAGAAAATCGCCACCACCCACAACGTCAGCAAGGCAGAAGCCGCGCGCATCGTGGAAACGGTCACCAGCTCCATCGTCGCCGCAGTGAAGAAGGGCGACCCCGTCCAGATCGTCGGCTTCGGCACCTTCAAGCAAGTCGCTCGCGCAGCCCGCACCGGTTTCAACCCGAGCGTCGGCACCAAGATCAAGATCGCCGCCCAGAAGGTGCCGAAGTTCGTGCCGGGCGCCGCCTTCAAGGCCGCCGTGGATCCGAAGGCCGCCAAGCGCAAGGCCGATGCCAAGCCCGCCGCCAAGTCGGCTGCGAAGCCCGCTGCCAAGCCGGTCGCGAAGAAGGCTGCCGCCGCTCCCGCCAAGAAGGCCGTGGCCGCGAAGAAGAAGTGATGCCACGCGGCCTCTCGCAGGCCGCATGCACGCGATGAAGACGGCCCCGCGGGGCCGTTTTCTTTTGGGGCGGCCGAATCAGGCGCGCTTCCTCGGCCGCCGCACCGCCTGCGCGCCCGTGCTGAATTCGGCCGCCGCCTCCACCACCCACTCGCTGAACAGCTGCACCGCCTGGGAATCGCGCTTGTGCTCGGGGTACACGAGGCAGTAGCGCTTCTCGTGCTTGAGGCTGATGTCGAAGGGCATGGCCAGCGTGCCGCGCGCCACGTCCTCCTGCACGTAGAAGCGCGGCACCAGCCCCACGCCCAGGCCCGCGCGCGCGGCATCGATCACCATCGCATAGAGCTCGAAGCGCATCGCCGGCGGCGGCACCGGCTGCGTCGAGCCCGCGACCTCGAACCAGCGCTGCCAGGCCTCGGGCCGCACGCGCTTGTGCAGCAGCGGCAGCGCGATCAGGCCGGCGGGCTTCTTCAGCTTCGAGAGGTCGAAGTGGGCCGGGCTCAGCACCGGCACCACCTCCTCCTCGAACAGGTGCACCTTCTCGACCGCATCCCACACCGGGTCGTCGAAATGCAGCGCGGCATCGAGGTTGGTGCCGCGGAACGCGAAGGGCTCGGCGCGCTCCGACAGGTTGACGGTGATGCCCGGGTTCTTGCGCAGGAAGTCGTGCAGCCGCGGCAGCAGCCAGCGGCTCGCGAAGGTCGGGATCACGGCGAGCTCGAGCACGCCGCCCGCGCCCTTGTGCTGCATCAGCGACTTGGTGTGCAGCTCGATCTCGTCGAGGTTGCCGCGGATGTTGCGCGCATAGAGCCGGCCCGCGTCGGTCAGCACCACCTGCTTCTTGCCGCGGCTGAACAGCTTCACGCCGAGAAAGCCCTCGAGCACGGCGATCTGCCGGCTCACCGCGCTCTCGGTCAGGTACATCTCGGCCGCGGCGCGCGCGAAGCTCTCGTGGCGCGCGGCCGACTCGAACAGCGACAAGGCGACGGTGCTGGGGATTTTTCGCTTCATGACGGATCGCGGCCCTTGGATCGAGGCCCCATTCTTGACCAGGACCAGCCGCGGCGGCACCTATTCCTCCACCTGGATGCGCGCGGCGCGCACCACCGTGCCCCAGCGCGCGTTCTCGCTCTTCACGAAGGCGCCGAAGTCGCGCGGCGCGATGTTCGAGGGCGTGTAGCCGATGTCGGTCATGCGCGCGCGTGCCGCCGGATCGCGCACCACCTTCTCGACCTGCGCCTGCAGCGCCTCGACCACGGCAGCGGGCGTGCCGGGCGGCGCGAGGATGCCGAACCAGGTGTCGGCATCGACCGCGTAGCCGAGCTCCTTGAGCGTCGGCACGTCGGGCAGGCCCGCGAAGCGCTCGGGCGAGCCGAGCGCGAACAGCTTGAGCTTGCTGCGGCTCGCGACCGCCAGCGGCGTGGGCACGAAGCCGTACTCGACGTCGCCGGCCATCACGGCCGACATCACGGGCGCGGCGCCCGCATAGGGCACGGGCAGCGCCTTCGTGCCCTCGGCGCGCGAGCGCAGCAGCTCCATGCCCATCTGCGCCATGCTGCCCGGGCCCCAATGCGCATAGGTGACCTCCCTGGCGCGCGCGCGGGCCACGAAGTCGGCCACGTCCCTGGTCTCGCTCGCGGGCCGCGCGGCCATCACGAAGCCCATCTTCGCGACCAGTGCCACGGGCTGGAAGCCATCGGGGTCGTAGCGCACGGCCTTCTTGTAGATGTGCGGCGAGACCGAGATGAAGTCGGCCGCCGCGAACAGCAGCGTGGTGCCGTTGGCCGGCGCGGCATAGACGTAGTTGGCGCCCAGGATGCCGTTGACCCCGGGCCGGTTCTCGACGATCAGCGGCTGGCCCAGCGTGCTGCCGATCTGCGTGGCGACCAGCCGCGCGAGCACGTCGGTGCCGCCGCCGGGCGCATAGGGAACGACCAGGCGTATCGGCCCGGGCGGTGCCCAGTCGGCGCGGGCCGCGAAGCCGCCGAGCGCCGCGCAGGCGATGGCCAGGGCCGCGAGGCGGCGCGTCGTGATGAAGGGCATGTCTGTCTCCTTGGTGGTGTGTGTGGACGTGCCGCGCCGCACCGCGCGGGCGGTGGCGGGGAAGCAGCCGAAAAGAAAGCGGGGGCCGCGCCGGCGCGCTAGCGCGGCGCCGCGTGGCGCGCGGCATGCGCGCCCGCGATGCGGCCGAACACGGCGCCGCGCAGCACCGAGGTCGCGCCCGTGTAGACCTGGTGGTAGAGGCCAGCGGCCTCGCCGGCCGCGTAGAGGCCGGGGATGGTGCGGCCGTCGTTGTCGACCACCTGCGCATCGCGGTTGGTCTTCACGCCGCCGAAGGTGAAGCAGATGCCCGACATCACCGGGTAGGCGCAGAAGGGGCCGCGCGCCAGCGGCAGCGCCCAGTTCGACTTGGGCGGCGCGATGCCCGCGGTGGCCACGCCGTCCACCGCGAGCGGCGAGAAGCGCGCGTCGGCATCGCCCGCGCAGGCCGCGTTGAAGGCCGCCACCGTGGCCAGCAGGCCGGCCGGGTCGATGCCGCAGGCGCGCGCGAGCGCTTCCAGCGACCCGGCCTCGATCGGCGGCTGGTCGGTGCGGATGCCCTTCTTCCAGTTCGGCACCTCGTGGATGCGCTGGTCGTAGACCATGAAGGCGATGCCGTCGGGCTGGTCCTTGATGGCGCGCGCGATCGGGTCGTAATGCACGTCGACCGGCCCGGGCGCCTCGTCGACGAAGCGCCGGCCCTCCTTGTTGACCAGCAGGCCGTACGAGAAGCTCATCACCAGCGGCTCGACCTGGGCCGAGCGCGGGTCCATCGGCTCGGCATGGTAGGAGCCGAAGTCGCCGGCCGGCGCGCCGCCGGCATCGAGCGCCATGCGAATGCCCTCGCCGCGGTTGTAGTAGCCGCCGCGCGCCACCGGCCGCAGGTAGCGCGCCTGCGGGCCGATGTAGCGCGTGAGCATCTCGGGGTTGCCCTCGAAGCCGCCCGTGCCCAGCACCACGCCGCGCGCCACGATGCGCCGCACGCTGCCGTCGGGCCCGACGGTGTCGACCGCCAGCTCGCCGCGCGCATCGGCACGCCGCAGTTGCTGCGCGGTGCTGCGGTAGCGGATCGACACGCCCAGGCGCAGCGCTTCGTCGCGCAGCGCCTCGATCAGCGCGAGGCCCCCGCCCACCGGCATCAGCCGCGGTCACGAAGTAGGTCGGCAGCGCCGCGAAGCGCACGCCGAAGCCCTGGAGCCACCGCACCGTGGCGCCGGCCTCGCCGGCCAGCGTGGCGACCAGCTCGGGGTCGGGCATGCCGTGCGCCTTGACGTGCGGCGGCCAGTCCTCGTAGGGCGCGGCCGCGTGCTGCACGATCTCGGGGTCGATGTGGTGGCCGGCGTTGGCCACCAGCAGTTCCTCGAAGTCGTCGCTGACCTCGGTCTCGCTCTTCATGCGGAAGTAGGACTCGGTCCAGCGCGTGTTGCCGCCGAACTCCTCGGGCGTGGCGCGTTCCAGCACCGTCACGGTCGCGCCCGCGGCGGCCGCGGCCACCGCCGCGCTCAGGCCCGAGATGCCGCAGCCGACGACGAGCACGTCGCAGCGGTCGATGGGCAGGGATGCTTCGTTCATGTCTCTACTTTCTTTCTTCTGGCGCCGGCATGCCTGGAGCGAACCCGCTCAGTACTTGCGGATGAACGGGTCCGGCATGTCGAGCTCGGTCGAGATCCACACGCTCTTGGTCTCGAGGAATTCCTTCACCGCCTCCACGCCGCCCTCGCGGCCCTGGCCGCTGTCCTTGAAGCCGCCGAAGGGCGTGGTGAAGCTGGTCGAGCGGTAGTTGTTGATCCACACGGTGCCGGCCTTGAGCCGCTCCGACATGTGCATCGCGCGGTGCAGGCTGCGCGTCCACACGCCGGCCGCGAGGCCGAAGCGGATGTCGTTGCCGATGCGCACCGCGTCGGCCTCGTCCTTGAACTTGAGCACCGACAGCACCGGCCCGAACACTTCCTCCTGCGCGATGCGCATGCCGTTGTCCACGCCCGTGAAGATGGTCGGCTCGACGAACTGGCCCGCGCCGTAGCCCGGGCCGCTGCGCACCTTGCCGCCGAAAGCGCAGTGCGCGCCCTCGGCCTTGGCGATGTCGATGTAGCTCACCACCTTGTCGAACTGCGGCCGCGTGGCCACCGGCCCCACCTGCACGTCGGGCAGCGAAGGGTCGCCGAGCTTGGCCTTGGAGGCGATCGCGACCAGCCGCTCGACGAACTCGTCGTGGATGCTCTCCTGCAGCAGCAGCCGCGAGCCCGCCATGCAGGTCTGGCCGCCGGCCGAGAAGATGCCGGTGATCACGCCGTTGGCGGCGCGCGCGAGGTCGGCATCGTCGAACACGATGTTGGGCGACTTGCCGCCGAGCTCGAGCGTCACGCGCTTGAAGTGCTTGGCCGCCGCCACGCTCACGCGGCGCCCGCCCTCGTCGCCGCCGGTGAAGGCGATGCAGGCCACGCCCGGATGCTCGACCAGCGGCTCGCCCACCTCCTTGCCGAAGCCCGTGACCACGTTGAACACGCCGGGCGGAAAGCCCGCCTCGACGAACAGCCGCGCCAGCTCGAGCAGCGACACCGAGGTGTGCTCCGAGGGCTTGGCGACGATGGCGTTGCCGGCCGCGAGCGCCGGCGCCACCTTCCAGGCCGTCAGCAGCAGCGAGGAGTTCCACGGCGTGATGGTGCCGACCACGCCGATCGGCTCGAGGCGCGTGTAGTTGAAGACCTTGGGCTTGTCGATCGGGATCACCGCGCCCTGGATCTTGTCGGCCAGGCCGCCGTAGTAATAGAAGTACTTCGCCATGTACGACACCTGTCCGCGCACCTCGCTGCGCAGCTTGCCGTTGTCGCGCGCCTCGGCCTCGGTGAGGGTGTCGAGGTTGGCCTCGATCAGCGCGCCCAGGCGATGCAGCAGCATGCCGCGCTGCGTGGCCGACATCTGGCCCCACGGGCCCTGCATCGCGGCCTCGGCCGCCTTCACCGCGCGATCGACGTCCTCGGCATTGCCCTGCGGAATGCGGGCCCAGGGCTCGCCCGTGAACGGGTCGAGCGAATCGAACCACTGGTCCGAGGCGCTCGCCTGCCATTCGTTGCCGATGAAGAGTCTGTACTGCTGCATTGCTTGCGTGCTCCGTGGGTGGGCCGGGTGAACTGGATGAATGGCGTTCAGTTTCCGGCGCGGCACGCGGGGGCACAAGCGATGAGTCCTGGGCCTCTCGTGAGCTTTCGTCATCGATGGTCGCGGTGGCGTTCAGCGCAGCACGCGCGACTTGTCGTAGGCCTCCTCGAAGATCTGGTGGATCAGCTCGCGGAACCAGCGGTGGCCCGCGTCGTGCTCGTTGCGCGGATGCCAGACCGCGTCGATCGACAGGCCCAGCTCGGGCAGCGGCATCGGCACCGCCACGCAGTCCGAGCCCGAGAGCACGCTGTCCATCCAGTGCGCGGGCATGGCCGCGATCAGGTCGGTCGATTCGATCACGGGCACCATGCCGAGCCAGGTCGGCACCTGGATCATCACGCGGCGCGCGAGCCCGCGCTCGGCCAGGATCTCGTCGAGGATGCTGCTGCCCACGCCCGAGACCTTGAGATGGCCCAGCGAGAGGTACCTGTCGAGCGTCATCGGCTCCGAGGCCGCAGGATGGCCCTTGCGCATCAGCACCATCCACTGGTCGTCGAGGATGCGCCGCGAGGCCGACAGCACCGAGCGGCCGCGCGACACCGACAGCCGGATCTCCACGCCCTCGTACTCCACGCGGTCCGAGGGCTGGTACATGTCGAAGGACTGCACCGACAGGCTGACGCCGGGCGCCACCGAGCTCAGGTGGATGCACAGCCGCGGCAGCAGCAGCACGTCGACGTAGTCGGACAGCCGCAGGTGGAAGGTGCGGCGCGCGGTCGCGGGATCGAAGCCGCCGCGCACCTCGATCGCGCTCTCGATCTCGCTGAAGGCCTTGCGAAAGCTCGTGGCCAGCCGCACGGCCTCGGGCGTGGGCGCCATGCCCTGCGGCGTGCGCGTCAGGAGCGGGTCCTTGAACTGCGTGCGCAGGCGGCGCAGCGCATGGCTCACCGCCGAGGCGGTCAGGCCCAGGCGGGTCGCGGCCTTGACCACGCTGCGCTCCTCGAACAGGGCTTCGAAGATGACCAGCAGATTGAGGTCGATGCTGCGCAGGTTCAGGGGCGAGCCGCCGGCGGCGTTCATGGGATGAATCCGGTTCACGATGAAGATGACAAAGATGATCTTGCCGCACGCGGGGGGCTCTCAGAACAATAGCCCGCATCTCCAGCCTCCTCTCCATGGCATCGATCTTCTTCTCCATGGCATCGCTTTCCATGCACGACCGGCTTCCTCCGACCCCCGCCATTCCCGACAGCGCCCGGATATTCCCCGAAGGTTCCTGCGACACCCACTTCCACGTCTTCGGCGACGCGCGCGAATTCCCGCTGATCGACGAGCGCTCGTACACGCCGGCCCCGGCCTCGATGGCCGACTACCGGGCCGCCTTCGGCCCGCTGGGCGTCGAGCGCTGCGTGCTGGTGCAGCCCAGCGTCTACGGCCGCGACCATTCGCTGCTCAAGCGCACGCTGCGCGAGGCGGCGCCCGGCAGCATGCGCGGCGTGGCCGTGATCTTCGAGGACACGAGCGAGCGCGAGATCGAGGAACTGCATGCGCTGGGCGTGCGCGGCGCGCGCTGCAACGCGCTGTTCTCGGGCGGCGTGTCCGCCGCCAGCCTGCGCGCCATTGCCGACCGCATCGCGGCCTTCGGCTGGCACCTGCAGCTGCTGGTCGACGTCGAGCACGATCCCGATCTGGTGCCGCGCGTTGCCGCCACCGGGTTGCAGGTGGTGGTCGACCACTTCGGCCATCCGGCGCCCGGCGCGACACCGCAGGGCCGAGGGCTCGCGAACCTGCGCGCGCTGCTCGCGGAAGGGCGCGCCTGGGTCAAGTTCTCGGGCGCCTACCGGCTCAGCGCATCGGCCTGCGCCACCGATCCCGCGGTCATGCCGCTGGCCCATGCGCTGGCACGCGCCAACCCCGAACGCATCCTCTGGGGATCGGACTGGCCGCATCCCGGCATCGACGCGCGCTCCACCGCCAGCAGCGAACTGGCCGGAGCGCTGCGCGGCTGGCTGCCCGACGGGGACCTGCGGCAGGTGCTGGTTCGCAACCCCACGCAGCTTTACTGGAACCATTGATTCATCACAGGGAGACGTTCGAATGACCGACAACAAGTTCAACCGCAGAACCTTCATCCAGGGCGGCGTCGCGCTCGCCGCATCGGCGGCGGCATTGCCCGGCAGGGCGCAGGGCCGCGCCTTTCCGACCAAGCCCCTCACGCTGATCGTGCCCTTCGCGCCGGGCGGCAACGTGGACATCACGGCCCGTACCCTGGGCGTGCCGCTGACGCGGCATGCGGGGCAGTCGGTGATCGTCGACAACCGCGCCGGCGGCGGCGGCGCCGTGGGCACGAGCTGGGCCGCGCGCGCCGAGAACGACGGCCATTCGCTGCTGGTGGCCACGCCGGGCCAGCTCGGCACCCTGCCCGAGATGATCAAGGTGCCCTACCGCGCCGACAACTTCGTGCCCGTGGCCGTGCTGAGCCGCACGCCCGTGGTGGTGGTGGTGCGCGCCAACGATGCGCGCTTCAAGACCGCGGGCGACTTCCTGCAGGCGATACAGGCCCGGAGCGAGAACGTGACCATCGGCCATGCGGGCCCGGGTTCGCCGAACCACCTGGCGCTGCTGCAGCTCGAGGATGCCGCGAAGGCACGCGTCAATGCCGTGCCCTACAAGGGTTCGGGTCCGGCCGTGGTCGACCTGCTCGGCGGCCAGATCGACGCCGTGATCGACCAGATCACGAGCTCGGCGCCGCACATCAAGAGCGGCGGCCTGCGCGCGGTGCTGGTGCTCGGCCCGCAGGTCGGCGGCATGCTGGCCGGCGTGCCGAACCTCGCGCAGCAGGGCATTCCGAGTTTCGACGCCACCACCTTCGTCGGCGTGTTCGCGCCCAGGGGCATCGCGCCGCAGACCGTCGCGAGCCTGCAGGGCTGGATCGCGAAGTCGGTGGCCGAGACCGAGTTCTCGAAGCCAATCCGCGAACTGGGCAGCGAGCCCTTCGCCGAGAGCGCGGCCTATCTGCAGCGATTGGTGCAGGAAGACGCCGTGCTGGCGACGCGGCTGGTGAAGCAAGGCCGCCTCAAGGCGGACTGAGCGGCACTGCACGGCCGGCCATGATCGCCAACGTTCCCCCCCCGGTCACGCTGGCGCAGCACTACCGGCGTTTTCTCGCGGCGCTGGCGGCCGAAGGCTTCGAGGGCGAGATCAGCCAGCGCCACGCCGACCGCACGGTGCTCGCGACCGACAACTCGATCTATCAGCGGCTGCCGCAGGCCGTGGTGTTCCCGAAGCATGCCGAGGACGTGGTGCGACTCGCGACGCTGATGGACCGCGACGAGCACCGGCGCGTGGTGCTCGCGCCGCGCGGCGGCGGCACCGGCACCAACGGGCAGTCGCTGACCGACGGCGTCGCGGTCGACCTCTCGCGGCACCTCGACGGCATCGTCTGGATCGATCCGGTGCGGCGCGTGGCGCGCGTGCAGGCCGGCGTGGTCAAGGACCAGCTCAACGCGGCGCTCGCGCCGCACGGCCTGTTCTTCGCGCCCGAGCTGTCGACCTCGAACCGCGCCACCATCGGCGGCATGGTCGGCACCGACGCGAGCGGCCAGGGCAGCTGCGCCTACGGCAAGACGCGCGACCACGTGCTCGCGCTCGAGGTCGTGCTGCCGGGCGGCGAACGCTTCGAAAGCCGCCCCGCCGGACCCGATGAACTCCAGGCCCATCTGGCGCGCCCGGGCCGCGTGGGCGATGCCTGGCGCTGTGCGCACCGGATCGCCGAGCGCGATGCCGCGCTGATCGAGCAACGCTTTCCCAAGCTCAACCGCTGCCTCACCGGCTACGACCTCGCGCACCTGCGCGAGCGCGACGGGCGCTTCAACCTCAACAGCGTGCTCTGCGGCGCCGAAGGCTCGCTGGGCTTCATCGTCGAGGCCGAGCTCAACCTGCTGCCGATTCCGCGCCACACGGTGCTGGTCAACGTGCGCTATGCGAGCTTCATGGATGCGCTGCGCGATGCCCAGGCGCTGATGGCGCATGCACCGCTGTCGATCGAGACCGTGGACTCGCGCGTGCTGATGCTCGCGATGGAGGACATCGTGTGGCAGGGCGTGGCCGAATACTTTCCCTCGAGCGAAGACAGCGCGCCCACGCGCGGCATCAACATGGTCGAGTTCAGCGGCGATTCGCAGGAGGCACTCGAGACCCGCGTCGCGGCCTTCGTCGCGCACCTCGCGCGCGATGCCGGCGCGGCGCGCCTGGGCCACACCATCGCGGCCGGCCATGCCGCCGTGACCCGGGTCTATGCGATGCGCAAGCGCGCGGTGGGCCTGCTGGGCAATGTGCAGGGCGAGGCGCGGCCGCAGCCCTTCGTGGAAGACACCGCCGTACCGCCCGAGCGGCTCGCCGACTACATCGCCGAGTTCCGCGCGCTGCTCGACGGCCATGGTCTCTCGTACGGCATGTTCGGCCATGTGGATGCCGGCGTGCTGCACGTGCGGCCCGCGCTGGACCTCAAGGACCCGGCCCAGGCCGCGCTGATCCGCCCGCTCTCCGACGCGGTGGCGCGGCTCACGCAGAAGTACGGCGGCCTGCTCTGGGGCGAGCATGGCAAGGGCGTGCGCTCCGAGTACGCACCGGCCTTCTTCGGCCCGCTGTATGCGTCGCTGCAGGAACTCAAGGCCGCCTTCGATCCGCGCAACCAGCTCAACCCCGGCAAGATCGCGACGCCCGCGGGCATCGACGCGGCGCTGCTGCGCATCGACGAGGTGCCGATGCGCGCCGACGCCGACCGCCGCATCGACGAACGCGTGTGGCAAAGCTATGCCAGCGGCCTGCATTGCAACGGCAACGGCGCCTGCTACGACTTCGACCCCGACGACGCGATGTGCCCCTCGTGGAAGGCCACGCGCGAGCGCCGCCATTCGCCCAAGGGGCGCGCTTCGCTGCTGCGCGAATGGCTGCGGCTGCAGGGCGAGGCCGGCGTCGACGTGCTGCAGGCCGCGGCGCGGCAGCCCTCGTTCCTGGCCGGGCTGCCCGCGCGCTGGCGCAACGGCCGGCGGCGTTCGAACGCAGACGACTTCTCGCACGAGGTCTACGAGGCGATGGCCGGCTGCCTGGCCTGCAAGTCCTGCGCGGGGCAATGCCCGGTGAAGGTCAACGTGCCGGAGTTCCGTGCGCGCTTTCTCGAGCTGTACCACGCGCGCTACCTGCGCCCGCTCAAGGACTACTTCATCGGCTCGCTCGAATACAGCATGCCCGGCCTTGCGCTCGTGCCCGCGCTCTACAACCGCCTGATGGACCTGCCCGCGGTGCGCGGCCTGCTCGCGCGGCATGCCGGCATGGTCGATGCGCCGCTCTTGAGCCGCTTCGATTTCGGCGCCACCCTGCGGCGCTGGAACGTGCGCCACGCCACGCCCTCGGCGCTGGCGCGGCTGAGTGCCGACGAGCGCGCGCGCTCGGTGGTGCTGGTGCAGGACGCCTTCACGCGCTACTTCGAGACGCCGGTGCTCGCGGCTTTCATCGCGCTGGCCGCGCGGCTGGGCTACACCGTGTGGCTCGCGCCCTTCAGGCCCAACGGCAAGCCGCTGCAGGTGCAGGGCTTTCTGCGCGCCTTCGACCGCGCGGCGCGCCGCAACGCCGACATGCTCGATGCACTGGCCCAAGGCGGTGTGCCGCTGGTCGGCCTCGATCCCGCGATGACGTTGGTCTACCGGCAGGAGTACGCCAAGCTGCCGCGGATGGCGCGCCTGCCTTCGGTGCTGCTGCCGCAGGAGTGGCTGCTCGACGCGCTGCCCGCCGAAGCGCCGCCGCGTGCTGTGCCGGGCGACTTCCGCCTGCTTGCGCATTGCACCGAGAAGACCAACGCGCCCGCGGCCGCCGCGCTGTGGCCCCGGGTGTTCGCGCGCGCCGGCCTGCGGCTCGAGGCACAGGCCAGCGGCTGCTGCGGCATGTCGGGCACCTACGGCCACGAGCAGCGCAACCTGCAGACCTCGCAGCAGATCTTTTCGCAGTCGTGGGCGCCGCTGCTGACGGCCGAGCCCGCGCCGGCGGAATTCCTCGCCACGGGTTACTCGTGCCGCAGCCAGGTCGAGCGGCTGCAGGCGCGACGCCTGCGCCATCCGGTGGAGGTGCTGGCGCAGCTGTATGGCGCCGGCTGCGAAGAGGACGCCGCCACCGCACGTTGAACCCCGTCGATGAAAGGCGCTATCTTGTGCGCCGATCCATCGACCGGGTTCCCATGTCCAACGCCAGACTGCCCTCCTTCAAATTCCTGATCGGCTTCGAAGCGGCCGCGCGCCTGGGCAACTACTCGCGCGCGGCCGAGGAGCTTCACGTCTCGCAATCGGCCATCAGCCACCAGATCGCGCAGCTCGAGCAGCAGGTCGGCCAGCCGCTGTTCCGGCGCAAGGGCCGCGGCGTGGAGCTGACCGTCGCCGGCGGCCTGTTGCTCGACAGCGTGGGCAAGTCGCTCGAGCAGATCCGCCACGGCCTGCACCGCATCGAGACCTACATGGACGACCGCCTCGTCACGCTGGTCTGCCCCGCGCCCGTCGCGCACGGCTGGCTGCAGCCGCGCATTGACCGGCTGCTGCAGGCGCATCCCGATCTGTGCCCGATCGTCTCGGTCGACGAGAGCGCCCGCTTCATCGATGAGCTCGACGTGGACATCGCGATCACGCGCGAACCGCTGCAGCAGCCGGACGTGTTCGAGGTGCCGTTGCTGAGCGACGAACTGGTGGCGGTTTGCGTGCCCGGCGTCGACTCGGAGGCCGCGCCCGGCCTGCTGAGCCTCGAGGCCGACCTCACGAGCGACCGCATCGGCCCCTTCATCCGCGAGCACTTCGGCCCGCTGCGCAAGGCCGCGATCTACGACGACCCGCGCCTGCTGCTCGATGCCGCGCTGCGTGGGCGCGGCATCGCGCTGGTGTCGCGGCTGTCGGCCGACGATGCGCCGCGCGACGGCCGCTTGCGCCACCTGGCGGCCTGGCCGAGCCTGCCGCTCGGCAGCCTCTGGATCTCGCGCACCCAGGGCCCGTCGCGGCTGCCGCTGGTGCGCGAGGTGTTCGATAGCCTGCTGGGGTTCGCGCGTGAAGACGGTCATTTCATGAGCCATATCGATTGATATGACCAAGAAAGATCAATTGTGCGGATGAATGAGCGTCTACAGAATCCGGGACTCCGTAGAAACCCTGATTCTCATAACGACTCGACGAACACTCCTGGGCCTCGGTGGCCTGGGCCTCTTCCATGGACTGCTGAGCGCCTGCGGCGGGGGCGGCGGCAATGCCGGCGGCCCCGCGCTCCCCTTTCCGCCGCCGGCGCCCGCGCCCGCGCCCGCGCCCGCACCTTCCCCCGCGCCCGCCAGCACCTGGCGCATGCCCGACGAGGGCGGTGCCCATCGCGCAGTCTGGATGGCGTTCGCCGCGCGCGAATCGATCTGGAGCGCCGAGCTGCGCGAGCCGGTGCAGCGCGCGCTGGCACGCATCGCCAATGCGATCAGCGTCCATGAGCCGGTGAAGATGCTCGTGAACGCCGAGGATGCCGCCACGGCGCGGCAGCTCTGCGGCTCCAACGTGCAGCTGATCGAACACCCGATCGATGACCTCTGGATGCGCGACACCGGTTGCGTGTTCGTGCGCAACGCCCGCGGCGAGCGGGCCGCCGTGAACTTCAACTTCAACGGCTGGGGCCGCAAGCAGCCGCATGCGCGCGACGCCACGGTGGCGGCGCGCATGGCCGGGCTCGCGGGCGTGCCGCTGCTGCGCAGCCGCCTGGTGCTCGAAGGCGGCGGCATCGAGGTCGACGGCGAAGGCACGGCCATCGTCACCGAGAGCTGCGTGCTCAACGAGAACCGCAACCCGGGCGTGACCAAGGCCGCGGCCGAGGAAGAGCTCCGGCGCCTGCTGGGACTCACGAAGATCATCTGGCTGCCCGGCATCGCCAACCGCGACATCACCGATGGCCATACCGACTTCTATGCACGCTTCCTCAAGCCGGGCGTGGTGGTGGCGGCACTGGACAACGACCCCGAGTCCTTCGACCATGCCGTGACCCGGCGCCACCTGGAACTGCTGCGCACGGCGACCGATGCGCGCGGACGCGCCCTGCGCATCGTCACGCTGGCCACGCCGGGCCGGGTGCGCCCCATCTACGCACGCAAGGAGTTCGCGGCCGGCTACGTGAATTTCCTGCTGACCGACAAGGCCCTGTTCCTGCCCGAGTTCGGCGATGCGGCGGCCGATGGGGCGGCCCGCGCGGCGCTGTCCGCGGAACTGCCGAGCCACCAGGTCGTGCAGCTCGACATCGATGCCATCGCCGCGGGCGGCGGCGGCATCCACTGCACCACGCAGCAGGAGCCGGCGTGACCCCGAACGCTTTCGCCAGGAGACCGACATGCATTTCTCAATGACCCGCCGCCGCCTGACCAGCGCCCTCGGCCTCGCGCCGCTGGGCTGCATCGCCATCGCACCCGCAGCCGCGCCCGACAGCTGGCAGATGCCCGACGAGGCCGCGCCGCACCGCGCCACCTGGATGTCCTTCGGCCCGAGCGAGGCGATCTGGGGCCGGCGCCTGCTGACGCCGGTGCGCCAGCACCTGGCCCACATCGCGCGCACCATCGCCGAGTTCGAACCCGTGCACCTGCTGGTGCGCGAACGCGAACACGACCTCGCCGCGCGCCTGTGCGGCAACCGCGTGCGGCTCGAGGTGCAGCCGGTGGACGACCTCTGGATGCGCGACACCGGGCCGGTGTTCGTGCGCAATGGCGCGGGCGAATGGGGCGGCGTCGACTTCAACTTCAACGGCTGGGGCGGCAAGCAGGC
The DNA here is from genome assembly GCA_016806145.1 of Variovorax paradoxus. NCBI lineage: Bacteria > Pseudomonadati > Pseudomonadota > Betaproteobacteria > Burkholderiales > Comamonadaceae > Variovorax > Variovorax paradoxus. The sequence continues at coordinate 5,626,869 of CP063166.1, forward strand.
CCATGCCGACGATGCCGAGGTGGCCGGCTATGTGAGCGGTGCCGCCAAGGCGCGGCCGCTGGCGACGGAGCTGGTGCTCGAGGGCGGCGGCATCGAGGTCGACGGCGCGGGCACGGTGCTGATCACCGAGAGCTGCGTGCTCAACGCCAACCGCAATCCCGGCTGGCGCAAGCAGGACTGCGAGGCCGAGCTGCGGCGCCTGCTGGGCCTGCGCAAGATCATCTGGCTGCCCGGCATCGCGGGCCGCGACATCACCGACGGCCACACCGACTTCTATGCGCGCTTCGCGGCACCGGGCATCGTGGTGGCGGGCCTGGAGAACGACCCCGATGCCTACGACCACGCCGTGACCCGGCGCCACCTCGAGATCCTGGGGCAGGCCACCGACGCGCGCGGCCAGCGGCTGCGCGTGGAAGTGCTCGCGGGACCGGACACGGTGCGCGACGCGTACGACAGTGAGGAGTTCGCGGCCGGCTACATCAACTTCTACGTCTGCAACGGCGCCGTCATCGCGCCGCAGTTCGGCGATGCGCGCGCCGACGGCAACGCCCGCGCACTGCTGCGCGAGCTGTTCCCGAAGCGCGAGGTGGTGCAGCTCGACATCGATGCGATCGCCGCGGGCGGCGGCGGCATCCACTGCACCACGCAGCAGCAGCCGCGCTGAAGTTCCTCAAGCCACCGGCGGCAACCGATCGAGCAGCTTGTCGAGCGTGATCGGATAGCTGCGCACGCGGATGCCGGTCGCGTTGTAGACCGCGTTGGCGACCGCGGCCGCGACGCCGCACATGCCGAGCTCGCCCACGCCCTTGGCTTTCATCGGCGAGGAGATCGGATCGGTCTCGTCGAGGAACACCACGTCCTGGTGCGGGATGTCGGCATGCACCGGCACCTCGTAGCCCGCGAGGTCGTGGTTGACGAAGAAGCCATGCCGCTTGTCGACCGCCAGCTCCTCCATCAGCGCGCCGCCCACGCCCATGGTCATCGCGCCGATCACCTGGCTGCGCGCGGCCTTGGGGTTGAGGATGCGGCCCGCGGCGCAGACCGCGAGCATGCGCCGCACGCGGATCTCGCCGGTGACGGCATCGACGCCGACCTCGACGAAATGCGCGCCGAAGGTCGACTGCTGGTACTTCTTGTCGAGGTCGCCGTACTCGATGCCGTCCTCGGCCGAGAGGCCCTCGGCGCCCGCGGCCTCGGCCAGCGGCACCGTGCGTTCGCCGGCGCGCACCATGCCGTCGGCAAATCTCGCATCGGCGACCGCGAAGCCCAGCTTGCCCGCCACCGCCTCGCGCAGCTTCATGCAGGCCGCGAACACGCCCGAGGTCGAGTTGTTCGCGCCCCACTGCCCGCCCGAGCCGGCCGAGGCCGGGTAGGCCGAATCGCCGAGCCGCACCTGCACCTTGTCGAGCGGCAGCCCCATGGTCTCGGCGGCGGTCTGCGCAATGATGGTGTACGAGCCGGTGCCGATGTCGGTCATGTCGGTCTCCACCGTGACCATGCCGCGGTTGTCGAGCCGCACGCGCGCGGCCGACTTCGTGAGCAGGTTGTTGCGGAAGGCCGCGGCCACGCCCATGCCCACGAGCCAGCGGCCGTCGCGCTGCTGCCCCGGCGCCGCGTTGCGCCGGTTCCAGCCGAAGCGCTCGGCGCCGGTGCGCAGGCACTCGATGAGGCTGCGCTGCGAGTACGGGCGCTCGGGCTTCTCGGGATCGACCTGGGTGTCGTTGAGCACGCGGAACGCGATCGGATCGAGCGCCAGCTTCTCGGCCATCTCGTCCATCGCGACCTCGAGCGCCATCAGGCCCGGCGCCTCGCCGGGCGCGCGCATCGCGTTGCCCTCGGGCAGGTCCAGCACCGCAAGCCGGGTGGCCGTGAACCGGTTCGCGCCGGCATACAACAGCCGCGTCTGGTTGACCGCCGTCTCGGGCTGGCCACCCTCGAGGTCGCCCGACCAGCCCTCGTGCGCGATGGCCGTGATGCGGCCGTCGCGCGCGGCGCCGATGCGGATGCGCTGCACGGTCGCGGGCCGGTGCGTGGTGTTGTTGATCATCAGCGGCCGCGTCAGCGCCACCTTCACGGGCCGGCGCGCCGCGCGCGCGCCCAGCGCGGCGAGCAGTGCATCGGCGCGCACGAACAGCTTGCCGCCGAAGCCGCCGCCGATGAAGGGCGAGACCAGGCGCACGTTCTCCTTCGGGATGCCCAGCGTCTTGGCGACGTCGCCGACGCCCCAGGCGATCATCTGGTTGGCGGTCCAGATCGTGAGCCGGTCGCCCTGCCACTGCGCGATGGAGGCATGCGGCTCCATCATCGCGTGCGACTCGTCGGGCGTGCTGTAGGTCGCGTCGAGCTGCACCGGCGCCGCGGCGAAGGCGCCCGCGAAATCGCCGACCCTGGTCTCCGGCTCGCCCGACATGGGACTGGCCTTGGGCGGCTTCGCCGACGCCATCTCGGCCGCGAGGTCGAAGCGGCCGGCCGCGCGCGTGTACTCGATGCGCACCAGTTGCGCCGCAGCGCGCGCCTGCTCGAAGCTCTGGGCCACGACCACGGCCACCGCCTGGTGGTAGTGGTCGATCTCGGGGCCTGCCAGCAGCTTGGCCGTGTTGAAGTCGCCCTTGGCGAGCTTGCCGGCATTGCGCGCGGTGACGATAGCCAGCACGCCCGGCGCGGCCTGCGCCGCGCGCAGGTCCATCGAGGCGATGCGGCCCTTGGCGATGCCGGCGCCGATCACGTAGCCGTAGGCGGCGCCCGGCACTTCGGCATGGCGTTCGTAGGCATAGCGCGCGCTGCCGGTGGTCTTGACCGGGCCGTCAATGCGGTCGGTGGGCCGGCCGATGACCTTGAGCTGGTCGATCGGGTTGGTGGTCGCGGGGGTGTCGAATTTCATGATGTTCAGCTCCTCGCCTGCACCAGGGCCGCCGCGAGCGCGCGTTCGGCCAATGGCAACTTGAATGCGTTCTCGTGGGTCGGCCGCGCATCGGCCAGCAGCCGTGCGCTCACCGCGCGCGCGCCCTGCGGCATCGCGGCCTCGGCGGCCTCGATGCGCCACGGCTTGTGCGCCACGCCGCCGAGCGCCACGCGCCCGGTGCCATCGCGCTGCACGATGGCCGCCACCGACACCAGTGCGAAGGCATAGGAGGCGCGATCGCGCACCTTGCGGTAGACCTGCGTGCCGCCCACGGGCCGCGGCAAGGTCACGCCGGTGATCAGCTCGTCGCGCTCGAGCGCGGTCTCGATGTGCGGCGTGTCGCCGGGCAGCCGGTGGAAGTCGGCGATGGGAATCACGCGCGTGCGTCCATCGGGCTTCACGGTCTCGACGGCCGCGTCGAGCACGCGCATCGCCACCGCCATGTCGCTCGGATGGGTCGCGATGCAGGCCTGGCTGGCGCCGATCACCGCGAGCTGCCGCGTCACGCCGCCGATGGCGCTGCAGCCGCTGCCGGGGCGGCGCTTGTTGCAGGGCTGGTCGGTGTCGTAGAAGTAGGGACAGCGCGTGCGCTGCAGCAGGTTGCCGGCCGTGGTCGCCTTGTTGCGCAACTGGCCCGAGGCGCCGGCCAGCAGCGCGCGCGACAGCACGCCGTAGTCGCGGCGCACGCGCTCGTCGGACGCCAGGTCGGTGTTGCGCACCAGCGCGCCGATGCGCAGGCCGCCGTCGGTGGTCGGCTCGATGCGGTCGAGCTTCAATGTGTTCACATCGACCAGGTGCACCGGCGCCTCGATCTGCAGCTTCATCAGGTCGAGCAGGTTGGTGCCGCCCGCGATGAACTTGGCGCCGGGATGGCCGGCCACGGCCGCCGCGGCCTGCGCGGGCGTTTGCGCGCGTTCGTAGGTGAAGGGCTTCATGCGCGGCTCCCGGCCACCTCGGTGATGGCGTCGACGATGTTCGAGTAGGCGCCGCATCGACAGATGTTGCCGCTCATGCGCTCGCGCAACTCGTCGGCCGACAGCAGCGGCCGCGCCATGAGATCGGCGCTCACGTGGCTGGGCACCCCGCGGCGCACTTCGTCGATGGCGCCGACCGCCGAACAGATCTGGCCCGGCGTGCAGTAGCCGCACTGGTAGCCGTCGTGCTTGACGAAGGCCGCCTGCAGCGGATGCATGGCCTGCGGCGTGCCCAGTCCTTCGATGGTCGTGACCTGCGCGCCCTCGTGCATGACCGCGAGCGTGAGGCAGGAATTGATGCGGCGTCCGTCGAGCAGCACGGTGCAGGCGCCGCACTGCCCATGGTCGCAGCCCTTCTTGGTGCCGGTCAGGTGCAGGTGTTCGCGCAGTGCGTCGAGCAGGGTCGTGCGCGTGTCGAGTTCGAGCGCATGCGATTGGCCGTTGACCTGCAGCGAGAGTCTGGTGGGAGGCATGTTCGTGGGCGGTGGTGATGCCGCGGCCGGCGCGGCCGCGGCGGGCAGGTGGGACGAGACCGCCGCGGCGGTGGCGGCGGTCGCGATGAGCGCGTCGCGGCGGGTGATTGATGTCGTGGGGCTTTCCATGGGGACTCCTGTTGTTCGAGGGTCGGGTGCGCGTGGGAACACTCTGATAGCGCGAGCCACCGGGGTTCGCAGTAGGAGAAGGGATGTTGTTGGGTCCCGTGGGGGGCTCGTCGCGCGAGGACGCTGGGCGGCCAGCGCTCGTTCGCCCGTCCGGTGCGGGCGTGGCGAAGCACCATTCTTGGGACGTGCTCGAGGAATCGATTGCGCGTTTCGCGCGTTTTCTTGCCTGATTCGACGAGCTTGCGCGGGCGCGCGGCGATGCGAACGTCCGCGTGTAAGAAGGCGGGCTTACAAGTGGCTGTGGCTACGCCTGACGCTGCGAGCCAGCAACACGGTCGCGCCTACCTGCATCCCAACGAAAAAAGTCCCGTTGCATGGGCTGCGCGGGACTTTCAAGAACTGGCTTGGATCGATCTTGGCGGAGAGTGTGAGATTCGAACTCACGGACGGTCGCCCGTCGGCAGTTTTCAAGACTGCTGGTTTAAACCACTCACCCAACTCTCCGAAGCCCGCAATTCTATGCCGAGCCCGCCCCGTGCTCAGTCCTCGGGCAGGAACAGGGTCTGCAGGTCGCTGAGGAAATCGAGCCCGCGCTCGGTGGGCCACACGCGGCTCAGGTCGCGTTCGACGAGGCCCTTGCGCTCGGCCTCCTCCAGGCCGCGCTGGATCGCGGTGAAGGCCAGGCCGGTGCGTTCGCCGAACTGCATCAGCGTGAAACCGGCCTTCAGACGCATGGCGTTCAGCATGAACTCGAACGGCAGGTCGGCCAGCGCGACCTCGTCGCTCTGCGCGACGGCGGTGCCGGCACGGGCGTTGTCCATGTACAGGCGCGGCTCGCGAAAGCGCACCTGGCGCACGATGCGATGGGCGAAGCTGAGTTTGCTGTGGGCGCCGGCGCCGATGCCGAGGTAGTCGCCGAACTGCCAGTAGTTGAGGTTGTGCGCGCAGGTGTGGCCGGGCCGCGCATAGGCCGAGACCTCGTAGCGCGACATGCCGATGGCGCCGGTGCGCTCGGTGATGCGGTCGAGCATGGCGTAGGCGATGTCGTCCTCGGGCAGCTGCGGCGGGAACTTGGCGAACCAGGTGTTCGGCTCGATGGTGAGGTGATAGACCGACAGGTGCGGCGGCGCGAGCGCGAGCGCCTGCGTGAGGTCGGCGTCGAGCTGCTCGAGCGACTGGCCCGGCAGCGCGTACATGAGGTCGAGGTTGAAGGTGTCGAACGAGGCCGCGGCCTCCTCGGCGGCGGCGATCGCCTGGGCGCGGTCGTGCACGCGGCCCAGCGCCTTCAGGTGCTCGTCGTTGAAGCTCTGCACGCCCAGCGACAGCCGCGTGACGCCGGCCGCGCGGTAGGCGCGGAAGCGGTCGCGCTCGAAGGTGCCGGGGTTGGCCTCGAGCGTGATCTCGCAGTCGGGCGTGAGCTTCAAGCGCGCGCGCACGTCGCCCAGCAGGCGGTCGATGGCCTGGGGCGAGAACAGGCTCGGGGTGCCGCCACCGATGAAGATGGCCTGCACGCCACGGCCCCAGATCAGCGGCAGCGCGGCATCGAGGTCTGCAATGAGCGCGTCGATGTAGGCGGACTCGGGCATGCCGTCGGCCTCGGTGGGGCTCGTGGCGCGCCACTCATGGGAATTGAAATCGCAATACGGGCACTTGCGCAGGCACCACGGCAGGTGGATGTACAGCGTGAGCGGCGGCAGCGCCGTCAGCTGCAGCGGGCCGGGGCGCATCCAGTGCAGCACGTCGTTGGCATGCGGCGCGCCGACCGGCGCGGCGGGCTGGATGGGAACGACGGACGAGGGAGCGCTCACAGCCATCGCTCGCGCATCAGCGCCAGCATGGCGCGCGCGGCCTGGCCGCGGTGGCTGTGGGCGTTCTTCACCTCGGGCGTGAGCTGGGCGAAGGTCTTGCCGAAGGCGGGCAGGAACATCACGGGATCGAAGCCGAAGCCGTTGTCGCCGACCGGCGCCGGTGCGATCTCGCCGGCGACGCGGCCCACGGCGATCAACGGCTCGGGGTCGTCGTGGCGGCGCAGCGCGACCAGGGTGCTGACGAGCGCGGCGCGGCGGTTGGCCTGTCCGGCCAGTTGCTCGAGCAGCGCCTTCACGTTGTTGGCATCGCCCTTGGGATAGCCGAACTGGGTGGCGTAGTAGGCGGTGTCGACGCCCGGCAGGCCGCCGAAGGCATCGACGCACAGGCCGGCGTCGTCGGCGATGGCGGGCAGGCCGGTGGCGGCGCTGGCGTGGCGTGCCTTGGTCAGCGCGTTCTCGACGAAGGTGCGGAACGGCTCCTCGGCCTCGCTCACGCCGAGCTCCGACTGCCGCACGAGCGTGACGTCGAGTTCGGCGAAGAGCTGCTGCAGTTCGGCCAGTTTGCCGGCGTTGTTGGAAGCCAGGACGAGTTTCATACGTGGAAAGGAATATCGGCGGCGGCCTTCTGCGGGCCGCGGTTCATGGCTGCTACTTCGACTGCAGGGCCTGCTGCTGCAGGACGACGAGTTCGCCGATGCCCTTTTCGGCCAGGCCCAGCAGCAGGTTCATCTCTTCGCGCGTGAAGGCCACGCCCTCGGCCGTGCCCTGCACTTCGACGAAGTGGCCGGCGCCGGTCATGACGACGTTCATGTCGGTGTCGCAGGCGGAGTCCTCGGTGTACTCGAGGTCGAGCAGCGGCGTGCCGCCGACGATGCCCACCGAGATGGCGGCGACGTGGCCCTTGATCGGCGAAGCGGCCAGCGCTCCGGCGGCGATCAGTTTGCTGACGGCATCCTGCGCGGCGACGAAGGCGCCGGTGATGGCGGCGGTGCGGGTGCCGCCGTCGGCCTGCAGCACGTCGCAGTCGAGGTGGATGGTGCGTTCGCCGAGCGCGGCGAGGTCGAACACGGCGCGCATCGAGCGGCCGATGAGGCGCTGGATTTCCTGCGTGCGGCCGGTCTGCTTGCCCTTGGCGGCCTCGCGGCTGCTGCGGGTGTGGGTGGCGCGCGGCAGCATGCCGTATTCGGCCGTGACCCAGCCTTCGCCGCTGCCCTTCTTGTGCGGCGGCACCTTCTCCTCGACCGAGGCGGTGCACAGCACGCGCGTCTGGCCGAACTCGATCAGCACCGAGCCCTCGGCGTGGATGGTGAAGCCGCGCGTGATGCGCACGGGGCGCAACTGGTCGGCGGCGCGGCCGCCGCTACGGGTGAAAGCTGTCATGGTCTGGTGAAGAAAAAGGAAAGGAAAACGCGGGTGCGCCCCCGGTCGGGATGGCGCGGAACGATTCAGGTCTTGCGGGCCGCCGAACGCCGGATGGCTTCGTTGATCTCGGCGATGGAACGCTCGATGGCGTCCTCGTCGAGGTCCTCGATCTCGTCGTCGGCGAGCATGCCGGCCTGGATGGTCGAGGCGAACACGCCGTCGCTGATGCTGTCGGTGGAGATGCCGGGCTCCTCGCCGGGTGCATCGGGCATCTCCCACTCGAGCGCGATCAGCGTCACGTTGTCGCTGTGCGAGCCGCCCTTGCGCAGCGCCATCTCGGCGAGGTCGGGCGCGGCATCGGACACGGGCTTGCCCGACGACAGGGTGTGGACGATGAGCGCGTCGTCGAGCACGCCCCAGACGCCGTCGGAACACAGCATGATGCGGTCGCCGCGCTGCAGCGCGAGCGGGGCCGACACGTCGAACAGCGGCGTGGTGGGCGAGCCCAGGCAGGTGAGCAGCAGGTTGCGGTTGGCAGGCGAGGACTCGGACACGCCGCGGTGGCGCGGGCGCTCGGCATGCGAATGGTCGAGCGTGCGCACCAGCAGGCGGCCGTCGCGCACGACGTACAGGCGCGAGTCGCCGCAATGCATCCAGGTGGCCATGCCGGCCTGCAGCACGGCCGCGACGACGGTGGTGCGCGGCGTGTCGAGCATGGCCTTGCTGCTGGCGTAACGCATGATCTGCTGGTGCGCGGCCATCGCCGATTCGGCGAGGAAGGCCTTGGGCTCCTTCACCATCGGACGCGCCTCGCGCTGGTAGAGCGCGGCCACGGTCTGCAGCGCGATCTGCGCTGCCACCTCGCCCTCGGGATGCCCGCCCATGCCGTCGGCCAGCACGAACAGGCCCGATTCGCGCGTGTAGCAATAGCCCATGCGGTCTTCGTTCTTGACGCGGCCGCCCTTGCGGCTGACCTGGAAGACGGAAAACTTCATGGCCGCGTCTCCAGGCGGGCAAGGATCGAGGAGGCGATGCGCTGCGTCTTCATGCCGGACGGGTCGTCGGTGCCGCCGCGCGGGGCGCGCTCTTCTTGTCGAAGGAGCGGATGTTGTCGATCGAGAGGCGCACCTTCTCGCTCACCGTGAGCTTGGTGTAGCGGCGCTCGCCCTCGCGGCTGAGTTCCTTCTGCAGCGCGAACACGGACTGCGGGCGCGAGAGCGGATCGAGCGACATGCACCACTCGACCACCTCGATGAGGTTGTCGGAATAGACGCCACGCAGTCGCGACAGCGAGAGGCTCAGGCGGTCCTTCTCGATGCGGCGCGGCGCGTCGTTGGGCGGGTAGCCCTGCATGCAGGCGTAGATGCAGGCGCCGATCGCGTAGATGTCGGTCCAGGGGCCCATCGACGAATCGCGGCGGTACATCTCGGGCGCGGCGAAGCCGGGCGTGTACATCGGGCGGATGAAGATGCCTTCCTTGCTGAGCACCTCGCGCGCGGCGCCGAAGTCGATCAGCACGGCCCGGTCGTCGTCGGTGACGAAGATGTTGGCGGGCTTGATGTCGAGGTGCAGCATCTTGTACTGGTGCACGATGCGCAGGCCACGCAGGATCTCGTCGAACAGCGAGCGGATGGTCGATTCGCGGAACACCTTCTGCCGCTTGAGGTCGCGCGCGGTGACCACGAAGTCCTGCAGGGTCGCGCCCTCGAGGTAGTTCATGACCATGTAGACGGTCTCGTTCTCGCGGAAGAAGTTGAGCACGCTGACCACCGAGGCATGCGAGATCTGGGCGAGCGAGCGGCCTTCCTCGAAGAAGCTCTTGAGGCCGAGGCGGTACAGCGAGAGCTTCTCGGCCGGCACCTGCGGGGCGAGTTCGCCGGGACCGCGGGTGGCGAGCGAAGACGGGAGATACTCCTTGACCGCGACCTGCTGGCCGCTGGGGTCGATCGCCAGGTACACCACCCCGAAACCGCCCGCCGACAACCTGCGAACGATGCGGTAGCCACCGATGATCGTATCGGGCGGCAGAGGTGACGGCTTGACCTTTGACATAATCCGGGAGTTTCGCCCGAAGGCGATGGTGCGGCAAGCGAACGCCGTGCCGGTGCCTCGGTGAATGCAAGCAGAACCACAGAGAGGCGCAATGCCAGTTTACAGCATGACCGGCTATGCCAGCGGCCAGAACGGCCCCTCGGGCAGCCACGCCGAAGCCGACGCGCGGCCCTCCGCCGCGGGCCGGCTCGGGGTCGAAATCCGCTCGGTCAACAGCCGCTTTCTCGACCTCACCTTCAAGCTCCCCGAAGAGCTGCGACAGCACGAGACCGCACTGCGCGAACTGCTGACCGGCCGCCTCAAGCGCGGCAAGGTCGAGCTGCGCGCGGCCATCGAAAGCAATGCCCAGGGCGGCGTGGCGGAGCCCTCCGTCAAGCTGCTGCAGCGGCTCAACGGCGTGCAGGACGGCATCAAGGCCTGGCTGCCCGGTGCGCGCGAACTCAGCGTGGCCGACGTGCTGCGGCTGGCCGGCAGCGACAGCGCGCCGCGTGGCGACTGGGGCGCCGACCTGCTCGAGGTGGCCGGCAAGGCACTCGAGGCGCTGGTGTCGGCCCGCCAACGCGAAGGCGCGCGGTTGGCCAAGATGCTCGAGGCCCACCTGGGCCAGCTGCGCGAACTGGTCGCGCAGGCCGGCCCGCTGGTGCCGCAGCTGGTCGAACAGCAGCGCACCCGCTTCCTCGAACGCTGGCAGGAGGCCATGGGCCTGGGCGCCAACGGCGGCGGCACGCTGCCCGAAGCGGCGCAGGACCGTGCGCTGACCGAGGCGACCGCGTTCGCGATCCGCATCGACGTGGCCGAGGAACTGACGCGGCTGAACTCGCACCTCGACGAGATCGAGCGACTGCTCAAGAAGGGCGGCGAGATCGGCAAGCGGCTCGACTTCCTGATCCAGGAGCTGCACCGCGAGGCCAACACGCTGGGCTCCAAGTCGGCGGCGCTGGAACTCACGCGCATCGGCGTGGACATGAAGGTGCTGATCGAGCAGATGCGCGAGCAGGTCCAGAACATCGAGTGAGCGAGCGAGTGAAGGAAAGCATGGACTATCCCGGCAACATCTTCGTGGTTGCGGCGCCCAGCGGGGCCGGCAAGTCGAGCCTGGTGAAGGCGCTGATGGAGCTCGACTCGGCGGTGCAGCCCTCCGTGTCGCACACGACGCGCCCGCCGCGCGGACAGGAGAAGCACGGCCGCGAATACTTCTTCGCCTCGACCTCGGAGTTCGACGCGATGGTTGCCTCGGATGCCTTCGTCGAATGGGCCCACGTGCACGGGCAGCGCTACGGCACCTCCAAGAAGGCGATCGAGGAACGCATCGCCCAAGGCGCCGACGTGATCCTCGAGATCGACTTCCAGGGCGCGCTGCAGATCCGCAAGGCCTTCGCGAACGCGGTGATGATCTTCATCCTGCCGCCGAGCTGGGAAGAACTGCGCTCGCGGCTGGAGCGCCGGGGCGAGGACAGCGCCGCGGTCATCGAACTGCGGCTGCAGAACGCCGCCGAAGAGATGGCGCAGGCCGGGAAATTCGATTTCGTTATAATCAACGAGTTATTTGAGCGCGCACTGTTCGATCTCAAGGCGATCGTCCACGCTCAGCGGCTCCGGTACTCCGCACAGCGACGCGCGCGTGCCGACACTTTCGCCGCCTTGAACATCCCCTGATTCCACGCTCACCGACCGAAAGATCCCATCATGGCCCGCATCACCGTCGAAGACTGCCTGCAGCAGATCCCCAACCGCTTCCAGCTCGTGCTCGCCGCGACCTACCGCGCGCGCATGCTGAGCCAGGGCCATGCCCCGAAGATCGAAAGCAAGAACAAGCCGGCCGTGACCGCGCTGCGCGAGATCGCCGAAGGCAAGATCGGCCTGGAAATGCTCAAGAAGGTTCCCGGCTGATCGCTGACGCAGGCTTGCAACGGAAAAGCACCGCGACGCGGTGCTTTTTTTACGCCTGATCACGTCCACACAGCGGTCACGCTAAAGTGATAGCCATGAGCGCGGTCGCAAAATCTCAGTCCCATGCCCCTGCGGGCACGCCGAAGCCGAGCCCGGCGGCGCTGAATGCGGCCGCCGCCAGCTTCGCGGCCCTGACGGCGCGGCTCGATTACCTGGGCCCCGAAGACACCGATCTGGTCCGCCGCGCCTACCGCTTCGCCGACGAGGCCCACCTGGGCCAGCTGCGCAACAGCGGCGAGCCCTACATCACACATCCCATCGCCGTGGCGGCGCAATGCGCCGAATGGAAGCTCGACGCGCAGGCCCTGATGGCCGCCCTGCTGCACGACGCCATCGAGGACTGCGGCGTCACCAAGCCCGAACTGATCGAGCGCTTCGGCGCGCCGGTGGCCGAACTGGTCGACGGCCTCACCAAGCTCGACAAGCTGCAGTTCAACACGCGCGAGGAGAACCAGGCCGAGTCCTTCCGCAAGATGCTGCTGGCAATGGCGCGCGACGTGCGCGTCATCCTGGTCAAGCTGGCCGACCGCACGCACAACATGCGCACGCTGGCCGATGCGCCGCGCGAGAAATGGGCCCGGATCTCGCGCGAAACGCTCGAGATCTACGCGCCGATCGCGCACCGGCTCGGCCTTAACCAGACCTACCGCGAGTTACAGGAACTGTCGTTCCGGCACCTCAAGCCGTGGCGTTATGCAACGCTGGCCAAGGCCGTGGCCAAGGCGCGCGGCCGCCGGCGCGACCTGATCCAGAAGGTGCAGCGCGAGGTCGAGACCGCCTTCGCCGCCGCCAACATGACGCTGCGGATCGCGGGGCGCGAGAAGACGCTCTATTCGATCTATCGCAAGATGGAAGAAAAGCACCTGAGCTTCGCTCAGGTGACCGACATCTACGGCTTCCGCCTGATCGTGCCGAACGTGATCGCCTGCTACACCGGCCTGGGCATCCTGCACCAGATGTACAAGCCGCTGCCGGGCAAGTTCAAGGACCACATCGCGATCGCCAAGCTCAACGGCTACCAGTCGCTGCACACGACGCTGGTGGGCCCGGCGGGCGTCAGCGTCGAGTTCCAGCTGCGCACCGACGCCATGCACGTGGTGGCCGAATCGGGCGTGGCGGCGCACTGGCTCTACAAGGCCGCGGACCCGAGCACGGCCAGCAACGACCGCCTGGGCACCAAGTGGCTGCAGTCGCTGCTCGACATCCAGGACGAGACGCGCGACGCCGCGGAGTTCTGGGACCACGTCAAGGTCGACCTGTTCCCCGACGCCGTCTACGTCTTCACGCCCAAGAGCCAGATCATGGCGCTGCCGCGCGGCGCGACCGTGGTCGACTTCGCCTACGCGATCCACAGCAACATCGGCGACCACACATCGGCCGCGCGCATCAACGGCGACCAGGTGCCGCTGCGCACCGAGCTCAAGAACGGCGACGTGGTCGAGGTGATCACCGCGCCGGTCTCCACGCCCAACCCGGCGTGGCTGGGCTTCGTGCGAACCGGCCGGGCGCGCTCGAAGATCCGCCACTACCTCAAGACCCTCGCCCATGCCGAATCCGAAGGCCTGGGCGAGAAGCTGCTGGCGCAGGCCCTGCGCGCCGAAGGCCTGGGCAAGCTGCCCGAGGACGACGCCGAGCACCAGCCGCTGTGGGAGAAGCTGCTGCGCTTCACCGGCAACCGCTCGCGCGCCGAACTGCTGACCGACATCGGCCTGGGCAAGCGCATCGCGAGCATCGTGGCCAAGCGGCTGATGGCGCTCATGGCCGAGCTCGGCGAACGCCCCGACGCGCTGCTGCTGAGCCGCGAGCGCTTCATCTCGCACGAGACCATCTCGCAGGGCGCGGTCACGCTCGACGGCAGCGAGAACTCCTCGGTGCGCTTCGCGCTGTGCTGCCGGCCGATCCCGGGCGATCCGATCGTGGGCTATCTCGGCCACGGCGAAGGCCTGGTGGTGCACACCGAGGCCTGCGGCGTGGGCCAGCGCCTGCGCCACAAGGACAGCGAACGCTTCTTCGCGGTGGAGTGGGCCGACGAGCCGACGCGCGCCTTCGAGACCGGCGTGATCATCACCGTGCGCAACGACAAGGGCGTGCTGGCGCGCGTGGCCGCCACGCTGGCCGATGCCGAGGCCGACATCACCCACGTCGAGATGGCCGACGAGACGCCGCAGGATTCGACCGACCTGCGCTTCGTGATCGCGGTGCGCGACCGCTCGCACCTCGATGCGGTGCTGCGCTCGGTGCGCCGGACCACCTCGGTGCTGTCCGCGGCGCGCACCGTTCCCGCGGCCTGATTGCCTGATTAAACGGCGGCCGGCCCTGGCGCCGGATAGACGACCGACAGCAACTCGACCTCGTGCGTGCCACCCGGCGTGACGAGCTTGACCACATCGCCCTCCCGCGCCTTCAGCAGCGCCCGCGCGATCGGCGAGATCCAGCTGACCTGCGACTGCGCGCTGTCGGCCTCGTCGATGCCGAGGATCGTCACGCTGCGCTCGTCGCCGTTCTCGTCCGCGTAGCGCACCGTGGCGCCGAAGAAGACCTGGTCGCTGCCGTGGTGCACCGAGGGATCGGTCACCTCGGCGATCTCGAGCCGCTTGGTGAGGAAGCGGATGCGGCGGTCGATCTCGCGCAGCCGCTTCTTGCCGTAGAGGTAGTCGCCGTTCTCCGAGCGGTCGCCGTTCTTGGCGGCCCAATGCACGGCCTCGACCACCTTGGGCCGCTCCTCGTCCATCAGCTGCAGCAGTTCGGTGCGCAGCCGCGCATAGCCGGCGGGGGTGATGTAGTTCTTGCCGCCCACGGGCAGCGGCGGCATGGCGCCGTCGGCGCCATCGTCGTCCGCGTCGGAATCGGTTTCCTTGGTGAATGCCTTGTTCAAGCGACGCCTCCGGAGATCGAAAGACAAGCGTGGCGTCCGCCCTGCGCGGACGAGCCTCGTACCCAAAAGAAAAGGGTCAACTCGTTTCCGAGTTGACCCTTGAAGAGTGGTGCGGCTGGCAGGAATTGAACCCACGACCCCTTGGTTCGTAGCCAAGTACTCTATCCAACTGAGCTACAGCCGCACAGCTTGCTATCATAGCATGCATTTTTGAGACTTCCCGATCCGTCGGAACAAATCTCAAAAATACGGGTGGTAGGCCGTGCTGGGCTTGAACCAGCGACCAACGGATTATGAGTCCGCTGCTCTAACCAACTGAGCTAACGGCCCACGTGGGCTCGATTCTATTCGCGCCGAAAAGGCGCCTCGCTACTTGCGATGGCTCAGCGCGTTGCTGACCAGCTTGGACGTGATGTCGACGATCTGGATCATGCGCTCGTAGGGCATGCGCGTCGGGCCGATCACGCCCAGCGTGCCAACGACCTGGCCGTCGACCTCGTAGTTGGCGCTGACGATGGACAGCTCCTCGACCGGCACCACCTGGCTTTCGCCGCCGATGAAGATGCGCACGCCCTCGGCCTTGCTCGACACGTCGAGCAGCCGCATCAGCTGCGCCTTCTGCTCGAACAGCTCGAAGGCGCGGCGCAGCTGCCCCATGTCGCTCGAGAAGTCGCTGACCGCGAGCAGATTGCGCTCGCCCGAGATCACGACGTCGTCTTCCTGCGATTCGCTCAGCACGTCCGAGCTGACCTTCACGGCCGCCTGCATCAGCGCCGCGATCTCGCCGCGCAGCGTGTCGACCTCGGACTGCAGCCGGTCGCGCACCTGCTCGATCGTCAGGCCCGCGTAGTGGGCGTTGATGTAGTTCGCGGCCTCGACCAGCTGCGACTGCGAGTAGTCGGCCTCGGGGAAGATCACGCGGTTCTGCACGTCGCCTTCGGGCGAGACGATGATCACCAGCAGCCGGCGGTCCGACAGGCGCAGGAACTCGATCTGCTTGAACACCGACGAACGCCGCGGCGCCATCACCACGCCGACGAACTGCGAGAGGTTCGACAGCAGGTGCGCCGCATTGGCGATCACGCGCTGCGGCTGGTCGGGCGCGAGGCTCGGCGCGGCCAGGTGCTCGCGCTGCGCGGTGAGCATGGTGTCAACGAAAAGCCTGTAGCCGCGCGCCGTGGGCACGCGGCCCGCCGAGGTGTGCGGACTGGCGATCAGCCCGAGCGACTCGAGGTCCGACATCACGTTGCGGATGGTCGCGGGCGAGAGGTCCAGACCCGAGGAACGCGAGAGCGTTCGCGAGCCGACAGGCTGGCCTTCGGCGATGTAGCGCTCGACGAGCGTCTTGAGCAGCAACTTGGCGCGGTCGTCCAGCATTGCAAGATTTTAGTGTTGTAATTTGTAGCCATGACCTCTCCCTTTCGTCACGTCGCGCTGATCGGCAAATACCAGGCTTCCGGAGCCCGGTGCGGCGAGCGCGACAGCGTGATGGAAGGCATCGCGAGTTTTCTCGAATCGCAGGGCTGCAAGGTCTACGTCGAGCAGCCGCGCGAAGGCGAACCGGCCCAGGCCCTGCCCACCGGCGACCGCTACGAAGCGCTCACGGTCGAACAGATCGGCCAGCAGTGCGACCTCGGCCTGGTGGTCGGCGGCGACGGCACCATGCTCGGCATCGGCCGGCAGCTCGCGGCCTTCGGCATCCCGCTGATCGGCATCAACCGAGGCCGGCTCGGCTTCATCACCGACATCCCGCTCGACAACTACCAGGCCACGCTGATCCCGATGCTGGCCGGCGAATACGAGGAAGACCACCGCAGCCTGATGCACGCGCAGGTGATGCGCGACGGCGCCGTGGTGTTCGACGCGCTCGCGATGAACGACGTGGTGGTCAACCGCGGCGCGACCTCGGGCATGGTCGAGCTGCGGGTCTCGGTGGGCAAGCATTTCGTGGCCAACCAGCGCGCCGACGGCCTGATCATCGCGTCGCCCACGGGCTCGACGGCCTACGCGCTGTCGGCCGGCGGGCCGCTGCTGCATCCGGCGGTGCCGGGCTGGGTGCTGGTGCCGATCGCACCGCACACGCTGTCGAACCGCCCGGTGCTGCTGCCCGATGCCGACGAGATCGTGATCGAGCTCGTGGGCGGGCGCGATGCCAGCGCGAATTTCGACATGCAATCGCTGGCCTCGCTCGCGATCGGCGACCGCGTGGTGGTGCGCCGCTCCGATTTCAGGGTGCGCTTCCTGCATCCGCGCGGCTGGAGCTACTTCGACACGCTGCGCAAGAAACTGCATTGGAACGAAGGAGGTTCCTGAGATGGCGCTCAGACGCATCGCACTGCGCGATTTCGTGATCGTGCGATCCCTCGAGATCGACCTGTCCGGCGGCTTCACGGTGCTGACCGGCGAAACCGGCGCAGGCAAGTCGATCCTGATCGACGCGCTGCAGCTCGCACTCGGCAATCGCGCCGATGCGGGCGCGGTGCGCGAAGGCGCCGAGCGGCTCGACGTGAGCGCGGAGTTCGACCACGACCCGGCCTTCACGGCCTGGCTCGACGAAGGCGGCTTCGAGGCGGGCGATGCCCTGCTGCTGCGCCGCACCGTCGACCTGCAAGGCCGCAGCCGCGGATGGATCAACGGCAGCC
Source organism: Variovorax paradoxus (assembly GCA_016806145.1). Taxonomy (NCBI): domain Bacteria; kingdom Pseudomonadati; phylum Pseudomonadota; class Betaproteobacteria; order Burkholderiales; family Comamonadaceae; genus Variovorax; species Variovorax paradoxus. The sequence goes on from CP063166.1 coordinate 5,644,036, forward strand.
CCGCCACCGCCACGCAGTTACGCGACATCGGCGACCGGCTGCTCGACATTCATGGCCAGCACGCCTGGCAGAGCCTCACGCGGCCCGACGCGGTGCGCGGCCTGCTCGACGCCTACGCGGGCGTGCGCACCGATGCGCTCGACGCCGCGTGGCAGGGCTGGCGCCAGGCGCTTTCAGCGCTCGAACAGGCGCGCGGCACGCAGGATTCGCTGCAGCGCGAGCGCGAGCGGCTGCAGTGGCAGATCTCGGAGGTCGCGAAGCTCGCGCCCGGCACCGATGAATGGGAAGAGCTGTCGTCGAGCCACACGCGCATCTCGAACGCGCAGGCGCTGATCGATGCGGCCCAGGGCGCCAGTCAAGCGCTCGAGGACGAGGACAACGGCGCGCTGGCCGCGCTCTCGCGCGCGGTCACGCTGCTGCAGAACTGCGAACACATCGAGCCCGAGTTCCGCGCGCTCGGCGAAGTGCTGTCCTCGAGCATCGCGCAGGCCGCCGACGCCGCGCACTCGCTGCACGGCTACCTGCGCGACGCCGACACCGACCCGCAACGGCTGGCCGAACTCGACGAGCGCATGAGCCTGTGGATGTCGCTGGCGCGCCGCTACAAGCGCCCGCCGGCCGAACTGCCGGCGCTGCTGGCCGGCTGGCAGGCCGAGCTGCAGGCGCTCGATGCGCAGAGCGACCTCGAAGGCCTGGAGCGCGCCGAGCAGGCGGCGCAGCAGGCCTACCTGAAGGAGGCCCGCGCGCTCGGCAAGCTGCGCAAGCAGGCCGCGCCCAAGCTGGCCCAGGCGGTCACGCAGGCGATGCAGGGCCTGGGCATGCAGGGCGGCCGCTTCGAGGTCGATCTGCAGCCGCTGGCCCAGCCGGGCAAGGCCGGCCTCGAGGAGATCGCCTTCCTGGTCGCCGGCCACGCCGGCAGCACGCCGCGGCAGATCGGCAAGGTGGCCTCGGGCGGCGAACTCTCGCGCATCGCGCTGGCGATCGCGGTCACCACCAGCCAGCTCGGCACCGCCCAGACCTTGATCTTCGACGAGGTCGATTCGGGCGTCGGCGGCGCAGTTGCCGAGACCGTGGGCCGGCTCATGAAGCAGCTGGGCCGCGACCGCCAGGTGCTCGCGGTCACCCACCTGCCCCAGGTGGCGGCCTGCGCCGACCACCACCTCGTGGTCGCCAAGCGGCAGACCGCGGGAACCGGCGGCAAGGACGGCCCGCGCACCGAGAGCGGCGTGTCGCTGCTCGACGGCGACAGCCGCGCGAACGAGATCGCCCGCATGCTGGGCGGCGAGAAGGTCTCGCAGACCTCGCTCGCCCATGCGCGCGAGATGCTGGGCCACAAGACGCCGGCGGCCGCCTCATGAAGGCGGCGCGCCAAGACCACGGGGCCGCGCGATGAGCCTCGACCTGGTGCTCATCACCGGCATGTCGGGCTCCGGCAAGTCGGTCGCGCTGCATGCGCTCGAGGACGCGGGCTACTACTGCGTCGACAACCTGCCGCCCGAGCTGCTCACGCCCTTCATCGCGCTGCAGCACGCGCAGAACGCCCAGCGCGTGGCGATCGCGATGGACGTGCGCAGCGGCGTCTCGCTGCCGATCGTGCCGCAGCAGCTCGAGGCGCTGCGCAGCGACGGCGTGTCGCTGCGCTCGCTGTTCCTCGACGCGACCACCGATGCGCTGCTGCGCCGCTATTCGGAAACCCGGCGCCGCCATCCGCTGTCGAGCCAGGAAGGCCGCACCGACGTGCCCGACCAGCAGCGCGTGCTGGTGCAGGCCATCGAGCTCGAGCGCGAGCTGCTGGCCGACCTGCGCGAAGGCGCCGACGTGATCGACACCAGCCTGATCCGGCCGGCGCAGCTGCAGAGCTACGTCAAGTCGCTGATCTCGGCGCCGCAGAGCCGCCTGACGCTGGTGTTCGAATCCTTCGCGTTCAAGCGCGGCGTACCGCTCGATGCCGATTTCGTGTTCGACGTGCGCATGCTGCCCAACCCGCACTACGTGCCCACGCTGCGGCCGCTGACGGGCCGCGACGCACCGGTGGCCGACTGGCTGCGCGAGCACGACGACGTGGCGCGCATGTACGAGGACATCGAGCAGTTCCTCACGCGCTGGCTCGATGCGCTCACGCGCGACCACCGCAGCTACGTGACGGTGGCGATCGGCTGCACCGGCGGGCAGCACCGCTCGGTGTTCCTGGTCGAGCAGCTGGCGCGCAGCTTCGGCGCGCGCTGGGGCGCGCTCAAGCGGCACCGCGAACTCGACGCGAGCTGAAGAAAGAAGGGCGAGGGACCGGGCCTCAGCCCCCGGTGCTCTCGAGCAGCTTGCGCACCGGCGCGGGCAGTCCCAGGCCCAGCCACTCCGAGGCCTCGACCCAGCGCGCCGCGTCGCCCTGCGGCGTTCCGCCATCGATGCGCACCGGATGCAGGTGCAGGTCCTTGTGGGTCAGCACGTGCACGAAGGGCGCGAGGTCCTCGCAGCGGTCGCGCTCGGCCGCGGGCAGCGCGGCCAGCAGCTCGTCGTGCGAATCGAACACCGGCAGGCAATGCAGGCCGGCCCAGATGCCCTTGACGGGCCGCTTCTCGAGCCACACGCGCCCCTTCGCGTCGCGCGCCAGCAGCACCCACAGCGACTGCGCCGTGCGCCGCAGCTTGCGCGTCTTGACCGGATAGCGCTCGGGCGAACCTTCGCGCCGCGCCACGCAGCTGTCGTTGACCGGGCACAGCATGCAGCTCGGCTTGCGCGGCAGGCAGACGGTGGCGCCGAGGTCCATCTGGCCCTGCGTGTAGCTCGCGATCGCCTCGCGGTCGTCGGCCGGGGGCAGCAATTGCGTCGCGTGGTCCCAGAGCAGGCGCTCGCTGGCCGACGAGGACAGGTCCTCGCCGAAGCCCAGCACGCGCGTCAGCACGCGCTTGACGTTGCCGTCGAGGATGGCGACGCGCTCGCCGAAGCAGAAGGCCGCGACGGCCGCGGCGGTGGAGCGGCCGATGCCGGGCAAGGTGGCCAGTTCGGCGGCCGTCTGGGGAAAGCTGCCGCCGAAGCGCGCCATCACCTCCTGCGCGCAGCGGTGCATGTTGCGCGCGCGGCTGTAGTAGCCGAGGCCGCTCCACAAGCCGAAGACCTCGTCCTCGGTGCCTTCGGCCAGCGCCCGCACGTCGGGAAAGCGCTCGAGGAAGCGCGCGAAATAGCCGAGCACCGTCGTGACCTGCGTCTGCTGCAGCATCACCTCCGACAGCCACACGCGGTAGGGATCGCGCGTGTTCTGCCACGGCAGCTCGCTGCGGCCATGGCTGCGCTGCCAGGCAACCACCCGCTCGGCGAAGTGCGCCGGGAGTGTCAAGGCGGCAGCCTCGGGGCTGCGCTTGCGCGTGCGCGCGGCACCTGTCGCCGGCACGCCGTGCTCAGGCCGCGGCACGCAGCTCGCCGCCCGAGGCCGCCGTGGCGGACGGCTTGCCCTGCTGCGCGATCAGCGCGGTGAACTCGCTCAGGCGCTGCTGCAGCCCGGCCAGCGTGCTCTCCTGCGTGGCCAGCTCGAGCAGCCGCTCGTCGAGGCTGCCGGCCGCGTTCTGGATGCGCTCGATCGCCTCGATGCGCTTGCTGAAGTTGCGGCGGCGCTCCTTGAGCTGCGCATCGATCTGCGCGCTGGCGCCCTTGCTCCAGCGCTCGACCTCGGTCATGGCGGCCTCGTTCACCAGCCGCAGCCGGCTCGCGAGCGCGCGCACCAGCTTGTCGCAGAAGTCGGCCTGCGCGAGCTTGAGCATGTTGCCCACGCCAAGGTAGTGGATGTGGCTGCGCTCGATCTGGCTGAGCTCCTGCTCGAAGCCGCTGAGGTCGGGCTCGGCCGGCGCCTGCAGAGTGAAGCCCTGCTCGGCATTGAGCTGGCGGAAGGTGGCGTGCAGCATCGACTGGATCTCGGCCGTGGTCGCCTGCACCTCGCGCAGGTTGTTGCGCAGCGAGTCGAAGGTCTCGCCGTACACCTTGCGCACGTTGAACTTGACGCCGGGGCGCTTGAGCGCGGCCGACAGCCGCACCATATCGGCCTTGAGCGCCGTGCGGCCCAGCACCGCGTAGACCTCGCGCAGCAGCTTGCCCTGCACCGAGCGCAGCGCCAGGATGCGCGCGTTGCTGCCTTCGAACTCGTTCTGTTCCTGATCGATGCGCGCGCGCATGTGCCGGATCACCGACACGTTCTTGCCGCGCAGCCCCTGCAGCTCGAGCGCCTGCTCGGCCAGGTCGCGCTGGCGCACCTTGAGGATGCGCTCGGCCTCGGTCCGCAGCGCGGCCATGCCGGCATCGACGGCCAGCCGCAGCATGGTCTCGCGCTTGCCGAGCACGCCCTGGCCCAGCAGGGCCTCGAGCGCGGGCAGGCGGCTGGCCTCGAGCAGCCGCGCATCGCGGTGCACCTTGGCCTGCAGGCCCTTCTGCGCCGACACCGGCAGCACCTGCGCGAGCGGCACGTCGAGGTGCTTGGCGGCGACCTGGCGCTGCTGCTCGATCTGCTGCTCGATCTGCGCGTGGGTGCTCAGCGTGTCCCACAGGGTGTCGATCTTGTTGAGCACCACGAAGCGCGTGTCGCTGCCCTCGTTCTCGGTCACCAGGTGCTCGCGCCAGATCGAGAGGTCGGAGCGGGTGACGCCGGTTTCGGCGCCGAGGATGAAGACCACCGCGTGCGCCTGCGGGATCAGGCTCACCGTCAGCTCGGGTTCGGCGCCGATCGCGTTGAGGCCCGGGGTGTCGAGGATCACCAGCCCCTGCTCGAGCAGCGGATGCGGCATGTTCAGCACGGCATGGCGCCAGCGCGGGATCTCGACCCGGCCCTCGGCGTCCTGCACCGGGTTGTCGTCGGGCGTCTCCTCGTTCCAGAAGCCCAGCGCGCGCGCCTCGTCCTGCGAGACCCAGCGCACCTCGGCCACCTTGGCCATGGCCTGGGCCAGGCGCTCGGCATCGCCGACGTCGATCGCGATCTCGGTCCAGCGCGCGGGCTGGTCGCGCCAGTAGGCGAGCGAGTGCGGCTCCAGGCGGGTCTCGATCGGCAGCAGGCGCAGCTTGGGCGCCAGCGTGGCGTCGTAGCCGAGCTCGGTCGGGCACATGGTGGTGCGGCCCGCGCTCGCCGGCATGATGCGCCGCCCGTAGCCGGCGAAGAAGATCGCGTTGATCAATTCCGACTTGCCGCGCGAGAACTCGGCGACGAAAGCGACCATGACCTTGCTGGTGCGGATCTGCGATTCGAGCCCGCGCAGCCGCTCGGCCACCGCCTGGTCGAGCAGCTCGTTCTCGGTCAGCCAGCGGGACAGCCACTGCAGCCGATGGGCGAAGTTGCTCCGCCACGCACCGTGCTGATCGAGTTGTTGGTTGAAGGAGCGGATCAAGGTGGAAATGTAAAAACTTTCTTACAAATATAACATCGCAATCTGAAAACCGGGTGATCCGCGCGCATTGACCTCCGGTCGGACTGCGGCACTGCGACCGTTCATCGGATCACTTCTGGCACACCCGACAGTAATAGGTCGAGCGCTGCCCCTGGCGCAGCAGCCGGATCGGCGTGCCGCAGACCCGGCACGGTTCGCCGGCCCGGCCGTAGACCGTGGCCTCGAGCTGGAAGTAGCCGTTCTGGCCGTCGATGGAGAAGTCGCGCAGGGTGCTGCCGCCCTTCTCGACCGCGCGCGCCAGGATCTCCTTGACCGCGGCATGCAGCCGCGCAGCACGCGGCCGGCTGATGCGCGCGGCCGACAGCGTGGGGCGGATGCCGGCCTGGAACAGCGCCTCCGAGGCGTAGATGTTGCCCACGCCCACCACCACGTCGCCCGCGAGCAGCACCTGCTTGATCGCGGTGCGGCGCTTGCGCAGGCCGGCATGGAAGGCATCGAGGTCGAAGGCCTCGCCCAGCGGCTCCATGCCGAGCCCGCCGAGCAGCTTGATCGCCCAGGGCGCGGCCTCGTCGTCGACGTAGACCACGGCACCGAAGCGGCGCGGATCGTTGAGCCGCAGCGTGCCGCGGTCGGTGACGAGATCGAAGTGATCGTGCGCACCGGGCTCGGGCAGGGCGGCATCGAAGCGCAGGCTGCCCGACATGCCCAGGTGCAGCAGCAGCAGGCCCACGTCGAGATCGATCAGGAGGTATTTGCCGCGCCGGCGCACCTCGCGCACGCGGCGGCCCACCAGCAGTTCGGGCGCCACCATCAGCGCCCAGCGCAGCGGCTTGCCGATGCGCACGGCATCGATGCGCGCGCCGGCGATGCGGTCGGCGATTCCGCGCCGCGTGACTTCGACTTCGGGTAGCTCAGGCATGGGGCTCCAACAACTGCGTGACACGAAGCCCCACGCGGTGCTCGTTCAAATGCATGGATTATTATGGTTCGATGATTCCATCGCCCCGCCGACACCGCCTTGCGGCGGCCGCGTCACTCGTGCTCCTGGCCTGCGCCGCCCACGTCCACGCGCAGTCCTCCGACCCCGCCGCGCCGGACAGCCCGGCTCCCATCATCGAACGCAGCGCGCCGCCCAGGCCGGCGACTCCCGCGAGCCCGCAGCCCGCCAAGCCGCCCGCGCGCACGGCGCCCGCGAAGCCCGCTACGGCAGCAGCCGCGGCCGATCCCGCGCCGCAACCCTCGGCCCTGAGCGCCGACATGTTCTACGAGATCCTCATGGGCGAGCTCAGCGCGCGCTCGGGCGATCCCGGTTCGGGCTACCAGTACGTGCTCGACGCGGCACGCAGGCTGCGCGACGGCAGGCTGTTCCAGCGCGCGATCGAGATCGCGCTGCAATCGCGCTCGGGCGATGCCGCCCTCGCCGCGGCACGCGCTTGGCAGGACACGGTGCCCAACTCGCGCGACGCACGCCGCTTCGAGCTGCAGATCCTGATCCTGCTCAACCGCATCGGCGACACGACCGAGCTGCTGCGCGCCGAGATCGCGGCCAGCCCGCAGGTCGAGCGGCCGCTGCTGATGGCCGTGATCGCGCGCAACTACTCGCGCGCCACCGACAAGAAGCTCGCCGCCACGGTGGTCGAGCAGGCGCTGACCGACGAGCTCAAGAATCCCGCGACGGCGGGCCTGGCCTGGGCCACGGTGGGTCGGCTGCGCCTCAATGCCGGCGACAACGCGGGTGCGCTCGAGGCCGCGCGCAAGGGCCAGCAGGCCGATCCGGCCTCCGATGCGCCGCCAGCGCTCGCGCTCGAACTCATCGATCCGGGCCAGCCGCTGGCCGAACCGATCGTCACGCGCTACCTGGCAGGCAATCCGAAGGCCTCGCCCGAACTGCGCGTGGCCTATTCGCGCGTGCTGGTCGAGAACCGCCGCTACGCCGAGGCCTCGAGCCAGCTGCAGTCGCTGACCGTCGCGCGCCCCGAGCTCGCCGAACCCTGGCTGCTGCTCGGCAGCCTGCAGGCCCAGGCACGCCAGGACGCGGCGGCCGAAACCTCGCTCAAGCGCTACCTCGAGTTGGCCAGCAGCCAGCCGGCCCCCGCGCAGCCCGAAGCCGTCGACCGCAACCGCGGCATGACGCAGGCCTACCTGCTGCTGTCGCAACTGGCCGAGCGGCGCAAGGACCTCACCGGCGCCGAGCGCTGGCTCGCGCGCATCGACAGCACAGACGACCTGACGATCGCACAGACCCGCCGTGCCGGCCTGCTGGCCCGCCAGGGCAAGCTGCCGCAGGCACGCGAGCTCGTGCGCGGCCTGCCCGAGCGCACGCCCGAGGACAAGAAGCAGAAGTTCCTGGCCGAGGTGCAGCTGCTGCGCGACGCCAAGCAGTTCCAGGCCGCCTACGACATGCTGGCCCAGGCGTCGGCCGCCGCGCCCGACGACACCGACCTCGTCTACGACCAGGCCATGATGGCCGAGAAGCTCGACCGCCTCGACGAGATGGAGCGGCTGCTGCGCCGGCTGATGCAGCTCAAGCCCGAGAACCAGAACGCCTACAACGCCCTCGGCTACTCCTTCGCCGATCGCAAGATCCGGCTCGAGGAAGCCCGCACGCTGATCCAGAAGGCCGTGCAGCTCGCGCCCGAAGACCCGTTCATCGCCGACAGCCTGGGCTGGGTCGAGTTCAGGCTCGGCAACACGGCCGAAGCCATCCGCATCCTCGAGGCCGCCTACAAGACGCGCCCCGATCCGGAGATCGGCGCGCACTTCGGCGAAGTGCTGTGGAGCATCGGCCAGAAGGACCGCGCGGTCACGATCTGGAAGGAAGCGCTGCTGAGCGACGCCGACAACGAAACCCTGCAGGAAACGCTCAAGCGCCTGCGGGTCAAGCCTTGATGGTGGCGCTCGCGGTCCCCGCCGAGCGGTCCGACGGCCGCCGGCGTCTGCTGCTGGCATCGCTCGCCGCTTTCTCGGTGGCCGGTTGCGCGCAGCTCACGGGCGGCTCGAAGGCCTCCGTGCCGCGCGCAACGAATGCCTGGAGCGGCCGCATGTCGCTGCGCGTCGACAGCGAGCCGGTGCAGACCTTCTCGGCCCTGTTCGAACTTCGCGGCTCGCCCGAGACCGGCGAGCTCTCGCTCACCACGCCGATCGGCAGCACGCTGGCCCAGCTGCACTGGTCGCCCGGCGAGGCGCTGCTCAAGAACGGCAACGACACCCGGCGCTATGCCTCGCTCGACGCGCTGATCGAGGCCGCCACCGGCGCCGCGATTCCGGTCGCCGCGCTGTTCGGCTGGCTCGACGGGCGCAACGACCCCGTGCCCGGCTGGCGCCCAGACCTCGGCCAGCTCGCGAGTGGCCGGCTGCAGGCCGTGCGCGAGACTCCGACGCCACGGGCCGACCTGCGCATCGTGTTCGAGCGCATGCCGGCGTCATGAAGGCGATCTACGACCTTCCCGCGCCGGCCAAGCTCAATCTCTTCCTCCACGTCACCGGCCGGCGCGACGACGGCTACCACCTGCTGCAGTCGGTCTTCATGCTGATCGACTGGTGCGACACGCTCCACGTCGAGTTGCGCGGCGACGGCCAGCTGAGCCGCGAGGACCTGACCGTGCCGCTGCCGGCCGACGACCTCGTGCTGCGCGCCGCGCGCGCGCTGCAGACCCATGCGGCGCCGGGCCAGGGCGCGCACATCGGCGTCGCGAAGCACGTGCCCTCGCAGGCCGGCATGGGTGGCGGCTCGTCCGATGCCGCGACCTGCCTGCTGGCGCTCAACCGGCTCTGGAAGCTGCGGCTGCCCCTGTCGGAGCTCGCGCGCATCGGCCTGACGCTGGGCGCCGATGTGCCTTTCTTCCTCTCGGGCCACAACGCCTGGGTCGAAGGCATCGGCGAGAAAATCCGCCCGATCGAACTGCCGTCCGCACGCTTCGTGGTGGTCAAGCCACGCGAGGGACTGGATACCCGTTTAATTTTTTCTGCGGATGATCTGCAACGGGCCAGTCCTGTTGCTATAATCACGGGCTTTGCTGCAGTACGCGAACAGCACGACGATCAAAACCCCTTTCGCCTCGGCGAGGAAGTTTTCGATTTCGGCCACAACGACCTGCAGCCGGTTGCCCAGCGGCTCTGTCCCGCGATCACCGAAGCCATCGATTGGCTCGGCGCTCGAGGACTCGATGCCAGGATGACCGGCTCCGGAAGTTCGGTGTTCGCCCGAATGCAGCAGGAACCGCAGAACGCAGAACTGCTTTCGGGCCCCACGGGCTGGCAGGTTCGCCAATGCAACAATCTGGCTGCTCATCCACTCCGGGGTTGGGCAGACTGAGGAACTGATCGGAGCGCCCAGGCGTTTCGATGCGACATATATCGGTGGGTGGTGCAAACCATCAACCTGTGTAGGGGAGTCGCCAAGCTGGTTAAGGCACTGGATTTTGATTCCAGCATGCAAAGGTTCGAATCCTTTCTCCCCTGCCAAATCTTTCAGAAACTACGGCCCGCGGGCCGTAGTTTCTTTTTGAAGCCGCGGTCCCTGGACCCGCTGCAATAATCGGCGGCCCCAGGGTCGCCAAGACTCGTAACTCTTTGGCGGCTTTCCCAAGCCAAATCGCTCAGCCGGGACGCGCTCATGCAGGCTCACCATCCTGATTTCTTGGTTTTCACCGGCAATGCCAATCCGGGCCTTGCCGCAGAAATCGCGAGCAACCTGGGCACCACCCTCGGTGCCGCCCGCGTAGGCCGCTTCTCCGACGGTGAAGTCACCGTCGAGATCAATCAGAACGTGCGGGCACGCGATGTGTTCGTGGTGCAGTCCACCTGCGCCCCGACCAACGAGAACCTGATGGAACTGCTGATCATGGTCGACGCGCTCAAGCGCGCTTCGGCCGAGAGGATCAGCGCCGTGATTCCCTATTTCGGCTATGCCCGCCAGGACCGCCGCCCGCGCTCGAGCCGCGTGCCGATCTCGGCCAAGGTCGTGGCCAACCTGCTGGAAACCGTGGGCGTCGAGCGCGTGCTCACGATGGACCTGCACGCCGACCAGATCCAGGGCTTCTTCGACATCCCGGTCGACAACATCTACGCCTCGCCCGTGCTGCTGGGCGACCTGCGCGCCAAGAACTACGAAGACCTGATCGTGGTCTCGCCCGACGTCGGCGGCGTGGTCCGTGCGCGCGCACTGGCCAAGCAACTAAACTGCGACCTCGCCATCATCGACAAGCGCCGCCCCAAGGCCAACGTCAGCGAAGTCATGAACGTGATCGGCGAGATCGACGGCCGCAACTGCGTGATCATGGACGACATGATCGACACCGCGGGCACGCTGGTCAAAGCGGCCGAAGTGCTGAAGGAACGCGGTGCCAAGAGCGTCTACGCCTACTGCACGCACCCGATCTTCTCGGGCCCCGCGATCGAGCGCCTCAGCAAGGGCACGGCCCTCGACGAGGTGGTCGTGACCAACACCATCCCCCTTTCCGACAGCGCCAACGGCTGCGGAAAGATCCGCCAGCTCTCCGTGGCTCCGCTGATCGCCGAGACGATCCAGCGCATTGCCAAGGGCGAGTCGGTGATGAGTTTGTTCTCGGACCAGGACAATCTCTTCTGAGATTGCGCTCCTGCCGTTCGGGCAAAAAGCCGGCTTCCCCGCTCGGGAAGTCATTTTGAAACCGGCGCCGCACTGGTCGCGGTCGGCGCTCAAGAAGCGAAATGGCCGTCGTGCCTTCGCTCCAAGGAGTTAACTATGAAATTCGTCGCTTTCGAGCGCGCCAAGCAGGGCACGGGTGCGAGCCGCCGTCTCCGCATCTCGGGCAAGACGCCCGGCATCGTCTACGGTGGTGAAGGCCAGCCGCAACTGATCGAGCTCGATCACAACGCGCTGTGGCACGCCCTGAAGAAGGAAGCCTTCCACGCCTCCGTCCTCGAGATGGAACTCGGCGGCAGCGTGAGCAAGGTGCTGCTGCGCGACGTGCAGTACCACCCGTTCCGCCAGCTGGTCCAGCACATCGACTTCCAACGCGTCGATGCCAAGACCCGCCTGCATATGAAGGTGCCGCTGCACTTCAAGGGCGAGGAAGAGTCCGATGCCGTCAAGCTCGACCACAACCTCGTGAACCACGTGATGACCGAACTCGAAGTCAGCTGCCTGCCCAGCGACCTGCCCGAGTTCATCGAGATCGACCTCTCGGGTCTGAAGAAGAACGCCACGCTGCACGTCAACGACATCAAGCTGCCCAAGGGCGTGAAGTTCGTGAGCCACGGCAAGACCAACCCGGTCGTGGTCTCGGCCGTGCCGCCGCTGGTCGCCGAAGAGCCGGCACCCGCTGCCGAAGGCGCTGCCGAAGCTGCTCCCGCAGCGGCGCCCGCCAAGAAGTCCGGCAAGAAGTAATTCCTGCCTCTTCAAGAAGAAAGCCCACCGACCGGTGGGCTTTTTTCATGGCTCAACGCGCAACGGCCTTGCGGAAGTTCGGGTCGTCCAGCAGTTCGCCCACGAGCTTCTTGTACAGCGCGACGTACTGGTTGATGGCATCGGGAATCGCGATCGCGCCCACGAACGAAGACTCCCAGTCCGCCTTGGTGCTGAGCTCCTTGTCGTAGGTCTTGCGTCCCTGATCCTCCACGATGAATCGCGCGGCCAGGGATGCGGTGCCGCGTCCCATCGGGGCGTCGACCGTGCTCTGCGTGAGTTCACCGCGAATGGAACGCGACGCTCCCGGCTCGAGCACGCCCGCGGCGCTCAGGTCGGCCTTCAGCGATTCGGCCAGGTACTTCGACAGCGAGCTGTCGTAGGGCGAGAAGAAGGTGTTGCTGCGAATGCTGACCTTCAGATCGAGCGAGCGGTCCTTGCCCTCCGCGAGCTTGAACTCGCCGACGGAAACCGGACCGATGCCCCCGGCCTTGGCCTTCTGGATGTTGTCGGCGCTGGCCACCGGCTCGGCGAGTTTGACCTGCGCGCAGCCGACCAGGCCCATGGCCGCGGTGCAGAAAAGCACGGCGGCGATGCGACGGAATGAAATGGCGAACTTGTTCATGGTGTCTTTCTCCCCTGGATCAGTTGTTGTTGGCGGCGAAGGCTGGATCCTTCGAAAGATCGTTCAGTGCATTGCTCATGATCTGGCTGACCATCGAGAACACGGCCTCCTCGATCGATGCGGCCTTCCTGGCGTTGCCCGGTTGCGCGGTGGCGCCCATCGTCGTGTGAATCGCATGCCGGGCCGTCTTCACGATGGGGCTGGATTGGCCCTCGCCCATGTAGCTCACGGTGCAGATATAGCCGTCGGAGGCCTGCGAGCCGGCGAGGCCGAAGGTCAGTCCCGTCACGAAGCCCTTCTGGAAAATGTCGTCGGTCAGCGGAACGTTGTTGAGCTTGACGCTCAACAGCGCGCCGCCCTGGACGGGCTTTTCCTCGACGGAGGAGAACAGGCCGCTGGCCTTGACCTTCTCGATGACCTTCGGCTGCAGCACCTTCGTTGCCTGGGCGTTCGCAACGCCCTTGGTCTGGAACTCGAAGGCCACCTGCACGGGCTTCGGCGTCGCGGGCTTGCGGTACTCGCTGGCGTTGATTTCCCTGGTCGCGCCGTCGACATAGTGCGATGCGCAACCGGTCAGGACGACCGCGGCCGCGACACACATCACGTGCGAGACGCGACGCAGGTTTTCTAGGAATGAATGGCTCAAGACTTCTCCTCTTTTTGTTGGATGGAGTCGCGATCGTAGTGAGGGAAGATTTCTTCAGTTACAAAATAATTGCCTGGAGACAGCATCTGACTCTTCGAAGCAACAGCCGGACGTCCGATACCGGCCCTCGATAATTCGCTCATGATCAAACTGTTCGTCGGCCTCGGTAATCCCGGGCCTGAATACGAAGCCACTCGGCACAACGCCGGCTTCTGGTGGATCGACGCCCTCGCGCGCGACTGGAAGCTCAACCTCGTGCCCGAGCGCAGCTACCACGGTCTCGCGGCACGCGCAAACATCGGCGGCCAGAGCATCTGGCTGCTCGAGCCGCAGACCTTCATGAACCTCTCGGGCAAGTCGGTCGCCGCGCTCGCGCGCTTCTTCAAGATCGCACCCGAAGAAATCCTCGTGGCACACGACGAGCTCGACGTGGTGCCCGGCCAGGCCAAGCTCAAGTTCGGCGGCAGCCATGCGGGCCACAACGGCCTGCGCGACATCCATGCGCAGCTCGGCACCGGCGACTACTGGCGGCTGCGCCTCGGCATCGGCCATCCCGGCGTGAAGTCGGAGGTGATCAACTGGGTGCTCAAGAAGCCGCTGAAGGAACAGCGCGACGCGATCGACGACGCGATCGTGCGCAGCCTGCATGCCCTGCCCGCGCTGCTCGCGGGCGAAATGGAAAAGGCCACGGCCACCATCCACACGAGCAAACCGCCCCGGCCCAAGCCGCCGCGGCGCGAGCCTGGCGACGGCAGCGCGCCCGCCGCACCCTAGCCAGCGTTCATCGCGGGAAGCGCCAGCAGAGCGCGAAGCAAGAGGGAGAGAAGAACGATGTCGACAACGAGGGAGAGAACGAGAAGGACGCACCGCATGCACCGGTCCATCGTCGCGAGCGCGATGGCCATCGGCGTCTGTGCAGTGACGAGCGCATTCGCGCAGCAGCCGGGCACGTCGACCTGGCGCTGCGGCAACAGCTACAGCGACCGACCTTGCGCGGGCGGAACGACGGTGAAGGTGGACGACGTGCGCACCGACGACGATCGCCGGGCCGCCGACGAAGCCACGCAGCGCAACGCGAAGCTCGCCGACCGGCTCGAACGCACGCGGCTGTCCGAGGTAAAGCAGGCGCATCAGCGCGACCAACGCGCCGCGCAGGATGCCCAGCGCGCTGCCCTCGCGCAACGCAGGCTCGAAGCCCAGGAGCGCCTCGAGAAAGCGCGTGCCGCCAGGCTCGCGGCCGAGCCGCGCAAGGCCACGGCGAGCTACGGAGAGAGACCGGGATCGAAGCCCGCGGAGGAAGGCGGCGCGAAGAAAAAGCGCCGCAAGCCCGCGGCTTCAGACGCCGGCTGAGGGTGCGGACGGAGGCTGCGGCAGCGCGGCCTTCGTTGCCGTGAGACGCTCGTACTTCTGCATCAGCGTCTCGCGGCTTTCCACGTGGGCCGGGTTGATCGGGATGCAGGCCACGGGGCAGATCTGCACGCACTGCGGCTCATCGAAGTGGCCCACGCATTCGGTGCACTTGTGCGGATCGATCTCGTAGATCGCCTCGCCCATGTAGATCGCATCGTTCGGGCACTCCGGCTCGCAGACATCGCAGTTGATGCATTCGTCGGTGATCATGAGGGCCATGCTGCGATTATCCCCGCTGACGGAGTCCCCGGCGGCAACGTGGGAGAGCGATCCCCTCGGGGATCCGGTGCTACGGCACGCTTGTTGCAGTTGTCGGGTTATGCTGCGCCCCGCCCCATGAGCCTCTTTCTTCTCAAGCGCCTTGCCACGCTGATCGGCACGCTGATCGGCGCCTCCATCATCGTCTTCCTGGTCCTGGAGATCCTGCCCGGCAACGCCGCGCAGATGCTCATGGGACCGGATGCCGCGCCCGAAGCCGTCGCCGCCCTGGCCACCAAGCTCGGCCTCGACCAACCCGCCTGGACCCGCTACTGGCACTGGATCGCGGGCCTGCTCACCGGCGACCTCGGCGACTCCTACGCCTACAGCTCCCCCGTGCTCGACCTCATCCTCGAGCGCCTCGCACTCACCGTCCCCCTGGCCCTCTTGGCCATGGCCTTCACCACCGTGCTCGCCCTGCTCGTGGGCGTCACCGCCGCCGCACGCCACAACAAGCTCGGCGACGTCGGCTTGATGGGCCTCACCCAGGTCGGCATCGCCATCCCCAACTTCTGGTTCGCCATCCTGCTGATCCTCGTCTTCTCCGTGCAGCTGCAGTGGTTCTCCGCCGGTGGCTTCGACGGCTGGGGCGAAGGCGTCTTCGCTGGCTTGAAGTCGCTGCTGCTGCCCGCCCTGTCCCTGGCCGTCGTGCAGGCGGCCATCCTCGCGCGCATCACACGCTCGGCCGTGCTCGAGGTCATGCGCGAGGACTTCGTGCGCACCGCGCGCGCCAAGGGCGTGACCCAGCGCGCGGTGCTCTGGACCCACGTGCTGCGCAACGCCCTGATCCCCGTCATCACCGTCATGGGCATGCAGTTCTCCGAGCTGCTCGCCGGCACCATCGTGGTGGAGAACGTGTTCTACCTGCCGGGCCTGGGCCGCCTGATCTTCCAGGCCATCAGCAACCGCGACCTCATCGTCGTGCGCAACTGCGTCATGCTGCTCGCGGCCATGGTCGTCATCGTCAACTTCGTGGTCGACGTGCTCTATGCCGTCATCGACCCGCGCATCAAGGCGAGCGACATATGAGCGCCATTGCATCGGTTACCCCCAGCGCCGCCGCCCTCAAGCTGCCCGGCTTCTGGCAGCGCGCGCGCCATCACCGCAGCTTCGTCATCGGCGGCGTGCTCGCCGCCCTGCTGCTGCTCGCGGCCCTGGTCTCCTACCTCTGGACGCCCTACTCGCCCTACGCCATGGACATGGCCAACAAGATGCAGCCGCCCTCGGCCAGCCACTGGCTCGGTACCGACGCCTTCGGGCGCGACGTGGCCTCGCTGCTGCTGGTGGGGGCCCGTGCTTCCATCCTGGTGGGCGTCATCGCCGTGGGCATCGGCCTGGTAGTGGGCACCGCCCTGGGCCTGCTGGCCGCGGCCAGGCGTGGCTGGGTCGAAGAAGCCATCATGCGTTTCTCCGACTTCTCGCTGGCCTTCCCCGCCATCCTCTCGGCCATCATGATGACGGCCGTCTTCGGCGCGGGCATCGTCAACGCCATCATCGCCATCGGCATCTACAACATCCCCACCTTCGCGCGCATCACGCGCGCCTCGGCCAACGCCATCTGGTCGCGCGAGTACGTGGCGGCGGCCCGTGCCTGCGGCAAGGGCAGCTTCGCCATCACCATGCAGCACGTGCTGCCCAACATCTCGGCGGTGCTGATCGTGCAGATCACCATCCGCTTCGCCATCGCGATCCTGGCCGAGGCCGCCCTGTCCTACCTCGGCCTGGGCACGCAGCCGCCGCAGCCTTCCTGGGGCCGCATGCTCAGCGAGGCGCAGACCCTGATGTTCCAGCAGCCGCTGCTGGCCGTCTTCCCGGGCATGGCCATCGCGCTGGCGGTGCTGGGCCTGAACCTGCTGGGCGACGGCCTGCGCGACCTGCTCGATCCGCGCCTGGCGCGCGCGAGGTGAACCCCATGCCCCTCCTCGAAGTCGACAACCTCCACATCGGCCTGCAGACCCAGCGCGGCCCCGCCCAGGCCGTGCGCGGCGTCTCCTTCTCGCTCGAACGCGGCCAGACCCTCGGCATCGTGGGCGAGTCGGGCTGCGGCAAGTCCATCACGGTCATGTCCCTCATGGGCCTGCTGCCGGCCACCGCCAAGGTCACCGGCAGCATCCGCCTGGACGGCCAGGAGCTCATCGGGCAGCCCGAGTCGGCCATGTGCCAGATCCGCGGCAACCGCATCGGCATGATCTTCCAGGAGCCGATGACGGCCCTGAACCCGGTCCACACCATCGCGCGCCAGGTCGGCGAACCGCTGCGGCTGCACCGTGGGCTCACGGCCAAGCAGGCCCGCGCCGAAGCGCTGAACCTGCTGCAGCGCGTGGGCATTCCCGATGCGGCCTCCCGCCTGGATGCCTATCCGCACCAGTTCTCGGGTGGCCAGCGGCAGCGCATCGGCATCGCGATGGCGCTGGCCTGCGGGCCGGATCTCTTGATCGCCGACGAACCCACCACCGCGCTGGACGTGACCATCCAGAAGCAGGTGCTCGACCTGATCCAGAACCTGGTGGCAGAGATGGGCATGGCGCTGATCCTGATCTCGCACGACCTGGGCGTGATCGCCAACAGCGTGCAGCGCATGCTCGTGATGTATGGCGGCAGCGTGGTGGAGAGCGGGCCGACGCGCGCGCTCTTCGCGAACCGCGCGCATCCGTACACCAAGGGGCTGTTCGCGGCACGGCCGGTGATCGGGGCGCCGAAGGGCCAGCGGCTGGCGACGATTCGCGGCAGCGTGCCCGAGCTGGTGGACCTGCCCGCGGGCTGTCCGTTCGCGGGGCGCTGCAGCTACACGGTCGATGCGTGCCAGTCGACGCGGCCGCCCGCGGTAATGCTGCCTGACGACCATGCGGTGCGATGCATCCGGCTTGGAGAGATTGCAGAGATCGAAGCGGAGGCCGTGGCATGACGCAAACGAAGACGCCGCTGCTGCAAGTCACCGACCTCGTGCGCCACTACGCGCTGCCGCGCGAGAAGCTGCTGGGCCCGCCGCCCACGGTCAAGGCGCTCAACGGCGTGAGCTTCGAGGTGCAGGCCGGGCGCAGCGTGGGGATCGTGGGCGAGTCCGGTTCGGGCAAGTCGACCATCGCTCGGCTCGTGATGGCCCTGGACAAGCCCACCTCGGGCAGCGTGAAGCTCGAAGGGCGTGAGCTGCACGCGCTGAGCAAGGACGAATTGCGCACCGCCCGGCGCGACTTCCAGATGGTCTTCCAGGACCCCTACGGCTCCCTCGACCCGCGCCAGACGGTCGCGCGCATCGTCGCCGAACCGCTCGAAGCACTGGCCCAGGTCTCGAAGAAGGAGCAGCGCGAGCGCGCCGCCGAATCCCTCGCGGCCGTGGGCCTGCGCCCCACCGACCTCGACAAGTATCCGCACGAGTTCTCGGGCGGCCAGCGCCAGCGCATCGCGATCGCACGCGCGCTCATCACCCGCCCCAAGCTCATCGTCGCCGACGAGCCCGTGAGCGCCCTGGACGTCTCCGTGCAGGCCCAGGTGCTCAACCTCATGCAGGACCTGCAGCAGCAGTTCGGCATCAGCTACCTGCTCATCAGCCATGACCTCGCCGTCGTCAACCACCTGTGCGACGAGGTGTGCGTGGTCTTCAAGGGGCAGATCGTCGAGCGCGGAACGCCGCAGGCGCTGTTCGCCAACGCGCAGCATCCGTACACGCGCACGCTGCTGGGCGCGGTGCTGCAGGCACCGGGGCACTGAGCGCGCCCGTCATGCAACCAGGGCATAAGCATCTGGTTGCGCACCGGGCCTCTCCTCGCGGATGATGCGGCGCGCCCGGAGGGCGCATGCCCCCGCCACCGCTCAAAGGACCGCCCGCCCATGCTTCACAGACGCACCCTCCTCGCCACCGGCGCCGCCGCGCTCGCGCCCCTCGTGCTGCCGGCCGGCGCCCTCGCGCAGGCACGCCGCAAGGACACGCTGGTGCTCGGCCTCACGCTCGAACCCACGGGCCTCGATCCCACGGCCAAGGCCGGCGCCGAGATCGCCGAGGTGGTGCTCTACAACGTCTTCGAGACGCTGACCAAGATCAACTCCGACGGCAGCGTCACGCCGCTGCTGGCCGAGAGCTGGGAGGTCTCGCCCGACCTGCGCACCTACACCTTCAGGCTCAGGCGCGGCGTCAAGTTCCAGAACGGCGAGGCCTTCGACGCGAACACGGTCAAGTTCTCGTTCGACCGTGCCTCGGCCGCCAACAGCACCAACAAGGACAAGCGCTTCTTCGCCAACTTCACGACCCAGGCGCTCGACGCGAACACGGTGGTGCTGATCGCCAAGGAGATCGAGCCCGACCTGCTGTTCCAGCTCGGCCAGGCCTCGGCGATCGTGGTCGAGCCCAAGTCGGCCGAGGGCAATGCCACCAAGCCCGTGGGCACCGGTCCCTACCGGCTCGAGAACTGGGCCAAGGGCTCGTCGATCGTGCTCGCGAAGTGGGACGGCTACCGCCATGCCGACGCGGTGCAGATCCGCCGCGCGAGCTTCCGTTTCGTCTCGGAGCCGGCCGCGCAGACCACCGCGCTGCTGTCGAACGACATCGACCTGTTCCCGCATGCCTCGGTCTCGCGCAGCCTCTCGCAGTTCCAGAACGACAAGCGCTTCCAGATCCTCTTCAACGCCTCGCGCGGCAAGTCGATCCTCGCGATCAACAACAGGCGCAAGCCGCTCGACGACGTGCGCGTGCGCCGCGCGATCGCGGCCGCGATCGACCGCAAGGCGGTGATCGACGCGGCCATGGACGGCCGCGGCATCCCGATCGGCAGCCACTACGTGCCGACCGCGCCGGGCTACGTCGACACCACCGGCATCAACCCCTACGCCCCCGCGAAGGCCAAGCGCCTGCTGGCCGAGGCCGGCGTGAAGCTGCCGCTGCAGCTCGACCTGGTGCTGCCGCCCCCGCCCTATGCGCGCCAGGGCGGCGAGCTGATCGCCGCGCAGCTCGCGCAGGTCGGCATCGTCGCGAAGATCCAGAACGTGGAGTGGGCGCAGTGGATCAGCGGCACCTACGGCAACAAGAACTACGACCTGTCGGTGATCCTGCATGTCGAGCCCTTCGACCTCGTGAACTACACGCGCCCCGAGTACTACTGGGGCTACCAGTCGGCGAAGTTCAACGAGGTGTTCGAGAAGTCGCGCAACGCGCCGCGCGAGGCCGACCGGCTGCGCCTGCTGGGCGAGGCGCAGCACATCCTGGCCGAGGACTCGGCCAACGTGTTCCTCTACCAGCCGCAGCTCATCACCATCGCCGCGCGCGGGCTGCGCGGCCTGTGGAAGGACGCGCCGATCTTCGCCAACGACATCGCCGCGATGTCCTGGGCGTGAGTGGCCGCTGACCTTTCGCGGCGCCCCGCATCCGGGAACCTCCCGAGGAAAAAGCGCCGCGCCGCGGCATCGGCGGCGAGCGCGCTGCGCGAGAATGCTTTTGGCTGCACGGCGTGGCATCTTTCCTGCTGCGCCGAGGGTCTCTCGCGGCGCCGCGCCTTGATTCGGGGCGCGCCGTCCCCTCACCCTTGCGAGGCAGCCCTTTGCCTTTCCAGACGTTTTTCCGGAGATCACCACGTATGTTGAACCGTCGCACCCTCCTCACCACCGCTGGCGCCACCGTGGCCCTGGCCACACCGCTGGCCGGCCTGGCCCAGGGACGGAAGGACGCCATCGTGATCGGCATGGCGCTCGAGCCGCCGGGCCTCGATCCGACCGCGGGCGCCGCGGCCGCGATCGCCGAGGTGGTGCAGTACAACATCCTGGAGACGCTGACCAAGATCAACGCCGACGGCAGCGTCACGCCGCTGTTGGCCGAGAGCTGGGAAGTCTCGCCCGACCTCAAGACCTACACCTTCAAGCTGCGCCGCGGCGTGAAGTTCCAGAACGGCGAGCCCTTCAACGCGGCCACGGTCAAGTTCTCGTTCGACCGCGCGGGTTCGGACAAGAGCACGAACAAGGACAAGCGCACCTTCGCCAACCTCAGCACCCAGGCGACCGACGACTACACGGTGGTCGTCATCAACAAGGAGATCGACCCCGACCTGCCCTTCGTGCTGGGCCAGGCCACCGCGGTGATCGTCGAGCCCAAGAGCGCCGACGGCAACGCCACCAAGCCCGTGGGCACCGGCCCGTACAAGCTCGACAACTGGGTCAAGGGCTCCTCGATCACGCTGAGCAAGTGGGACGGCTTCCGCAACCCCGGCAACGCGAAGATCAACAAGGCGACCTTCCGCTTCATCTCCGACACCGCGGCCCAGGCCGCGGCCATGCTCTCGGGCGACATCGACATGTTCCCGCGCATCGGCACGCGCGTGGTGCCGCAGTTCAAGGCCAACCCGCAGTTCCAGACCATCCTGGCCGGCTCGCGCGCCAAGACCATCCTCGCGATCAACAACCGCAAGAAGCCGCTCGACGACGTGCGCGTGCGCCGCGCGATCCTCGCGGCCATCGACCGCAAGGCCGTCATCGAGGGCGCGGCCGACGGCTTCGGCGTGCCGATCGGCAGCCACTACGTGCCCGGCGCGGCCGGCTTTGTCGACACCACCGGCATCAACCCCTTCGACATCGAGAAGGCCAAGAAGCTGCTGGCCGAGGCCGGCGTGAAGACCCCGCTCGAGCTCAAGCTGACCCTGCCCCCGCCGCCCTACGCGCGCCAGGGCGGCGAGGTGATCGTGGCCCAGCTCGCCAAGATCGGCATCGTGGCGAAGGTGCAGAACGTCGAGTGGGCGCAATGGCTCAGCGGCACCTACGGCAACAAGGACTACGACCTGTCGATCGTCTCGCACGTCGAGCCCTTCGACCTCGGCAACTACGCCAAGTCGGACTACTACTGGGGCTACCAGTCGAAGGCCTTCGACACGCTGTTCGACAAGATCAAGACCACCGCCAACACCGCCGAGCGCAACAAGCTGCTGGGCGACGCGCAGAAGATGCTGGCCACCGACGCGGCCAACGGCTTCCTCTACCAGCCGCAGTTCCCGACCGTGGCGAAGAAGAACGTCAAGGGCATCTGGAAGGAAAACCCGATCTTCGTGAACGACCTGTCGGCCCTGTCCTGGGGTTGAACACAAGCCTCCTTCGCACAGCCATCTGAACACGAGAGACGCCGCACAACGCAGCGTCCCTCGTGCACAGGATGCCGGGTACTCCCCGCAGCGAAATCAAGGAGGAGGCCGAAGGCCGGGGGACATTCGCGGAGGGGAGTACCCGGCGTCCTGTGCACGCGCCCGCGACGCCAACAAAGAACTCACCCCAGCTGCACAGCCAGCATCTCCCGCGCCCGCGCCACGAATTCCGTCTCCCCCCGCCGCCCCGGCAGGAACTGGAAAGCCACGCGCGGCAACGCCGGCAACCCATGCGGCGCCGCGAGCCGCGCCACCCCTTCGCCGATCGCCGACTCGTTGAGGCAGGCCACGCCGAGCCCCGCCGCCAATGCCGACTGCAGCCCCGCCACCCCCGAGGCCACATGCGCGAGCACGTAGGGCACACGCCGGCGCCGCAGCAACGCCACCGTGAACTGATGCAGCGAGCAGGTGTCGGGCAGCACCAGCAGCCGCACCGGCTCGCCGCGCACCACCCGCATGCCGGCCGCGCCCAGCCAGGCCAGTGATTCGCGCCGCAGCACCGCCGGGCTGCCCGGCGGCGGCGTCGACACGCCCGCGATGTGCATCGCCAGTGCCACGTCGAAATCGCCGCGCGCATAGGCCGCGCGCAGCTCGTCGCTCTTGAGGATGCTCACGTGCAGCCGCACGCGCGGATGGCCCTGCGCGAGCCGCGCCAGCAATTGCGTGAGGTCGCCCGGACGGAAGTAGTCGGTGACCGCGAGCCGCAGCTCGCCCGCCAGCGTCTCGCCATGCAGGTCGCGGAAGGCCTCGTCGCTCAGTGCCAGGATGCGCCGCGCATGGACCAGCAGCCGCGCGCCGGCCTCGGTCGGCGACACCCCGGCCTTGCTGCGCGTGAGCAGCGACTGGCCCGCGCGCTCCTCGAGCTTGCGCATCTGCTCGCTGACCGAGGACTGCGAGAGGAAGACCCGCGGCGCCGCGGCCGTGAGGCTGCCCGCGTCGACCACCGCCACCAGCGTGCGCAGCTGTTCCAGATCGAATCCCTGCATGGCTCATCCATCCGATATTCCGATGGCTGTCATCATATCTTCCCGCTTTTCCGATGACGAGGCACTGCCCACAATCACCCCATCGACCACCCAAACCTTCCAAGGAGTCCGCCATGCCCCACATCGTCGTCCACCTCTCCGGCCAACCCGATGCCGACCTCACGCGCCAGACCGTCGACGCCGTCGCCGAGCTCACCCAGAGCGTGCTCGGCAAGCAGCTGCCGGTGATCGCCATCACCGTGCAGTACATCGCCGCCGACACCTGGTTCATCGGCGGCCAGTCGCTGGCCGCGCTCGGGAAGTCGGCCTTCCACCTCGACATCAGCATCACCGACGAGACCAACACCAAGGCCGAGAAGGCGCGCTACCTGCGCGAGGTCCATGCGGCCATGGCCAGGCTGCGGCCCAACCTGCACGAGGTCTCGTACATCCACGTGATCGACGCGCGCGGCGCGGCCTACGGCTACGGCGGCAAGACCCAGGAGTACCGGCACCAGCAGGCAGGCGTCTGAAGACGGCGCGTTGAAGCCGCCGCGGGGGCGTGGCACGATGCGCCATGCCCTCCGCCAGCCCCCCGTCGAACACCGTCCGCCACGCCGACAGCCTCGGCAACCCCCTCACGCTCGACGACGCCGCCAGCCTGCCGCTGGTCGACGATTTCGTCATGGGCTTCATCTCGAGCGAGGCCCGCGCCGTCAACCTGCTCGCCGCCACCGAGCACGACGCGAGCCCCATCGTGCAGGCCTACGGCGCCACGCTGCACCTGTTCGCCGAATCGCGCGAGGCCGTGGCCAATGCGCGCCCCTTCCTCGACAAGGCACGCCAGCAGGCCGCGCGCGCCACGCCGCGCGAGCAGCGCTACATCGCGGCCATCGAGGCCTGGGCCGACGGCGACATCGCGCGCGCCATCGCGCTGCATGCCGAACAGGCGCGCGAGCATCCGCGCGACCTGGTGTCGCTCAAGCTCGGCCAGTACCACTGCTTCAACACCGGCGACTGCCCCGGCATGCTGCGGCTCGCGCTCGCCGTGCTGCCGCATGCGGCCGAGGTGCCCTACGTGCACGGCATGGCCGCCTTCGGCTACGAGCAGTGCCACCTGATGCGCGAGGCCGAGGCCAGCGCGCGCCATGCGATCGCCCTGTGCCGCAAGGAGCCCTGGGCCCACCATGCGCTCGCGCACGTGATGCTCACCGAGGGCCGGCTCGCCGAGGGCCTGGCCTTCATGGAGAGCGTGAGCGACACCTGGGTCGGCCTCAACTCCTTCATGGTCACGCACAACTGGTGGCACGTGGCGCTGTTCCTCATCGACCTGGGCCGCGGCGACGAGGCGCTCGCGGTCTACGACCACCATGCCTGGGGCGTGGTCAAGGCGTATTCGCAGGACCAGATCGGCGCCGTCTCGCTGCTCGCGCGGCTCGAGCTCGCGGGCGTCGACGTCGGCGATCGCTGGGACGACGTGGCTGCGCACCTGCTGCAGCGCCAGGCCGACCACGTGCTGCCCTTTCTCGACCTGCAGTACCTCTATGGCCTGGCGCGCGCGGGCCGGCCCGAGGCCGACACGCTGCTGGCCAACATCGAGGCCTTCGCGCCGCATGCGCCGGCCTCGACGCGCGCAGCCTGGCAGCGTGTGTGCGTGCCGGCCGCGCACGGCCTGCGCGCCCATGCGCGCGGCGACCTGGCCGCGGCGATCGACGGCCTCGGCACCGCGCTGCCGCGCATGATCGAGATCGGCGGCAGCCATGCACAGCGCGACCTGTTCGAGCAGGTCTACCTCGACGCGCTGGTGCGCAGCGGCACCGAGGCCACGCTGACCGGCGCGCAGGGCATCCTGCAGCAGCAGTTCAACGGCCAGCCCGAATCGCTGCGGCTGCGCCGGCAGGCAGCCGAGGTCTACCGCAAGCTGGACCTGCCGGAGATCGCCGCGCGCTCATGAGTTCAGGACATGGGGCGTGCCGCAAAAGGAATTGGCGGCGCGCGCGAGGCGACTTCACACTGGCCGGCGTTTCCACCCGTGCCCACATCGCCCCATGCAGACTTCGCTCATCGCCCTGGCCGCGCTCGCCTTCCTCGCACCTTCGCTCCACGCCCAACCGGCCGACGCACCGATCGAGCTCGACCTGCTGCTGCGCGGCGGCACCATCTACACCGGCGACGATGACCGGCCCGTGGTCGGCGACGTCGGCATCGCGGGCGACCGCATCGTGTTCGCGGGCCGCGCGATGCCCGCGCAGTTCAAGGCCAAGCGCACCATCGACGCCACCGGCATGGTGGTGGCGCCGGGCTTCATCGACGCCCACACGCATGCCGACACCGATCTGCATTCGAACGACGCGCGCAAGCGCCTCAACATCCCGTTCCTGACCCAGGGCGTGACCACCGCCGTGATCGGCAACGACGGCTTCGGCGGCTGGGACATCGCGGCCCAGGCGCAGCGGCTGCGCGCCGTGCCGGTGGGCACCAACGTCGCGATGTACGTCGGCTTCGGGCCGGTGCGCACCAGCCAGCTCGGCGAGGCCAACCGCCAGCCCACGCCCGAGCAGCTCGAGGCCATGGGCCGCCACGTGAGCCAGGCCATGTGCGAGGGCGCGCTGGGCCTGTCGACGGGGCTCTTCTATCCGCCGCAGAACTTCTCGAAGACCGAGGAGGTGATCGCGCTCGCGAAGGTGGCGGCGCGCCATGGCGGGCTCTACGACAGCCACATCCGCGACGAGTCCATGTACAACATCGGGCTCAAGGGCTCGATCGACGAGGTGATCCGCATCGGCCACGAGGCGAAGCTGCCGGTGCACGTGGCGCACATCAAGGCGCTCGGCGTCGACGTGCAGGGCCAGAGCGGCGACATCATCGAGCGCATCGAACGCGAGCGCGCCAAGGGCCTGGACATCACGGCCGACCACTATCCGTGGACCGCCTCGAGCACCCGCTTCTCGGCCGCGCTGATCCCGCCCTGGGCCATCGATGGCGGCCGCTCCGCGCTGCTGCAGCGCTTCGACGATGCCGCGGTGCAGGAGCGGCTGCGCGGCGGCATGCGCGAGAACCTGCGGCTGCGCGGCGGGCCCGACGCGATCCTGTTCTCGGCCGGCAGCACGAAGTACGTGGGCAAGACGCTCGCGCAGGTCGCGAAGGCCCAGAACGCCGACCCGGTCGACGCCGCCATCGCGGTGCTGCGCGACGGCGACCTGATGATCGCCTCGTTCAACCAGAGCGACGACGACGTGCGCGCCTTCATGAAGCGGCCCTGGGTCATGACCTCGTCGGATTCCTCGCAGGGCCATCCGCGCGCCTACGGCACCTTCGCGCGCAAGTACGAGCAGTACGTGGTGAAGGAGCACGCGATCTCGCTCGCGCAGTTCATCCGCGGCAGTTCCTCGCTCACGGCCGACACGCTGGGCCTGGTGCAGCGCGGCCATCTACGGCCCGGCTACTACGCCGACGTGGTGGTGTTCGATCCCGCGCGCTTCGCCGCGCGTGCCACCTACACGCAGCCCACGCTGCTGTCCGAGGGCGTGCGCACGGTGCTGGTGAACGGCCAGCTCGCGGTGGACCAGGGCCAGCCGACCGGCGTCGGCGCGGGCCGGCCGCTGCTGCGCGCGCCGAAGGCGGGCAGCTGCGGCTGAGCCGCTTCAGTCCTTGTTCTTGAGGTGCCGCGTCTGGTCGTAGGTCGGCTGCGGCGGCAGGTCGGCCAGGTGCCGCGTGTCGGCCCATTCGACAATCTCGATCGCCTCGGGCGCCGCGGGGTCGGCGATGCGGATGCGGTTGAAGCCGGCGTTGGGAATCTCGCTGCGGCGCGGGCCGCTGAGGCTCAGGCCGTGCGCGGTGCGCCACACCATGTCGAGCACGCCGCCGTGCGTGACCACGATCAGGTGCTGCCCGCGGTGCGCGCCGGCGATGGTGCCGAGCGCCGCGACGATGCGCGCATGGAACTCGCGCGCCGTCTCGCCCTCGGGCATGGCGTGGTCCTCGCGGAACTCCAGCCACTCCTCCCAGGCGCGCGGATGCAGGGCCTGGATCTCGTCGGAACGCATGCCTTCGGCGATGCCGAAGAACTGCTCGCGCAGCGAGGCCGTGGTGACGATCGGCAGCGAGAGCTGCGAGGCGCCCGGCGCCGCCGTCTGCTGGGCCCGCAGCAGGTCGCTGCTGATCACGTGCTGCACCGCGGTTTCCTGCGCCAGCCGCAGCCCGATGCGGCGCGCCTGCTCGTGGCCCATGTCGTTGAGCGGCACGTCGGCGTGGCCCTGGAAGCGCAGCTCGCGGTTCCAGGCGGTCTCGCCGTGGCGGATGAGGATGATGTCGGTGGTGGTGTCGGGTTTGGGCGTGGGCATCGGCCCCCATTGTCCCACCACCGGCCGCCGTGGCGGCTTCGGCGTCAGGCGAAGGCCATCGGCAGCGCGCCCAGCCGCAGCGCCGGCGAAGCCGTGAGCAGCGAGAGCACCCACGCGATCGTGAAGCCGCCGACGATGGCGCAGACCACCACCACCGCGGTGTAGGGCAGCGCGCGATCGGCCGGGCACTTCATCAGCACCGGCAGGCCGAGGTAGATCAGGTAGATGCCGTAGAGCCCGCACAGCGCGCCCAGCGCCGACAGCGAGGGCAGCAGGCTGAATACGCCGCCGACCAGCGAGGCGGTGGAGGCATAGACCGCGAGCTTGAGCGCGGCGACCGGGCTCTGCACGCCGTCGAAGGTGGGCGCGAGCGCGTCGACGATGAGCCCGACCACGAACACCACCACGAGCGACAGCACGTAGCCGACCACCATGTTGACCAGCCCCGCGAGCACCGGCACGCGGAAGCTCACGCCGAAGGCGCCCATGCCGATCACCGACAGGCCGATGAAGCCGGCCACGGCCGGGATCAGCGCGAGGATCATCAGGTAGTTCTTGTAGAGCGAGGCGGTGTCCTCGGGCTCGGCATCGATCACCGGCCAGGTGGCCTTGGGCTTGAGCAGGATGTCCTGCACGCGTTGAACCAGGTTCATGGAAGTCGAAGGGAAAGGAGAAGGGGTGGCGGCGCGAGTATGTCGAGCCGCGGCGCGCCTGGCTGCTGGCCAGGAAGCCTATGCCGATGCGCCGGGATGACGTCCTCGCGCAGAATCCCGGCATGCCTGCCACCCTCGTACTTCTTCCCGGCCTCGCGTGCGATGCGCGCCTGTGGGACGCCCAGCTCCCCGCCCTCCCTTCGTCGCTCTCGCCGCGCGTGAGCGACGTCCAGCTGCGCCACGCCACCATCGAGGGCATGGCCGCGGCCGTGCTCGACGAGAACCCCGGCCCGCTGGTGCTGTGCGGCGCCTCGATGGGCGGCATGGTCGCGATGGAGGCCGCGCGCCAGGCACCCGGTCGCATCGCGGGCCTGGCGCTGCTGGGCACCAGCGCACGGCCCGAGACGCCCGACATGCGCGCGCTGCGCGAAGGCGCGATCGAGTACTTCGCGCGCGGCGAACTGCGCGAGGTGATCGAACCCAACGTGTTCTTCGCCTTCCACCCCGCCCAGGCCGCCGACCCGGTGCTCGTGCAGCGCTACCTCGACATGGTGCTGGGCGCCGGCGCCGAGCAGCTCACGCGCCAAAACCGCGCCGTGATGGCCCGGCCCGACGCGCGCACGCACCTCGCGTCGCTGCGCGCGCCGGTGCTGCTGATGTGCGGCGACGACGACCGCCTCGCGCCGCCCGAATGCACGCGCGAGCTCGCGGCGCTGCTGCCGCAGGCCGAGCTGGTGTGGGTGCCGCAATGCGGCCACATGCTGACGATGGAGAAGCCGGCGCTGGTCAACGACGCGCTCAACGGCTGGCTCGCGAAGCTGTTCGCGGCCTGAGTGCCGGGGTCAGTGCAGCTGGCCGCCGGTCTCGGCGATGTCGCGCTCGACCTCGAGCGCGGTGCGAACCGCGATGCGCAGCGCCTCGACCAGGGTCGCGAGCGCCATGCTCGGCGCGCCCGGAAAGTTCGCCGCCTGCTCGGGCAGGTAGGGGATGTGGATGAAGCCTCCGCGTGCGCTTTGCACGCCTGGCTGCACGCGCCGCGCGAGCTGGTGCATCAGGCCGTAGAAGATGTGGTTGCACACGAAGGTGCCGGCCGTGTTCGACACCGAGGCCGGCACGCCCGCGGCGCGCAGGTCGCGCACCATGGCCTTGATCGGCAGCGTCGAGAAATAGGCCGCGGGGCCCTCGGGCGCCACCGGCACGTCGACCGGCTGTCGCCCCGCGTTGTCGGCGATGCGGCCGTCGTCGACGTTGATCGCCACGCGCTCGGGCGTGACCTCGGCGCGGCCGCCGGCCTGGCCGATGCACAGCACCAGTCGCGGCTTCAGCTCGTCCATGGCCGCCGCGAGCGAATCGATGGCCGCGCCGAAGACGCAGGGCATCTGGCGCGCATGCACCACCGCGCCAGCGTGCTTCCAGCCATCGAGCGCGCGCACCGCTTCCCATGAAGGATTGATGGCCTCGCCGCCGAAGGGCTCGAAGCCGGTCAGCAGCACGCGCGATGGTGGAGAGGTTCGGGGCGTCTTCGGCGAGGTCATGGGACCGACGTTACCGCAAGCGCCCCCTGGCGTCGCTACTTCCTGGGCGCGAGGTCGAGCGGATTGGCGGGCAGGTCACCGCGCGCGGGCTTGGGCTTCTGCTCGGTCTTGCATTCGGCGTCCCGGAACGGGCCCGACAGCCGTTCCCAATCGGAATTGATGATGTGCTGGAAGCACACGACCTTGCCGTTGTCCTTGTGCTTGAACAGATAGAACCCGCCGGTGGGTTGGGACAGCGCCGGACCGCAGCTCAGGGCCGTGCCGAGAGCGAATGCGAAGGCTGCGATGAATTTCATGGTCGGTTCTCCCGGGAAATCACAGAGCGGGCGGCGAGGCCAGGCTCTTGGCCACCTCGATGACCAGGTTGCGGGACTGCGCAACGATCTTGTCACGGTGGGTCTCGAATTCCGGATCGGTGACGCCCCTGGGAATCTTCATGGTCGGCGTGTGAATGTGGCCTGCAGGAATGTCGAGCCGGAAGACGTCGCGCAGCAGGGTGTTGCGGTAGGCGCTGGCGTTGGACAGGTAGTTGCCGCCACCGCCCTGCAGCGCGCAGTTCAGCTCTTGCGGATTCGGCTTCGTTCCTTCGGGCGGAAAAAGAGCGTCGAGGGTGCACTCGATGACATCGTATTCGTCGTTCCGGGCCACTTTCCAGTCGCCCGTGGCCGCATCGATCATGCTCTGGAACGGCAGGCTTGCGACGGTGAACTGCGACGGCGCATCCTTCGACCATGGCGTGGGCGAATACCCCAACCAGCGTTCCGGCGGGTTGATCTCGCAATCCTGGTTCGAGGGAAAGCCGGTGCACGGAGGCCTGAGGTTGTCGTTGCCGACGGCGGAGAAGTGATAGCGCCCGTTGTAGTGCTCCAGGTCGAAGCTGTTGCGCCCCTGGCTCATGGTGATCGACGCATCGACGCGTTTGTCGCCGGGTTTGAACCAGGGCCCCAGCGTGTCTTCCTGCATGCCGGCGAGGAACGGACCGTAGTTGACGGGCAGGATGAAGGTGCGGATCACCGCGGTCGTCCCGTCGGCCAGCGCCACGGTATGACCATCGAGCGAGAGGATGGTGGCGCCCGACGGATTGCCTCTGGGCAGTTCGAAATCGCCGGACTCGATCCTGTCATCCGAGCTCGGGGCGCCGAGCGAGAACGGATCGAAGCCGCTCACCAGGATCCGCTTGTAGCCCTTGCCTTCGGGGAAATCGATCGACAGCTGCCCGCGCGAGGCACGCTCGAACTCGTTCTCCAGCGCAGCGCGCTGCGCGTCCGTCAGCGCGAACTCGGGCTTCCACTGGCGCAGCGCGAGCGTCATCGTCAGGCGTGCCCAATAGAGCATGCGGTCGTCGCTCTTCGCCAGCGTGCCCTGGACCGACCGGCCCTGCACGCGGTCGAGCGCCGCCTGCCAGAGCTTTTTCCCCTCGGCATGCAGCAGCGCCACCGCCTCGTCGTAGCTCGAGGCGCCGGCCAGGCCGTCGCTGCAGAGCCTGGCGGCGAAGTCGGGGCCGAAGCGGTCGAATCCGCTGGCCTGCAGCAGTTGCTGCGAATAGCTCGATGCATCGCTGGCGGCGATCTTGTTGGGCAGGCGCCGCTCCTCGTAGGAGGCCTCCACGGCGCTGTCCATCGCGCACTTGGCGCGCACGGCCGGCGGTGGCGGCGCGGGCGGCGGCGGTGCCGGAGGTGCCGGCGGAACGGGCGGCTGGGTGCCACCGGCGGCGGCGATCGCCGCCAGCACGGCCGGGTCGACGCCGCCGCCCCCACCTCCGCCACCGCAGCCGGCGACCGCCAGCGCGCAAATCCCCAGGGCGGCACCGATCCTGGCGCGCCTTGCCTTCGCTTTTTTCATTCGACCTCTCCCTGATCCAGTACCTGACAGCAACGAAAACAAAACATGAACCCGCTGGCACGGCTCCTGCAGCATTCGATCCGGGACCGAAGCTGCCGCCGGGGGCGGGTTGCACCGCTTACGTGTGCGACGAGTTGATGAAAACATGATCGATTGATCGAGTCGAACGAGTTTTTGTTAAACAACCCGATAACAAAAGTTCAACGATGCTCGGTACAGGGAGAAGCAGAAGATGAACACCCGTTTCCTCGAAACGCTGGTCATGCTCGACCGGCTCAAGAGCTTCCGAGAGACGGCGCAGATGCTCTGCGCCACCCAGGCCGCGGTCTCCAAGCGCATCGAGGCGCTGGAGGAAGAGCTCGGCGTGCAGCTGGTCGACCGTTCGCAGCGCTCGCTGCGGCTCACGCGCATCGGCGAGCAGGTGGTGGCGCAGGCCGAGCAGATCCTCGCGCTCGAGAAACAGCTCAAGCGCTCGGTGCAGCCCGATGCGCCGCCCTCGGGGCGCGTTCGCATCGGCGTGATCGAGACCGTGGTCCACACCTGGCTCACGCCGCTGATCCACCTGCTGAGCGCGCGGCTGCCCGCGGTCGAGCCGGACATCACGGTCGATACGGCGCACAACCTGCGCGAGCAGTTCCGGCAGCGCAAGTTCGACCTGCTGATCCAGAACGACGACGTCTCCGAGCTCGCGCGCAGCGGCGAATCGGTGGTGCTGGCGCTGTGCAGTTTCCCGATGCGCTGGGTGGCGCGCCCGACGCTGCTGCCGCATGCGCGCACCCTGCGGCTCGAGGACCTCGAGCGGGTGCCGCTTCTGAGCTTCTCGCGCACCTCGGGCCCGCGCGCGCATGTGAAGGCGCTGTTCGCGGGGCGCGCCGCGGAGCCGCGCGTGTGCAGCTTTCCGTCGGTGCAGTCGATCATCCAGCTGACCAAGGGTGGCTTCGGCGTGGCCGCGATCCCGCCGGTGTTCGTGCGTCAGGAACTGACGGCCGGCGAGCTCGAGGTGCGCGACGGCCCCGCGCTGCCGCCGATGGCGATCAGCCTCGCGCATGCCGAGGGCACGGCGCCCGCGGTGCAGGCGGTGGCGCGGCTCACGCGCACCGTGGTGGCCGACTATTGCGAGGAGATCGGGCCGCGCTGGGTGAATGCGCTGGCCTGCGAGGACGCACTGCCCGCCTGAGCGGCGGATGCAGCGCGCGGCTGCTTCAGTCCGCGCGCACCGCGATGCCTTCGGACAGCAGTCGCTCGCGGATGCGGCGCGCGAAGGCCAGCGCATGCGCGCCGTCGCCATGCAGGCAGACGGTCTGCGCATTGACCGGCACGATGCTGCCGTCGATGGCCTTGACCTGGCGCTCGCGCACGAAGGCCAGGGTCTGGGCGATGGCCTGCGCGTCGTCCTCGATCAGCGCGCCGGGCTGGCTGCGCGGCACCAGGCTGCCGTCGGGCATGTAGCCGCGGTCGGCGAACACCTCCTCCACCGGCACGAGGCCGGCGCGGCGCGCGGCGTCGATCATGCCGCTGCCCGCGAGGCCGAAGAACTTCAGCGAGGGATCGAAGCGGCGCACGGCCTCGCACAGCGCGTCGGCGAGCTCGGGCTCCTTCACCGCCTGGTTGTAGAGCTGGCCGTGCGCCTTCACGTGCGCGAGCCGGCCGCCCTCGGCCTTGACGATGGCCGCGAGCGCGCCGACCTGGTAGAGCACGTTGGAGACGATCTCGTCGGGCGGCAGGTGCATGGTGCTGCGGCCGAAGTTCTCGCGGTCGGGAAAGCTGGGATGCGCGCCGATGGCCACGCCCCGCGCGACGGCCCAGCGCACGCACTGGTGCATGGTCTTCGCGTCGCCCGCATGCCAGCCGCAGGCGATGTTGGCCGAGCTCACGAGTCCGAGCAGCGCTTCGTCGCTGCCGGCGCCTTCGCCGAGGTCCGCGTTGAGGTCGATGTGCATGGGGAGGACTCCTGGAGCGATGCGGCGGATGGAAAGGCCGCAGTCTATGCCGGGGTCGGCCAGCCCGCCGCCGCGAGGCCTTGCGCCACCTGCGCGACGTAGCGCTGCTGCGCGGCCCAGGCCTCGAGCGCGCCGGCGGCATCGACCGGCACCAGCCGCAGGCTGCCGTTGAGCGGCGCCTGCGCGAGCTTCCAGAGATCGGCGCGGATCACCACGCCGATGCGCGGATAGCCGCCGGTGGTCTGGGCGTCGCCCATCAGGATGATCGGCTGGCCCGAGGGCGGCACCTGGATCGTGCCGGGGATCACGCCCGAGGACAGCATGTCGGTGGCGCGCTTGCGCCGGAGCTCGGTGCCGCTCGCGCTCGCGAGCCGGCTGCCCATGCGGTTGCTCTGCGGCGTGATGCGCCAGCGCTCGCGCCAGAGCTGGTCGCGCGAGGCGACGGTGAACTGTTCGAACTCGGGGCCGGGCAGCACGCGCAAAGCGATGACACCGTCGGCCGCGGCATCGGGCTCCCACTCGGGACCGCGCACCCCGAAGGCACGTCGCGCGCGCTGCGCCTCGGTCAGCGCCGACGCGCCCAGCGGCAGGCGGTCGCCCTTGCGCAGCGCACGGCCCTCGTGGCCGCCGAAGCCGGCCTTGAGGTCGGTGCTGCGCGAGCCGAGCACGGGCGCCACGTCGATGCCGCCCGCCACCGCGAGCCAGCTGCGCAGGCCGGCCTTGCCGCCGCCCGCATGGATGCTGCTCGCATTGGCGCTAGCAAGCCGCAGCGTCTGGCCGGCCGCGACCGGCACGCTCCAGCACGGCCACAGCGGCTGGCCGTCGAGCGTGGCGCCGAAGTCGTCGCCCACCAGCGCGATGCGCGTGTCGGTCTCGAAGCGCAGCACGCTGCCGCCCAGGGTCAGCTCGAGCCCGGCCGCGCCGGTGGCGTTGCCCACCAGCCGGTTGGCGAGCGACAGCGCCAGCGTGTCGAGCGCGCCGCCCGGGCAGATGCCGAGCTGGCGATGGCCGTGGCGCCCGAGGTCCTGCACCGACGCCAGCGGGCCCGGCTTCTCGATCAGCAGCGTCATGGCCGCAGGCTTTCGACGACGAAGCGCACGCGGTCGCCGGGCCGCAGCAGGGTCGGCGAGTCGGCCAGCGGATCGAAGAGCGCGACCTCGGTGTGCCCGATCAGTTGCCAGCCGCCCGGCGAGCGCAGCGGATAGATGCCGGTCTGCTCGCCGCCGATGCCGACCGAGCCCGCGGGCACCGCCGTGCGCGGTACGTCGCGGCGCGGCGTCGCGAGCGCGGCGGGCAGTCCGCCGAGAAAGGCGAAGCCCGGCAGGAAGCCCAGCAGGTAGACCACGTACTCGGCCGCGGCATGGCGACGCACCACCTCGGCGGTCGACAGGCCGGTGTGGGCCGCCACGTCCGCGAGGTCGGGACCGTGCTCGCCGCCGTAGGCCACGGGAATCTCGATGTCGCGGCCCTCGATGCCGCCGCTCTCGAGTCGCGGCCAGGCCTCGAGCACGCGTGCGCTCAGCGTCTCGAGATCGACCGCGGTCGGGTCGAAGGTCAAGGTGAGGTTGTTCATGCCCGGCAGCGCTTCGCCGACGCCGCTCCAGCGGCCGGCTTCGCGCGCCAGGGCCCAGATCTTGTGTTGCTGCGCGAGCGTGGCGGGACCGGGCAGGTCGCACAGCAGCGCCGCGTCGCCCAGCAGGTGCAAACGAGGCGCCAGCGCGCCGCTCATCGGCGGCGCCTACTCTCTGCCGAGGCTTCGGACCTTGGCCGCGAGCTGCTGTTCGACGTTGGGCGAGACGAACTTGTGCACCTCGCCGCCGAGCATCGCGATCTCGCGCACGAAGGTGCTGGAAATGAACTGGTACTTGTCGCTGGGCGTGAGGAACACGGTCTCGACATCGGGCATCAGCGAGCGGTTCATGCCCGCGAGCTGGAACTCGTAGTCGAAGTCGGTGACGGCGCGCAGGCCGCGCACCATGGCCTTGCCGCCGCGCGCCACGACGAAGTCGCGCAGCAGGCCCGAGAAGCTCTCGACCGAGACCTGGTCGCTGTAGGGCTTGACGGCTTCGCGCGCCATCTCGATGCGTTCCTGCAGCGTGAAGAGCGCCTTCTTGTGGTGACCGGCCGCCACGGCGACGATCACCTTCGAGAACAGTTGGGTCGCACGCCGCACCACGTCCTCGTGCCCGAGGGTGATGGGGTCGAAAGTGCCGGGATAAACCGCGATCACGTTGCTGGCCATGGTTGCTACCTCCTCATGCAGCCGATGCGGCTTGGGTCGGCGGATTATGCAGTGCCGTGTGCGGCGTGCATCAAAAGGTGGGCATGCACCGCGCCGGCCTTCAAGTGGCGGAACACGACGAGGCCGAGCGCGGCCGCTTCCTCGTCGCTCCAGCGGCGCGGTGCCTCGAGGTAGATGGCGCCGCCCGCGCGCACGGCGCGCGCGGCGGCGCGCAGCGCGGGTTCGTAGAGCGTGGTGCTGTCGAAGGGCGGATCGAGGAAGACCACGTCGAGGCTCGCGGCCGGCGTGCGCTCGAGCGCGGTGACGCCGTTGCCGCGCTCCACGCGCACCGCCTCGGCGGCGAGCTTGGTCTTGGCGGCCTGGATCTGCGCGACCAGCGCGGCGTCCTGCTCGCACAGCAGCACGCCGGCCGCGCCGCGCGACGCGGCCTCGAGGCCGAGCGCGCCGGTGCCCGCGAAGGCATCGATGCACTGCCAGCCCGGCAGCTCGCCGCCACCGGCACCGGCCAGGCTCGCGAGCCAGTTGAACAGCGTCTCGCGCACGCGGTCGGGCGTGGGGCGCAGACCGGGCTTGTCGGCGACGGCGAGGCGGGTGCGTTTCCACTGGCCGCCGATGATGCGCACCTCGTGCGCGCGCGCCGGACGCGCGGGAGAAGAAGGCGTGGGGGTGCGCGAGGGCGCGGCGGCAGGCTTGCGGGGCATGCGGCGAGCTTAACGCGCCGGCCCTGCCCCATTGCGTCGCGGTTCAGAAGCCCGCGATCGCGCGCCGCGCGAGCAGTGCCGCCAGCACCAGCATCGTGCCGCCGATCAGCGCATCGAGCATCTGCCAGGCACGCGGCCGCGCGAACACCGGCGCCAGCAGCCGCGCGCCATAGCCGAGGGCCGAGAACCACAGCGCGCTCGCGAGCGCCGAGCCGGCCACGAACCATCCCTTGAGCGAGCCCGCGTACTGCGCGCCGGTGCTGCCCACGAGCAGCACGGTGTCGAGGTAGACGTGCGGGTTCAGCAGCGTGAAACCCGCGGCCTGGGCCAGCACCGCGGTACGCGAGAGCGAACCGCCCTGCGTGACCGTGCGCAGCGCGCCGGTCGCGCGCGACCGCCACAGCGCGCGCAGCCCGTAGCCGGCAAGGAACAGCGCGCCGAAGGCGGCGAGCGCGGTGGCCAGCATCGGCCGGCCCTGGAGCGCCTGCGCCATGCCGGCCACGCCGGCCGAGATCAGAACCGCGTCGCTCACGGCGCAGAACAGCACGACCGCGCTCACGTGCTCGCGGCGCAGGCCCTGGCGCAGCACGTAGGCGTTCTGGGCGCCGATGGCGACGATGAGCACCAGGCTCATGAAGAGCCCGTTGAGGAAGGCGGTGGTGACGAGTTCGGCAGACATGGTGCGAGCTTGCCGCCGCGCGCGAATTAACTCAAACTAAACTTCCTTAAGCCAATTCAGTTTTGCTTCATCCGCATGCTCGACTACGCCGCCCTCCATGCCCTGGCCACCGTGGTGCGCGAAGGCAGCTTCGAGCGCG
This sequence comes from Variovorax paradoxus, assembly GCA_016806145.1. Taxonomy (NCBI): domain Bacteria; kingdom Pseudomonadati; phylum Pseudomonadota; class Betaproteobacteria; order Burkholderiales; family Comamonadaceae; genus Variovorax; species Variovorax paradoxus. The sequence goes on from CP063166.1 coordinate 5,680,874, forward strand.
CCGCCCGCGCGCTCAACGTCACGCCCTCGGCGGTGTCGCAGCGCGTGAAGCTGCTCGAGGAACGCATCGGCGGCGCGCTGCTGGTGCGCGGCCAGCCCTGCGTGGCGACCGAGGCCGGGCTGCAGCTGTGCCGGCACGTCGAGCGCGTGGGCATGCTCGAGCACGAGCTGCGCGATGCGCTGCCGGTGCTGGGCGCCGGCGAGGCCGGCGAGCGGGTCACGGTGCGGGTGGCGGTCAATGCCGACAGCCTCGCGACCTGGTTCGTCGGCGCGGCCGCCGCCTTCTCGCAGCAGCACGGCGCGCTGCTCGACCTCACGGTCGACGACCAGGACCACACGGCCGAGCGCCTGCGCAGCGGCGCGGTGCTGGCGGCGGTCACCGCGCTGGCCCAACCGGTGGCCGGCTGCAACAGCGAAGCGCTGGGCACGATGCACTACGTGGCCGCCGCCAGCCCGGCCTTCGTGCAGTCGCATTTCGCCAAGGGCGTGGGCGCGCGCACGCTGGCGCAGGCGCCGAGCCTGGTGTTCGACCGCAAGGACGCGCTGCAGGCGCGCTGGGTGCGGCGCATCTGCCATCGCGAGGTCGAGACGCCGCGCCACTGGCTGCCCTCGCCGCAGGCCTTCGTCGAGGCCGCGCGCGCGGGCATGGGCTGGGGCATGCATCCGCTGAGCATGGTGGCGCAGGCCTTGCGCGACGGCTCGCTGGTGGAGCTGGTGCCCAGCTCGCGGCTGCCGGTGCCGCTGTACTGGCAGCAGGCGCGCGCGGCGCCGCGGCTGCTCGCACGGCTCGGCGACTGCGTGCGCGCCGCCTCGCGCACGGCGCCGCACGCGCTGGCCTGAAGCCGCCTACTTGCCGTCCCGCGGCTTGGCCTGCGGGTCGCTGCCCACCACCACCGTCACCATGCGCTCGGGTTGCAGCTTGCGTGCGAACGCGGCCTTGATGTCGGCGGCGGTCACGGCATTCATGCGTGCGGTCCAGGTGTCGAGGTAGTCGAGCGGCAGGTCGTTCCAGGCGATGTTGGCGACGTTGCCGATCAGCTTGCGGTTGCTGTCGAGCAGGAGCGGGAAGCCGCCGATCAGGTTGTCCTTCGCGGCCTTGAACTCGTTCTGCGTGGGCCCCTCGGCGACGAACTTCGCGAGCACCTCGCGCGCCACCTTCACCGCCTCGGCCGCCTGGTCGGGCCGGGTCTGGAAGCCGACGCGGAACGCGCCCGCGTCGAGCCCCGGCGCGAAGCCGCTGTAGACGCTGTAGGTCAGGCCGCGCTTCTCGCGCACCTCGTCGGTCAGGCGCGAGACGAAGCCGCCGCCGCCGAGGATGTAGTTGCCGAGGTTGAGCGCGAAGTGGTCGGGGTCCTGGCGCGGATAGCCGGGCTGGCCGATGTAGACATGGGTCTGCGCCGACTCGAAGGAAATGCGCACCTCCTTCGATTCGGCCAGCGCCGGCACCGGCGCGATCGCGGGCAGCGGCGTGCAGGCCTCGGGGCCGGGCAGCCGCGACAGCATCGCGTTGGCGATGCCCTCGGCCTGCGCGCGCGTCACCGCGCCCACGATGCTGAGCTTGGCGCGGCACGGCACGATCAGCTGCTGGTAGCGCTGGCGCATGGCCGCGGTGTCGATGCGCGCGAGCGTGGCCTCGGTGGTCTGCTGGCCATACGGATGGCCGCCGTAGACCGCGCTCGAGAAGGCGCGCGCCGCGACGGTCGCGGGCTTGGTGTTGCCCTCGCGGATGGACGCCGAGAGGCGCTCGCGTTCGCGCTGCCAGATGTCGTCGGGGAAGGTGGGTTCGCCGATCACGCGCGCGGCCAGCGCCACCGCCTTGTCGAGCAACTTGGGATCGGCGAGGCTGCGCAGCGTGTAGCTGGTGCGGTCGTTGCTGGCGCTGACGTCGAACTCTGCCCCCAGATCGGCCCAGGCCTCGCCCAGCGCGTTCTGGTCGAGCGCGGGCTCGCCGTTGCGGCCGGCGCGCACGCCCTTCTCGACCATGGTCGAGCTCACGCTCGCGAGGCCGGCCTGGTCGGCGGGATCGCGCCGGCTGCCGGCGTCGAAGTCGACCTCGACGTCGACGATCGGCAGCGCCTGCGACGACACGAGGTAGATCCTGGCGCCGTTGGCGAGCGTCCAGTGTTCGATCGGCAGCGCGGCCTGCGCGGCCAGGGCGGCGAAGCCGAGCGCGGCCAGCACGCCGGTGCGCAGCAGGCGGCCGGCGGCGGCCGGCTTGGAACGGGAGAGGGACATGGGGATCGGACCTTCGAGCGATGCGGCGGCGTTCAACGCAGTTCTCCCGCGGGAGCGGCGAAGCCGCGGGCACGGGGCCGCGCATCGGGCGGCAGCGGGACCAGCGTGGCGACAGTGAGCTGGTCGTCGCCGAAATACTTGGCGGCCACCGCCTGCACCTGCGCGGCGGTCACGGCCTGCAGCTTCGCGATCATGCGCGGGTCGGCATCGAGCGGCAGGCCCTGCACCCAGTTGCTGCCGAGTTCGCGCGCCTGCGCCATCACCGAATCGCGCTTGTAGGTCTCGCTCGCCACCCACTGCGTCTTGACGCGCGCGAGCTCGGCCTCGCCCACGCCTTCCCTGGCGATGCGCGCGACCTGCGCGCGCAGCGCGGCCTCGACCTGCGCGGCGGTCTTGCCAGCCGCGGGCACGCCCGCCAGGCCGAACAGCTGCGGGCCGCGCCCGATCAGCCCCGAATAGGCACCGGCCGAATCGGCCACGCGCTCCGGTCCCTGCGTCAGCGCGCGGTCGAGCCGCGAGCCGGTGTAGCCGTCGAGCACGGCCGACAGCACCTCGAGCGCCCAGGCGTCGCTCTCGGCATCGATGCTCTCGAGCTGCGGGATGCGGAAGGCCAGCGAGACGTAGGCCTGCTCGGCCGGTGCCTTGAATTCGATGCGGCGGATGCCGCGCTGCGGCGGCTCGATGCGCGGCTTGCGCACCGGCACCGCGCGCGCGGGGATGCCGCCGTAGTACTTCTCGGCCAGCGCGCGCACCTTGTCGACGTCGACATCGCCGGCGATCACGATCGCGGCATTGGCGGGCACGTACCAGCGGCGGTGGAACTCGCGCACGTCCTCGGGCGTCATCGCATCGAGGTCGCTCATCCAGCCCACCACCGGCCGGTGGTAGGGCGAGGCGATGAAGACGGCCGCGCTCTGCTGTTCGCCGAGCAGGGCGCGCGGCTGGTCCTCGGTGCGCATGCGGCGCTCTTCCTTGACCACCTCGATCTCGCGCTTGAACTCGTCGTCGGGCCACTGGTTGTTGGCGAAGCGGTCGGACTCGAGCTTCATCACCTGCTCGAGGCTGCCGACCGGGATCTGCTGGTAGTAGCCGGTGTAGTCGCGCGTGGTGAAGGCGTTCTCCTGCCCGCCCAGCGCCGCCACGCGGCGCGAGAACTCGCCGGGCTTGATCGACTTCGTGCCCTTGAACATCATGTGCTCGAGCGCATGGGCCACGCCCGAGGTGCCGTCGACCTCGTCGAGCGAGCCCACGCGTACCCAGACCATCTGCACCGCGGTCGGCGAACGCCGGTCGGGCTGCACGATCAGGGTCATGCCGTTGGAGAGGGTGAACTGCTGGGGACCGGGGGCCGAAGCGGTGGAGACGGTGGAGGGGGTGGCCGGGGGCGATGGCTGTTGCGCCTGCGCGGGCAAGCCCCAGGGCGCCGCGAACGCCAGGGCCAGCACCGCACCAGACGCAGCGCGGCGTGGCGAGGGGTGTTTCATAGAATGGCTCCGATTCTAAAAAGCGCCCGATGTTCAGTTTCTTCAAGAAAAAACCACCCGCGGAAACGCCCGAAGCACCGGCCCCGCAGGCGCCAGCGATCCCGCCGGCCGAACCTGCCCCCGCCGCGGAGAGCGCGCCCTCGCGCTCGGTGTTCTCGCCCTCGAGCTGGTTCGGGGGGAAACCGGCGGCGAAGGAAGCGCCGCCACCCGCACCGGTTCCACCGCCCGCGGCGACGCCGGCACCGGTGGCCGCGCCCGCCGTACCCGCCGTACCCGCCGTACCCGCCGTACCCGTCGTGCCCCCGGTCGAGCCGATCGTCCAACCCGCGGCGCCGGCACCGGTCGCACCGCCACCCGCCGCACCCGTTCCTCCGCCGCCCCCCGCCATCGACCTCCCGATCCTCGCGCCGGCCCCCGCGCCCGTGCCGGCACCGGTGCTCGAGATCGCTCCGCCGCCCGCGCCCGAGCGCCGGGGCTGGCTCGACAAGCTCAAGACCGGCCTGCGCAAGACCGGCACCGGCATCCAGGCGGTGTTCGTCAATGCGCAGATCGACGACGCGCTCTACGAAGAGCTCGAATCCGCGCTGCTGATGGCCGATGCCGGCGTGAAGGCGACCGAATACCTGCTCGACGACCTGCGCCGCCGCGTCAAGAGCCAGATGGCCACCGACGCGTCGCAGGTCAAGCGCCTGCTGGCCGAGGCCATCGCCGACCTGCTGCGCCCACTCGAGAAGCCGCTCGAGATCGGCCGCCACACGCCCACCGTGATCATGGTCGCGGGCGTGAACGGCGCGGGCAAGACCACCTCCATCGGCAAGCTCACCAAGCACCTGGCCAACGAGGGCGCCTCGGTGCTGCTGGCCGCGGCCGACACCTTCCGTGCCGCGGCGCGCGAGCAGCTGCTGGTCTGGGCCGACCGCAACACGGTGGAGATCGTGAGCCAGGAAGGCGGCGACCCTTCGGCCGTGAGCTTCGACGCGGTCAACGCCGGCAAGGCGCGCGGCAAGGACGTGGTGCTGGTCGACACCGCGGGCCGGCTGCCGACGCAGCTGCACCTGATGGACGAGCTCAGGAAGATCAAGCGCGTGGTCACCAAGGCCGACGCCACCGCGCCGCACGAGGTGCTGCTGGTGATCGACGGCAACACCGGCCAGAACGCGCTGGCGCAGGTCAAGGCCTTCGACGAGACGCTGGGCCTGACCGGGCTGGTCGTGACCAAGCTCGATGGCACGGCCAAGGGCGGCGTGCTGTGCGCGATCGCGCGCGAGCGGCCGATCCCGGTCTACTTCATCGGCGTGGGCGAGAAGCTCGAGGACCTCGAGACCTTCGACGCGCGCGAGTTCGCGCAGGCCTTGCTGGGCAACTGAGCGGGCCTGCTCCTCAGCGGGCGCGCACCGCCTCGCTCATCGCCTCGAGCAGCCGGTCGGCCACCACCGGCTTGAACAGCACCGGCACGCGCGACTCGCGCACGCGCAGCAGCCGGTCGGGCGAGGTCTCGCCGGTGATCAGGAGCAGCGGCGTGGCACGCTCGCCCAAGCGGCTCAGGCGCAGGCCCACGTCGAGGCCGTCGACGCCGTCGGCCAGCCGGTAATCGCACAGCAGCAGCTCGAAGGGACGGCCCTCGCCGCGCGCCCGCGCCAGCGCCCGCGCGGCGGCGGCCTCGTCGTCCACGGCCAGGGCCTCGACCGCGTGCGAGCGAAGCAGGCCGGTCATGGCTTCGCGGATCTCCTGCTCGTCGTCGAGCAGCAGCACGCGCGCGGGCAGCCGCGCCGCGCTGCGGCGGCGCCGTTCCTCGGCATCGGCCGCCGCGGCCTGCGGCGGAAACGGCCCGGCCAGTGCGCTCGCCTGCGCGTTCGCGGCCTGCACCACCAGCCGGAAGTGCGTGCCGCGGCCCAGGCGCGAATGCATCTGCACCGGATGGCCGAGCAGGCGCGAGAGCCGCTGCACGATCGACAGCCCGATGCCCAGCCCGCGCGAGCGGTCGCGGCCCGGGTTGTCCACCTGGTAGAACTCCTCGAAGATCCGGCCCGACTGCTCGGGCGCTATGCCCACGCCGGTGTCGCGCACCTCGATCCAGACCGTGTCGCCGCGGTCGCGCGCGATCACCGTCACCCCGCCGCTGCGGGTGTACTTGAGCGCGTTGTCCATCAGGTTCGACAGCATGCGGTGCAGCAATTGCGGATCGCTGCGCACCCACAGGCCGCTGGCGCGCACGCGCAGCTGCAGCGACTTCTGCTCGGCGCGCGCCGAGAAGGTGTGGTTGAGCGGCAGGAACAGCGCATCGAGCTGCACCGCCTGCACCTCGGGCACGACCACGCCGGCATCGAGCCGCGAGACGTCGAGCATGGTGTCGAGCGAGGCGCCGAGCGCATTCACCGCGCGCATCAGCCGCTCGGCATTGCGGCCCTCGGGGCGGTTGCGCAGTTCGTTCTCGAGCGCCGCGCCGAACAGCGCGATGGCATGCAGCGGCTGGCGCAGGTCGTGGCTGGCGGTGCCGAGGAAGCGGGTCTTCTCCTGGCTGGCACGCTCGGTGGCCGCGATCTGCTCGCCCAGGCGCGCGGCCAGCGCCTCGTTCTCGAAGCGCAGCATCAGCGAATCGGTGAGCAGCCGGTGCTGGCGGATGCCCGCGTGCAGGGTCAGCATCAGGTAGGCGGCGCCGGCCGCGGCCAGGAACAGGTGCAGCCCGTCGCCCTGCCAGGCCAGCGCGGTGATCATGCCCAGCGACATCGGCAGCGTGTAGCCGAACAGCGCGGGCTTCAGCGGCCACAGCGACTGCGAGGCGCGCGCGCAGCTGCCGACGATGACCGCCATCAGCAGCGAGGTCATCGGCAGGTTGCCGGCCGGCACGACCAGCCAGGGCACGACGGCCGTGACCATGCTGACCAGCGTGACCAGGCGCGAGATCTTGCGCGCCCAGTACGGGCTCTCGAGCGCCGGCCGCGCCGGATACCAGCGCGGCGTGAAGAAGACGTAGACGTCGGCCAGCACCATGCCGGCCATCCAGAACAGCAGCCGCGGGTCGTGCAGCTGCGCGTAGAGGATGGCGCCGAACACCGCCACGAAGCACAGGTGGGTCAGCGTCGAGGCGCTGTAGGTGTCGTAGACCGAGGCGACGTGTTCGCGCAGCACGCGCTGGCCGAGAACGACATCGGCGGCCGGGTCGTTCAGCACCGCGCGCCGTTCAATGCAGGGTGCTGATCAACTGGGCCCGCGAGCGCATGCCGAACAGCAGCAGGATGGTCGACACGTGGTTCTTCACCGTGCCTTCGCTCAGGTTGGCGAGCTGGGCGATCTCCTTGTTCGCCTTGCCCTCGAGCACCCACTGCAGCACCTGCATCTGGCGCGGCGTGAGCTCCTGCCAGGCGCTGGCATGGGCGAACTCGGCATAGCCCGTGAGCGCCTTCGGCACGGCCGGCGGCGGCGACTGGGCGGCATCGGCGTCGAGCAGGCCGCAGGCGCGGATGAAGCTCACCACTTCCTTGAGATCTGCCGACTTCGGCAGGAAGGCACTCGCGCCCAGCGCCAGCACGCCCTGCGCCAGGGTGCTGTTGCCGGTGCCCGAGAGCACCACGATGCGGGCCTCGGGATAGCGCAGGCGGAACTCGGCCAGGCCGCTCAGGCCATGGGTGTCGGGCAGCGCGAGGTCGAGCAGCACCAGGCCGATGGCGTCCTGGTGCGCCTCGTAGAGCTTGAGCGCGTCGGCGACATTGCCGGCCTCGTAGACCTCGATCGCGGCGCCCGAGGAAGTCGCCTGCGCCTGGACCAGCGCGCAGACGCCGAGCCGCAGCAGGTCGTGGTCGTCGACCACCAGGATCGCGGTGCGGCCGCGCGGCGCGATGCCGGCCTGGGCCGCCGAGGACGGGGGAGTGGAAGAGGAAGAGGGATCGAGCGGAGCCACGCGCCGCATCTTAGCGGTGCACCCGGGCCGCGACAGTGCCGGAAGTCATGGCGATCCCCGCGATGGCCGCTCGGTGTAATGCTATTGTTTATATAGCACTTGCCAGCGAAGCCGGCGCGGGGCACCATCGGCGGATTCCATCGCAAGCCGCAACGAACGGTCCGCACGAGCCACGGAGACACGCCATGCCGCACACCGCCACCGCCCACGCGCCCGGGGCCGCCAGCGACCGCAAGGTCGACCGCCTGCTGGCCCACTACGAGCAGAGCCACCGGCACCCGACCAACGAGCTGATCCACTTCGTGGCGATCCCCGCGATCATGGTCAGCCTGGTCGGGCTGATCTTCGCGATCCACCCCTGGGCCGCCTACGCCTTCCTGCTGGCCAGCCTCGTCTATTACCTGACGCTGCGCTCGCCGGTCTTTCTGCTCGCGATGGGCATCCAGACCGCCATCCTGCTGGCGCTGGTCCACGCCATGGGCAGCCTTGTGCTGCCGATTTCCGCCGCCATCTTCGTGGTGGCGTGGATCTTCCAGTTCGTCGGCCACAGGATCGAGGGGCGGAAACCTTCGTTCTTCGAAGACATCCAATACCTCTGGGTCGGGCCGCTGTTCGTGGTGTCCAAGCTGCTGCTGAAGCTCGGCATTCGTTGGTAAGTACCCGCTTCCACGGTCTCGCCGACTGCAAGTCGGACAAGACCACGGTCCTTCGGGGCCGCCGGCCGACAGTCCTTGCCTATCGGCCCGATAGAGACTTTAGGGGAACCCTTGCCTTAGCACTCCCTCAAACCGAGTGCTAATATGGCCAATACGAAGGAGTTTCCCCTGATGACAACCCTGTCTGGAGCCTCTGCCAACCAGCTCGCCGTCGCCAATCCGTGGTCGATGGTGCCCCCGCTGGGTAACCTGGATGCTTACATTTCGGCCGCCAACCGACTGCCGCTGCTCACCCTCGAGGAAGAGCAGGGCTTCGCCCGCCGTTTGCGCGACCACAACGACCTCGAAGCCGCCGGTGCGCTGATCCTTTCGCACCTGCGCCTCGTGGTGTCCATCTCGCGCCAGTACCTGGGCTACGGGCTGCCGCACGGCGACCTGATCCAGGAAGGCAACGTCGGCCTGATGAAGGCCGTGAAGCGTTTCGACCCCGACCAGGGCGTGCGGCTGGTGAGCTACGCCATGCACTGGATCAAGGCCGAGATCCACGAGTACATCCTGAAGAACTGGCGCATGGTCAAGGTCGCGACGACCAAGGCGCAGCGCAAGCTGTTCTTCAACCTGCGCTCGATGAAGCAGGGCTTCAAGGCCGACTCGGCCGCGGCCGACACCGGCACGCACCGCGAAACGCTGAGCGCCGACGAGGTGACGCAGATGGCCGCGCGCCTGAACGTGAAGCCCGAGGAAGTGCTCGAGATGGAAACCCGGCTGTCGGGCGGCGACGTGCTGCTCGACCCGAGTCCGAACGACGACGGCGAGGAAGCCTTCGGCCCGATCGCCTACCTGGCCGACGCGACGCAGGAACCGACCGCGCTGCTCGAATCGCAGCAGCGCGACCGCCTGTCGAGCGACGGCATCGCGACCGCGCTCGAGGCCCTCGACGCGCGCAGCCGCCGCATCGTGGAAGAGCGCTGGCTCAAGGTCAACGACGACGGCTCGGGCGGCATGACCTTGCACGACCTGGCCGCGGTCTACGGCGTGAGCGCCGAGCGCATTCGCCAGATCGAAGTGGCCGCGATGAAGAAGATGAAGAAGGCACTGGCCGATTACGCCTGATCGGCTTCTTTCGCCCCTTCGAACGAGCCCGGCCCCGCGCCGGGCTTTTTCTTGGGGCCTTCGTTCAGCCCGGGGTCTTGACGAGCGTGCGCAGCGCGCGCCTGGCGATGTAGCGCGTCTCGGGCGTGTTCGATTCCTTCACCCAGCGCGCGCACACGCCATCGACCCACTCCGCCTGCGTCTTGCTCGCGTCGTTGAGCCAGTTGGCGACCGAGTTCTGCACGTAGCGGCTGCCGTCGGCGCGCAGCGGCTCGAGGAGCGGCAGCGCGCGCCAGGGTTCGGCCTTCAGCGCCTCGATCTGCGCGCACCACACGCCGCGCGGGCGCGTGAGTTCGCTCGCGAAGCGGCGGATGTTGGGATCGCCATCGCGCACCCACGGCTGCAGCAGCGCGAGCGCCTCGTCGAGCGAGCCGACGACCGCGTCGCGCACCGCCATCCAGGCGATCTCTCGCACGCCGAAATGCGGATCGGCCGCGAAGCGCCGCACCGCCTCGAGCTGCCCGGCCAGCGGCAATTGCGACAGCGTGACCCACTGCGCCGCCCAGCAGCTCGCGACGTCGCTGGCATGCGTGGCGAGCCGGTGCGCAACGGCGTCGCGTTCGTCGTGCAGCGCGGCGAGGTCGTACAGCGCGCGTGCGATGTGGCCGTGCCGCTGCATCGGCTTGAAGGCACTCAGCATCGCCAGCGTGTCGACCAGCCGCTCGCTCGCCGCGTCGAGGCCGATGTGGCCCGCCACGCTGCGCGCCAGCTGCGGCAGTTCGAGCGCGAGGAATTCGTTGAGGTTGACGGTCTCGATCAGCCCGTCGTTGAGCGCACGCAGCACCTCGGGCGGGATCAGCGCGATGCGGAACGCGCCCTTGCGCGCCTTCAGGTGCTCGACCGCTTCGATCGCTGCGGCGAGGCTCGCGACCTCCGTGCCGGGCGCCATCGGCTCAGGCCGCCAGCAGGGTCTTGATGTCGGCCACCATCGGCGGCACGCCGGCGCCGTAGCGCGCATACAGCCGCAGCCGGCCCTGCGGGTCGTAGACGAAGCTCGCTGCCGAGTGGTCCATCGAGTAGCTGGTGGGCGTCTTGCCGTCGACCTTCTTGTAGTAGACCTTGAAGTCCTTGGTCGTGGCGGCCAGCTCGTCGGCCGTCGGGATCAGCGCGACGAAGCTGGGGTCGAAGGCGCCCATGTAGGCCTTCATCACCTCGGGCGTGTCGCGCGCCGGGTCGACCGTGACGAACACCACCTGCAGCTTGTCGCCGTCGGCGCCGAGCTGCTGCTTGACCTGCGCCATCTCGGTCATGGTGGTCGGGCAGACGTCGGGGCACTGCGCGTAGCCGAAGAACAGCACGACCACCTTGCCCTTGAAGTCGGCCATGGTGCGCTGCTTGCCGTCGGCGTCCTTCAGCGAGAAGTCGCGCGCGTAGTCGGCGCCCGTGATGTCGACCGCATTGAAGCTCTGCTTGGTCTCGTTGCAGCCCGCGAGGCCCAGCCCCACGGTGGCCATCACGGCGGTCCAGCCTGCGCCGGCGGCGATCAATTTCAGGGCATTGCGCTTGTTCATGGGTCAGCGGAGGTAATGGTCGACGAGCAAGGCCGCGAACAGCACGCTCAGGTGGATCAGCGAGAACCGGAAGGTCTTGCGCGCCAGGGCGTCGGAGTAGTTGCGCCACAGCGCGAAGGCGTAGCCGGTGAAGCCCACGCTCACGACCACCGCCACCGCGAGGTAGAGCCAGCCGCTCATGCCGTAGATGAACGGCATCAGGCAGCCCGCGAACAGGATGAAGGTGTAGAGCAGCACCTGCAGCCGCGTGAACTCGTTGCCGTGCGTGACCGGCAGCATCGGCAGGCCGGCCTTGCGGTAGTCCTCGACGCGGTAGAGCGCGAGCGCCCAGAAGTGCGGCGGGGTCCACAGGAAGATGATGAGGAACAGGATCAGCGCCTCGGGTCCCACCTCGCCCGTCATCGCGGCCCAACCCAGCACCGGCGGCATCGCGCCCGAAGCGCCGCCGATCACGATGTTCTGCGGCGTCAGCGGCTTGAGGATCACGGTGTAGATCACCGCGTAGCCGACGAAGGTGGCGAAGGTCAGCCACATGGTCAGCGGATTGACGGTGAACCACAGCAGCACCGAGCCGGCGATGCACAGCGCCGCCGAGAACAGCAGCGCCTGGCGGTCGCTGAGCTCGCCGCGCGCGGTCGGGCGCCAGGCGGTGCGCTTCATCTTGGCGTCGATGCCCTTCTCGACCAGGCAGTTGAAGGCCGCCGCCGCGCCCGCCACCAGCCAGATGCCGATGCAGGCCAGGACGGCGCGCTGCACGTCGAGCCACGAGGGCGCGCCGGGCACGGCCAGCACCATGCCGATCAGCGCGCAGAAGACGATCAGCTGCACCACGCGCGGCTTGGTGAGCGCGTAGAACTGGCGCAGCACGCTCGCGCCATGCGCCTGCTGCAGGGGAATCGGGGTGCTCATCGGGGGACCTCCGCGCCGCGCAAGGGGGCGCCAGCTGGAACGGCGGGGTTCGCGCGCGACAGGCGGGCGCCGGCCGCCTGCTCGCGCCGGCTCTCGCACAGCGCCCAGACCAGCACCACCGCCAGGGCCGCGGCGCCGCCCGTGTGCAGCACGGCCGCCGCGAGCGGCCAGCCGAGCAGCACGTTGCCCAGGCCGGTGGCGAGCTGCAGCAGCGCGAGGCCGGCGAGCCAGCCGGCCTGCGGCCGCAGGCCGTCGATGCGGCGCATGCGCCAGGCCAGCAGGCCGAGCGCGACGAACACGAGGTAGGCCATGAGCCGGTGCGCGTAGTGGATGGCGGTCAGCGCCGCGAAATCGAGCGGCACGCCCTCGCCGGTCACGCCGAGGTGGCGCCAGATCTCGAAGCCCTGCGCGAAATTCATCGGCGGCCACCAGCTGTCCTGGCAGGTCGGAAACTGGGTGCACGCGAGCACCGCGTAGTTGGTGCTGACCCAGCCGCCAAGCGCGATCTGCGGCACCAGCAGCACCGAGGTCGCGATCAGCCCGTTGCGCAGCGCCGGCGACACCGGCGTGGGCAGGCGCTGCGCGGCCACCTGGCGGTAGCGCACGGCCTGGATGCACAGCAGCGCGAGCAGCACCACGGCGCCCAGCAGGTGCAAGGTGACGATGGCGGGAAAGAGCTTCCAGGTGACGGTGAGCGCGCCGAAGGCCCCCTGCAGGCAGACCCAGACCAGCGTGGCCGCGGGCCACCAGGCACTGAGCGCGGCATGGTCGCCCCCTTGCCGCGCCGACGAAGGCGCCGCCCTCGCCTGCCTGCGCTGCCGCGCGCGCACCACCCAGGTCGCGATAGCGAGCACCGTGATCAGCGCGCCGACGCCGGTGGCGAGATAGCGGTGGACCATCTCGACCCAGGCCTTGCTGTGCGTGACCGGGCCGGTGGGCTGCGCGGCCTGCGCCATCGCGATCTCGTGGCGCGCGCCGACCGGGCTCGCATTGCCGTAGCAGCCCGGCCAGTCGGGGCAACCCAGGCCCGAATCGGTGAGGCGCGTGAAGGCGCCGAACAGCGTGAGGTCGAAGGTCAGGAACAGGGTGAGCACGGTCAGCGCATGCAGCCGCCGCGCCGGGCCGGCCCCCGCGTTGCGCCGCCACACCCAGACCAGCGGCCCGAGCGCGATCAGCGCGCCGGCCGCCAGCAACCAGGCGATCGGCGTGAGGTCGTAGAGCGAGCTGGAGTCCATCTTGATTGAAAGCGTCGTGCGTCTTCGTCGTCGCGCTCAGCGGCCCGGCTCGTCCCACGAGGCGGAGGCGCGCAACAGGCGGTCGAGGTCGCGCTTGGCGCGGCCCGCGCCCTTGGCATCCATGCGCGCGGGGAAACGCATCATGAAGTTGCCCATCGGGTCGACCACGAACAGGTGCTCGGCCAGCGTGTGGCCGGCTTCGGGCGTGAACCACTTGGCGAGCTGCTCGGGCGGCAGGCGCAGCACGGTGGCGCCGCGCAGGCCGTTCTCGAGGCGCTCGGGCACGGGCGCGGCATCGCTGACCAGCCAGACGCGGTCGAGCCGGTCCTTCTCGCGGCCCAGCACCTCGCGCAGCTGGCGCTGCAGGTAGAGCTGCTGTTCGCACAGCGCGTCGCAGGCGGCATCGCCCACGGCCACCAGCAGCCACTGGCCCTTGAGCGTCTGCAGGCTGACCGGCGCGCCCGCGCGGTCGGCGGCGGTCAGCGCGGGCATCTCGTGCTGCGGGTCGATCAGCTGGCCGTAGACGCTGCGGCCCTCGGGCCGGATCACGTAGTAGGTGAAGTACGAAGCGATCACGGGCGCCGCGCACATCAGCATCACGGCGATCATCTTCCAGCGCCCGACGACCGTGCGGCGGCCCTCCGCGCCGTCGAGCGCCTGGGTCGGCGACGGCATCGAGTGCACGGTCAGCCCCAGCGGCTCGTCAGCGGACTGCATCGCGGCGTGCGCGGCGCGAGCGCCGGAGGGGGGCAATGAATTGGAACCAGACATAGAGGATCACCACGAGGGCCGACAGGCCGAACCACTGGAATGCATAGCCATAGTGTTTCTCCAGGCCCAGCGCGGGCGCCGGCCAATCGCGCTGCAGGCCCTCGGAAGCAGGCCCGGTCTGCTGCAGCGACACGTCGGTGCGCAGCGGCAGTTGCGTTTCGGCACGGAAGCCTTCGAGGTCGAGATTCTGCCGGATGGGCGAAGACCCCTCGCCAGCCGGTGCCGAGGCCGGCGCGGCGGGCTTGCCGAGCTCGAGCAGGTGGCCCGGCGGCGGCTCGATCAGGCCGGTGACGTCGACGAGGCCGGCCGGCGTCTGGACCGCGCCCAGCTGCGTGCGATCGTTGAAATTGCGCTGGATCCAGCCGCGCTGCACCATCACCGTCTGGTTGCTGCCCTCGAGCGCGAGCGGCGTCAGCACGTAGAAGCCGGGCACGCCGTGCATCTGGCGGTTGTCGAGGTACACCGACTGCGCCGCGAGCCACAGCCCGCGCAGGTGCACGGGGCGGTGCAGCATCTCGGCCGGCCGCTCGAGCCCGAGGAAATCGGCCTGCTCCAGCGGCGGCTTGAGCTTCTGGGCCTCGATCTCGGCCTGCAGCGCCTCCTTCTGCGCCGCGCGCGAGAGCTGCCAGCGGCCCAGCGAGATGGTCGACGAGACGGTGACCAGCGCGGCGATGGTCATCAGCCAGAAGCGGGCCCAGGTCCAGCCGCGGTCGCTGCGCTGGCGGGAGGAGGCGGTGTCCGGCGCGCGGCCGGGAGGCGGGGTCAGGGGATCGGGAGTCACTGGAGCGCGGGTGGCAGGCGGCCGATAATGCGGGTCATGAAATACTTCGTTGCCCTGTTGTTCGTGGGCATCTTCGCGAGCCTGGCTTTCGCGCTCTTCTACATGTTGAAGGACGGTCGCAACGGGCGCGCCAAGAGCGGCGGCATGGCGCGCGCGCTCACCTTTCGGATCGGCCTCTCGGTCCTTTTGTTCCTCTGCATGCTGCTGGCCTGGAAACTGGGCTACATCCAGCCCACCGGGCTCCCTCTCGGCAAGTAGGTGGTGCTCGTTCCACGAGAACCACAAAAAAGGCGCCTGACGGCGCCTTTTTTGTGGAATGCCGCGAGGTGCTTCGCTCAAAGCCAATAGACCAGCATGTAGAGGCCCAGCCACACCACGTCGACGAAGTGCCAGTACCAGGCGGCGCCCTCGAAACCGAAGTGGCGCTCGGGCGTGAAGTGGCCCTTCTGCAGGCGCAGCGTGATGAACAGCAGCATCAGCATGCCGATGAACACGTGCAGGCCGTGGAAACCGGTCAGCATGAAGAAGGTCGAGCCGTAGGTGCCCGAGCTGAGCTTGAGGTTCAGTTCGGTGTACAGGTGGTAGTACTCGTAGCCCTGCACGCCCAGGAAGACCACGCCGAGCAGCACGGTGAGCCACATGAAGCGGATGGTCTGCGCACGATGGCCGGCACGCAGCGCGTGGTGGGCGATGGTCAGGGTCACGCCCGAGCTCAGCAGCAGCGCGGTGTTGATCGTGGGCAGCCAGAACGGGCCGACGGTCTGGAACGGCTCGACGATGCCGGCCGGCGAACCGGTCACGCCGGCCGCGACGCTGGGCCACACGGCCTTGAAATCGGGCCACAGCAGGGCGTTGTCCAGGCTGCCGAGGTTCGGCAGCGCATGGGTGCGGGCCCACCACAGCGCGGTGAAGAAGGCGCCGAAGAACATCACCTCGGAGAAGATGAACCAGCTCATGCTCCAGCGGTACGAGAGGTCGATCTTGTGGCCGTACTGGCCGCTCTCGCTCTCGCCGATGGCGGCGCGGAACCACACGAACAGCGTGCCGAGCCAGATCAGCATGCCCAGCAGCAGCGACCACGCACCCCACTGGTGGCCGTTGATCCACTGCCCCGCGCCGAGGATCACGAAGAACAGGCCGATGGCGGACACGACCGGGTAGGCCGAGGGTCCTGGCACGAAGTAGTAAGGCGTGGTGCCGTGGGTGGTTGAACTCATATCAGCTCCTGGCTTTCTTTCTTCTCTCGATTCGATGGGTTCTGGGTAGCGTGGGTTCGTCCGCTCGGGGCTCAGGGCGCGACCACGAAGCGCACCACCAGCACGAGGCCGACGATGAACGCGATCACCATGACGAAGGCGACCGCGATGATGTGCAGCGGGTTCAGCTTGGCCAGGTCGTCCTGGTAGGCGCTCTTCTTGCGGATGCCGAAGAACGACCAGGCCACGGCCTTGAGGGTCGCGAGCAGCGAGCCCTTGCGTTGCGTGGCAGGTGTGGGGGTGGGCGGCGAATCGACCATCACGAACGCGGCTCGGCGGCGGTGGTGGGCGCGACGGCGACCGGCGCCGCGGGCGTCTTGCCGCCGACCTCGAAGAAGGTGTACGACAAGGTGATCGTCTTCACGTCCTTCGAGATCTTGGGATCGATCACGAAGGCGACCGGCCACTGCTTCTTCTCGCCCGCGTCGAGCGTGTACTGGTTGAAGCAGAAGCACTCGAGCTTGTTGAAATAGGGCGCGGCCTGCTGCGGCGCGTAGCTCGGGATGGCCTGCGCGGCCATGCGACGGTTCTGCACGTTCTGGAACTCGTACATCACCGTGTTGAGCTCGCCCGGGTGCACTTCCATCGTGCGCTCGGCGGGCTTGAAGTCCCAGAGGCCGCCGCGCACGTTGGAGTCGAACTCGACCTTGATGGTGCGGGTCATGTCGACCTGCGTGTTGTCGGGCACGCGCACGTTCTTGCCGCCGCTCGCGCCGCCGGGCACCTCGAGCTCGGAGAGCGCGAGGATGTTGATGCCGGTCATCTCGCAGATGGCGCGGTACAGCGGCACCAGCGCATAGCCGAAAGCGAACATGCCGCAGGCGACCACGGCCAGCTTGCCGACCATCTGGACATTGGCGCGCCGGATGCGTTGACCGAGGCTCATGTGCGTGTGCTCCCGTGCCTGGAAATTGATGGAGGCGTCAGCGGCCGCTGAACCAGACCATGCGCACGACGAAGCCGATGAAGAAGATCAGCGCGATGGAGGCCAGCGTGAGCCCCATGCGGCGGTTGTTTCTTCTCTGTTCGGGCGTCATCGCGTGGCGGTCTCGATCGTCGGGGATGCGTGGGGCGATGCGGCGCTCAGCCGATCACCTTGGTGGCGGTCGCGTCGAGCTTGGGCGGCGTCTCGAAGGTGTGGAACGGCGCCGGCGACGGCACTTCCCACTCGAGGCCTTCGGCGGCTTCCCACGGCTTCTGCGGAGCCTTCTCGCCCTTGCCGAGCATGGTCGGCAGCACGACGAAGAAGAAGAAGTACACCTGGGCCAGGCCGAAGGCGAAGGCGCCGACCGATGCCACCGCGTTGAAGTCGGCGAACTGCATCGGGTAGTCGGCATAGCGACGCGGCATGCCCGCCAGGCCCAGGAAGTGCATCGGGAAGAAGGTGACGTTGAACGAGATCAGCGACCACCAGAAGTGGATCTTGCCGCGCGTTTCGTTGTACATCACGCCGGTCCACTTGGGCGCCCAGTAGTAGTAGCCCGCGAACATGGCGTACAGCGAGCCGGCCACCAGCACGTAGTGGAAGTGGGCCACCACGTAGTAGGTGTCCTGCAGCTGGATGTCGATCGGCGCGATCGCGAGGATCAGGCCGGTGAAGCCGCCCATCGTGAACACGAAGATGAAGCCCACCGCGAACAGCATCGGCGTCTCGAAGGTCATCGAGCCCTGCCACATGGTCGCGATCCAGTTGAAGATCTTCACGGCCGTCGGCACCGCGATCAGCATGGTCGCGTACATGAAGAACAGCTGGCCCGTGACCGGCATGCCGGTCGTGAACATGTGGTGCGCCCAGACGATGAACGACAGGATCGCGATCGACGAGGTGGCGTACACCATCGAGGCGTAGCCGAACAGCTTCTTGCGCGCGAAGGCCGGCACGATCTGGCTGATGATGCCGAAGGCCGGCAAGATCATGATGTAGACCTCGGGGTGGCCGAAGAACCAGAAGATGTGCTGGTACATCACCGGGTCGCCGCCGCCGGCGGGGTTGAAGAAGCTGGTGCCGAAGTGGCGGTCGGTCAGCGTCATCGTGATGGCGCCGGCGAGCACCGGCATCACGGCGATCAGCAGGTAGGCGGTGATGAGCCAGGTCCAGCAGAACATCGGCATCTTCATCAGCGTCATGCCGGGGGCGCGCATGTTGAGGATGGTCACGATGATGTTGATCGAGCCCATGATCGACGAGGCGCCCATGATGTGCATCGCGAAGATGCCGGCGTCCATCGAGGGGCCCATCTGCAGCGTGAGCGGCGCGTAGAGCGTCCAGCCCGCGGCCGGTGCGCCGCCGGGCATGAAGAACGAACCGACCAGCATCAGCGCCGCGGGAATCAGCAGCCAGAAGCTGAAGTTGTTCATGCGCGCGAACGCCATGTCCGAGGCGCCGATCTGCAGCGGGATCATCCAGTTCGCAAAGCCCACGAAGGCCGGCATGATCGCGCCGAACACCATGATCAGGCCGTGCATGGTGGTGAACTGGTTGAACAGCTCGGGGTTCACCAGCTGCAGGCCCGGCTGGAACAGCTCGGCGCGGATCAGCAGCGCGAGCACGCCGCCCACCATCAGCATCGTGAAGCTGAACAGCAGGTAGAGCGTGCCGATGTCCTTGTGGTTGGTCGCGAACACCCAGCGGCGCCAGCCGGTGGGCGCGTGGTGGTCATGGTGGTCGTCGTGCGCGTGGTCGCCGTGGGCGTGACCGTGGGGGTCGAGGACTGCACTCATTTCATCGTTCCTTGAATATCTCGTCGCTGGGCGCTGTTCGCTGTATTGTTCCGGTCAACCGATCACTTGCCGCGCAGGGCAAGGACTTCGGCCGGCTGCACGATCTGGCCCGTCTTGTTCGACCAGCTGTTCTTGGTGTAGGTGGCGACGGCCGCGAGGTCGGTGTCGCTCAGCTGCTTCCAGGACGGCATCGCGCCGTTGTTCTGGCCGTTGAGCAGCACCATCAGCTGCACCTTGTGGTCGGCGTCGAGCACCTTGGCATCGCCGTCGAGCGCCTTGATCGGGCCCGCGCCCTTGCCGTTGGCCTGGTGGCAGGCCGCGCAGTTGGCGGCGTAGACCTTCTCGCCGCGCGCCATCATGTCGGGCAGGGTCCAGACCTTGGTCGGGTCGTCGAGCTTGGCGGCGGCTTCCTTGCGCTTGGCGGCGACCCAGGTCGTGTAGTCGGCGGCCGAGACCACCTTCACGTGGATCGGCATGTAGGCGTGTTCCTTGCCGCACAGTTCCTGGCACTGGCCGTAGTAGTCGCCGACGGTCTCGGCGCGGAACCAGGTGTCGCGCACGAAGCCGGGGATCGCGTCCTGCTTGATGCCGAGCTGCGGCACCGCGAAGGCGTGGATCACGTCGTTGGCGGTGGTGATGATGCGAACCTTCTTCTGCACCGGCACGACCAGCGGGTTGTCGACCTTGAACAGGTAGTCGTCGGGGATCGTGCCCTTGGCACCGGCGTCGGACATCGCGCGCTGCGAGCTGTCGAGCGTGGAGATGAAGGCCAGGCCCTCGCCTTCGCCGTTCAGGTAGTCGTAGCCCCACTTCCACTGGTAGCCGGTGGTCTTGATCGTGAGGTCGGCGTTGGTGGTGTCCTTCTGGGCCACCAGCACCTTGGTGGCGGGCAGCGCCATCACGATCACGATCAGGAAGGGAACGATGGTCCAGATGACTTCGACCACCACCGATTCATGGAAGTTGGCGGCCTTGTGGCCCACCGACTTGCGGTGCTTCCAGATCGAATAGAACATGACCGCGAACACGGCCACGAAGATCACCGTGCAGATGATCATCATCACCGTGTGCAGGAAGTGCTGCTCCTGCGCAATCTTGGTCACACCGACCGGAAGATTCAACTGGCGCACCGAGGGGCCGCCGGGCAGATCGTTGACTGCGTGCGCCGCGCCGCTGAAAGCCGCGCCGGCCGCCAGCATTGCCGGCATGAACTTATTGCGCCAAATGCTCTTCATCGTGTTCACGTTTCTTCAAATTTTCAACAAACCCAACCGTGCGGCACCGCGCGAGCCCCCTCAGGCGCCGCGCAACGCCATCCGAATCTCGCGCGCCAGTGCGGCCCTCAACTCCGGCCGTACATAGCGCCCCACCCTGACCGACCGGCCCTGGCCCGACAACTCGATCAGCGATCGGTCGCCGGTCTGCGGCTCGATCCGCACCCGGTGCGGCAGAAATTCCGTGCGCTCGTAGCTCCCGCCGTTCTCGAGTTCGACCACGAGCCGGCCCGCCTGCAGCATGATCCTCTCGCCATCGGTCGCATGCCGGGCGTAGGCCATGAACGCGAACCCCACGGCAGCCAGTTCGAGCCAGGCGAACGGCAACACGAGCGGCGCGCCGTGCATCCAGAAGACCGTCCCGATACCGAGCGATACCACGCACAGTGAAGCGTAGAGCCAGCCGAGCTGGCTCGGCGTCACCGAGCAGTTCCGCTTCAGGAACCAGTGGATGTTCTGGCCTGAAACAGTGGCAAATCGAAACACGGAATTCGACACGGGCGAGTTCAGCAAATCGGTAAGTCGGCGCCCGCCAGTTCCCTTGTCTTCCACGGGTTCCGACGGACCTCGATCGCGGGCATGTGCCCACGAGTTTCACGCAACGGCGGATTGTAGCGGGTAGATACCAGCGGCCGTGTACCGAATGCGGCACGCGCGGGCCGCGCTACAACGGTCTTCAGTGGGCGGACGGGCGTCCGCGCTGCAGCATCTCGCGCATCTCGCGCAACGAGACCGCGCTCTCGGCCGACAGCGAGACCCGCGGGGTCGGCTTGAAGGCATGGCCATAGATGATCTCGAAGGTCAGCGCGATGCGCCCGTCGCCGCCCTCGGCCGGCGCGAGTTCGGGCAGCGCCTTGTGCAGCGCCGCCTGCCAGGCCCGGCCGCGCAGGGCCGGGAAACGCGCCGGATGCAGGTTGCGCCCGAGCGTGCGCAGCTCGGCCAGCGCGGCCTCGGGCGTGGCCCAGGTCAGCACGATACGCTCCATGTCCATCACCGGCTCGGCGAAACCGGCGTGCACCAGCATGTCGCCCCAGTCGTGCATGTCGGTGAACTCGTGGCTCGCGGCCGGCCAGCCCAGGCGCGCATGCAGGGCGCGCAGTTCGCGCAGGGTGTCGGGGCCGAAGCACGAGAACATCAGGAAGCCGTCGGTGGCGACCTGCCGGTGCCAGTGCGCGATCAGCGCCTCGGGGTCGGCCGCCATGTGCAGCGCCATGTTGGCCCAGAGCAGGTCGACGCCCTCCTCGGGCAGTCCGTCGAAGCGCAGCTTGCCGCCCTGCCAGCGGCGCGCGCTCCACCACGGCGCGGCCAGCGCGGCCGAGGTCGCGGCGGCCAGCGCCGGCTCGGGTTCGATCACGAAGGCCTCGGCCTCGCGGTAGCGGCGCGCCAGCAGCTCGTGTGCCTCGAGGCCGCCGCGCAGCGGCGCCCAGTCGACCCAGTGGCGCGGCTTGGCCTTGATCCATTGCAGCCGGTCCTCCATGCGCCGCCCGATCTCCTCGTGCAGCCAGGGCGAGCCGTCGGCGGGCGCCAGCCGGCGCCAGCGGGCGGCCGCCGCGGCATCGATGGTCGGCGGTCGTCGTTGGGGGTCGGTGGCCATGGGGGCGTGAGTATATTGAGCCAATGCTCAGCCGTTGGACCGCACGCCCTTTGACCTCGCTGTTGGCACGGCTGCCCAGCCAGTGCGCGCTGTGCCGCGACTGGCCGTCGCGCCCGGTGTGCGAGCCCTGCGCCACGCGCTTCGCCGCCAGCGCGCCGCGCTGCCAGACCTGCGCGCTGCCGCTGCCTGCGGGCGTGGCGCGCTGCGGCGACTGCGTCGTGCACCCGCCGCCGCTCGATGCCTGCCTCGCGGCCTGCGACTACGCCTGGCCGTGGCCGGACTGCGTCGCCGACTTCAAGTTCCGCGGCGACACCGGCTGGGCCGGCCCGCTGGCGCAGCTGCTGCGCGCCATCCCCTCGGCGGCGGCGCTGCTCGATGCCTGCGACTGCGTGTTGCCGATGCCGCTCGCGCCGGGCCGGCTGCGCGAGCGCGGCTTCAACCAGGCGCTGGAACTCGCGCGCCGGCTCGCGCCTGCCAAGACCGATGCCGCGCTGCTGCTGCGCACGCGCGAGACGCCGGCCCAGCGCGGTCTCTCGCGCGCCGAGCGCATGCGCAACCTCCAGGGCGCCTTCGCGGTCGAGCCATTGCGCGCCGATGCACTGGCCGGCCGGCGCGTGGTGCTGGTCGACGACGTGATGACCACCGGCGCCTCGCTGTTCAGCGCGGCCCAGGTGCTGCGGCACGCGGGCGCGGCGCATGTCGCGGGCATCGTGCTGGCGCGCACCGACAGGCCGCACTGAGCGTGGCGACAATCGGGGCCATGTTCCATATCGTCCTGGTCCACCCCGAGATTCCGCCGAACACCGGCAACGTGATCCGCCTGGCCGCCAACACCGGCTGCACCCTGCACCTGGTCGAGCCGCTGGGCTTCTCGATGGACGACAAGCTGCTGCGCCGCGCCGGCCTCGACTACCACGAGTACGCCGAGGTGCGCCGCCATGCGAGCTGGCAGGCGCTGCTCGACAGCGAGCGGCCGGCGCCCGATCGCCTGTTCGCGCTCACCACGCGCGGCACCCGCGCCGTGCACGACATCCGCTTCGCGCCCGGCGACTGGCTGGTGTTCGGCTCCGAGACCAGCGGCCTGCCGCCCGCGATCCGCGAGAGCTTCGATCCCGCGCAGTGGCTGCGGCTGCCGATGCGCGAGGGCCAGCGCAGCCTGAACCTGTCGAACGCGGTGGCGGTGACGGTGTTCGAGGCCTGGCGGCAAAACGGATTCAAATGAGGCATCGCGACCCCTCGCGCAATGGGGTCGCATCCGAACGGCGGAACGCCCCGTATGGAAAGCATGCCGGCTCGATGCATTCCGGCATGCCGATCCACCCACGCTCCACACGGGGCACGAGGAGTTCCACCATGCAAGCCAAGTCCATCGCCTTCGCCGCCCTCGCCACCCTGGTCCTGAGCCACGGTGCCCAGGCCTTCCAGGGCGAACAGAATCCGCTGCCCGCGGCACCGTTCCAGTCGACGCTGTCGCGCGCCGACGTGCAGGCCCAGGCCCGGCAGCCGCTGCGCATCACCAATGGCGGCACCGGCGTGGCCCGCCCCACCGACGGCATGACCGACCGCGCCGCGGTGCGCGCGAGCGCGGTGGGCATCACGCGCCAGGGCGCGGCCGCCTATGGCGAGATCAGCGACCGCCGCATGTAAGAAGAGAAGGGACCGCGCCCGCCTCAGCGGTAGCGGCGCACCACCGACTCGGCCACGCAGGCAGGCTTGGCCGCGCCTTCGAGCTCGATGGTGGTTTCCCAGGTCATCTGGATGCCGTCGTCGGCAATGGGTTCGGCGGTCAGCAGCTTCATGCGCGCGCGCAGCCGCTTGCCCACCGGCACGGGCGACATGAAGCGCACCCGGTTGAGGCCGTAGTTCACGCCCATGCGCGACTCCACCACGTCGAGCGCGGTCTCGTAGAAGCGCGGCAGCAGCGACAGGGTGAGAAAACCGTGGGCGATCGGCCCGCCGAACGGACCCGCCTTCGCGCGCTCGAGGTCGACGTGGATCCACTGGTGGTCGCCGGTCGCCTCGGCGAACTGGTTGACCTGCTCCTGGGTGATGGTGATCCAGTCGCTCACCGCGACTTCCTGGCCGACACAGGCGGCCAGATCCTGAAGGGTCTGGAAGGTCTTCTTGGTCATGCGCCGCACTCTAGCGGCAAGGCCGCGACCGTGGGTGTCGGCACCGCGACAAGGAGGCTCAGGGAATACCTGGGGCGCACAGGCACGCGGCGGCTCAGCTGTCGAGCCATTCGCAGATCGGCTGCCACTGCTCGAGGTCGCGCTGCACCCGCCCCGGCGCGATGTCGAATACGGTGAGTCCGCGCGCCGCAAGCTGCACGTAGTTCTGCGTGTCGCGCAGTTCGCCGACCACCGGCACGCCCAGTCCCGCGATGAATTCGTTGAGCCGGTCGGCCGCCAGCGTGCGGGCGTTGACGCGCATGCCGACCAGGCCGATCTGCGTCTTCTCGGCGCGGCGCTGCTCGAGCAGCCGATCGATGAATTCGCGCGTGGCGTAGATGTCGAAGATGCTCGGCTGCAGCGGCACGATGAGCTTGTCGGCCAGCCCGATCACGTCCTTGAAGCGCCAGCCGTGCAGGCCGGCCGGGGTGTCGAGCACCGCGTGGGTGGTGCCGCGCGGCGGGCGCACCACGCTGTTGTCCTCGGTGGCCTCCCAGGTCGAGATCGGCCGCGCCTGCGGCGGGCGCAGGCCGAGCCAGAGCCGGGAGGACTGCTGGCGATCCACGTCGCCGAGCATCACGGCGTGGCCGCGGCTTGCAAAGTAGCCCGCGATGTTCGTCGCGAGCGTGGATTTGCCAACGCCACCCTTGGGATTGGCGACCAGAACCACCGGCATGGAAATCTCCTCCAGAAGGGACAGCCCGCCATGGTAGTGGCTGGCGCCCAAAATCCCGGGACTGCGCTATGTTCGCGGGATGACGACAACAACATCCACGGGAACCCCTCAAGGCGGAGGCACCTACGTGCTCGCCGCCCATCCGCACTGGCGCGATTCGCGCGTGAACCGCCGGCTGCTGGCCGCGGCGCGCGCGGTGCCGGGCGTCGATGTCAACGACCTCTACGGCACTTATCCCGACTACGCGATCGACGTCGAGGCCGAGCAGCGGCGCCTCGAACGCGCCCAGCTGGTGGTGCTGCTGCATCCGATCCAGTGGTATTCGATGCCGGCGCTGCAGAAGCTCTGGGTCGACGAGGTGCTGGCCTACGGCTGGGCCTACGGGCCCGAGGGCATCGCGCTGCAGGGCAAGGACCTGTGGCTGGTCGCCACCACCGGCAGCCCCGAGAGCAGCTACCACCCGCAGGGCTACCACCGCTATTTCTTCGACGCCTTCCTGCCGCCCTACGAGCAGACCGCCGCGCTGTGCGGCATGCGCTTCCTGCCGCCGCTGATCTTCCACGGCGCGCGCAGCGCCCCCGAGGCCGAAGTGGCCGCGCACGTGGAGGTCTTCGCCCAGCGCCTGGGCAGCTACCCCGACTGGCCCGAGATGGACGAGATCGACGCCTGCGTGGCCTGCCCGGTGCCCGAGAGCGACCGACCGGCCGAATCGGACGACATCGGCAAGGTGGTCGAGCGGGTGTTCCAGACCACCATGCGCCGCGGGCTGGCCGCCACGACCGACGGGAGCGCCTGAATGGAGCACGCGCCCGCCTGGCTGACCAACAGCCTGATCTACCTGAGCGCCGCCGTGCTGGTGGTGCCGCTGTCCAAGGCCCTGGGCCTCGGTTCCATCATCGGCTACCTGGTGGCCGGCATCGCCATCGGCCCCTGGGGCCTGGGACTGGTGTCGCGCGTGGAGGACGTGCTGCACTTCGCCGAATTCGGCGTGGTGCTGATGCTGTTCCTGGTCGGCCTCGAGCTCGAGCCCAAGCGGCTGTGGAACCTGCGCCGGCCGATCTTCGGCTGGGGCACGGCCCAGGTGCTCAGTTGCGCCGCCGTGCTGTTCGCCATCGGCTGCGCGGTCGGCGCGCCGTGGCGCGTGTCACTGGTGGCGGCGCTGGGGCTGGCGCTGTCGTCGACCGCGATCGCGCTGCAGGTGTTCGGCGAACGCAACCTGCTGCGCACGCCGAGCGGACAGGCCGGCTTCTCGATCCTGCTGTTCCAGGACGTGGCGGCGATCCCGATCCTCGCCATCCTGCCGCTGCTGGCCGGCGCCACCGCGGCCGAGCAGTCGATGAGCGGCCTCGACCGCCTGCTCGAGGGCCTGAAGATCTTCGGCGTGATCGGCGGCATCGTGCTCGGCGGCCGGCTCGCGCTGCGCCCGATCCTGCGTTGGATCGCGCGCAGCGACACGCCCGAGATCTTCACCGCCGCCGCGCTGCTGCTGGTGGTGGCGATCGCGGCGCTGATGCAGTTCGTCGGCCTGTCGATGGCGCTGGGCGCCTTCCTCGCGGGCGTGCTGCTGGCCGAGAGCGAATACCGGCGCGAGCTCGAGACCGACATCGAGCCCTTCAAGGGCCTGTTGCTCGGCCTGTTCTTCATCGCCGTGGGCATGACGATCGACTTCGGCGTGCTGTTCGCGAGCCCCTGGATCATGGCGATGCTGGTGGTCGGCTTCATGGCCATCAAGCTGGCGGTGATCTACGCGCTGGCCAAGGCGATGGGGCTGGCCTATCAGGAACGCCCGGTGTTCACGCTGCTGCTGGCGCAGGGCGGCGAGTTCGCCTTCGTGGTGTTCCAGTCGGCCGGGCCCGACGTGCTGCCGCCGCAGATCACCTCGCTCCTGATCGGCGCGGTCGCGCTGTCGATGCTGCTGTCGCCGCTGCTGCTGGTGCTGATCGACCGCTACCTGCTGCCGCGCTACAGCAACATCGGCGGGCCGCAGCTCGAGGAGATCTCGGAGCAGCAGGACGCCAAGGTGCTGATCTGCGGCTTCGGCCGCTACGGCCAGATCGTGGGCCGCATGCTGATGTCGCAGGGGCTGCGCGTGACGGTGCTCGACCACGATGCCGACAACGTCGAGGGCCTGCGCGAGTTCGGCTTCCGGGTGTTCTACGGCGACGCCACGCGCCTCGACCTGCTGCGCACCGCGGGCGCCGGCACGGCCAAGGCAGTGGTGGTGGCGGTCGACGACATCGAGCAGTCGCTCGAGATCGTCGACCTGTTCCGCGAGAACTTCCCGCAGGCGCAGATCATCGCGCGGGCACGCAACGTGAGCCACCTGTTCCAGCTGCGCGACCGCGGCGTGACGCTGGTCGAGCGCGAGGTCTTCGAGTCGTCGCTGCGCAGCGCGCGCTCGGTGCTCGAGGTGCTCGGCTGGCCCGCGCACGAGGCGCGCGAATCGAGCATGCGCTTCCGCGAGCGCAACCTCAAGCTCACCGACGACATCTACCCGCACTACAAGGACCGCGCCAAGCTGATCGCGGTCAACAAGGCGGGCCGCCAGCAGTTCGAGGAACAGATGGCGCGCGAGCGCGAGGAGCGCAAGCGGCGCGCCGGGCGCGACTGGGACCGGCAGGAAGAGGACGAGGAGCGGGTGCCTTAGACCGGCACCGTGAGATACACGCCCTCGCGCCCCACCAGCGCCGCGCGCGTGGGCATGAAGACCGTGCAGCCGTCGCAGGGCGAACGGATCTCCTGCCCCGCGTCGACCGCGAGCAGCTCGCCGCGGTCGAAGGTCTCGAAGCCCAGCAGCGGCCGCACGAAGGCGAAGCTCTCGGTCTTCACCATGTGCACCTCGAGCAGGCGGAAGCGGCGCGCGGGCGCGGCGGGCGCCTGCGCGGCCACCGGATCGACCAGCCCGAGCTGCGCGAGAAAACGCTGCGTCACGTCGACCGCGAGCTCGGCCGCCGACCGGCTGAAGTGCTGGCCGCACTCCACCACGACCGCCGCGCCCTGGCCCTCGGCCGCGCCGTGGCGGCCGTAGCCGATCACGCCGGTGCCGGGCGCCGCGCCCGCGGGCATCACCAGGTGCACCAGCGGCACGCCCACGGCCAGCGCCAGCCGCGCATTGCGCTCGAGTTCCGGATAGACCCAGAAGGGCTGCACCGGCGCGCGCGTCGAATGGATGTCGAGCACGCAGTCGGCCGCGTCGAGCACGGGCCGCAGCTCGCGCGCGCGGCGCAGCTCGGGGCTTTGCTCGTTGCCGTCGAGCAGCGCCGGCGTCCAGATGCGGTTGAGGTTGTGCACCAGCTGGCGGTTCTCGTAGGGCCGCTCGATGTCGAAGGCCTCGTAGGCCTCGACGTTGGCGAAGCTCACGGTCAGCGTGCCGATCTTCGGGCGCACGCCGCGGTCGAGCAGGTCGGTGGCCGCCACCATGCCGCAGATCTCGTTGCCGTGCGTCAGCGCATTGACCAGCACATGCGGCCCGGGCCGGCCCGATTCGAAACGATGCACGTAGTCGATGCCGGTATTGCCCGCGCGGTAGGCCGAGAGGTCGCGCGGCAGCACCTCGAGCGGCGCGGTATCGGGAGTGAACGAGGAGGTGGTCATTCGCCGCGGATCCCCGCGCGCTTCACCATCTCGCCGTACAGCGCGAGGCGCTCCGACATCATGGCCGTGAACTGCGCGGGCGACTGCTGCTCGGGCGTGAGCGAACCGCGCGACTCCAGCGCCTCGACCATGGACGGCTGGTCGGCCACCGAGCGCACGGCCTTGTGCAAGGTGGCGATCACGTCGCCCGGCGTCTTCGCGGGCGCGGCCAGGCCGATCCACGAGGTGGTGTTGAGCACCGGGTAGCCGAGCTCCGCGAAGGTCGGCACGTCGGGCAGCGCCGCGACGCGCGCCGGCGCGGCCACCGCGAGCGCGCGCAGCTTGCCGGCCTGGATGTGCGGCAGGAAGGGCGCGAGGTTGTCGAGGCCGAACTGCACCTCGTTCGAGATCAGCGCCGTGACCAGCGGGCCGCCGCCGCGGTAGGGCACGTGCGTGGCATTGAGCTGCAGCTGCGACTTCATCAGCTCGACGTTGAGCTGGCCCATGCTGCCCGGTCCGGCGCTGCAGAAATTGAGCTCGCCGGGGCGGGCCTTCACGAGCGCGACGAATTCCTTGAAGTTCTTCGCGGGCACGGCCGGGTTCACCAGCAGCACGTTGATCGAGCGCGCGAGCTGGCTGATGGAGGCGAAGTCCTTGATCGGGTCGTAGCCGGGGTTGGCCTGCGTGAGCGGATTCGCGAGGTGCGAGCTCTGCGACGAGACCACCAGCGTGTAGCCGTCGGGCTTGGCGCGCGCCACCTGCGCGCTGGCGATCGAGCCGCCCGCGCCGCCACGGTTGTCGATCACCACCGGCGCGCCCAGCGCCTTGGCGAGCGGATCGGCATAGAGCCGCGCGATCAGGTCCACCGAGCCGCCGGCCGGGAACGGCACGACCAGCGTGACCGGCCGCGACGGATAGGCCTGCGCATGTGCCGCGAGCGGCAGCGCGGCCACGAGGCCCGCGCCCAGGAAGGTGCGGCGGCGCAGCGCGGGAGCGGAAAGGGGGAAGGTCATGGGGACGTCCTGGAATCGGAAGGGTGGCGCTTGAAATGTGCGCGTATTCTTGCAAGGTCGTCATATTTTTGCAATAACCATTGCAAAATCGAAGCCCATCGCGATCCCCGCGAAGGCAGAATGCCCGGCGACCATGAACCTCAACCAACGCATCTCGGGCTACGGCCGCAAGCTCACCAAGAGCGAGCAGCGCCTGATCGAGGAACTGCAGACGCGCTATCCCCAGGGCCTGCTCGAATCTGCAACGAGCCTTGCAAAGAAGGTGGGCACCAGCGCTTCGACCGTGGTGCGGCTGCTCGCCAAGCTCGGCTATCCCAGCTATGCGGAAGCACAGCTCGAGGCGCGCTCGGAGGTCACGGCGCGGCTGGCCTCGCCCGCCACGCGCGCCGATGCCGTGATCGTCGACGACGCCTCGGTGCGCACCTGCCTGGCCAATGCGCTGCTGCACGACCAGCACAACCTGAGCTCGACCTTCGCGGCCATCGATCCCGTGGCCTTCGAGGCCGCCGTGCGGCTGCTGGTGCAGCGCAAGGCGCGCGTGCACGTGCTGGGCCACCGGCATGCGGCCGCCATCGCGGGCCATCTCGCGCTGCACCTGAACCTGTGCCTGCCCGAGGTGCGGCCGCTGGCCGGCACGGCCGCGCTGCCGCTCGAGGACCAGCTGCTGTGGATCGGCGAGAACGACGTGCTGCTGGCCGTCACCTTCCGGCGCCACTCGCTGGCCACCGCGCGCGCGGCGGCCTACTTCCGCGAACGCGGCGCGAAGGTGATCGTGATCACCGACAGCCCCTCGGCGGCCGCGGCCGCCTCGGCCGACCACCTGATGCTGGTGCGCACCTCGAGCGCCTCGCCCTTCGATTCCTACACGGCCGCCTTCTCGCTCGGCAATGCGCTGGTCACCGCGGTCGTGCAGCGGCGCAGGAAGGAACTGGGCGCCGCGCTCGAACGCGGCGACGCCCTGTGGGAACAGCACTGGAACGACGCCGCCGCGCCGGCGGGCCCGGCGCGCAAGGCGGGCTGATCAGGCCGCGGCGGCGGTCTCGAGCCGCAGCAGCCTCACCGCGTTGCCCTTCAGGATGCCGGGCATCACCTCGGGCTTGAAGCCCGCGACTTCGAAGTCCTTCATCCAGCGCTCGGGCGTGATCAGCGGGTAGTCGCTGCCGAACAGCACGCGGTCCTTCAGCAGCGTGTTGGCGTACTGCACCAGCTGCTTCGGAAAGTACTTGGGACTCCAGCCCGAGAGGTCGATCCAGACGTTGGGCTTGTGCGTGGCCACGCTCAGCGCCTCGTCCTGCCAGGGGAAGCTGGGGTGGGCCATCACGATCTGCATGTCGGGGAAATCGATCGCCACGTCGTCCAGGTGCATCGGGTTGCTGTACTCGAGCCGCAGGCCGCCGCCGCAGCGCATGCCCGAGCCGATGCCGCTGTGGCCGGTGTGGAAGATCGCGGGCATGCCGTACTCGGCGATCACCTCGTAGATCGGCCAGGCCATGCGGTCGTAGGGATGGAAGGCCTGCACCGTCGGGTGGAACTTGAAGCCCTTGACGCCGTGCTCCTCGATCAGCCGCCGCGCCTCGCGCGCGCCCATCTTTCCCTTGTGCGGATCGATGCTCGCGAAGGCGATCATCATGTCGGCGTTCTTCTGCGCCGCCTCGGCGATCTCCTCGTTCGGGATGCGCCGCCGGCCCATGTTCGACTCGGCGTCGACCATGAACATCACCAGCCCCAGCTTGCGCTCGCGGTAGTAGGCCACCGTCTCCTCGATCGTCGGGCGGCGGTTCGAGCCGAAGTACTTGTCGGCCGCGCGGTCGTACTCCTCGCCGTAGTTGTCGAACGGGTTCCAGCAGCTCACCTCGGCATGGGTGTGGATATCGATCGCGATCAGGTTCTGGTGGTCCACTTCATCGTCTCCTTTACGGGAAAGTCCCTAGTCCATGGCAGTATCGAATGCCTTGAATTGATTATTTCACATAACCATAATCCGCTTCAACACCGAACGCAACATGACCTCTTCCGACCTTCACATCGACCTGCGCGACGACGTCGCCATCATTCGCCTGACGCGCGGCGCCAAGCGCAACGCGCTGTCGGACGGCCTGATCCTCGCGCTGCGCGATGCCTTCCAGAACCTGCCCGCCAGCGTGGGCGCGGCCGTGATCGACGGCGAGGGCCCGCACTTCTGCGCCGGCCTCGACCTGAGCGAACTCAAGGAGCGCGACGCGGGCCAGGGCCTCGCCCATTCGCGCCTGTGGCATGCCGCGCTGGAGTGCATCGAGAAGGGCCCGGTGCCGGTGATCGCCGCGCTGCACGGCGCGGTGGTCGGCGGCGGGCTCGAGCTCGCGAGCGCCTGCCACATCCGCGTGGCCGACCGCAGCACCTTCTATGCGCTGCCCGAGGGCTCGCGCGGCATCTTCGTGGGCGGCGGTGGCTCGGTGCGCATCCCCAAGCTGATCGGCGTGGCGCGCATGACCGACATGATGATGACCGGCCGCGTCTACAACGCCGAGGACGGCGAGCGCGCCAACTTCGCGCAGTACCTGGTCGACGAGGGCACGGCCTTCGACAAGGCCTTCGAGCTCGCCAAGCGCGTGGCCACCAACGCGCCGCTCACCAACTACGCGCTGATGCACGCGCTGCCGCGCATCGCCGAGCAGCCGGCCGACCACGGCTTCTTCACCGAGGCGCTGATGTCCGGCATCGTGCAGGCCGCGCCCGAGGCGAAGCAGCGCGTGCGCGACTTCCTCGAAGGCCGCGGCGCCAAGGTCAGCAAGGGCTGAGGCCCTTCCTTCATTCATTCACCGATCCACTCACGCACGGGCGCCCCGATGACGGCCATCCAATACCGACCGCTCGCCTTCGGCGTCACGCGCGCGCTGCTGCGCGACGGCGCGCCCGGCACCCAGTACCTGCGCGCGGAAACGCCGCTGCGCCCCTACCGCGAGCGCATGACCGACCGGCTGCACCACTGGGCCGAGGCGGCGCCCGAGCGCACCTTCATCGCGCGCCGCGCGCGGCTGCCCGATGGCGGCACCGGCGACTGGCTGCGCGTGAGCTATGCCGAGGCGCTGCACAAGGCGCGCGCGATCGGCCAGGCCCTGCTCGCGCGCGGCCTCGATGCCGAGCACCCGGTGGCAATCCTCAGCGAGAACGGCATCGAGCACGCGCTGCTCGCGCTCGGCTGCCTCTACGCGGGCGTGCCCTACTGCCCGGTCTCGCCGCCCTACTCGCTCGTGAGCCAGGACTTCGACAAGCTGCGCCACGTGCTGGCCACGCTCACGCCGGGCCTGGTGTTCGCGGCCGACGCCGCGCGCTATGCCCGCGCCATCGAGGCCACGCTGCCGGCCGACTCCGGCGTCGAGATCGTGCTGGCCGAAGGCGAGCTGCCCGGCCGCGCCACCACCTCCTTCGACGCGCTCGCGGCGACGGTGCCCACGCCGGCCATCGACGCCGCGATGCAGGCCACCGGCCCCGACACCATCACCAAGTTCCTGTTCACCTCGGGCTCGACCAAGATGCCCAAGGCGGTGATCAACACGCACCGCATGTGGTGCGCCAACCAGCAGCAGCTGCGCCAGTCGATCCCGGCGCTGGGCGACGAGCCGCCGGTGCTGGTCGACTGGCTGCCGTGGAACCACACCTTCGGCGGCAACCACAACGTGGGCATCGTGCTCGACAACGGCGGCACGCTCTACATCGACGAGGGCAAGCCCACCGCCACCGGCATGGCCGAGACGCTGCGCAACCTGCGCGAGATCGCGCCCACCATCTACTTCAACGTGCCGACCGGCTTCGAGGCGATCGCGCAGGCGATGGAGACCGACCCGGTGCTGCGGCGCAACCTGCTGTCGCGCGTGAAGATGTTCTTCTACTCGGGCGCGGCGCTGTCGCAGCCGGTCTGGGACAGCCTGCACCGCACGCAGGAGGCCGAGGTCGGCGAGCGCATCGTCATGGGCACCGGCCTGGGCATGACCGAGTCGGGCCCGTTCGCGCTCTACGTGACCGGCCCCGACGTGAAGTCGGGCGACGTCGGCCTGCCCGCGGCGGGCATCGAGCTCAAGCTGATCGAGGTCGACGGCAAGACCGAGGTGCGCTATCGCGGCCCCAATATCACGCCCGGCTACTGGCGCGCGCCCGAGGCCACGGCCGAGGCCTTCGACGAGGAAGGCTTCTTCTCGACCGGCGACGCGGTGAAGTGGATCGACGACGCCGACATCCACCGCGGCCTGCGCTTCGACGGCCGCATCGCCGAGGACTTCAAGCTCGCCACCGGCACCTTCGTGAGCGTGGGCCCGCTGCGCGCGAAGATCGCCACGGCCGGCTCGCCCTACGTGCAGGACGCGGTGCTGACCGGCATCAACCTCAAGGAGGTCGGCGCGCTGGTCTTCCCTACGCAGAAGGTGCGCCAGCTCGCGGGCCTCGACGCCGGCGCGAGCATGCGGCAGGTGCTCGAGAGCGCGCCGGTGCAGGCGCACTTCCAGCAGGTGCTCGACCAGCTCGCGGCCGCGAGCACCGGCAGCGCCAACCGCATCGCGCGGCTGCACCTGATGAGCGAGCCGCCCTCGATCGACAAGGGCGAGGTCACCGACAAGGGCTCGATCAACCAGCGCGCCGTGCTCAAGCACCGCGCCGCGCTGGTCGAGGCGCTGCACGACGGCACGCTGCCCTTCACCCTGCGGCCGCGCTGACGCTTTTCCCCCCTCTTTGGAGACCAACCCATGAAGATCGAAGGACAGGCCGCGCTCGTGACCGGCGGCGCATCGGGCCTCGGCGAGGCCACCGCGCGCGAACTCGCGCGCCTGGGCGCGAAGGTGGCGCTGCTCGACCGCAATGCCGAACTGGCCGCCAAGGTCGCGGCAGAAATCGGCGGCATCGCCTGCGCCTGCGACATCACCGATGCCGCGAGCGTGAGCGCCGCGCTCGACCGGGCCGAGGCCGCGCACGGCCCGGCGCGCATCCTGATGAACGTGGCCGGCATCGGCAGCGCCAAGCGCATCGTCGGCAAGGACGGCAACCCGGCGCCGCTCGAGGACTTCGTGCGCGTGGTCAACGTCAACCTGATCGGCAGCTACAACGTGGCGCGCCTGTTCGCCGCGCGCTGCGCGAAGCTCGATGCGCTCGCCAACGGCGAGAAGGGCGTGATGCTGTTCACCGCCTCGGTCGCGGCCTTCGACGGCCAGGTCGGCCAGCAGGCCTACAGCGCCTCGAAGGGCGGGCTGGTCGGCATGACCCTGCCGATGGCGCGCGACCTCGCGCAGCACGCGATCCGCGTGTGCACCGTCGCGCCCGGCCTGTTCGCCACGCCGCTGCTGCTCGAGCTGCCCGAGCCGGTGCAGCAGTCGCTCGCGGCCTCGATCCCGTTCCCGCCGCGGCTGGGCCAGCCCTCGGAATTCGCCGAGCTGGCCTGCCACGTCGTGACCAACGGCCACCTCAACGGCGAGGTGATCCGACTCGACGGCGCGCTGCGCATGGCGCCGCGATAGATCCAGCACCACCAACCGGAGACAAGACCATGACCAACCGACGTCAGTTCGTGACGGCGCTCGGCGGCGCAGCCGCGCTCGGCGCCCTGCAGCATCCCCTGGCCGCGCTGGCCGAGATCGTCGCCCAGCAGGTGAAGATCTACTACGGCTTCCCGGCCGGCAGCGCGGGCGACAGCGTGGCGCGCCGCGTGGCCGACAAGCTCGGCGGCACCGACTTCACCAAGCTCAATCCCGTGGTCGAGAACAAGCCCGGCGCGGGCGGGCGCATCGCGCTCGATTCGCTCAAGAGCGCGCCGGCCGACGGCTCGGTGCTCGCGCTCTCGCAGGCCTCGGCGCTGTCGACCTATCCCTACATCTACAGCAAGCTGAGCTACGGCCTGGCCGACTTCGCGCCGGTCTCGATCGGCGCGGTGATGACGCACGGCCTGGCGGTCGGCCCGATGGTGCCGGCCAGCGTGAAGACGCTGAAGGACTACGTGGCCTGGGCCAAGGCCAACCCGGGCCAGGCCAGCTACGGCTCGCCGGGCGCGGGCTCCACGCCGCACTTCCTGGGCGCGCTGCTGGGCCTCAACAGCGGCGCCGACCTGCGCCACGTGCCCTACCGCGGCTCGCTGCCGGCGGTCAACGACGTGGTGGGCGGCCAGATCGCCTCGAGCCTCACGCCCAGCGGCGACTACCTGCCCTTCGTCAAGGCCAGCAAGCTGCGCGTGCTCGCCACCTCGGGCGCCCAGCGCGCCACCTACCTGCCCGAGGTGCCGACCTTCGCCGAGCAGGGCTTCCCCGAGCTGGTGGCCGACGAGTGGTTCGGCTTCTTCGCGCCCGCCAAGACCCCCGCGCCGGTGATCGCCGCCGCGAGCGGCGCGATCCAGGCCGCGCTCAAGGACAAGGCCGTGGCCGACGGCCTGCTGTCGGTGGGCCTGCTCGCGCAGGGCTCCACGCCCGAGGAGATGCGCCGGTCGCTGCAGTCCGAGTACGAGCGCTGGGGCCCGCTGGTCAAGAAGATCGGCTTCACGGCCGAGTCCTGAGCCGATGGATTACCGGCCGCGCCCCGAGGACGTTCGCTTCCTGCTCGAGGCGGTGCTTGACGCGCCCGCGCGGCTGCGCGCGCTCGCGCCCTTCGCCGAGGTCGACGATGCGCTGCATGCGCAGGTGCTCGAGCAAGCGGCCCGCTTCGTCGGCAGCGCGGTCGCGCCGCTGAACCGCGTCGGCGACGCGCAGGGTTGCCGTTTCGCCTCGGGCGAGGTGCGCACGCCGCCGGGCTTTCGCGAGGCCTACCGGGCCTTCGTCGATGGCGGCTGGCCCGCGCTCTCGGCCGCGCCCGAGGATGGCGGCCAGGGCCTGCCGGCCGTGCTCGAGGCGGTGCTCTACGAATGGCTCGCGGCCGCGAACCACGGCCTGACCATGGCGCCGGGCCTGCTGCACGGTGCCTACGCCTGCCTGCGGCACCACGGCAGCGAGGAGCTCAAGGCGCGCTACCTGCCGAAGATCGCGAGCGGCGAATGGCTCGCCACCATGTGCCTGACCGAGGCCCACGCGGGCAGCGACCTGGGCCAGGTGCGCACGCGCGCCGAGCCCCGGTCCGACGGCAGCCTGCGCGTGAGCGGCGGCAAGATCTTCATCTCGGGCGGCGAGCACGACCTCACGCCGAATATCGTGCACCTCGTGCTGTGCCGGCTGCCCGATGCGCCGGCCGGCCCCAGGGGGCTGTCGCTGGCGCTGGTGCCCAAGTGGCTGCCCGGGGGCGAGCGCAACGCGGTGCACTGCGAGCGCATCGAGGAGAAGATGGGCCTGCACGGCAGTCCCACCTGCGCGATGCGCTTCGAGGACGCCACCGGCTGGCTGGTCGGCGAGGCCGGTCGCGGCCTGGCCGCGATGTTCGTGATGATGAATTCGGCGCGGCTGCACGTCGCGCTGCAGGGCATCGGCCTGCTCGATGCCGCCTGGCAGAAGGCCGAGGCCTACGCGGGCGAGCGCCGCCAGATGCGCGCGCCCGGCCCGGTGCCGGCGAGCCGCGGCGGCGAGAGCGCCGACCTGATCGCCGAGCATCCCGCGCTGCGCCGCATCCTCGACACCCAGCGTGCCTGGATCGACGGCGCGCGCGCCATCGCCTACCGCAGCGCGCTGATGCTCGACATCGCGGAACACGACGCCGATCCCAAGGCGCGCGAGCGCGCGCAGCGCTGGTGCGCGATCGTCACGCCGGTGCTCAAGGCCGCCTGCACGCAGCAGGCCTTCCACGGCGCGAGCGACTGCCTGCAGGTGTTCGGCGGCCACGGCTACGTGCGCGAGTGGGGCATCGAGCAGACCGTGCGCGATGCGCGCGTGACCATGATCTACGAGGGCACCAACGAGATCCAGGCCATCGACCTGCTGGTGCGCAAGGTGCTGCCCGACCACGGCGCCGCGATGTCGGCCGTGCTGCTCGAGCTGCGCGACACGCTCGATGCCTCGCGCGAGGCCGAGGCCGACGTGCAGCGCCGGCTGGCCCAGCTGCGCTACCTCGGCACCACGGTGGCGATGGCCGCGCAGGCCGATCCGGTGCTGCCGCACGAGGTGGCCGACGACTACCTGCGCGCCACGATGCTCGTGCTGCTGGCCTGGGCCTGGGCGCGCATCGAGGCCGCGGCGCCGCTGGATGCCGGCCGTGCGCGCGTGGCCGCGGCCTTCCGGCGCTGGGTGCTGCCCGAGTTCGAGATGCGGCTGGCGATGGTCAAGCGCTCCTGCGAGCCGGTGGCGCTGACCCATGCGGCTGTCGCCAGGTCGCCATCGGGCTAGCGCCGCGGGCGCCCGCTCGCGGTTACGCTAGCGCCATGCCCAGCTCTCCGAAATCCGCCATCCCCAAGAGCGACACGGCCGCCGCGCCGCTCGGCAGGACGGACCGCCTCGACGCCCACGTGCTCGAGACCCTGGTCGGCTACAACGCGCGCCGCGCCTGGCTGGTGGTGAGCGCGCTGTTCGCCAGGCGCATGGCGGCCTTCAAGCTCAAGCAGATCGACTTCTCGGTGCTGTCGCTGCTGGCGCACAACCCGGGCGCCACCTCGCGCCAGATCTGCAGCACGCTCGACATCCTGCCGCCCAACCTCGTGAGCCTGGTGGCCGAGCTCGACGCGCGCGCGCTGATCGAGCGCAAGCCGCATCCGCACGACGGCCGCGCGGTCGGCCTGCATCTCACGCCGGCCGGCGAGGAACTGGTGCGCGAAGCGGAGCAGGCCGTGATCCAGCTCGAGCTCGATGCCAGCGCGCGGCTCAGCGCGCGCGAGCGCGAGACGCTGATCAAGCTGCTGCAGAAGGTCTATCTCTAGGCTGCGGTCGCGTGAGCGCCGCGCCTACTGCAGGCCCAGCTCCACCATCTCCAGCAGCCGCAGGGTCAGCGGCTCCAGCACCGACGGGTCGGCGTCCTTGAGCGGACCTTCGATGATCAGCAGCGCGAGCCCGTGCACCGCCGACCACGCCAGGTACTCGGCATTCGGGCGCCGCGCCGGATCGAGCGCGCCGGCCTCCACCAGCCGGTCGAGGCCCGAGCCCAGCAGCTGGAACGGGTCCATGCCGCTCGCGCCCGCGCTCGAGGGGCCGATGGCTCCGCGCGCCTCGTCGGAAGAGATCACGAAGGCGGTACGGAACAGCCCCGGCTGGGCCTGCGCGAAACGCAGGTAGCCCGCGCCGATCGCCCGCACCCAGGCGCGCGCGTAGTCGGCCGGCGGCTGGTCGTGCGAGATCGCGCCGAGCTCCTGCTCCATTGAGCGCGCCGCGGCCGACAGTGCGGCGCCGCGCACCGCCAGCAGCAGCTCGTGCCGGCTCGCGAAGTGGCGGTAGGCCGCGTTGGGCACCACGCCCACGCGGCGCGTGGCCTCGCGCAGCACCACGGCGTCGGGGCCGCCGTCGCGCGCCAGCTCGATGCCCGCGTCCAGCAAGGCCCGGCGCAGGTCGCCGTGGCGGTAGGTGGAGCGCGAGGGCGGCGCGGATTCGGCGGCGATGGCGGCGTTGCGGACCATTTCCTTCTTTCTCGGACTACGATTTTTCGATGTGGACACTGTCCATTATCTTTGCTATTCTTTGTGGACGGTGTACACAAAGTAGTGCCATCGTATTCGCCTCGGGCTTTCATGCCCAGCGGCGCCCCCGGAATAACCGCTTTTGCGAAGAGGAATTGCCATGAAAGTCCAGTCCTATCTCTCGTTCGAAGGCCGCTGCGACGAGGCCATCGCGTTCTATGGGAAGGCCCTCGGCGCCGAGGTCGTGCAGCTCATGCGCTACAGCGACGCCCCCGCCGACATGCCGCCCGACGCGGACGGCTGCGCCGGCGCCATGCCCGGTCCCGACAAGGTCATGCATGCGGTGCTGCGCATCGGCGAGACCGAGCTCATGGCCTCCGACGGACGCTGCTCGGGCCAGGCCGAGTTCAAGGGAATCATGCTGGCGATCACCGCGCCCACCGAGGCCGACGCGCGCAAGTGGTTCGACGCGCTGGCCGACGGCGGCCAGGTGATGCAGCCGCTGATCGCCACCTTCTTCTCGCCGGGCTTCGGCATGGTCGGCGACCGTTTCGGCGTGGGCTGGATGGTGGTGGTCGGCGGCTGAGGCCAGCCGCCACGCGCCGCCCTTTCCTCATCCCGCGCCCCCAACCACTCGATCACAAGGAACTCCCATGTCGCTCCTCAATGCCTATCTCACCTTCGACGGCAACGCGGCCGAGGCCATGCGCTTCTACGAGAAGACGCTCGGCGGAAAAATGGAAATGCTCATGACCGTGGGCGAAAGCCCCGAAGCCGCCAACATGCCGCCCGAGGCCGCCAGCCGACTGATGCACGCCAGCCTCGTGGTCGGCGACAGCATGCTCATGGCCTCCGACAGCATGCCGGGCATGCCGTACGAAGGCATGAAGGGCTTCGGCGTCGCGCTCAACTACCCGACGGTCGCCGAGGCGAAACGCGTGTTCGACGCCTTCGCCGACGGCGGCCAGGTCGGCATGCCGTTCGAGAAGACCTTCTGGGTCGAGGGCTTCGGCATGGTGACCGACCGCTACGGCACGCCCTGGCTGATCAACGGCGGCGCCTCCCTGGTCTGACGAAGAACGCCACAACCATCCGCCGGGCGGCCTGCCGCCCGGCCCCTGAGGAATCCTTTCCATGACCGAATCCCTCGACAACCGCAAGCGCTGGCTCGCCCTCATGGTGCTGTGCCTGGGCGTGCTGATGATCGTGCTCGACACCACCATCGTGAACGTCGCGCTGCCCTCGATCCGCACCGACCTCGGCTTCACCGAGACCTCGCTGGTGTGGGTCGTCAACGCCTACATGCTGACCTTCGGCGGCTTCCTGCTGCTGGGCGGGCGGCTCGGCGACCTCTACGGCCACCGCCGCGTCTTCCTCGCCGGGCTGGTGCTGTTCACGCTGGCCTCGCTGGCCTGCGGCATCTCGACCACGCAGGGCCTGCTGATCGCCGCGCGCGCGGTGCAGGGCCTGGGCGGCGCGATCGTGTCGGCCGTCTCGCTGTCGCTGATCATGAACCTCTTCACCGAGCCGGCCGACCGCGCCAAGGCGATGGGCGTCTACGGCTTCGTCTGCGCCGGCGGCGGCAGCATCGGCGTGCTGCTCGGCGGCCTGCTCACCAGCTCGCTGAGCTGGCACTGGATCTTCCTGGTCAACCTGCCGATCGGCGTGGCCGTGTACGCGCTGTGCATCGCGCTCTTGCCGAGCGCGCGCGGCCAGGCCCATGGCGAGAAGCTCGACGTGGCCGGCGCGGTCACGGTCACGCTCTCGCTGATGCTCGCGGTCTACGGCGTGGTCAACGGCAACGAGGCCGGCTGGCGCTCGGCGCAGACGCTGGGCCTGCTCGGCACCGCGGTCGCGCTGCTCGCGATCTTCATCGCCATCGAGGCCAGGGTGAAGCATCCGCTGATGCCGCTGGGCCTGTTCCGGCTGCGCAGCGTCTCGGTCTCGAACGTGGTGGGCGTGCTGTGGGCCGCGGCGATGTTCGCCTGGTTCTTCATCTCGGCGCTCTACATGCAGCTGGTGCTCGCCTACACGCCGATGCAGATCGGCCTGGCCTTCCTGCCGGCCAACGTCATCATGGCCGTGTTCTCGCTCGGGCTGTCGGCCCGGATCGTGATGCGCTTCGGCATCCGCCGTCCGCTCGCGGCGGGCCTGTGGCTCGCGGCCATCGGGCTGGCGCTGTTCGCGCGCGCGCCGGTCGACGGCCGCTTCGCGATCGACGTGCTGCCCGGCATGCTGCTGCTGGGCCTGGGCGCCGGCATGGCCTTCAATCCGCTGCTGCTGGCCGCGATGAGCGAGGTGAGTCCGAACGAATCGGGCCTGGCCTCGGGCGTGGTCAACACCGCCTTCATGATGGGCGGCGCGCTGGGCCTGGCGGTGCTCGCGAGCATCGCGGCCGCGCAGACCGGCTCGATGCTCGCGGCCGGCGCGAGCACGCCGCTCGCGCTCACCGGCGGCTACCAGATGGCATTTCTCGTCGGCGCCGTGTTCGCGGCGGTGGCGGGTTTGTTGGGCGCCCTGCTGCTTCGCTCCGCCATGCCGGGGCAGATGCAGAACAACGAGGAAGCGGCGGGCCCCGGGAGCGCGACGAATGGCGCGGCAACGTCCTGACGGGCTGCTGCTGGGCCGGCCGCCGTTTCTGTTTCTCTTTCCTTTCTTTTCAAGGAGTGTTCCCATGGCTCGCTATGTCGACGGTTTCATCGTGCCGATTCCCGCCAAGAACGTGGAGGCCTACCGCAAGGTGGCGCGCAAGGCCGGCAAGGTCTGGATGGAGTACGGCGCGCTCGAATACGTGGAGTGCGTCTCGGACGACGTCAAGCCCGGCAAGCTGACCTCGTTCCCGCAGAGCGTGAAGCTCAAGGCCGACGAGGTGGTCGCGTTCTCGTGGATCGTCTACAAGTCGCGCAAGCACCGCGACACGGTCAACGCCAAGGTGATGGCCGACCCGCGCATCGCGGCGATGGACCCGAAGACCATGCCCTTCGATGCCAAGCGCATGATCTTCGGGGGCTTCAAGTCGATCGTCGAATTCTGAGCGCCGCGGCGGCGGGACTCAGGCCGCCACGAAGCCGTCGTAGACGAGCTTGAGCCCTGTCAGCAGCATGCCCAGGTAGACGAAGCGGTAGAACCAGGTGGCGTCGATGCGCCGCGCGATGCGGATGCCGACCCACACGCCCAGCGGCGCGAAGGGCATCAGCGCCAGCGAGGTGGCCAGCGTGCGCAGGTCGATCAGGCCCAGCCACGCATAGGGGATCCACTTGCTGAGGTTCACCACGAAGAAGAAGTAGGCCATGGTGGCGGTGAACACCACCGGCGACAGCCGCAGCGGGATCACGTAGGCATTGATCGGCGGCCCGCCCGCATGCGCGATGAAGCTCGTGAAGCCCGACACCGTGGTCAGCGCGGCGCCGATGCCGCGCGAGGGCAGCGGATCGTTTGGCTTGGGCGGGAACAGCACGCGCTGCGCCAGGAACAGCAGCGTGAACACGCCCACGATGCCCGCCACCGTGTGCGCCGACAGCGCACGGAACAGCAGCGTGCCGATCACCGTGCCCAGCAGGCCGAAGGGGATCAGGAACTTCAGCAGCGAGCGGTCGAAGTCGCGCCGGAAGGCCGCGAGCCCCAGCAGGTCCATCAACAGCAGCAGCGGCATCAGGATCGCCGCGGCCTGCGGCACCGTGACCGCCAGCGCCATCAGCGGCACCGCGAGCGAGCCGAAGCCCGCGCCGAAGCCGCTCTTGCTGATGCCGAGCAGCAGCACGGCGGGAATGGCGACCGCGTAGAAGTGCGGGTCGGTGATGAGGGGGAAGACCATGGGCAGGGACGGCGCGCGAAAAAAAGCCCGTCGTCGCGACGGGCCCCGGCGAGCGTAGCAGGAAGGCGCGCGGGCCGCTGCGGCCCCGATTCGATCCGGCTCAGCGCTCGAGCGCGCCGCCCGCGAGCCAGCGCGCGCCGCGCTGGTACAGCGCCTCGACCGCCGGCCCCTTGAGCATCGGCATGTCGAGCTTCACCGTGTAGCCGATGCGCTGCTGGATGTAGGCCAGGTGGCGGTAGCCCTCGGGCAGCTCGGCCAGCTTCGCGGCATCGAGCGTCACGGTGGCGGCCGGGTCGATCGGGTCGATGCGGTCCTTCTCGTAGATCGGCTGGCGGTGCAGCAGCTTCCACTGCCCCTCGTGCAGCACCACGAAGTCGTAGAAGCGGCCGGTGCACACCACGTCGCAGGGCACGCCCTCGACCGGGCCGCGCTGCGAGATCGTCATCTTGGTCTGCACGATGGCGCGCTCGCCCGCCAGCTCGATCGCCGAGCCGCCGAGGAAGTGCAGGATGCTCACGCCCTTCGCCCAGCCCTCCTGCGTGACGCGGATGAACTCGGCGAACGGCCCCTGGAACCAGGTCGCCATCATCACGCCCTCGGGATGCCACACGGTGGCGAAGCGCTCCCAGTCGCCGGCATCGCGCCAGACGGCCCAGCGTTCGATCATGCGGCGGATCAGCAGCTCCTGCTGCAGCGTGTCGTTCATGCCTCTGTCTCCTGGTTCGGGTGCGTTCAGGCCGGCTGCGCCGCGGCCCGCGGTTCGGATCGCGCCGGCGC
The DNA here is from genome assembly GCA_016806145.1 of Variovorax paradoxus. NCBI lineage: Bacteria > Pseudomonadati > Pseudomonadota > Betaproteobacteria > Burkholderiales > Comamonadaceae > Variovorax > Variovorax paradoxus. The sequence continues at coordinate 5,723,846 of CP063166.1, forward strand.
TGCCGCCAGCGGGTTCAGCACGAAGTCGAAATCGAGCCGCCAGCGGCCGTCGGCCTGCCGCATCCACGGCGCCACCAGCGATTCGCGCACCGCGAACACCGCGTCGGAATCGAGCCACTGGTCGCCCTCGCGGAACACGTGGGTGATGAGCCGCTCGTAGCCCGGCGCCTGGATCATGAAGTGCAGGTGCGCGGGCCGCCACGGATGGCGCTTCGTGGCGTCCAGCAACTGGCCCACCGGGCCGTCGGTCGGGATCGGGTAGGCCTCGGCCAGCACGCTGCGGAAATGCAGCGCGCCGTCGGGCCCGGTGTGCAGGCGGCCGCGGTTCTCGGCATGGCCGAGCTCGGGATGCTGCACGTCGTAGTGCCCGCCCGCGTCGGCCTGCCACACGTCGACCACGGCACCGGCCACCGGCGCGCCGTCGAGGCCGCGCACCGTCACGCTGACGTCGCAGGGCTCGCCGGCCGCGCCGTTGGCCACGTCGTCGCCGTGCGCGTACTCGGGGGCGCCCTCGACGTAGAAGGGGCCGAACACCGTCGCTTCGGTGCAGCCCGCGGGCTTGTCGTTGTTCATCGCGATCGTGAGCATCGACAGCCCCAGCACGTCCGACAGCAGGATGAATTCCTGGCGCGTGTCGTCGCACATCTGGCCCGTGGCCGTCAGGTAGTCGATGCCCTGCTTCCACTCTTCCTCGGTCAGCTTCACCTCGCGCGCGAAGGCGTGCAGGTGCTGCACCAGGCTGGTCACGATCTCGTGCAGCCGCGGGTTCGGTGTGTCGGCGAAGCGCGCGAGCACGGCCTGGGTGATGTTGTCCTGGTTGAGATTGCGCATGGCGGCTGTCTCCATTCGTTCGAGGGGTTCGCCCGACTCTAGGCGTCGGACCGGTGGGCGCAAAGCATCTCGGCGCAAATGATTTTTCCGCCCAGCGGAACGGTCGACCCACCCCCTGGGACAAAATCGCCCAGCCCGAAAAAGACGCTCGCCGGAGACACGCCCCATGGACCGCTGGACCGAAATCGCCCTGCTCGTGCAGATTGCCGACGCCGGCAGCCTGAGCCGCGCCGCCGAGGCGCTGGGGCTGTCGAACGCGGCCGCGAGCCGCCACCTGAGCGCGCTCGAGGCGCGGCTGGGCGCCCGGCTGGTCGAGCGCAACACGCGCCGGCTCTACCTGACCGACACCGGCCGCGAGTTCTGCGGCCGCGCGCGCACCATCCTGTCGGACCTCGACGATGCCGAGACGGCCGTCAACGCCACCGCGTTGCAGCCCACGGGCACGCTGCGCATCACGGCCTCGCTGTCGTTCTCGATCCACCACATCGCGCCGCTGCTGCGCGAGTACACCCAGCGCTACCCCGGCGTGAAAGTGCACGTGGAGGCGGCCAACCGCTACTTCGACCTGATCGACAACAACATCGACGTGGCGATCCGTACGCGCGAGTACGAGCCCGATTCCAACGTGACGATCCGCCGCCTCGGCGAGACGCGGCGCATCCTCGCGGCCTCGCCGCGCTACTTCGCGCAGCACGGCTTCCCGAAGACGCTCGAAGAGCTGCAGCAGCACAAGCTCTTGATCTACACCTACGCCAACAACCCCAACGAGCTGCGCTTCACCGGCCGCGACGGCGAGGTCCGCACGGTGGCCATACAGGGGCTGCTCGAGTCGAACGACGGCCAGGTGCTGCGCGCCGCGGCGCTCGACGGCATGGGGATCCTGGTGCAGCCCACCTACATCGTCTACGACGACATCGTCGCCGGCCGGCTGGTGCCCACGCTCGACGACTGGGACCTGCCGCACCTGCGCATCAACCTCGCCTACCCGAGCCGCAAGCACCTGTCGGCCAAGGTGCGCAGCTTCATCGACTTCATGGCGGCGCACTTCCACAAGATGGACTACGAGCGCAAGTGGACCGGGCATTTCCTGGGCCGCTGATCCCCCGAACCCGCCCCCGCCCGGCTTTCGCGAAAAAAGGTGCGTAAACGCACCGACCGGCCCGCCGCCTCCTGCGCACACTGGAAACGGACCTGCCCGCATCCTGCGGGCGGGCACTGTCTTATTCCATCCTGACCGCTCGAGGAACCGCCATGAACACCCAGGCCGCCACCACGCATGCGCCGATCGCTTCGTCGTTCGCCACCCCCAACCTCGCCAGCGGCGACGATGCCGGCAAGCTGCTGCTGCGCGTCGCCATCGGCGTGCTCGTGCTGCTGCACGGCATCTTCAAGCTCTCGGCCGGCGTCGGCTTCATCGGCGGCATGCTGGCCAAGGCCGGCCTGCCCGGTGGCCTGGCCTACCTGGTCTACGTCGGCGAGATCGTCGCGCCGCTGCTGCTGATCGCCGGTTTCTGGACCCGCGCCGCGGCCGCCGTGATCGTGGTCAACATGCTGTTCGCCTTCGGCCTGGTGCACATGGGCGACTTCTTCGCGCTGACCAAGCAGGGCGGCTGGGCGCTCGAACTGCAGGGCCTGTACCTGTTCGGCGCGCTCGCCGTGGTGCTGCTGGGCGCGGGCCGCTTCAGCGTAGGCGGCACGACCGGCCGCTGGAACTGATCGCGCGCAGGCTCAGGACGCGTCGCCGCGCACCTGGGCGACCATCCGCTCCAGTCGGCCGGCATCTTCCAGCACCAGCGCGCGGCCGTCCTTGCGCAGCACGCCGCTGCGCACCAGCGCATTGAGCTCGCGCGTGACCTGCTCGCGGTTGGTGCTGATCTGGCTGGCCAGGGCCGCATGGCGCGGCGCGGGTTCGAGCCGCGCCTGGTTGCCGTCGAAGCCGGCGCCGCGTGCCAGCCGCAGCAGTTCGGCATGCAGCCGGTTCTGCACGCCCAGGGTGCTCAGGTCGATCACGCGTTCGCTGAGCTGACGCACCAGCGCAGCCAGCCGCTGCATCACGCGCTCGGCCACCAGCGGCTCGTCGCGCAGCAGGGCCAGGAAGGCGGCACGCTCGAGGCTCGCGACCACGCAGGGCTCGAGCGTGACCACGTCGGCCGAACGCGGCCCGCCGTCGATGGCGGCGATGTCACCGAAATGCTCGCCGGCCTCGGAATCGCGGAAGGTCACCTGGCGGCCATTGGCCGAATAGGTGGTCACGCGCACGCGGCCCGAGACCAGCAGGAACACCTCGCCCTGCTGCTCGGCGCGCAGCAGCAGCGGCTTGCCCGCGGCCACGCTGTGCCACAGGCACTGCTGCGCGAGCTGGTCGAGCCGCTGCTCGGACAGCCCCGCGAGCAGCGCGATCTGGCGCAGCGCGAGGCTGGAGCGCGGAGCGGCCGGAGCCGGGGAGGAAGACGGGGAAGGTGTGGTGGAGGCCATGCCGGGTCGGTGGGCGCCGCGCATTATGCTCGGGTGCCCTTCCGACCCGCCGCATGCACAGACGTTCCCCATCCGCCCTGAGAACGCCCACGCGGCGCAACCTGCGCTGGGCCAGCGGGATCGTGCTGATGGCCTACGTCACGCTGCACCTGCTCAACCATGCGCTGGGCATCGCCTCCTTCGCCCGGGCCGAGGCAGTGCTCGACCAGTTACGCGCCTTCTGGCACAGCCTGCCCGGCACCCTGCTGCTGTATGGCGCCGCGCTGGCGCACCTGGCGCTGGCCGTGGTCGCGCTGTGGGAGCGGCGCACGCTGCGCATGCCGCCACTCGAGGGCCTGCGCGTGCTGCTGGGCTTCTCGCTGCCGCTGCTGCTGGCCACGCACCTGACGGCGATGCGCGGCGCCTACACCGTCTACGGCATCGAGGGCTCGTATGCCCGCGTGGTCTGGGGCCTGTGGGACCTGCCGGGCGCGAGCGCGCAGTTCGCGCTGATGCTCGCGGCCTGGGTGCATGGCTGCCTGGGCCTGCACTTCGCGCTGCGCGTGCAGCCCTGGTACCGCCGCTTCTCGCATTTGCTGCTGGCCATCGCCGTCGTGCTGCCGCTGATGGCCGCCGTGGGCTTCGTCTCGATGGGGCGCGAGTTCCAGTGGACCGGCGTGCCGCCGACGGCCGTGCCCACGGCCGAGCAGTCGCGCGCGCTCGGCACGATCGAGCGCAACATCAAGCTCTTCTATGCGCTGGCGCTGGCCGCGCTGCTGCTCGCGCGCTGGGGCCGCACGGCCTTCTACCGCTGGTCGGGCCGGCCCTCGATCGCGCTGCGCTATCCCGAGCGCACGGTGCACGTGCCGCGCGGCTGGAGCGTGCTCGAGGCCAGCCGCTCGCACGGCATCGCCCACCTGTCGGCCTGCGGCGGCCGCGCGCGCTGCTCGACCTGCCGCGTGCGCGTGAACGGGCCGGCCGGCCACGTCGACCCGCCGGGCCGCGACGAGCAGCGCACGCTCGAACGCGTGCGCGCGCCGGCCGACGTGCGCCTGGCCTGCCTGCCAGCTGCGCCCGCGCGGCGACATCGAGGTCACGCCGCTGTTCGCGCCGCGCCCCAACAAGGGCCGGCCCGCGCCCGTGGGCAGCTTCGGTCACGAGCGCGACGTGGCGATCCTGTTCGTCGACCTGCGGCGCTGGTCGGGGCTGTCGGAGCGCCAATGGCCCTTCGACCTCGCCTACGTGCTCGACCGCTACTTCGCCACCGTCGGCGCCGCGGTGCGCGAGGCCGGCGGCGTGCCCAACCAGTTCATCGGCGACAGCGTGATGGCGATCTTCGGCCTCGAGACCGACCTCGCCACCGCCTGCCGCCAGGCGCTGCGCGCCACCGCGCTGATCGGCGAGCGCATGGACGCCTGGAGCGAGGGCTTCGAGGCGCAGTTCGGCCAGCGGCTGGACTTCGGCATGGGCCTGCACGCGGGCCGCGCCGCGGTCGGCGAGGTCGGCTACCTCGAGACCACCACCTTCACCGCGATCGGCGAGGTGGTCAACACCGCGAGCCGGCTGCAGGACCATTCGAAGAAGGCTTCGGCGCGGCTGGTGCTCTCGCTGTTCGCGGCGCAGCAGGCCGGCGCGGCCGACACGCTCGGCGAGCCCGAGATGCTCGCGGTGCGCGGGCGCACCGAGCCGCTCGCGGTGCTGTACGCGGTGCGAACGGCCTGAGCCTTCGTCCCCGTTTCTCCCCACTGCCCGTGGGGTTCACGGCCCCCGCGCGATCGATCGAAAAAAGCGGTGCGCAAACGCACAGCGCAAACCACGATGCGGTTTCACACTGCATCCCGTGGCAACGACGAATGTCCGCCGCCCACACAGACATCCGAAGGGACTTCCATCATGAACACCAAGCAACTCATCGCCCTCTCCGCTTTCGCACTCGCAGCCGGCGCCGCCTCGGCCCAGACCGTGCCGGCCGAAGCCTGGGTGGGCGCGCCGATCGCCACCACCGGCAGCGCGCTGAGCCGCACCGACGTGCGCGCCGACCTGGACCGTTCGAAGACCGTGGCCCAGGCACCGCAGGAAGCATGGGTCGGCAGCGAAGCCGGCGAGAACGTGGCCGCGGGCGCGCTGAGCCGCGCCGAAGTGAAGGCCGACCTCGCGCTGTGGACCCGCGCCGGCCTCAATCAGTACGCGCGCATCGACGGCATCGACAGCACCAACCCCGATTTCCGCCAACGCACGGCCGCCTACGAGCGCCTGCGCAACAGCCCGGCCTACCTGGCCGAAGTGAAGCAGCTGCAGGGCGTGCCCTCGGTGGCCAGCACGCAGCCCGCGGGCGGCGAAGCGGCCGCGAACTGAGCGCCGCAACCGGACCTCGCGCGAAGGGCGCGAAGGTCCCGCCAGCACGGCGGGCCCTTCGCGCCCTTCTTCTTTTGAGCTCGACGAAGAAGAAGGCGGCCGCTCAGGGACGCGCACCTTCCCAGGCGTTCTGCAGCAGCGCGCGGATCGCATCGCGCTCCAGCGGACGCGGATTCGGATACTGGTTCTGCAGCGCATGCGCGCAGGCCACGTCGAGGTCGGCTTCCTTCATGCCGATGTCGCGCAGCGCCACCGGCGCGCCGTTGTCGCGCGCGAGCTCGTACACGGCCTGCGCCGCGCTGTTGCCGCCGAGCGCGCCGGCGATGCGCTCCATGGCGCGCGGCGCCGCCGCGGCGTTGTAGGCCAGCGCATGCGGCAGCACGATGGTGTGGGTCTCGGCATGCGGCAGGTTGAAGCTGCCGCCGAGCGTGTGGCAGAGCTTGTGGTGCAGCGCCATGCCGACGTTGCCGAGCACGGTGCCGCACAGCCATGCGCCGTACAGCGCATCGCCGCGCGCCGCCACGTCCTGGGCCGACGTACGCAGCACGGGCAGCGCACGGCCCAGCGCGGCGATGCCCTCCACAGCCATCAGGTCCATGATCGGATTGGCATCGACCGCGTACAGGCCCTCGGCCGCATGCGCGATCGCGTTGATGCCGCTGGTCACGCTCATCGCCACCGGCAGGCTCAGCGTGAGCTCGGGGTCGTAGATCACGGTGCGCGGCAGCACGCGCGCGTCCTTGCCGGTCTTCTTCATGCCGGCCTCGGTGATGCCGTAGATCGGCGTCATCTCGGAGCCCGCATAGGTGGTGGGAATGGCGAGGATCGGCAGCCCCGAATCGAGCGCGATCGCCTTGCCCAGGCCGGTGGTCGAGCCGCCGCCGATGGCCACGGCGCAGTCGGCATCGAGCCGCCGTGCCACCTCGCGCGCCTCGCGCGCGGTCTCGATCGGCACGTGCATCACGGCGCGGTCGAACACGCCGGCCGCATGGTCGCCGAGCAGCGCGGCGATGCGCTCGGCCTGCGGCCGCTGCTCGGGCGTGGACAGCACCAGCGCGCGGCGCGCGCCGAGCGCCTCGATCTCGCGCGCCAGGTGCCGCAGCGCGCCGGCACCGAAGACCACGCGCTGGGGTGCGCTGTTGTAGACGAAGGAGGAAATGGTCATGCGTCGGGCTTTCTTTTTCAGGGCGCGAGGCGCCCGCCGCGAGTCTCCCGCGCGCCCGCGCGCGCTGCCATGCCGCGAACGGAAAGCAGTTTTCCGCTCAGCGCACAGTGTCGCTGGCGCGGGCCTGCACGATCAGCAGCAGGAAGCCGCCCACCATCGCCACGTTCTTGAGGAAGTTGTTGAGCTGCGCATTGAACTGCGCCGCGTCGGCCGCCCAGAAGGCATGGGCCGCGAAGGCGGTGGCGATGGTGAAGAGCGCGAGCGCACCCGCCACCCACTTCACGCGCCAGCCCGCGACCAGCAGCAGGCCGCCGCCGATCTCGAGCGCGATGGTCAGCGGCAGCACTACGTCGGGCAGCGGGATGCCGAGCTTGGCGAAATAGCCGAGCGTGGCGCCATAGGTCATGAGCTTGCGCGTGCCCGCGATCAGGAAGATCGCGGCCATCAGCACGCGGGCCGCCACCACCGCCGCGCCGCCCTCGCGCGCACCCACCGTTGCCGTCGTCATGTCTTTTCTCCTTCGCGCGTCGCCGCGCCGTTGTTGCCGTTGTTGCCTTTGCCGAATCCCGTGCGCCCCATGCAGAACACCATCGCGCACGACAGCAGCGCGGGCAGCGCCGCCGCCACGAACAGCGCGCCGTTCGACCAGTGCATCCCGATCAGCCAGCCCGCCACCAGCGGCCCCGCGATCGAACCCGCGCGGCCGATGCCAAGGCTCCAGCCCATGCCGGTGGCGCGCACCGTGGTCGGGTAGACGCTCGAGGCCAGCGCGATCAGCGCCGGCTGCGCGCCGACGATGCAGAAGCCGCTGACCACCACCGCCGCCAGCATGGCCGCGAGCGGCAGCGCGGGCTGGCCGATCAGCGCGATGGTCAGCACCGCGAGCGCGAACACCGGCACCAGCACGCGGTAGAAGCCCACGCGGTCGATCAGCGGCCCCATCGCCACCGTGCCCACCACGCCGCCCACCTGAAGCAGCGTGCCGGCGGCCACCGCCACGTTCGCGCTGTAGCCCGCGTCGACCGCCAGCGTGGGCAGCCAGTTGGCGAGGAAGAACAGGTTCAGCAGGTTGAGGAAGTTGATGCCCCACAACAGCAGCGTGGCGCGCGCGCGGCCGCCGCGGAACAGCTCGGCCACCGGCGCGCCGTCCTGCTTCGCCTCGTGCACCACGTAGCGGCTGGCGGCATCCACCGGCACGCCGGGCGCGATGTGGCGCAACCACTGCTGCACCCGGTCGAGCCGGCGCCCGCGCAGCACCAGGAACTGCATCGACTCGGGCATGTAGCGCAGCATCAGGGCAGCGATCACCAGCGGCACCACGCCGCCGAACACGAACACCGCGCGCCAGCCGCCCAGCGGCAGCAGCAGCGCGCTGATCGCGCCGCCGAGCACCGCGCCGCCGGTGAAGCCGCACGAGACCCACATCATCAGCGTCACGCGCCGCCGGTGCGGGCTGTACTCGCTGGCCAGCGCGCTGGCATTGGCCATGATGCCGCCCAGCCCGATGCCGGTGACGAAGCGCATCGCGAGCAGCTGGCCCAGCGTGTGGACCCCGGTGGTCGCGAGCATGCACAGCGCGAAGAACACCGTGGCCGCGATCAGCACCGGCCGGCGGCCGAAGCGGTCGGCGCAGATGCTCAGCACCAGCGAGCCGACCAGCATGCCCAGCAGGCCGGCGCCGAACACCGGGCCCAGCGCGGCCTTCTCGATGCCCCATTCGTGCACGATCGCGGGCGCCACGAAGCCCATCGCCTGCACGTCGAAGCCGTCCATCACCACCGCGCAGCCCACCAGCACCAGGATCCAGCGCTGGAAGCTGCTGACCGGATGGCTGTCGATCAGCGCGGGGATGTCGATCGGCGCGCGCACTTCGGCGGCACCGCCCGTGCCCGCGGATTCGGCGATGGCTCTCACGCGAGGGCCTCGTCGAGATCCAGGCAGTGCTCGGCGCTCCAGCCGTAGAGCCATTCGAGCGCGTCGTAGAAGCGCTCCTGCGGCCGGCCCTTCCACATGCTGTTGCGCACCTGCCGCTCCACGCCCTTGGCGTGATAGATGCGCCCCATCTCGCGCGCCGACAGCACCACGCGCGCGGTGCGCGCCACGCGCGACCGCTCGTACAGCGCGAGCGCGCGCGGCCAGTCGCCTTGTTCGCGGCGCAGCGCGAGGCCGAGCGTGACCGCGTCCTCGCAGGCCATGCAGGCGCCCTGCGCGAGGTACTGCACCATCGGATGCGCGGCGTCGCCCAGCAGGGTGGCGCGGCCGAAGGTCCATTGCTCGATCGGGTTGCGGTCGGCGGTCGAGTAGCGCTTCCAGGCCTGGGGCACGCGCAGGATCTGCTGCACCCGCTCGCAGGTGCCGGCGAAGAAGCGCAGCAGCTCGGCCGGGTCGCCATCCATCGAGCCCCATTCCTCGGGCCGGTCGCTGTGGAAGGTGGCGGCCAGGTTGAACTTGTCGCCGCCCTTGAGCGGGTAGTGCACCAGGTGGCAGTTGGGGCCGACCCAGATGCACGGCGCGGTGAAGCGCAGCGCCTCGGGGAACTCGGCCGTGTCGACCACCGCGCGGAACACCACATGGCCCGACACCCGGATGCCGTCGCCCACGTACTGCTGTCGCACCACCGAGCGCACGCCGTCGCAGCCGATCAGCGCCTGGCCTTCGTGGCGCCCGCCCTGCGCGTCGATCAAGGTCACGCCCTCGGCGTCCTGTTCGATCTTCACGCCTTTGGTCGAGGTCAGGAACTCGATCCGGCCGTCGCGCGCCGATTGGACGCCGTCGAGCAGCGCGCCATGGATGTCGGCGCGGTGGATCACCGCATAGGGATTGCCGAAGCGCTCGCGGAAAGCGTCGGCCAGCGAGATGCCGGCCACGCGCCGCGCATCGAGCGCGTCGAACATCACCATCTCGTCGGTGTAGACCGCCTTGGCGCGCAGTTGCGCGCCCACGCCGAGCGCATCGCAGGCCGCGAAGGCGTTCGGGCTCAGCTGGAAGCCGGCACCGATCTCGCCGATCCGGCCGGCCTGCTCGATCACCTTGACGCGATAACCCTCGCGCACCAGCGCGAGCGCCGCCGCCAGCCCGCCGATGACGCCGCCGGCCACCAGCACCGGCCGTGTGTCTTTCGCAGCGCCCATCTCAGTTCAGCCCGAACAGCCGGCGCGCGTTGTCGCGGCCGATCTTGCGGCGGTCGTTCTCGCTGATCTCGCAGCGGTCGAACCAGCGCGCCGCGTCCTCGTGCTTCTCGAACGGATAGTCGACCGAATACATGATTCGGTCCGATCCCACCTCGAGCAGGGTCGACAGCAGCGTGGGCGTGCGGAAGTTTCCGCTGGTCGTGATGTGCACGTTGCTGCGCAGGTAGTCGCCGATCTCCCTGTCGCAAGGCATGCCGCGGCGGCCCTTGCGCAGGATGTGGTCGACGCGCCAGATGTTGAACGGGATGCCCTCGCCGAAGTGGCCGAGGATCATCTGCAGCTCGGGATGGCGGTCGAACAGGCCGCTCGACAGCAGTCGCAGCGCATGGATGCCGGTCTCCACCGCGAAGGCCCAGGTCGGGCCGGTGAGCCAGTGCGCGCCTTCGTAGATCGGCTCGCGCGGCAGCAGCGGGTCGCGCGGATGCATGTAGAAGGGCTTGCCCAGCGCCGCGGCGACGCGCCAGAAATCGGCGAAGCGCGGGTCGTCGTAGTAGACGACCGTCTGCTCGTCGCCCACCTGCGAGAAGCCGTTGACCAGGAAGCCGTGGAAGCCCAGTTCCTTCACGCAGCGCTCGAGTTCGCGCGCCGCGGCCTCGGGGTCCTGCAGCGGCAGCGCCGCGAAGCCGCCGAAGCGCGCGGGATGGCGGCGCACCTGCTCGGCCAGCACATCGTTGGCGCGCTTGGCGACCTCCACCGCGCGCCTCGCGTCGGGAATGCCCTGCACCGCGGGCGAGTTCAGCGAGAGGATCGAGAAGGCCGTGCCCCACTGGTCCATCTGCTCGAGGCGCTGCTGCTCGAAGTCGAGCAGGTTGCCCTTCAGCGTCTGCCACACCTCGGGCCGTGCGTAGACCTGCGAGTCGGCGATCGTCAGGTCGATCGCGAAATGCTCTTCGAGCGCAATCTTGTCTTTCATGGGGTGTTCACTCCGGTTTGATGTTCAGCTTGTCGAGCACGTCCTGCCAGGTCTTGCGGTCCTCGGCGATGTAGCGCGCCAGTTGTTCGGGCGTGCCAGGGCGCGGATAGGTGCCGAGCTCGCGCGACTTGGCGACCACCTCGGGCAGCAGCAGCGCCTCGTTCATGTCCTTGTTGAGCTTCGCGAGCACCTGCGCGTCGACGCCCTTCTTCGCGATCACCGCGAACCAGCCGTGTGCCACCGCACCGGGCACGGTCTTGCTCGCGAGCGGGAAGGCCTCGAGGCCGGGCTCCACGCGGTCGCCCATGCTGGCCAGGATGCGCATGCGGCCGCCCTGCACGTTGCCCGCGACCACGTTGTAGGTCTCGACCATCATCTGGGTCTGGCCGCCGAGCGTGGCCTGCATCGCCTGCGCGCCGCCCGGGTAGTGCACCTCGAGGAACTGCGCGCCCGACTGCAGCCCGAGCAGCGCCGAGGCCAGGTGGGGCGCCGTGCCGCGGCCGTTGTCGGCCACCTCGACGCCCTGCGGCCTGGCGCGCGCGGCCGCGATGAAGTCGGCCAGCGTCTTGTGCGGCGAGTTGCCGGGCACCGCGAGCATGAAGGGCGCCACCGCCGCGAGCGTGACCGGCACGAAGTCGCGGTTGAAGTCGTAGCTCACGCCCTTGATCGTGCTCGGCGCCACCGAGATCGCCGAGCCCTGCACGAAGCCGAAGCTGTAGCCGTCGGCGGGCGCGGCGAGGATGCCGTTCATGCCGATCACGCCACTGCCGCCGGGCCGGTTGTCGACGACCACGCCCTGCCCCCACTTCTCGCCGAGCTTCGCGCCCACGAGGCGGATCAGCACGTCGGGCGCCGAGCCGGCCGGGAACGGCACGATGAATCGCACGGCCTGGGTCGGCCATTTCGTGGCCGTCTGCGCCCGGGCAACCGGCAATGCCGAAACGAGGGCCAGCAGGGCCGCGACGGCGTGCCTGCGCGAGTGTCCGAGGCTCATCTTCTTGTCTCCATTTACTTGATTATTCAAATAAGTGGGCGGACTATATACTTGAACAATCAAGCATGTCTAGATGAAAACCCTGAGTCAAGAACACGACCTCGAGAAGGCCATTCCCTTCCTGCTGGCACGCGCCGGCGCGCGCATGGGCAATGCCTTCGCCAAGGCCCTCAAGCCCTATGGGCTGAGCCTCAGCGAGTGGCGCGTGTGCGCGTCGCTGCAGCACACGCCGCGCCAGACGCTCTCGGAGCTGGCGACGCATGCCTCGACCGACCTGTCGGCGCTGTCGCGCATCGTCGACCGGCTCGCGGCCAACGAGCTGGTGATGCGGGAGAAGTGCGACACCGACAAGCGCGCGGTGCGCATCGCGCTGACCGAGCGCGGTCTGGCGCTCACGCTCGAGCTGATCCCGCTCGCGCAGCACTACGAGGCGGTCGCGATCTCCGACTTCAGCCCGGCCGAGGTGAAGACCCTGCGCGCGATGCTGCTGCGGCTGTACGCGAACGCGACGCCGCTGGCCTGAGGCGCCGGCTCAGGCGGGTTCGACGCGCACCGTCGAGGCCGCGCGCGCCTGCGCGATCGCGAAGCGCACCGGAAGGAAGCGCTCGATCACCGCGCAGTTGGTGCGCGTGTGCTCGGTCACCTCGCTGCAGGTGAACGCCGCGCCGCGGCCGCTCTGCCAGCTCGCCAGCGCCAGCAGCAGCGCGAGCTGGTCGGCCAGGTGCGGACCGACCGCCGCCTCGCTCCTGAGGAAGCCGCGCAGTTCCTTCACCAGCGCATGCGCCACCTGCTCGGCGCTCAGCGTCTTCTCGCCGAAGGCCGTGAACACCTCGGTCACCTCGGCATGCGCGAGCGTCGCGATCAGCGCATTGCCCGGGCCTTCGTTCTGCCGCGTGGCGCCGTAGCGCAGCTGCTCGCCGGTCCAGCCCATCGCCGCGCCCAGGGTCTCGAGCTCGCGCGTCATCACATGGCGCGCGATGCCCGGCGCCAGGCATTCGGCATGGCGCTCCAGCGCCTCGCCGCGCGAGAGCAGGTCGAAGGGCTGCAGCGCGCCGGCCGCCGGCACGATCTCGGCCTCGACCTCGCCACCGCCGGCCGGATAGAAGCCATGGCGGCGCAGCTGCAGTCGCAGGTCGGCGCCGAGGCGGCGCACCAGCGGCGCGAAGGCCCGCTCGAGGAAATGGAACGGCGGCGCCATCGGGTTGTGCGTGCCGCCGCTCAGGTGCAGCCGGCTCGCAGCACCCGCCAGCAGCAGCGGCGGCAGCACGGTCTGCAGCACCAGCATGCAGCTGCCCGCGCCCGAGATCGCGAAGCGGTACTCGCCCGCGCGCACCGGGCCCGGCGCGAAGCGCAGCGACTGCGAACCGAGCTCGGCGCCCTCGACGGCTGCGCCGCTGATGGCAGACGCCGCGTTCACGCACGCGAGGTGCTGGCGCATCAGGCCCGGCTTGGCTCGGCCGGCGCGAATCTTCTCGATGGCCATGGGCCGGCCCGTGACCATCGACAGCGCGAGGCTGGTGCGCAGGATCTGGCCGCCGCCCTCGCCTTGGGAGCCGTCGAGCATCACGGCCTGCAATGGCGCCGCATGCGCCGGTTCTCGTTGGATTTTTTCTTCTTTCATGGCTGTTCTTCTCGTAGTGAGCGCGGTCCTCGCGCGCCCCTGTTCCCCGTTGTCCTTGCTGCGTCCTCAGCCGCAACCCTGCGACTCGTGGCGCACCGCGCCCTTCGCATCGCCGCCCCCGAAACGCAGCACCGTGTCGCTCAGGAAGGCATCGAGCCCCGACGCATCGGCCGGCGGCAGCGCCGTCAGCGGTTCGGCCGCATGCGCGGCCAGCTCCGCCTCGATGAAGGCATGGATGCCCGGCCAGCGCGGGCTGGTCGCGGCCTCGCCCGCGCGCATCTTCACCTCGAGCAGCGCGTTGATCTCGTCGATCAGGGCGGCGTCGCGCACCGCATCGAGCGTGTGCTGCGCGAGGTCGGCGAAACGCATCGGCGGCACGCCGGGCCGCATGCGGATCCAGCGCGCGGCCAGCAGCGGTCGCAGCACGTAGAGGTACTTCTTGTAGCGCACCGTCTCGGCCTGCAGGTGCTCGCGGAAGTTCTTCTTCGCCATCGAGGCGTAGTGGTGCCAGCCGCGCGCATTGGAGAACACCGCCTCCGACAGCGCGCGAAAGCGCGGCATCGCCTGCGCGTCCTCGCGGTAGACGATCGGCGAGCGCAGCCACTCGAGCAGCGTCGGGTTCGACTCGCGCATCAGCCCCAGCGCCTTGCGCAGTTCCCAGCCGTTGATGTCGAGATCGCCGCTGATCGGCAGCTCGATCACGTCGCGCCGCGGCGTCACCGTGAGGTACCACGGCAGGCGGTTCACGTAGATGAAGCGCACGTCGTAGTCGCTGTCGGGCGAGGCGAAGCCCCAGCCGCGGCTGCCCGATTCGCAGGCAAACAGCACCGTGACCTCGTGCCGGGCCTCGATGGCGGCGAGTTCCTCCATGATCTGCGCGCGCATGGCGGGCTCGACCGGGTGGGCCGAGCGGATGCGTTCTTCTTCATGCCGTTGCGGTTTCATCGTTGTCCTTTCCCTGTCGTTCGTCATTCAGTCCGTCGTGCTCGCCATCACCGCGGCCAGCGTGCCACGCCGCGGATTCCACACGGTGAAGCACCAGATGCCCCACCACTCCTTGCCGTCCTCGAAATACGCGCTCCAGGTGCTGCGCTCGGGCTCGCGCTCCGGATCGCCGACCCAGTCGAGCAGCACGAGGCCCTCGTCCGGCAGCAGCCCGACGGCCTCGCAGAAGCGCGGGAACAGCGAGGCCCGCTCGGCTTCGTCGGCCACGGTCAGCGGATAGGGCGGATCGCCGAAGGCCTGGCAGAGCCACTCGAACCAGTCCACCTCGTCGAGCTCGCGCGTGTGCGCGATGCGATGGTTCGGTGGATAGCTGTCGGCGGCGATCACCGCCGCCGCATCGAGCCGCGTCGCGCTTGCGCTCGCCACGTCGAAGGCCCGTTGCGCATCGAAGCTGGCCGGCTGCAGGGACGGGTTCTTTTCCATGGCCTCGCGCCAGTGGCGTTCGGCCCGCGCCATCGTTTCCTCGCCCAGCCGCCGCAGCACCTCGCGGTGATGCGCTTCGCCCACGGCCGGTGCCTCGCCGGCCACGCGGCAGACGCTGAACTCGAACACCACGCCCACGCGCTGCAGCGTGGCGCGCAGCGCGTCGTGCGCCGCCGCCTCCCCCGATGCCATCGGCACGACCTCGTCCTTCGATGCGCTCATTACGGCTTGCTCCCGAATCGTTGGGCCCACTGGCGGACCTCCTTGTCCGCGTGGGCGTTCAAGGCCGCGATCTGCGCCGGCCCGGGCACGCGTCCCAGGCAATGCGCCAACGCCAGCCACCGCAACAGCCGATGATGCCCGTCGCCGCGCCGCGCGAACTCCGCCTCGCCGCATGCCGCGAGGCGCGCCGACGGAATGGCGGCCAGGAAGGCACGCCAGTTCCACGGGCTCGCATGGCCGCGCAGGCAGGCTTCGAGGGCCCAGTCCTCGTCGACCGGATGGCGCAGCTTCGCGGCCAAGGCCTCGACGGCCACCTGCGCACCCTGTCGCTCCCAGCTGTTCCATGACGGTTGCCAGGCATCGACCAGCGCGCGCAGGCGCGCGAGATCGGCTGCCGAACCCCAGCGTCCCAGTGCCTCGATCGCCAGCGTGCGCAGGCCCCACCATTTGCTCTCGAGCGCGGCGTCGACTTCTTCGCGCGCCGCGGGCGTCGCAGGTGCGTCGGCGAACGCGCGCAGCCGTTGCGACATCTCGCCGAGCAGGTTCGCGCCCTCGCCGTCGCGCGAGGCGGACCGCGCCGCGCGCAACGCCCGCCGGCATGGCAGGCAGCGCACCGCGCGGCTGTCGATGTTGGCGTGCATCGTCTCGTACCACCACTTCTGCTGCTTCGCCGTCCACACCTGCTCGGCACCGCAGTCGCGGCAGGTGAAGGCGCGGTCGACGTAGTAGGTGGGCAGCGCGCCGTAGGTGTTGTTGTGGCGTGCCAGCACCGCCACGTCGGCGGGCTCCAGGCCCGGCGCGCGCCGCGACAGCAGATGCCGCTGATCGGGCAGGCGCAGTTGCGCCTCGATGCGCGCCGCGCGCTCGAGGCGGCGGCTGCGGATCTCGGCGCGGCGTTGCTTGTTGCTCTTCATCTCGTCGTCCTCGTCCAGTCTCTCTGAAAAAGGAGGCCGGTCGGGACGACCTCCTTGCGCTAACCCTTCACGCACACCACCTGCTTGAGCGTGTAGACCACCTCCACCAGGTCCTTCTGCGCCTCCATCACCGCGTCGATGTCCTTGTAGGCCATCGGGATCTCGTCGATCACGTCGGCGTCCTTGCGGCATTCCACGCCCTCGGTCGCGGCGATCTGGTCGGCGATCGTGAACAGCTTCTTCGCCTTGGTACGGCTCATCTTTCGACCGGCGCCGTGGCTGCAGCTCATGAAGCTCTCGGGGTTGCCCTTGCCGCGCACGATGTAGCTCTTGGCGCCCATGCTGCCGGGAATGATCCCGAGCTCGCCGGCCTTCGCGCTCACCGCGCCCTTGCGGGTCACGAGCACGTCCTCGCCGAAATGCGTTTCGCGGCTCACGTAGTTGTGGTGGCAGTTCACCGCTTCCACATGCGCCTCGAAGGGCTTCGCGATGACCTTGCGCGCGGCCGCGACCACGCGCTGCATCATCACCTCGCGGTTCGCACGCGCGAACTTCTGGGCCCAGCCCACCGCGCGCACGTAGTCGCCGAAGTACCGGGCGCCTTCCTCGAAGTACGCCAGGTCCTGGTCGGGCAGGTTGCGCTGATGCAGTTGCGCGTCCTTCTTCGCGAGTTCGATGAAGTGCGTGCCGATCGCGTTGCCCACGCCACGCGAACCCGAATGCAGCATGAACCACACGGCGCCCGCCTCATCGAGGCAGACCTCGATGAAGTGGTTGCCCGTACCGAGCGTTCCCAGGTGCTTGTGGTTGTTCGTGTTCGAAAGGCGCGGGTAGTCCTCGCAGATCGCATCGAACTCATCCACCAGCTTGGCCCAGGCAGCGTCGGTTTCGTCGGGTGGCGTTTCCCACGAGCCCTTGTCGCGGCCCATGCGCTTGGGGTTCGAGCCGTGCGGCACGGCCTTCTCGATCGCCGAGCGCAGCGGGCCCAGGTTGTCGGGCAGGTCGTTGGCATGCAGCGTGGTCTTGCACGCCATCATTCCGCAGCCGATGTCCACGCCCACCGCGGCCGGGATGATGGCCTTGAAGGTCGGGATCACCGAACCCACGGTCGCGCCGATGCCGTAGTGCACGTCGGGCATGGCCGCGATGTGCTTGAACACGATCGGCAGGCGCGCGGCGTTCTCGAGCTGCTTGCGCGCTTCGTCTTCCACGGGCACGCCGCGGGTCCACATCTTCACGGGCACGCCGTTGGTCACTTCGTGCAGGTCGTAGTTCTGTTGTTTCATTTTTTTCTCTCCGTCTATCTGTTCTTCACGATCATTGTGGTGGACACGGCGGGATTGCCCGGCTTCGCCCTCGGCCTGCGGCCAGTGGCCTTGGCAGTGGCGCTCCCTTCTGTGCCTGCGTGCCCTTGCCCCTGATCTCCCGTCGCTCAAGCCCCGTTCGGCCGCAGCGTCACGAGCCCGTTGAGCACCTGGTCCAGGCCGCCGACCACCGAGATCTTGTCGATCCGCTCGGCCACGCGCTCCAGCGTCTCGAGTTCCTTCATCCGCAACGCGACGGGGTTGCCCTCCATCACCTTCGCGGTGTTCAGAAGCGAGCGCGTGGCCGCGGTTTCCTCGCGGCGGCGGATCACGTTGGCCTGGGCCGATTTCTCGGCCTCCACCACCTGCGCGAGGATGGTCTTCATCTCGCCCGGCAGGATGATGTCCTTCACGCCCACGCTCTCGAGCACGACACCCGAACCCTCGAGCCGTTCGCGCACCTGCGCCAGCACCGTCTGATCGATGGCTGCCTTGTTCTCCAGCAGCGCATCGAGCGTTTGTTCGCCCACCGCGGCGCGCAGACCGAACTGCAATTCGCGGTAGACATGCTCGGCCGGCTTCGGCATCTGGGCCAGGGCCTGCCGCACGTCGGCGAAGCGCCACACCGCCGACAGGTTCAGCCGCAGCCCCACCTTGTCGCGGGTCAGGATCTCCTGGCCGCTCACTTCCGCGATCTGCGAACGCAGGTCGATGCAGCTCACCGCCACCTGGCGGTTGAAGCGCCAGAAGCCGTGGTTGCCCGCCGGCAGCAGCGCCTGCATCTGCCCTTCGAGCGTCAGCACGCCAACGTGGAACTCGGGCACCTGCACCAGCAGCACGCCTTCGAGGCCCTGCACCGCACGCGGACGCAGCGCCACGCTCTGCAGCTTCGCCAGCAGATCGGCCGGCAGGCGCGCATCGACCGCCACGTCGACCACGTCGACGCGCTGCTCGCGCAACCCGCGCCAGTACAGCTTGCGCGTTGCGGGCGGCAGGATCTGCACCAGCACACCGTCCTCGTGGCGCAGGCCCACCTGCGTCTCGCCCAAGGAAACCTGCACGAACTCGCGTGCCACCAGTTCGGGCTCGCGCGCCAGGAAATAGTCGGCCAGCTCGTGCTCGAACACCGGCTCGCCGAGCGCGAAGCGCTCCAGCTTCACGGTATCGAAGCCCGCGAACACGCGGTGCTTTCCCGGGCCGAGCAGTTGCTCGAAGTCGCCGTTGCGCAGCAGCAGTGCGCGCTCGTTCTTCTTGACGGTGATCTGGTGGAAGCCCAACATTTCTTCTCTCCTTCTTCGCTTGTCGTTCGTTTCGTCGTCTTGTTCTCGGCAATGAATCCAGACCCTCGAAAGGGCAGGCGGCGGGCCTCGCGGTCGCCAGGGGCTGCAGCGCGGCGCTCGCGCGGTTCGGTGGTGCCTCCTGTCGTCGCGATCGCAACGCCCTCCTCACCGTCCTCGCCGTCGATGGCCGCGCGCAATTCCCTGATGCACGCACGGTGCGCAAGCCGCCTGCGCTTGGCACGGTGTCGCGCGCCGCAGAACCGGGGCCCTGCGCCATCGCTCCGGTGTGCCGGGGCGGGGGGCTTTCGCCCCATCAGATGGCGGTGCACGCACCGCCGGGTTTTTCGCGGGAATCGAACCCGCAACGCCATGTGATCCACACGGTGCTCAACCATGAGCAAACTGGATCGAGTCCAGTCGCCAGGCAGTTCAACAGCGGCATACCGCCGACCCAAGACAGGTCTGGCCTGCGGCACCGGACCGCTTTCATGCGGTACCTGCGAGCGGATGAACTGCATCCGGACGGGTTCTTCATTGCAGGCCGCGTGCCAGGTTGCGGCAATCCGCGGCACGGAGCGGCCGGAAGCGCGCAAGTCATTGATATTCCTGGGGAAAAGTTCTTTCCCTTCTTTGACACCTCGCCGCCCATCCGGCTAGCATTCAGAAATATTTATAAATTCAGCTAGTTTCTTATCCATGAAACCTATCGTCGTCATCGGCTTCCTCGGCACCCAGCTCGACGCCGGCCAGGGCGCCGGCCGCTGGAGCAAGTGGCGCCCCACCGTCTCGCTCGCGCAGCACGAAGACATAGTGGTGGCGCGCATGGAGCTGCTCTACACGCTCAAGCACAAGACGCTGGCCGAGCTCGTCAAGGCCGACATCGCGGCCGTCTCGCCCGAGACCACGGTCAACCTGGTGCCGATGGAGCTGGCCGACCCCTGGGATTTCGGCGAGGTCTACTCGCGCCTGTACGACTGGGCGCGCGCCTACCCCTTCGACACCGAGCGCGAGCAGTACTGGTCGCACATCACGACCGGCACCCACGTCGCGCAGATCTGCATGTTCCTGCTGTCGGAGTCGCGCACCATCCCCGGCGTGCTGGCGCAGACCTCGCCGCCGCGGCGCCAGCGCGAGGGCGAGGCCGGCATGTGCGTGCTGATCGACCTCGACCTCTCGCGCTACGACGTCATCGCGCGCCGCTTCGATGCCGAGCAGCGCGATGCGGTCGCCTTCCTCAAGAGCGGCATCGCCACGCGCAACGCGCGCTTCAACGCACTGATCGATGAGATCGAGCGCGTGGCGGTGCGCTCGCGCGCGCCGATCCTGCTGGTGGGGCCGACGGGCGCGGGCAAGTCCTTCCTCGCGCGGCGCATGTTCGAGCTCAAGCAATCGCGCCACCAGGCCACGGGCGCTTTCGTCGAGGTCAACTGCGCCACCCTGCGCGGCGACGGCGCCGCCTCCACCTTGTTCGGCCACAAGAAGGGCTCGTTCACCGGCGCCGCGAGCGAGCGCGCCGGCCTGCTGCGCACCGCGCACCAGGGCGTGCTCTTCCTCGACGAGATCGGCGAGCTGGGCCTCGACGAGCAGGCCATGCTGCTCAAGGCGATCGAGGAGAAGCGCTTCTTCCCCGTGGGCGCCGACAAGGAGGTAGAGAGCGATTTCCAGCTCATCGCCGGCACCAACCGCGACCTGCGCAGCGACGTGGCCGAGGGGCGCTTCCGCGAAGACCTGTTCGCGCGCATCAACCTCTGGACCTACGACCTGCCGGGCCTCGCGCAGCGCCCCGAGGACATCGAGCCCAACGTCGACCACCTGATGGCGCTGCATGCGGCCGAGAACCACCGCGTGGTGCGCTTCAACGCCGAGGCGCGCGCCGCCTATCTGCGCTTCGCCCAGAGCCCCGAGGCGCCGTGGAGCGGCAACTTCCGCGACCTCTCGGCCAGCGTCACGCGGCTGGCCACGCTGGCCGACGGCGGGCGCATCCCGGTCGCCTTGGTCGAGGCCGAGATCGCGCGGCTGCGCTGGCTGTGGAAGCGCGCGCAACCGGCGCCGTTCGCGGGCGAGTCACGGGCTGTCGATCTCGACGCGCTGCTCGGCGAGGAGCGCGCCGCCTCGCTCGACCTGTTCGACCGGCTGCAGCTCGAGGCCGTGTTGCGCGTGTGCCGGAAGTCGCGCAGCCTGTCGGAGGCCGGAAGGCAGCTGTTCCAGGCCTCGCGGGCGCAGCGCAGCGTGGTGAACGATGCGGATCGGTTGCGCAAGTACCTCGCGAAGTTCGGACTCGAATGGGGTCTCGTTGCCGGCACCTGAGCGGCTATCCTCCGCCCGATGGCCATCTCCGCATTCGTCGTCAAGGTCCCCGCCGCCGAGCCGATGGTCGAGGACCTGCGGCGGCACCACGACGCAACGGTCGCGCTCGGCGTGCCGGCGCACATCACGCTACTGGTGCCCTTCATGGACCCCGCGCTGATCACGGCGGAAGTGCTGACACGCGCACGGCAGGTGCTCGACGGCACCCGCGCGTTCTCCTTCGTGCTCGGCAAGCTCGGGCGCTTTCCAGCGACGGCCTACCTCGCGCCCGAACCCGCGGCGCCCTTCATCTCGATGACATTGGCGCTCGTCGAGGCCTTTCCGGACTTCCGGCCCTACGGCGGCGAGCACCAGGGCGTGGTGCCTCATCTCACCGTGGCCCACGGAAGCGCGAGCAGCGCGGAAGCAGCCGCGGGCCAACTGCAGGCGCGGCTGCTGGCTTCGGGCGCCATTCGCGCGGAATGCACGCAGGTCGCGCTGATCGAGAACTCGACGGGACACTGGAAGGACCTGCATGTCTTTCGACTGCCCGGCCTCGCGCAAACCGCGCCTCCTAACGATCGAATCCCATGACCGAGATCTACATCAGCACCGACGTCGAATCCGACGGCCCCATCCCCGGCCCGCATTCGATGCTGAGCTTCGGCTCGGCCGCCTACACGGCCGACAAGAAGCTGGTGTCGACCTTCAGCGCGAACCTGCACACCCTGCCCGGCGCCGAGGCCGACCCGAAGACCGCCGCGTGGTGGCAAACGCAGCCCGAAGCCTGGGCCGCCTGCCGCAGCGACCTGCAGGAGCCGGCGCATGCGATGAAGAACTACGTGGCCTGGCTCAAGGGCCTGAAGGCGCGGCCGGTGTTCGTGGCCTACCCGGCGGGCTTCGACTTCCTGTTCGTCTACTGGTACCTGATGCGCTTCGCGGGCGAAAGCCCGTTCAGCCATTCGGCGCTCGACGTCAAGACCTTCGCCATGGCCCTGCTGAAGACCGACTACCGCGACAGCACCAAGCGCGCGATGCCGCGGCGCTGGTTCGATCCCGGGCTGCCGCACAACCACGTGGCGCTCGACGACGCGATCGAGCAGGGCGCGCTGTTCTGCAACATGCTGGCGGAAAGCCGCGCCGCCACGCCATGAGCGTTCCACGCCGTCTCGCGCGCCTGGCCGGCCGCGCGCTGCTCGCGCTGCCGCTGCTGCTGCTCGGCGGCTGCGTCGAGTCGATGTTCTACTACCCCGACCGCGTGCGCTACGAAACGCCCGACGCGCTGGGCCTGCGCTACGAACGCGTGCGCTTCCGGAGCACCGACGGCACCGCGCTCAGCGGCTGGTTCATTCCGGCCGCGGGCCGCGCCGATCCGCGCGAGGCCAAGGGCACGGTGATCCATTTCCACGGCAATGCGCAGAACATGTCCTCGCACTGGCGCTTCGTCGCCTGGCTGCCGAAGCAGGACTTCAACGTCTTCGTGTTCGACTACCGCGGCTACGGCGACTCCGAAGGCAAGCCCGAGCCCCGCGGCGTGTTCGAGGACTCGGGCAGCGCCATCGACCACGTGCGCTCGCGCGCCGACGTCGATCCCGCGCGCTTGCTGGTGTTCGGCCAGAGCCTCGGCGGCACCAATGCGATCGCGGCCGTGGGCGCGGGCAACCGCGCCGGCGTGCGCGCGGTGGCGATCGAGTCGACCTTTTATTCCTACTCGTCGATCGCCAACGACAAGGTCGCGGGCGCCGGCCTGCTCGTGGGCGACGGCTACGCCGCCTCGAAGTACGTGGCCGCCCTCTCGCCGATTCCGCTGCTGCTGATGCACGGCACGGCCGATGCCGTGATCCCCGTCGACCATTCGCGGCGCCTGCTGGCCGATGCGCGCGAACCCAGGCGGCTGATCGAGGTGCCCGGCGCCGGCCATCTCGAGCCGATGAGCGACGCCCGCTTCGGCACCACCTATCAGCGCGCGCTCGCGGAGTTCTTCGAAGCCGCGCTGGCCACCGCACCCATCGCACCCAATCCACCCGCCCGATGAAGCACTTCGACGCCGCCGCCACCCGTGCCCCGCTGGGCTTCGAGCACCTCGTGCCCGCGCTGCGCGCCGCCTTCGCGGCCGAGGCCCAGGTGCCGCCGCGCCACGTGCACGCCATCGACAACGCGAGCGGCGACAAGGGCACCGTGCTGATCATGCCGGCCTGGAGCGAGGCCGGCTTCCTCGGCATCAAGACCATCAACATCTTTCCGGGCAACGGCGCGCGCGGCCTGCCCGGCCTGCATGCCACCTACGTGCTGTACGACGCGCACACCGGCGTGCCGCTCGCGCTGATGGACGGCGACGAGCTCACGGCCCACCGCACCGCCGCGGCCTCGGCGCTCGGCGCCTCGTTCCTGGCGCGCGGCGATGCGCGGCGGCTGCTGGTGCTGGGCACCGGCCGTATCGCGCGCATGCTGCCCGCGGCCCATGCGAGCGTGCGCCCCATCGAGGAGGTGACGGTATGGAACCACCGCCCCGAAGGCGCCGAGGCGCTGGCCGCGCAATGGCGCGCGCAGGGCTGGAGCGGTGCGCGCGCGGCCGCGCCCGGCCCCGCGGGCCTCGAGGCCGCCGTGCGGCAGGCCGACATCGTCAGTTGCGCCACGCTGGCCACCGCGCCGCTGGTGCGCGGCGAATGGCTCGCGCCGGGTTCGCACCTCGACCTGATCGGCAGCTTCACGCCCGCCATGCGTGAGGCCGATGCGCAGTGCTTCGAGGGGGCGCGCACCTTCATCGACACGCCCGAGGCACTGATGAAGGCCGGCGATCTGCTCGACGCGATCGCGGCCGGCACGCTGCGCGCCGAGGCGGTGCAGGGCACGCTGGCCGCGCTGTGCCGCGGCGAATGCGGTGGGCGCACGAGCCCGGACAGCGACGAACGCACCGTGTTCAAGGCCGTCGGCAGCGCGCTCGAGGACCTGACCGCCGCCACGCTGGTGTGGCAATCGGCCGCAACCTCGCTGTAGACCTATGACTGCATGGCACGCCTAGTGCTTATGGCCAGTCGGCGCCTCGCGAGGGCGCGCGCATACGTCAAGCGACGGATGGCGCGCCGCGCGAACGGCCGTTAATCTGGCATTGCACACAGGGAGACCCACGCATGCTCACCATCGTTCAGAAAGCCGCCATCCTCGGCAAGGCCGGCATCGACGTGCCCGCGCGCCCCGAGGACGACCTGTCGACGCATGTCGTGACGGGCTCGCCGGTGAGGGCCGAGGGCGTTTCGCAGCAGGCCCACGACTGGGGCCGTGCCATCGAGACCCTGTACGTGAGCTACGTGGCGGCGCGCGCCGCCAAGAGCCTGCGCGACGCCGAGGAGGCGCGGCAGAACGCGATGCTGAGGCGCATGGCCTCGGGTTCGCCGCCGCGCGCCTCCTTCGCATAGGGAAGCACCGGGCCCTCGGCCCGGGCGTCCACTGCTTTGTCGCTTACTTGCCCTGCGCCGCGGTCAGCGCCGGGTTCTGCATCGTCGAGATCACCTTGCTGTTCACGCGCGAACCGCTCACCACGCTCTGGTCGGGCGCCGAGGCGGCTGCCACGGCGTCGTTGTAAACCTTCGCGGGGTCAGCCATCGGCTTCACCGTTTCCGGGCCGCGCGAGCCACGGGTCACGTTCTGGTCGGCCGCGTGCGCGGTGGCCACGGCCTGCTGGTACATCGCATCGACGTCGGCCATCGGCTTCACCGTTTCGGGGCCGCGCGAGCCGCGGGTCACGTTCTGATCGGGCGCGTGGGCCGTGGCGATGGCTTCGGCTTCGACGGCTTCGCGGCTGCGGCCGCCCGTGGTCTGGGCCTGGACGGAGGCCACGGCCATCACGGCGAAAGCGGCAGCGAGGGCGAGTTGGTAGGAAGTCTTCATGTCGGTTGGATGTCGGAGGAGTTGTTTGGACAGAGTTTTCTTCTAGGGGAAACCCTGGATCACGGTAGTCCTCCGGCAAGGCGGATTGATGACGACCCCGGGCGCGCGCAGGTTGCCGGGGAACGGCGAGCCGAATGGCGCCGGTTCTGCTAGTGGGGGTCGGTCGACGGCGAAAGCGGAGAATCGATCGTTCGCTTCGCATCGAAACCCCCATCCGCCTCGCAAGGAAAGCGCGCGCCATGCACCAGACTCAGACCTGCCATTTCTGGGTAGGCACCATCCCCGAGGATTTCCCGGCCTCCTACTTTGCCGAGG
The DNA here is from genome assembly GCA_016806145.1 of Variovorax paradoxus. Taxonomy (NCBI): domain Bacteria; kingdom Pseudomonadati; phylum Pseudomonadota; class Betaproteobacteria; order Burkholderiales; family Comamonadaceae; genus Variovorax; species Variovorax paradoxus. Next base: position 5,749,007 of record CP063166.1, read on the forward strand.
ACTACAGCGACGAGCGTGGCGACGACGACCCGCTCTCGCCATTCGCGCGCGACCAGGGCGAGACCTGGTACGACCACGACTTCCTCGAATACGGCTGGGGCCTCGCGCCGACGATCGCGGAACTGGTGGCCGGCTATTCGTACAGCGAGCAATGGGCCGCGGAGTTGTCCCGCCGCGCCGAAGCCGCGGGCCTGCGCGGCATCAACTTCTTCGTGTTCATCGACGAGGCGCAGATCGCGGCGCCCCGCTCGGTGGAAACTCGCGATGGCACGCTGCACTACATGGGCACCATCGAATACAGCCTCTGAGACGCAGGCTCGTCGCGTCGGGCACCTCGGCTAGCGCGCCGCCTCCCGCTCACCCTTCCCGTACGTCGCCCGGCTCCCATACGCCGCCTTCGCCCGATCCACCTCCTTCTGCGGCAGCAACTGCAGCTTCTTGCAGTTCGCGCACTGGTACAGCCGCATCCAGGGAAAGAACCGCATCCAGCCCGAACGCTGGACCCGGCCGAGGTAGTGGATGCTGCAGTTGCAGGCGGAAAAGATGGAACTCATGAAAGCCTCGAGAGGTGCGCAATCGGTGATCGCGGCGAGGGTCGAATCGCACGGATCGCCGCATGTTTCGATGCTAGGAATCGAGCCCTCTCGATGCACGCGAGATCGCATTGCAACTGTGTGGCGGTTCACAGCTCGCACCAGACAACGCGGGAAAACAACGCGAACACGCAGCCTCACTTCGTGTCAGGTTCGTCCTCGCCCTCGGCCCGCAGCAGGTCGAGTTCGTCCGGCGCGATGAAGGGCGTGTCGCCCTCGCGCTCGTCGCCCGCCGCATGCGGCTCCAGCGACTCGAAACTGCCGTGATCGGTCGACGCGAAATCGGCCACCACGTGGATGCCGTGCTCGTCCTTCCACAGCAGGCCGCGGTTCTCCATCTCGCGCATGGTCTTGTTGACGACCTCGCGCGACAGCCCGGCATACGACGCGATCACGGCCTGCGAGATGCGCTTGTCGAAGCCGCCGGTGTCGGCCGGCGCGAGCTGGGTCAGCTCATAGAGCACGCGCGCGACCAGGGTCTCGGAGGTGAGCGAGGAGATGCGGCGCAACTGGCTGCGGATGATGGTCATGCGCTTGACCGTGAGCTCGAGCAGCTCGAGCGCCACCGACGGATGCCGGGCGCAGATGTCGTGCAGGGCCGCGGCGGGAATCAGGTAGACCGAGCTCGGCAGCGCGGCCACGAGGTTGGCCATCGACTGGTAGCGCGCCTCGTCGAGCGTGGGACTCAGGAACAGGTCGCGCGGGCGCACGAAGTCGGTGGTCACGGCCGCGGCGCCGCCATGGCCGCCGACCACCACGCGCAGCAGCCCCGAGGCGACGAAATAGACCTTGTCGGTCCACTCGTCCATGCGCAGCACGGTCTCGTTGCGCCGGAACGAGCGCAATTCGCTCTGCGCGACCAGCGCCACGCGCTCCGCCGCCGGGACGTTTCGAAAAAGGGAATGCAGATACATGGTCGGGAACGGGCTCCATCCGATTCGCTTCCTTCGGGCGGAACATGCGCGGCCGAAGGCGATGGCCTTGGGCCGGGGGATCGGCGCACCGCGCCATGGCGGATGCGGCGCTAGGCGAAGGAGTCGGGCACGCCATGAGGTCGCGCAGCTTCGGCGTCGGTGTCGCGCTCGGTCATCGCCAGCCCGGCCGGTTCGCGTGCATCCGCCTTGCACGCGGCGCAGGCCGAACGCGCGGCGCGCAGCGCGGGCGAGTCGCGCAGTTCCTGCTCGCGGATGGCGGCCTCGAGCGCCAGGTACTGGTCGCGCGCCAGCAGCTGCTCGCGCGCGCGCTCGCCATGCAGCAGGACGCCGTGGCGCATGACCTCCTGCAGCGTGTGCTGCAGCACGTCGATCTGCGCGCCCAGCCGCGCGAGCTGCAGCTGGAAGTCGGACGAGGCATTCACGCGCGCCCCCCGGGGCCGCGCGCGGGCGCGCCATCGTGCGGCGGTGCGACGGCGGACACGCCGCAGCCCTGCAGCCACTCGGCGCCGGCCTCGAGCGCCACGCGGATGTCCTCCTCGCGCTCGATGCCGTCGACCACGATCGAGGGCGCGAAGCTGCCGCACAGCGCGAGCATCTCCTCGAGCAGCTCGCGGCCGAAGCGGTCCTCGCGCGCGCGCCGGATGAAGACCGGGTCGAGCTTGATGATGTCGGGCCGGCAGACCTTGGCGGCGGCGAGGTTGCCGGAGTCGCCGCCGAAATGCTTGATGGCGACGCGGCAGCCGCAGAGCTGCAGCTGCAGGCAGAAGTCGCGCACCGCTTCGAGATCGGGCAGCGTGGGTTCGCCCGCGATCTCGACCACCAGGCGCGCCGCCAGCTCGGGCTCGCGCCGCAGCAGTGCCATCAGCGAGGCCCACCAGTGGTCGCGCCGCGCGCTCTGCGCCGAGATGCTCAGGCCCAGGCGCACGGTGCCGCCCAAACGCAGCTGCCGCACCACGCGGCCGGCCGCGAGATGGTCGAAGGTGCGCACCAGGCCCAGCCGCTGCAGGCAGGGCATGAAGAGCTCGGAGCGCAGCGAGGCGGCGGCGTGCGGCTCGCCCTCGGTGTGGAAGCGCGCCTCGTGATAGAGCGGCGCCGCGAAGGCGGCGGCCTGCGCGGGCGCGCCCACCACCGGATGCCATTCGATCGCGAGGCGCCGCGCATGCAGCGCGTCGCTGACCTGCAGCGCGACGTCCATGTCCTCGCGGTAGAGCCGCTGCCAGCCCTCGGTCTGCGCGAGCTGGAAGTCGGGCGCCGGTTGCGCGGCCCACAGCCGCAGCTCGACCTCGGCCTGGCTCATGCGCCCGGGGCTGGGCGCGTCGCTCCAGCCCACGTGCAGCTGCACCAGCGCGCGCGTGTCGCGCAGTTGCACCGGCATGCCGCCGAGGTCGGTGAGCAGGCGCTCGAGCCGGGCCGAGGCGCCCTGCCGCGCCTGCCCGTCCTCGACCGGAAACGCCGGGTTGCTCCACAGCAGGAAGCAGTCGTGCCGCAGCATGGCGAGATCGGCGTCGGCCAGGCTCACGAAGCTCGTCAGCAGGCGGTACTTGATCTCGATGCTGGCGTGCAGCGCGAACTCGGCGCCGTAGACCTCCATGAGCTGCGGCAGGTTCGCGATGAAGACGAAGGCGCAGGCGCGCAGCGGCGCGCCGGTGCCCGGCATGGGTGGCGCGGCGGCGGAGTGCACGGGAAGCTGTGCCGAGGGCCCGCCGCGCGTCAGGAACGGTGAAGAAGGCGCATGGCGCGGCACGGCCGGGCGTCGGCGCCGCATGCCGTCGAAGCCCGCCCGCAGGCGCGCGACCATGGGCGCGACGAGGGACCGCACGACATGACCAGGCCTTGGCGTCGGCAAGGCAAGCGCCACGGGGCTGGTGACGCGATCACGTACGGCCATCTGGTTTCCTCCGCTAGGTAAGTTCGCCGAAATCGCAACACGCCGGGATGGGTCCGCTGCCGACCCGAGGCCGGCCGTTGCACGTTCGCGAACGGGCGGTTATGCGAATTGCGCATGAGATGCTTAAACCGAAATGAATACTACGGATCACGGTAGCAACTCGCATTAACTTTCTGGTGACAAATGTGTCCTAGGTCACAGGCGCCGCGGGGCGGGGCCTCAAAAAACGGGCGGACCTGCCGAAAACACCGGGTCCGTGCGCGGACCCGCCCCGGCCGGGCTTCGCCGGCTGGCGCGATCCGCCGTTCGATCGGCGCGGTCGGATCGGCAGGCCCGTGGCGCGAGGTCGGCGCGTCGGCGAACCGGCGGCGCGCGGCAACGCGGCCGCCGCCGGCGCGGGTGAGGCTCGAGGAGGCCGGCACTAGCTACCAGCGCCTGCTCGACGAGGTACGCCAGCAGGCCGCGCGGCAACCGCTCGAGGACACGCCGCTCGAGGCCGGCGAGATCGCCTTCGTGCCGGGTTTCGGGGAACTGAATTCGTTCACGCGTGCCTTCCGCGGCTCGGAAGGGACGACGCCCGCGCGCTGGCGCACGGCGCAGGCACGCGCGTCCTGAGGTGCTAGAGCGCGCGCCCGCTCTCGCCCGGCGGCGTCACCACATCGCGCCGCAGGCTCCAGATGCAGGCCGCCAGCTTGAGCAGCCGCTCGACCTTGCTGTCGTGGAGCTCGTCCGCGGGGTTCTCCTGCGCGATCAATTCGGCGATCTGCTCGATGGCCATTGCCGGCGTGAAGCCCAGCCCCTTTCGCGCCATCTCCATCGCCGTCGCCATCACTTCTGTCTTTTTCATGGGCATGCGTAAGCAACGGCCGCGAGGCCGGATTCGAAATGTCCGTGTCCCGGTCCCGAGGTGGGCCGATGCGGCTCAGGCTCGGCGCTTGCGTACCGCCGTGCCCGAAGGCGTGAGCATCGCGGGTTCGGTGTCGAGGTCTGCCGCGTCGGTCACCCGGCCGTCGCGGTCGTGCTGCACCAGGAGGCGCCGCGCGCGCTGCCACAGCGTGAGGTGCTGCGGCGCGAGCGAAGTGTATTCGGCCAGTTGGGCCACGGTGCTGTCGGGCGAATGGCCACGACCTTCCTCGCCCGCGATGGCGCGCCGGCGCACGGGCGCGAGCAGCAGCATCACCAGCAGGATGACCAGCACCGAGGCCGCGTAGAGCGTGAGCAGGTCGGTGCCCTCCGCGGGTCGCCAGACCTGGAAGAAGTGGTGCCAGGCATAGAACACGACGCCGACCCAGAACGCGGCCAGCAGCAGCGGCCGCGCGATGCGCAGCCACACGAACATGAACACCGCGCCCTGCGGCGTCTTGTGGCGCATGAAGGCGCTCAGCGGCATGCGCGCGGCATCGAGCACCGGCACCTCGCCCTGCGGCTCGGCCCATTCGCGCTCGCGCGGCGGCGCCTTCTCGTTGGGGCGCGGCGGCGCGGCGCCCAGGCCCAGGTCTTCATTCATGCTCGATGGCACGGACGGATGCAGTCGATCGTTCATTCGCTATCACTCCTCTGTCGGGGCTGGTCCACCGGGCGCGCTTGCCCTTGCGCCGCAGGATCGTGGCCGGCAAGGCCACGACCGTGGTGAACATGTTGATCATCCAGAAGGCAAGCGGATACCAGATGGTCCAGACCAGGTAGCGCAGGATGTCGCGGTCGTAGTGGCGGTCGATCCACAGGCTCACGCCCATCTGCAGCATGCAGGTGATGCCCAGCAGCATCCCGTGCCACTCGGGCCAGAAGCCGACGTACTGCCACTCGGGCGGCAGGAAGCGCCGCACCAGCGCGAGGATCAGCACCGCGAACATCGCGTAGGCCCAGACCACGCTGGCCAGGTACTCGAGGAACACCGGCCACATCATGAAGTTGCGCGGCTTGAGCACCTGGCCCGTGTAGCGCAGCAGGGTCTGGATGCCGCCGGTGGCCCAGCGCTGGCGCTGGCGGTAGAGGCCGCGCACGGTCTCGGGCATCAGGATCCAGCACAGCGCGCGCGGCTCGTAGCGCACGCGCCAGTCCTTGAGCTGCAGCTTCCAGCTGATGTCGATGTCCTCGGTCATGACGTCGGGGCTCCAGAAGTCGACGTCGAGCAGCGCGTTGCGGCGGAACATCGAGAGCACGCCCGAGACCGTGAACAGCCGCCCGGCCAGCTGCTGGGTGCGCTTGATGAGGCCGATGTTGGAGGAGAACTCGCCCACCTGCATGCGCCCGAGCAGGGTGGTGCGGCCGCGGATGCGCGGGTTGCCGGTGACGGCGCCCACGCGCTCCGAATGCAGCATGTGGGTCAGCATCCAGGCGATGGCATCGGGATCGACCAGCGCATCGCCGTCCACGCCGAGGATGTACTCGCCGTTGGCCAGCACCGCCGCCGTGTTGAGCGCGACCGCCTTGCCCTGGTTGGTGGCGTGGTGCACCACGCGCAGCTGGCCGTAGCGCGTGGCCAGCGCATCGAGGATGGCGCCGGTGTCGTCGCTGCTGCCGTCGTTGACCGCGATGATCTCGTAGTTCGGATAGTGGCTGCGCATCAGCTGCTCGATCACCTCCTGCACGCGCTCGCCCTCGTTGAAGCAGGGCACGATCACGCTGACCAGCGGCCGCTCGGGCAACAGCGGCAGCGGATCGACCTTGCGGTGGCGGCCGCGCTCGAACACCAGCGCATGCGCGATGCCGCCGGCCATCCAGACGTAGGCCGCGAGGAAGGGGTAGTAGAAGACGTAGTTGAGCAGGGCCCGCACCACGTCGGAACCGAAGAAGTCGGGGTTCATCGCGCGGCTCCCGGTGCGGTCGGCGCGGAGGCGGCGGCCGGTTTGCTGGGCGCGAGCGCCGGCGGCGTCTCGAGGCCGTCGACCTTGCCGCCCGCGAGGTTGGCGCGCACCGAGAGGATGTCGCGCACCGTCACGAGCGGCGGCTGGCCCGCGAGGAAGTCGTCGGGATAGAGCGCGACGTGGCGCGCGCCCAGCCGGTGCAGCAGCGTCCACTGTGCGGCCAGCGTGTCCTTGTCGACCATGCGGCCGTTGCGCCAGTCGCGCGCCTGCAGCTCGAACACGGTGCGCGCCAGACCCTGCGGCTGCGCCGCCACCTGGTGGAACAGCGCGGTCAGCCAGGCCTGCGGATCGGCCGCCTGCTCCATGAACGGCATCGCCATCACGGCGGTGTAGTCGTAGGCCTGCAGCGACTGCGCGAGGTCCTGCGCGAACCACTCCTGCGCGGCCGGCTCGAGCACCGGGCGCGCATAGAGGTTGCGCGCGGTGAGGATGCGCGGCTGCCAGTCGCGGGCGCGCTGCGCGAGCTCGAGCGTGAAGTCGGTGAGCTGGCGCGTCTTCCACGCGGTCCAGCGCGCGCGCAGCGCCGGATCGGCGCGCACCGCGCCGAGGTCGGCCGGCAGGCCCTGCGCGGCGAGTTCGCGCAGCGCCGCGGGGCTCGCGTCCTCGTCGTCGCTGTAGGTGGCGTCGTCGTGGAACAGCAGGCCCGCGATCGGCGTGTTCTTCGCGAGGTCCTCGTAGATGTCGCCGATCAGGGCGCGCACGCGCGCATCGGCCGGCGAGAGGCGGTGGTAGCGCGTCTGGTCGCGCGCCGCGTCCGACGTGGGCGCGAGGTGCGTCACGCGCACGTCGGCCAGCGGGTTGTTCGCGGGCAGCTGGAACGCCAGCACCGGCATCCACGCATAGACCTCGACCCCGGTGCGCGTGCGCAGTTGCCAGGCGACGCGGTTGAACAGGTCGGCGCGCATCGGCAGGTGCCGGTTCGGGAAGTACAGCGCATCGGCCGCGCCGTCGCCGTCGGGATCGGCGAAGGCCTGCAGGTAGACCGCCGAGGGGCCGATGGCCTGCACCCGGTCGAGCAGGCGCGAGAGGTTGGCCTCCTGCTGCGCCGGATCGGGGTCGTAGATGTGGTCGAGGTCGATGTGCATCGCGCGGTGCAGCGCGCGCGGATCGGGCCGCGCGGGGGCGCGCAGCAGGCTGAGGTCGGGCACCGACATGTCGTAGGTGGCGAGGCCGCGGCGGATGGTCTGCAGCGGCACCTCGGGCGTGTTCGCGCCCTCGTCGAGCGTCAGGGTGATCGGCATGCCGGCGCGGTCGGCCGCGCGCAGCGCCTCCTTGTTGTAGGCGCCGTAGGGCCACACCATGGCGCGCACGCGGGTGCCGGTCTGGGCCTCGATCAGGCCGCGGCTGCGGCGCAGGTCGGCCTCGACGCGCGCGACCCAGGCCGCGTCGTCCTCGTAGCGGCCGGTGGCGCTGTCGTAGCGGTGCGTGACGGCCGCGGGCTGCAGGTTGCCCTGCGGATTGCCGGGCACGCCGGTGTGGATCGCGTCGCCGTGGCTCGCGAATTCGACCAGGCCCGAGGCGCCCATCTCGCGCGCCTGGCTCCAGGTGATGAAGGCCTCGCGCTTCAGGGGGTTGCGCGCGCCGTAGCCTTCGACCACCTGGCCCGGCGGCACTTCGAGCCAGCCCGTGACCAGCGCCATCACGGCTGGATAGCCGAATTGCTTCAGCAGCGGATAGACCTTCGAATAGAAGCTCTCGTAGCCGTCGTCGAAGGTCAGCAGCACGGCCTTCGAGGGCAGCGGCCGGCCGCCGGCGCGCGCGTCGACGATCTGCTGCAGGCTCACCGGGTGGTGGCCCGAGCTGCGCAGCCAGGCGAAGAAGTCGGCCACGGTGCGCTCGTCGAGCGCGGTGGGTTCGGGCTCGTCGACGAAGCTCTCGCGCACGTTGTGGCGCACGTCGTGCATCGCGATGGCGCGGAAGGTCTTGCCGTCGTCGACATCGGGCGCCGCCAGCGCGGTGGCGCGCGGCAGGCCCTGGGCCAGCGCGGCGCCGGCGAGCAGCGTGGCGAGCAGCAGCGCGGCCATCCGCGGGACCAGGCTGGTCGTCATGAACATCTTCTTCATTGGAACGGCACCGACAGATTGAGATAGACGAAGCGGCGGCGCTCGCGCACCCCGTCGTAGGGATGGCTCGCGATGCCCAGGCCGTAGGCCAGCGTGGCCGAACGGCCGAACACCCATTCGTGGCCGTAGCGCAGCGACCAGAGCGCGCCGCCGCCGAAACCCTGCTGCCGGTAGCCGCCGGCCTCGACGCCCAAGACATGCGAGAAGCGGCGGTCGTCGCGCTTCCAGCCCAGGTACTTGCCGGTCAGGCCGACCTGCAGCGCGCTCTCGCGGCGCGGCGCGAAGTAGTCGACGTCCTGGCGGTCATAGCGACCGGTCTCGCCCGAGAGCGTGCCTTCGAGCTGGAAGCGCGGGCCGCTCACGAGGCGCTCGCGCCAGCTCAGGCCGAAGCCGTCGCGCGCGTTGCCATCGCTGAAGTCCATGCGCTGGTAGCGGGCCTCGAAGGCGCGCGACTCGTTGACCACGTAGGTGGCGCCGAGCTCGGCCGAATGCGCGCCGACGTTCGCCAGCCGCGCCTTCCAGGGCGTGTCGAGGCTGTTCGAGTCGAAGCGCGCCGAGAAGCGCCAGCTGTCGCTGGCACGCCAGTCCACGCCGAGCGCGAGGCCGGTGCGGTAGCGGCCCTTGTCGGACTGGTGCAGCTCGGCGCTGGCGCGCCAGCGGCCCTGCAGGTATTCGACGCCGACGCCGGTGCGCGACAGGTCGATGTTGCCCAGCGAGGTGTCGCCGCGCGCGAACACCTGGCGGAAGAACAGGCGCCAGCGGTCGTCCCACAGCGGCGACGAGAGCTTGGAGTCGACGCGCCAGTCGCGGTCGGCCAGCACGCTGCTGCCGTGGCCCTGGCCGTAGTCGGCATCGACATCGAGCCGCGCCGCGTAGAGCGTGTCGCGCTGCGTGACGGCATTGCGCACGGCGATCGATTCGGGGGCCTCGGCCTGCAGGCTCTCGGTCAGTTCGCGGCCGGCGCGCATCTCGCCGGCATCGAACAGCGCGCCCGCGTAGCCGGCGCGCGCGGCCACGTCCCACGGATGGTCGACCAGCGTCTCGCGGTAGCGGCCCAGCGCCTCGTCGGGCTTGTCGCGCAGCTTCATGGTCTCGGCCAGGCCCGAGCGGAAGCCCGCGTTGAGCGGCGCGAGCGAGGTCAGTCCGCGGAAGCTGGTCTCGGCCTGCCAGGGCCGCTCGGTGTAGAGCTGGTAGAGCGCGCGCAGGTTGCGCACCTCGGCGTACTCGGGGTTGGGCCGGCCCTGCTCGGGCGTGAGCCGCAGCAGCGGCGGCGTGGCCTGCTCGAGCTTCTGCAGCAGGGCCTCGGCGTCCTCGAAGCGCGCGGTGTCGAGGTAGGCATAGACCAGGCCGGTGTGGGTGTCGCTGGGCACGGGGATGGCATCGCCGCCGCTGCGCAGCGCCTCCTCGTAGATCGGCACGGCGAGGTCGGAGCGGCGCTGCTGCTGGTAGGCGCCGGCCACGTCGGACAGCGCGTAGTAGGGCAGCGGCTCCTGCGGATGCTCGACCTGCCAGCGCTCGTAGGCGGCCGTCACTTCGGGGAAGCGGCCGCGCGCGGAGACGGCGAGCAGCTGGTCGGCATAGAGGCGCAGGTACAGCGCCCTCCAGCGCTCGAGCGCGTCGGCTTCGTTGGACTGCGTGGCGCGCTGCACCGCATCGGCGGCCCCCTGCAGCTCGTTCGGATAGAGCGGCAGCAGTGCGTCGATGGACTCGAAGCGCTCGGGGCCCTCGCCGCCGCGCTGGTCGCGTTCCGCGATGGCCCAGCGCAGCCGCTGGCCCAGGGCCTGCTGGCGCAGGCTCGCGAGTTCGAAGGCATTGAAGCTGCCGGGCGCGGCGCGCTCGGCGGCCTCGGCCTGCGCCAGGGCCTCGGTCAGCGAGCCCTGGTCCTCGAGCGCGAAGGCGTTCTCGCGCCGCACGATGCGCTGCGTGGGCTGCAACGCGGTGAGCTGCAGTTGCAGGATGCGGTCGTCGACGCGGCGCGCGGCGACGAACGCGGACTCGAAGGCATAGCCCGCGAGGCAATCGAGCGGCACGGCGCGCGCCCAGCCCACGGATTCCCGTGGGTTGTCGGCCTGCAGTGCCCACACCACGCCGTCGGACGCGATGCGCTCGCGCTGGGCCGCGGTCGCGGCGCGCGGGAACCAGGCCCGCAGCGCATCGAGCGCAGCGGCCGGTGTCGCGCTGCCGGCGCGCACCCGTTCGACGAGCGCGTCGTGGGCGGAGGTTTCGTAACCCGCGGCGGCGGCGTCAGCCGAGGGGCGGGAAGAGGATGTCGAGACACCGGGGCGCTCCACCACCTGTGCCCTGACCTGCGGGCTCGCACCGGCCCACCCCGCCGCGACAAGCAATGCCGCGGCGGAGAGGGGGAAGGTGGAACGAAGGAAGGTCGGGTGAGGTTGGGTGCGTGCGGGGTGTGTGACAGCGTGGTGAGGTTTCTTTCTCAAGGTCCAGATGCGATTGGTTATTCGGTTGAACCTTATCGCCGGGCCTCCGAGCCACGCTGTAGGAAATAGTCAAAAGACCTCGCCGATCCGTAAGGGAGCGTAAAAGGCCGAGGTCCCTGAATCCAGGGGCTTCAACGCTGCGTACGCCATGGGCGTACGCAGCGTCACGCGGCCTCGGTGCGGCGATACGTTCGCTTTCCGAATGACATCCATGAAACGGAAGGTGTCGGCTGCGACGAAGCCTTTGGTTTAACAGCGCCGGCCCTTCCCGGGCGCGCCCATGCGCCCCGGCCAAAAAAAAACCATCGGGCCGCGGGTGCGGCTGCCGATGGCGTCAAGTCGATCGATCGCGCGGTTGTTGTTGTCGGGTGTGGCCGATCGATCGACGGGGGTAGGGTTCAGGTCGGACGCGGGATCAGACGCGCTCGAGGATCAGCGCGATGCCCTGGCCGACGCCGATGCACATGGTGCACAGCGCATAGCGGCCGCCGCTCTTGTGCAGCTGGTTGACCGCGGTCGTCGCGAGGCGCGCGCCGCTGGCACCCAGCGGATGGCCCAGCGCGATCGCACCGCCGTTGACGTTGACGCGCGCGTCGTCGTCCGAAAGGCCCAGCAGGCGCAGCACCGCGAGGCCCTGCGCGGCGAAGGCCTCGTTGAGCTCGATCACGTCGATCTGGTCGAGCGTGAGGCCGGTGAGCGCCAGCACCTTCTGCGTGGCGGGCGCCGGGCCGATGCCCATGATGCGCGGCGCGACGCCGGCGGTGGCCATGCCCACGATGCGCGCGCGCGGCGTGAGGCCGTGCTTGGCGGCGCTGGCCTCGTCGGCCAGCAGCAGCGCGCAGGCGCCGTCGTTCACGCCGCTGGCATTGCCGGCGGTGACGGTGCCGTCGGGCCGCACCACGCCCTTGAGCTTGGCCAGCGCTTCGAGGCTGGTCTCGCGCGGATGCTCGTCCTTGTTCACGACGATCGCATCGCCCTTCTTCTGCGGCACGCTCACCGGCACGATCTCGGCGTCGAAGAAGCCGGCCTTCTGCGCGGCCACGGCGCGCAGCTGCGAGTTCAGCGCCATCAGATCCTGCGCCTCGCGCTCGATCTTGTAGTCGGTGGCCACGTTCTCGGCCGTCTCGGGCATCGAGTCGACGCCGTACTGCGCCTTCATGAGCTTGTTGACGAAGCGCCAGCCGATGGTGGTGTCGTAGACCGCGTTGTTGCGGCTGAAGGCGCTCTCGGCCTTGGGCATCACGAAGGGCGCGCGGCTCATGCTCTCGACGCCGCCCGCGATCATCAGGCCGGCCTCGCCGGCGCGGATGGCGCGCGCCGCGCTGCCCACGGCATCGAGGCCCGAGCCGCACAGGCGGTTGATGGTGGCGCCCGGCACCTCGATCGGCAGGCCGGCCAGCAGCGAGGCCATGCGCGCGACGTTGCGGTTGTCCTCGCCGGCCTGGTTGGCGCAGCCGTACAGCACGTCGGTCACGGCCTGCCAGTCGACGTTCTTGTTGCGCTCGATCAGCGCCCTGAGCGGCACCGCGCCGAGGTCGTCGGTGCGCACGCTCGAGAGCGCGCCGCCGTAGCGGCCGAAGGGGGTGCGCACGGCGTCGCAGATGAAGGCTTGGTTGGTCATGGTGTGTCTCTATGAAGGTGAAATGAATTCGGGTTGCCGGACGCAGAGGACGCGAAGGTTCCGCAAAGGACGCGAAAGAAAGACAAAATTATTTCTGAAGTTCTTTTCGCGCTCTTCGCGGAATCTTCGCGTCCTTCGCGTCCGGAAGTCCGTATCAGGCGGCGATCGGCAGGCCCACGAGCTTCTCGAGCTCCGCATGCTCGAGCCCGTCGACCTTGTCGACCAGCTTCAGGCCCTGCGGCGTGCATTCGAGCGTGGCGAGGTCGGAGTACACGCGCTTCACGCAGCCGATGCCGGTCAGCGGGTAGCTGCAGGTCTCGACGATCTTGCTCTCGCCCTTCTTGGTCAGCAGGTCCATCATGACCCAGGTCTGCTTGGCGCCGATCGCGAGGTCCATCGCGCCGCCCACCGCGGGAATGGCGCCGGCCTCGCCGGTGCTCCAGTTCGCGAGGTCGCCGGTGGCCGAGACCTGGAAGGCGCCGAGCACGCAGATGTCGAGGTGGCCGCCGCGCATCATCGCGAAGCTGTCGGCATGGTGGAAGAAGGCGCCGCCGGGCAGCAGCGTGACCGGCTGCTTGCCGGCGTTGATCAGGTCGTAGTCCTCCTCGCCGGCCTCGGGCGCGGGGCCCATGCCGAGGATGCCGTTCTCGCTGTGCAGGATGACCTCGCGGCCGGCCGGCAGGTGGTTGGCCACCAGCGTGGGCTGGCCGATGCCGAGGTTGACGACGGCGCCGTCGAAGATGTCCTGCGCCACGCGGGCGGCCAGCTGGTCCTTGGTGCGACGGGTGTAGCTCATGGTCATGCCTCCTTCTTGAAACCGCCGGCCTGCGTGGCGACGCGTTCGATGCGCACCACCTTGTGCACGAAGATGCCGGGGGTGACGATGGTTTCGGGGTCCATGGTGCCGAGCTCGGCGATGTCGTGCACCGTGGCGATGGTCTTCTTCGCGGCCATGGCCATCACCGGGCCGAAGTTGCGCGCGGCCTTGCGGTAGACCAGGTTGCCCCAGCGGTCGCCGCGCTCGGCCTTGATCAGCGCCACGTCGCCGTGGATCGGGTACTCGAGCACGTACTGCTTGCCGTCGATCTCGCGGGTTTCGCGGTTGCCCGCGAGCTCGGTGCCGTAGCCCGTGGGGCAGAAGAAGGCGCCGATGCCGGCACCGGCCGCGCGGATGCGCTCGGCCAGGTTGCCCTGCGGCACCAGCTCGAGCTCGAGCTTGCCGCTGCGGTAGAGCGCGTCGAAGACGTGGCTGTCGGCCTGGCGCGGAAAGCTGCAGATGATCTTGCGCACGCGGCCGGCCTTGAGCAGCGCGGCGAGGCCGGTGTCGCCGTTGCCGGCGTTGTTGTTGACCACCGTCAGGTCGCGCGCGCCCTGCTCGATGAGGCCGTCGATGAGTTCGCCGGGAATGCCGGCGGTGCCGAAGCCGCCGATGAGAACGGTGGCGCCGTCGGCCACGCCCGCGAGGGCGTCGGCGATGGAGGGCGCGATCTTGTCGATCATGGATCTGTCTCCGAAGAAGGATGGTGCAGAGGCGGGAAGACGGTTGTCGCTGCGCGTCTTTGGGAAATCTATTTTGTTCGTATATCGAACATCTGTTCGTATAATGAATTCTAGAGAGGATCGATACCCATGGCAACCCGCCCCCTTGCGCCCCCCGAGACGCCCGCCCCCGGCGACAGCTACGTGCAGTCCTTCGCGCGCGGCCTGCAGGTGATCCGCTCGTTCAGCGCGAGCGCGCCGCACCAGACACTCAGCGAGGTGGCGGCCGCCAGCGGCCTCACGCGCGCGGGCGCGCGCCGCATCCTGCTCACGCTGCAGACGCTGGGCTACGTGGTCAGCGACGGCAAGCTGTTCACGCTCACGCCGCGCATCCTCGACCTGGGCTTCGCCTACCTGTCGTCGATGCCGATCTGGAACCGCGCCGAGCCGGTGATGGAGGCGCTGGTGCAGCAGGTGCAGGAGTCGTGCTCGGCCGCGGTGCTCGACGCCACCGACATCGTCTACGTGCTGCGCGTGCCGACGCAGAAGATCATGCGCATCAGCCTCGGCGTGGGCTCGCGACTGCCGGCCTACTGCACCTCGCTGGGCCGGCTGCTGCTGGCCGACCTGCCCGACGAGGAGGTGCGCGCTCGGCTCGAGGCCTCGGCGATCGAGCCGCTGACCAAGCACACGGTGACCGACATCGACGCGCTGCTGGCCAAGGTGGCGCAGGCGCGGCGCCAGCAGTGGTGCCTGGTGAACCAGGAGCTGGAAGAAGGCCTGATCTCGGTGGCCGCGCCGATCGTCGACCGCGCGGGCCGCATGGTGGCCGCGCTCAACATCAGCGGCCAGGCCAACCGCACCAGCGCGAAGGTGATGCAGGACAGCATGCTGCCCGCGCTGCGCGAGGCGGCGCAGCGGATCTCGAGCCTGCTGTGAGCCGGCGCTGCGCTCTCAGGCGCCGCCGTCCTCCCCCTCCTCCATCTCGAAGGGCGCGACCTGCCGCCCGTCGATGTCGGTGAAGCCGTACTCGCGCGCGAGGTCGCCCACGCGCAACGCGCGGCCGGTCTTGTGCATCACGTTCGCGTCGCCGGCCAGCGCCACGATGGCGCGCCCGATGTAGCGCGGCGATTCGGTGCGCGCGAGCGCGGGCCGCTCGTGCCAATGCGCCTCGTCGGTCTGGTGGCCGGCCAGCACGAACTCGGTGCGCATCCAGCCCGGCGACACCGCCACCGAGGCCACGCCGTGCGCGCGCAGGTCCTGCGCCATGCCGAAGGCCAGCCGCGTCATCGCGGCCTTGGCGAGGTCGTAGAACAGGCTGCCGCGCAGGTAGCGGTCGCGGTCCCAGAAGGTGGTGGTGGCGATCAGGCCATGGCCCTGGCGCACCAGCAGCGGCGCGGCGCAGCGGCTGGCCACGAGGTGGTTGCGCACGCCGCGGTCGAACATGGCCTCCCAGTTCGACAGCGGATGCTCCCAGAACGGCGCCTCGAACACGCCGTTGAAGCTCTCGTGGCCGCCCCAGGCGTTGTTGACCAGCAGGTCGAGCCGGCCGGCCTCGCGCTCGACGCGCGCGAACAGCTCGCGCACCTGCGCTTCGTCGGTGTGGTCGCAGCGCACGGCCACGCCCTGCCCGCCCAGGCGCGCGACCTCCTCGGCCGTGTCCTCGATGCTGCCGGGCACGCGCTGCAGGCCCGACAGCGCGAGGATCTGGCCATAGCTGTCGGCGGGCTCGGCGCGCGTGCTGCGGCCCGTGACGTAGACGGTGGCGCCGGCCGCGCCGAGTTCGAGCGCGATGCCGCGGCCCGCGCCGCGGCTCGCGCCCGTGACCACGGCCACGCGGCCTTGCAGGGAGGGCAATGCATTCGGCTGGTCGTTCATCGTTCGGCTCGCTGAAAAGGAAAGAAGCGCCGAAGGTAGCGCCGCCTCAGGCCGGCGTCTTGGAAGAACCCGCAATCGCGCGGCCCAGGAACTCGGTGGGCGTGACGCCGCACAGCGCGCGGAACTCGTTGACCATGTGCGACTGGTCGTAGAAGCCGCTGTCGACCGCCACCTCGGCCCAGGCCGGCATCGGTGTCGCGCGCAGCGCGCGCAGGCAGCCATGCATGCGCGCGAGCCGGCGCCAGGCGCGCGGCGAGAGGCCGACCTGCGCATGGAACAGCTGCTGCAGCCGGCGCTCGCCCAGGCCCACCGCCTCGGCCACCTCGCGCAGCGGACGCCGGCCGGCCGAGGCCGCGATCAGCTGCGCGGCCTGCAGCGCGCCCGGATGCAGGCCCAGCCTTGACTGCGCGCGGCCGTCGGCCTCGGCGAGGCGGCGGCACAGCGCGGCATCGAGCAGCGCGACGCGCGCGGCGTCATCGGGCGCCTCGGCCATGCGCTCGAGCAACTGCGCGCCGGCGCCGCGCCAGAGTTCGTCGAGATGGAGCACGCGGCCCGCGAGCTCGCCCGCGGGCAGGCCGAGCAGCAGGGCCGCGGCACCGGGCCGCAGGGTGATCGACAGGCCTTCCATGCGCTTGCGCAGCCGCACCAGCACGGCCTCGGCCGAGGCGCCGATGGCCTCGACGGCCAGCCCCTCGGCGCCGTTGGCCGAGGGCGCGTCGCCGAGGTTGAAGACCAGCCGCGCGGCACCGTCGGGCAGCACGCGCTCGAGCACCTCCTCGCCCTCGGCGAAGCGCTCTCTGTAGACGAGGATGTTGGCGACATGCGGACGCAGCGGCGCGCTGGCGGCGAAGGAGCGCACCGCGCTACCGGGCGCGTCCATCGGCGGCCCCAGCACGGGGCCGTCGTCGAGATGGAGGAAAAGGCGCTCGCTCATGCCGGTCGGTCCGGTATCGGGCCGGCCAGCATGCCACAGGCGACGCTCAACCCTCGGCGTGGATGCCCTTCATCAGGATCACGCCGCCCAGCCGCGCGGTGTCGGCGCGCATGCGGCGCGCCAGCGCGTCGGGCGAACCGGGCTGGGCCTGCCAGCCGGTCTTGAGCAGCGCCTCGCGCACCTCGTCCGTGCTGATGACCTCGACCAGCGCGGCATTGAGCCTGGCCAGCGCGGCCTTGTTCATGCCCGCGGGCGCGGCCAGCGCGGTCCAGATCTCGAGGTCGGCGCCGCGCACGTCGGCATCGCGGATGGTCGGCAGATCGGGCACCAGCGGGCTGCGCTCGGGCGAGGTCACGCCGATGGCCTTGAGCTTGCCCGAACGCACGTGCGGCATCGCGAGCGCGGGCGGCAGCAGCGCGAGCTGGATCTCGCCCGCGAGCAGGCCCGCGATCACCTGCGGATTGCCGGTGTAGGGCTTGTGCTGCGCGGTGATGGCCGAGCGGCTCTTGAGCAGTTCCATGCCCAGGTGGCCCACCGTGCCCACGCCCGGCGTGCCGTACTTGCCGCCGCTGCCGAGGTTGCGCACCCACAGCAGGTGGTCGGCCGCGGTCTTGCCGGTGGCATTGCCCGACACGGCCAGCACCAGCGGCGCGGTGCCGACCATGCCGACCGGCGCGAAGTCCTTCTCGGGATCGAAGGAGATCTTGGGATTGAGCAGCTTCGCGATCGTGAGGTTGCCGTTGATCAGCGCGCCGATGGTGTGGTCGTCGGTGGCCTTGGCGACCTGGTCGGCCACGATGTTGCCGCTCTCGCCGGGCTTGTTCTCGACCAGCACCGGCTGGCGCAGGATCTTGGCGAGCGGCTCGGCGATGGCGCGCGCCAGCAGGTCGGGCGAGGCGCCGGTCGGGAAGCCGACCAGCAGTTTCACGGGCTTGGTGGGCCAGGCGGCTTCGCCGGCGCGCGGCTTGTCCTGGGCCAGGGCGAACGGGGGAAGCAGCGAGGCGGCCAGCGCGGCGGCGCCGCCCTCGAGCAGGCGGCGTTTGGTGATCGTCACGGGAGGAACTCCGGGTGGAAGCGGCGGAGTCCGAATTGTAAACAGATCGTTACAAGAATGCTGCATCGCAGCGCGAAATCACGGCTTGCCGGCGACCAGCCTGCGCTGCGTGGGAAACAGCGACCAACCCCAGCGCTGCTGCGCGAAACCCCAGAGCCCCTGCTTGAAGAACAGCGTGGTCACGATCGCGAGCAGCCCGAGCCCCAGCAGGTACCAGGTGCCGTAGTCGCTGAGGAACTTGTTGAGCGCCCAGAAGACCAGCGCGCCGACCAGCGGCCCTTCGATGCGGCCGATGCCGCCGATCACCACCATGAAGATCGCGAACGCGCTCCAGTTGACGCTGAAGGCCGCGTCGGGGCTGATGCGCAGGTTGCCGACGAAGTACAGCGCGCCCGCGAGCCCCGCGCCGAAGGCCGCGACGCCGTACACCGCGAGCTTCATGCGCGCCACCGGCACGCCCTGCGACTCGGCCGCCACCTCGTTGTCGCGGATCGCCAGCAGCGCGAGGCCGCGCTTGCTGCGCAGGAACAGGTAGACCAGCGCCACCGCCGCCACCACGCAGCCCAGCACCATCCAGTAGGTGACGCTCTCGCGCGTGGCCTTGTCGATGCCGCGCAGCGCCGTCAGCGTGGTGCCCGAGCCGCCGCCCACCGCCGACACGTTGGCGAAGCTCAGGCGGAACACCTCGGCGATGACCCAGGTGCCGATCGCGAAGTAGCCGCCCGAGAGCCGGAACGCGAGGAAGGAGACCGGTATCGCGACCAGCCCCGCGGCCAGCGCGCCGAGGGGGATGGCGACGAAGGGGTTGAGCCCCGCGAAGTTGCCGAGCACCAGCATCGCGTAGCCGCCGAAGCCGAAGAAGGCCTGCTGCCCGATGCTGACCATGCCGCCATAGCCCGCGAGCAGGTTCCACATCATCGCGAAAATGAAGTAGCAGGCGATCTCGACGAACTCGCGCATCCAGCTCGACTCGCCCCAGAAGGGCAGGCTGGCGGCGACGAGGACCAGCGCGATGCCGACGGCGAGCGCGCCGCGGCTCGCGGCGGTGGCGCGTTCGACCGCGACGAAGGAAGGGGTGGCGGGGGTCGTCATCGGCGTCATCCGCGTGTCTTGGGAAAAAGGCCCTGCGGCCGGAACACGAGCACCGCGAGGAACACGATGTGCCCGAACCAGATGCCCCAGCCCGGATCGAGGCGGAAGCCCACCTGCTGCGCGATGCCGAGGATCATGGCGCCGGCCAGCGTGCCCCAGAACGAGCCCATGCCGCCGATGATCACGGCCTCGAAGGCGAACAGCAGCAGCAGCGTGCCGTCCGACGGCGACACCGTGGTGCGCATGCCCTGCAGCGCGCCTGCCAGCGCGATCAGCACGAAGGCGATGGCGGTCGCGAAGGCATAGACCTTCTTCGCGTCGAGCCCCATGAGCTCGGCGATCTCGCGGTCGTCCGACACGGCGCGGAACGACCGGCCCAGCGCCGTGTGCGCGAACAGCCATTGCAGCGCGCCGGTGGCCACGAGCGCCACGGCCAGCACGATCAGCGGCAGCACGCCGAGCGACAGCGATTCGCCGAGCGCCAGGCCGCGCGTGCCGAGGCCGCCGGTCTCGATGGCGCGCGGGTCGGCCGAGAACAGCTCGAGCAGCAGGTTCTGGATCACGATCGACAGGCCGAAGGTGACGACCAGCGAGGGCAGCGGGTCCTTGCCCAGCGTGCCGTTGAGCACCCAGCGCTGCAGCGCGTAGCCGAAGCCGAAGGCCACGGGCAGCACCGCGAGCGCGACCAGCCACGGCGCCGCGGCGCCGGCCAGCGACACGCCCGCGATCACCGCGAAGGCGCCGAGGATGATGAAGTCGCCCTGCGCCGTGTTCGTGAGCCGCATGACGCCGAACATCAGCGACTGGCCGAGCGCGAACAGCGTGTAGAGGCCGCCGAGCAGCACGCCCTGGAGCAGGGTCTCAAGCATGGGCCGCCTCGATGCCGAAATAGGCCTGTGCGATCCGCTCGCGCGTGAGATCGGCCGACAGGCCCTCGAGCGACACGCGGCCTTCCTGGAAGCAGTAGACACGCCGCGAGACCTGGCGCGCCATCGTCACGTCCTGCTCGACGATCACCACCGTCATGCCCTCGGCCGTGATGCCGGGCATGGCCGCGTAGATCTCGCGGATGACGACCGGCGCGAGGCCCAGCGAGAGTTCGTCGCACAGCAGCACGTCGGGATTGCTCATGAGCGCGCGGCCCAGCGCCACCATCTGCTGCTGGCCGCCCGACAGCGAGGTGCCGGGCTGGCGGCGCTTCTCGGCCAGGATGGGGAACAGGCCGTAGAGACGCTGCAGGTTCCACGGGCCCGGGCGCCCCGCGGTGGCGCCCATCAGCAGGTTCTCTTCCACGCTGAGGCTGGGGAACAGCCGGCGGCCCTCGGGCACCAGCGCGAGGCCGCGCCGCACGATCTCGCCGGGCGGCAGGCCGCCGATGGGCTCGCCCCTGAAACGGATCGCCTCGCGCGGCGCGCGCACCAGGCCCGTGAGGCTCTTGAGGAAGGTCGACTTGCCCGCGCCGTTGGCGCCGATGATCGCGACCAGTTCGCCGGCGGCGAGCGCGAAGTCGATGCCGAACAGGGCCTGGGCGTCGCCGTAGAAGGCCTGCAGGCCGTGGGTGGTGAGCAAGGCGGTCATGGTCTTTGCTCCCTCCCCCTCTGGGGGAGGGTCGGGGTGGGGGCAGGCGGCGTTGGACGGGTGGCGCCGTCGTGCCCCCATCCCAGCCTTCCCCCAGATGGGGAAGGAGCCATGCGGTGCGCGCTCATGCTTCCATCCCCATGTACACGCGCCGCACCTCCGGATCGTTCATCACCGCGCGCGGCTCGCCCTCGGCCAGCTTCTGCCCGAAGTTGATGACGAACAGCCGGTCCGCGAGCGACAGCAGCGCATGCACCACGTGCTCGATCCAGATCATGGTCACGCCGCGCGCCTTGATGCGCCGCAGCTCGCCCACCAGCACCGCGGCCTCGGGCTCGGTGAGCCCGCCCGCGATCTCGTCGAGCAGCAGCAGCCGCGGCTTCGTCGCAAGCGCGCGCGCGAGCTCGAGCCGCTTGCGGTCGAGCAGCCGCAGCCCGCCGGCCGGCGCATTGGCCTGCGCCATCAGTCCGGTCTGCGCCAGCACCTCGTGCGCCGTGCGCCAGGCCTCGCGCTCGGTCTGCTGCCCGCCGAAGCAGGCCGCGGTCACGAGGTTCTCAAACACGCTCATGTTCCCGAAGGGCTGCGGCACCTGGTAGCTGCGGCCGATGCCGGCGCGGCAGCGCTGGTGCGGACGCAGCCGCGTCACGTCGCGGCCCGCATAGTCGACCCGGCCCGCGTCGGCGCGCACGTCGCCCGAGATCAGATTGAACAGCGTGGTCTTGCCCGCGCCATTGGGGCCGAGGATGCCCAAGGTCTCGCCCTCGGCCACCGCGAGCGTGATGCCGTCGGTGACCTTGAGCGCGCCGTAGGACTTGCTCACGCCATGCAGTGCCAGCAGCGCCATGGCGGTCAGAGCGCGCGCAGCTTGCCGCCGGTGGGAATGGCCGGCGCGGCTTCGTTGTTCACGAGGGTGAGTTCCACCTTGTACTTCGTTCCCTTGCCCCACTGGCCGAGCACCAGCGGCGTCTTGCTGACGTTCCTGAACGGCCCCTGCCCGCCCCACTTGACCGGGCCGACCACCGACTGGATCGACGTCGCGGCCACGGCATCGCGCACGTCGGCGGCCTTGAGCGACTTCGCGCGGCCCAGCGCGTTGGCCGCCACCTCGAACAGCGCATGCGCGAAGCCGATCGGCTGCGTCCACTGCTTCTTCGTGCCGGCCTCGTAGGCCTCGGCCAGCGCCTTCGCGCTCTGCTTCGTGAGACTCGACGCGAAGGGATGCGAGGGGCTCCACCAGACCTCGGTCGAGAGGCCGTCGCCGAGCTCGCCCAGCGCCTCGATCGCGCCCGGGAACAGCAGCGCCTTGCCGAGCGTGATCGCCTTCGGCCTGAAGCCTTGCTGCCGCGCCTGCGTGAGGAAGGTCTTGGCATCGGGCGGGATCACCACGCCGGTCACGATCTCCACGCCCTCCTTCTTGAAGGCCGCGATCTGCGCGCTGAAGTCCTGCGTGCCGTTCTGGAAGCGGCCCGGGTCGGTGAGCGTGAAGCCCATCTGCGCGAGCGGCTTCGGAAAGCCCAGCTCCTTGTCGCCCCAGGCGTTGCCGTCGCCGTCGTTCGGGAACAGGCCGCCCACCTTCTTGTTGGTGGCCAGCGTCTTCCAGCCGCTGGTGAAGTTGGCGATGACATCCTCGAGGCCCCAGAACAGGTGGTAGGTCCAGTCGAAGCCCTTGGCCGGATCGCCCTTGCGGCCGAAGAACCAGGGCTGCCACGGCACCACGCTCGAGATGCAGGGCACCTCGTTGAGCTCGCAGGCATCGCTGACCGGGTTCGCGGTCTCCGGCGTGCCGGCCGTGAGCACCAGCGCCACCTTGTCCTTGAGGATCAGGTCGTTCGCGACCTCGCCCGCGCGGTTGGGGTTCGACTGGCTGTCCTTGAGCACGATCTGCACCGCGTACCTGCGGCCGCCGATCGCGATGCCGTCCTTGAAGGCGGCCTTCATCTGGTCGATGACCCATTTGTCGGCCTCGCCGAAGGGCGCGAGCGGGCCGGTCTGCGGCGACACGTAACCGATCTTGAGCGTGTCGGCCGCGAACGCCAGCGGTGTCGCGCCCGCGGCGACGAGGGCCGCGGTGGCCTGGGTGAATTGCCTGCGATTGAATGTCATGGCTGTCTCCTTTTCTTGTGCCTGCGGAAACTCAGCGCGCGAAGTGCGGCGGTATCCGCGCGTCGACGTTGACCCACACGCTCTTGACCTGCGTGTACTCGCGCATCGCGTCGAAGCCCATCTCGCGGCCGTAGCCGCTCTGGCCCACGCCGCCGAAGGGCGAGCCGGGGTTCACGCGCTTGTAGCTGTTGATCCAGACCATGCCGGCGTGCAGCTCGCGCGCCACCTTGTGGGCGCGCTGCAGGTCCTTGGTCCACAGGCCCGAGCCCAGGCCGTAGTCGGTGCCGTTGGCGATGCGCATCGCCTCCTCGTCGTCCTTGAAGGTCAGCACGGTGACGAAGGGGCCGAAGACCTCTTCCTGCGCGACGCGGTCGCGGTACGACTTCGCGCGCATCACGGTGGGCTCGACATAGCAGCCTTTCGCGAGATCGCCGCCCGGCGACCGGCCACCCGCGAGCAGCTCGCCGCCCTCGCCTCGTGCCACTTCCACGTAACTCAGAACACGCTCGCGATGCTGGGCGCTGGTCAGCGGGCCCATCTCGGTGTTCTCGTCGAGCGGGTTGCCGAGGCGGATCGACTTGGCGAGCGGAACGAACTGCGCGAGGAACTCGTCGGCGATCCGCTCGTGCAGCATCAGCCGCGAGCCCGCGATGCAGGCCTGGCCCTGGTTGTGGAAGATGGCCCAGGCGCTGCCGTTGACGGCGGCCTGCAGGTTCGCGTCCTCGAACACGATGTTGGGCCCCTTGCCGCCGAGCTCGAGCTGCACCTTCTTGAGGTTGCCCGCGCTGGCCTGCACGATGCGCCGGCCCGTCGCCGTGCTGCCCGTGAAGGCGATCTTCGCGATCTCGGGATGCCCGGCGATGTACTGGCCCGCCACGCTGCCCAGGCCCGGCAGCATGTTGACCACGCCGGGCGGCAGGCCCGCCTCGGCCATCAGCTCGGCGATGCGCAGCGAACTCAGCGGCGTGATCTCGGCCGGCTTCATCACGATGCAGTTGCCGGCCGCGAGCGCGGGCGCCATCTTCCAGCTCGTGAACATCAGCGGGAAGTTCCACGGCACCACCTGGCCGACGATGCCCACGGGCTCGCGCAGCGTGTAGTTGAGGAAGCCCTCTTCCACCGGAATGGTCTCGCCCTGGAACTTGTCGGCCATGCCGCCGAAGTAGCGGAAGCACGCGGCGGTGCGCGGCACGTCGAGCCGGCGCGAATCGCGGATCGGGTGGCCGGTGTCCAGCGATTCGAGGCGCGCGAGTTCCTCGGCGTTGGCCTCGATCAGGTCGGCGAGCCTGAGCAGGATGCGGCCGCGGTCGGCGGCGGCCATGCGGCGCCATGCCGGGAACGCGCGCTTCGCGGCGGCGACGGCCTTGTCGACGTCGGCCTTGCCGGCCAGCGCGACGTCGACGATGGGCGTGTTGTCGTGCGGGTTCAGGGTGGCGAGGGTCTCGCCGGATTCGGCGTCGACGAAGCGGCCGTCGATGAAGAGTTGGTGGCGGATGGACGTGCGCAGGCCTGCCGCGCCGGCAATGTCGTTGGGCTTCATGTTGTTGCCTTGCTCCCTCTCCCCTTGGGGAGAGGGCGGGGGTGAGGGGGAGGTTCGTGGCGCGTCGGCCACCCTCACCCCAACCCTCTCCCGCGCGCGGGAGAGGGAGCCATTCAGAACTGCACGGGAATCTCGTGCGACTCGCCCTTCTGGATCTCGTACACCAGGCTCGGCGAGCCGTTCTCCCACACCAGCAGCATCGAGCGCTTGGGGCTGAAGCCCTGGTGGCGGCAGTAGGCGGGCATGGCGGCCATGTCGCCGGCCTTCATGATCACGCGCGCCATCGGCTTGCCGGTGTTCTTGTCGCCGCAGTCCCAGTGGATCTCGTCGGTCATCTGGAAGAACCACTCGACGCGGTCGTTGCCGTGGATGATCGGCAGGATGTGCTCCTCGGTCGTCGGGCACATGTAGCTGTGCTTCACCACCGAGGTGAAGCTCGGGTTCCAGGTCACCTGCGAGCGGCTCAGGAAGCCGAAGAGATTGAAGGCATGCACCTCGTTCTCGAAGCCGGGCTCGGGATGCAGCTCGGGCTGGTCCTGCGGCACGTCGGCGAAGGCGCGGTTGACCGGCGCGCCGCGCTCGTCGCTGCGCAGGTCGAGGTCGCCCTTCAGGCCCACGCAGCGCGTGGCGAGTTCGCGTGCCCGCGTGATCTTGGCCGTGTTGTTGCCGTTCTTGCGGCCGTAGGGCGAGCCGGTCTCCTGCGGCGCGGCGAAGGGATCGAAGCTCGCGTTGGTCCAGTCGTCGAGCATGGCCTCGAAGGTGGCGCGGATCTGGGCGCTGGGGAAGTTCTCGAGCAGGTCGATGCCCGCGTCCTTCATGGTGCCGTTGAAGCTGCCGGCATAGAGGTCGACCGAGTCGTAGTGGTTGACGGTGCCGAACACGCTGTCGAAGTTGACCCAGCCGTAGAAGAAGCCCCAGGCGACGTCGCGCATCAGCGCGCGCAGGTAGTTGCCGGCATCCATGGTGTGGCTCATCGGGCGGCCGTCGCGGGTCTGCCAGCCGATGTGGACGAAATACTCGTCGCGGCGGAAGCGGAAGCTGCCGAGCGAGAAGTCCTTGTAGCCGAGCGTGGCGTCGGGTTGCGAGGCGATGACTCGGGCGAGTTCTGCGGGTGCGTTCATGGCGTGTGCTCCTCGTTCGTTCAATGCGACTGGCAGATCTCGGCCCACTTCTCGACCGACAGCTCGCCCTTGCAGGTCTGCAGCACGATCACGCCGGGGCGCGCGCTGCGGAACTGGTAGGCGGTGTTCTTCGGCAGCAGGCCCTGGTGGCCGCGCGAGAGCTTCATCCAGCCCATCTTCTGGCCGCGCGGCTCGCCCTCGACCCGCACGGCGCCGTTCTTCTCGGGGTCGGCCACCTTTTGGGTCGCGTCGAGCTGCACCAGGTGCACCTCGACCTCGCCGTCCATCACCAGCGCGAACTCGTCGTGCGCGCAGGTGAACCAGGGCGAGTGGCCCTCGGCGCGCAGGGTCTCGAGCACGTAGATCTGGTTCTGGCCGAACACCACCTTCTCGTAGGGCCGACTGTTGTTCGCGATCTCGAAGCAATTGGAGAAGGCGTAGTGGCGCACGTCGTCGGCGATCGGCTCGACGTGGCCTTTCTCGTAGTGGGCGAGCGAACCGAAGCGGGTGCGGTAGGCGGGCGCGTCCTGGGTCTGGGCGGTCTGGGTCATGGCGGTCTCCTTGGTTCTGGCTTGGACCGAACTCTAGGAAACAACCGGGGCCGCCGGTAGGGACCAGATTGGAAGAGGATTATTCGCAGACTCCGAATAATCGCTGGGGTTTACCCGGGAACGCGCGCCCTCACTCGATCAATTCGGCCGGGATCATTCCGCGCTCGATCAGGGTGGCGTCCCAGGGCGGAACGCGCGTGAAGCGGGTGGCGATGTGCTCGATGAACAGCCGCAGCTTGAGCGCGTTGCGCGAGGTGCCCGCATAGACGGCGCTCAGCGAGAACGACGAGAGCTGGTGCTCGGGCAGCACCACGCGCAGCTCGCCGCGCGCGATCGCGTCGCCCGCCACCAGCGTGGGCAGGCAGACGATGCCCGCGTGCTCGAGCGCGTACTCCCGCAGCAGGTGCACGCTGTTGGTCAGCAGCGCGGCCGCGAGGTAGATGGTGGTCTGCTCGCCCTGGTGGTGGAAGGTCCAGCGGTCGCGCGTGGGATAGCCCGAGTACAGGCCCAGCTTGTGGCGGTGCAGCTCGCGCGGGTTGGCGGGCATGCCGTGGCGCTCGAGGTACTCGGGCGTGGCGCACAGCAGCCGGCGCACCGGGAACAGCGGGCGCGACACCAGTTCCTCGGAGGCGGCCGGAAAGATCTGCAGCGCGCAATCGACGCCGGCCTTGACCGGATCGACCACCGCGTCGCTCACGATCAGCTCGAGGTGGATGTCGGGATAGATGGTGTGGAACTCGCGCAGCAGCGAGGCGAAGCGACCGAGCACCATGCCCGTGAGCGCATGCACGCGCAGCACGCCCGAGGGTGTGCCGCGCGCGTCGCGCATCTGGTCGACGATGTCGTTGGCGCGGCCCACGAGCTCCACGCAGTCGCGCAGGAAGGCCTGGCCCACGTCGCTGAGCCGCACCACGCGCGTGCTGCGGTGGAACAGCGGCGCGCCGAGGAACTCCTCGAGCTGCTTGACGCGCGTGGTGACCACCGAGTTCGCCACCCGGAGCTGGCGCGCCGCCTCCGCAAAACTCTGCGTCTGCGCGACGCGCACGAAGGCTTCGATGCTCTGGAGGCGGTCCATGGCGGCACTGTACTGTGCGGGCCGCGCGGCCGTACCCCGGGGCGACGCGGGGGTGCGCGCAGGGCCGCACTTATGATCGCCGCCACCTCGCGCGGGCCTCACGGTCCGCGCGGGCTCATACGGGAGAACACAACGACATGGCAACGGACTCCACCGCGCCCACCCTCGCCTCGCGCACCGCCGCCGAGGAACCCACGCTGCGCCGCGCGCTCGGCACGCGCCACCTGACGATGATCGCCATCGGCGGCTCGATCGGCACCGGCCTGTTCGTGGCCTCGGGCGCCACCGTGTCGCAGGCCGGCCCGGGCGGCGCGCTCGCGGCCTACCTGCTGATCGGCGCGATGGTCTATTTCCTCATGACCAGCCTCGGCGAGCTCGCGGCCTGCATGCCGGTGTCGGGCTCGTTCGCGACCTACGGCGCGCTCTACGTCGACGAGGGCTTCGGCTTCGCGCTCGGCTGGAACTATTGGTACAACTGGGCCGTGACCATCGCGGTCGAGCTCGCGGCCGCGCAGCTGGTGATGCAGTACTGGTTCCCGGGCACGCCGGCCATGCTGTGGAGCGCGCTGTTCCTCGGGCTGATGTTCCTGCTCAACGCGATCTCGGTGCGCGGCTTCGGCGAGGCCGAGTTCTGGTTCGCGCTGGTCAAGGTGGTGACGGTGATCGCCTTCGTCGCCATCGGCCTCCTGATGATCTTCGGCATCCTGCGCGGCGACCGGCCCGCCGGCTTCGGCAACCTCACGCTCGGCGACGCGCCCTTCGTGGGCGGCCTGCCCGCGATGATCGGCGTGGCCATGATCGCGGGCTTCTCGTTCCAGGGCACCGAGCTGATCGGCGTGGCGGCCGGCGAATCGGCCAACCCCGCGAAGAACATCCCGCGCGCGGTGCGCCAGGTGTTCTGGCGCATCCTGCTGTTCTACGTGCTGGCGATCGGCGTGATCGGCGTGCTGATTCCCTACACCGACCCGAACCTGATCAAGACCGACCTGCACGCCATCGGCGTGAGCCCGTTCACGCTGGTGTTCCGCCACGCCGGGCTGGCCTTCGCGGCCAGCGTGATGAACGCGGTGATCCTCACGGCCGTGCTGTCGGCCGGGAACTCGGGCATGTACGCCTCGACCCGGATGCTGTTCAACCTCGCGAAGGACGGCCGCGCGCCGCGCTGCTTCGCGCGGCTCACGCGCGCGGGCGTGCCGCTCAATGCGCTGCTCGCGACCACAGCGGTCGGCGCGCTGTGCTTTTTGACCTCGCTGTCGGAGAGCCAGGGCGTGTACCTGTGGCTCTTGAACCTCTCGGGCATGACCGGCTTCGTGGCCTGGCTCGGCATCGCGGTGAGCCACTACCGCTTCCGCAAGGGAATGATGGCGCAGGGGCTGGACCTGTCGCTGCTGCCGTACCGCTCGCCCTTCTTCCCCTACGGGCCGCTGTTCGCCTTCGGCCTGTGCCTGGTGGTCACGCTGGGCCAGAACTACGCCGCCTTCACGGGCGGGCGCATCGACTGGATCGGCGTGTTCTCGACCTACATCGGGCTGGTGCTGTTCGTGGCGGTCTGGTGGGGCTACCGGCTGGCGCGCGGCAGCCGCTTCGTGGCCTACCGCGACATGCATTTCCCGGCCCTGCTGCGGCCGGCGCCGGGGCATGGGCTGGCGGATGCGGCCGGGGAGCGGGAGCGCGGCGGCGCCTGAACGTGCTTTCCACCGGTTTCCGTGGGAAAAGGCACAGCCCGTTGCCTCGAGGAATGGAACGGCGTTGCAGGCACGCCGCAGTGTGTCTGGAGGTTAACCGCCCCACTTACAATCCCCGGCGCATCCCCTTCCCTCTCCCTCACGAGGCCTCGTCCGCCATGCCCAAGAGCTCCCTGCGCACTCCCTTCAGCCTGACGCCCGTCGTGCGCGCCCTGTTCCTGGCCGCCGCGGTCGGCGCCACGGCGCTGTCCGCGCTGGCGGCGCCCGAGCACGAGGAGGTCGACCGCCTGATGCAGGCCGGCAAGCTCGAGGAAGCCTCGACCAAGGCCGACGCCTTCCTCAAGGACAAGCCGCGCGACCCGCAGATGCGCTTCCTCAAGGGCGTGATCCAGCTCGACACCGGCAAGCGCGCCGAGGCGATCGCCGCCTTCACCCAGCTCACGCAGGATGCGCCCGAGCTGCCCGAGCCCTACAACAACCTCGCGGTCATCTACGCGAGCCAGAACCAGTTCGACAAGGCGCGCAACGCCCTCGAGAGCGCGATCCGCACCAATCCGAGCTATGCCACCGCCCAGGAAAACCTCGGCGACCTCTATGCGCGGCTCGCGAGCCAGGCCTACAGCAAGGCGCTGCAGCTCGACCAGAACAACACGGCGGTCGCGCCCAAGCTGGCGGTGATCCGCACGCTGTTCGTGCCGGCCGTGCCCGGCGCCAAGCCGACCCTGCTGGCGGCGGCTCCCGAGGCACCGCGTGCGGCACCGGCGGCGCCTGCGCCCGCGCCCGCGCCGGTCGCGAAGGCCCCCGCTCCCGCACCGGCACCCGCCGCGGCCCCCGTGCCGGCCCCGGCGCCCGCACCGGTGGCCAAGGCACCCGCGCCCGCTCCGGCCCCGGCCCCCGCCGTGGTCGCCAAGGCACCCGAGGCTTCGGCGCCGGCCGCCGCACCGGCCGCGCCCGCCGCTTCGTCGAGCGCCAACGCGGAGGTCGAATCGGCCGTGCGCGGCTGGGCCGCCGCCTGGGCCGGCCAGGACATGGACCGCTACCTCGCCGCCTACGGCAGCGACTTCACGCCCGGCGGCGGCCAGAGCCGCAAGAGCTGGGAAGAAGAGCGCCGCGCGCGCATCGTCGGCAAGTCCAGCATCAGCGTGAACCTCGAGAACCTCGTGATCCAGGTCAATGGCCAGTCGGCCACCGCCAAGTTCCGCCAGGTCTACCGCGCCGACAACCTCAACATCTCCAGCCGCAAGACGCTGGAACTGCAGCGCTCCGGCGGCCAGTGGCACATTCGCAAGGAAAGCGTCGGCGGCTAGTGGCAGACATCGTCCGGCAGGGCCGGCCCCAGACCCCAGAATTCCGGCGCGGCGGGAGCCTCCTGGCCGCGCTGATGGCCGCATCGGCCCTCGTGCTCGCACTGCCCGCGGGCGCCGCCAGCCATTCGGGCAAGGCCTCGCATGCCAAGACGGCCGGCGCCAAGTCCGGCAAGGCTGCCGTCGGCGCCAGCCGCTCGGCGCAGAAGGAAAAAGCCGGCGCCAGGGAAGCGCGCGGCAGTCGCGAATCGCGCAGCGTGCGCGAAGCCCGGGAGGCACGTGAAGCCCGCGACGCCAGGGGCGCCAAGGCCCAGGCCCGCCTGAAGAAGGGGGCCGTGGCGACCGCGGCCGCCGCGGCGGCCGGCACCGCCGCCGTGGCCGAAGCCCGCGGCACGCGCAAGGCGCCGCCCGCGGGCGCGATCCAGGAAGCCAGCAACGCCGAGGCGCGGCTGATCGCGATCTACGAACTCTTCGGCCGCGGCCAGGCGCGGCCCGCGTTGGCCAAGGCGCGCGAACTGGTGCGCGACTACCCGAATTTCCAGCTCGCGCAGCTCGTGTACGGCGACCTGCTCGCCTCGCAGGTGCCCGCCGCGCACAGCCTCTCGGACGCCGCCAGCGTGGCGCGCCTGAAGGGCAACCCGGCCATGGCCGAGCTGCAGGAAGAATCGCGCCGCCGCCTGCAGGCGCTGCGCGAACGGCCGCCGCCGAACACCGTCCCGTCGCAGTTCCTCGAGCTGTCCACGCGCAGCCGCTACGCGATCGCCATCGACGCCTCGCGCTCGCGCCTGTACCTGCTCGAGAACGGCGACAAGGGCCTGAAGCTCGTGGCCGACTACTACATCTCGGTCGGCAAGTCGGGCATCGACAAGTCCGTGGAGGGCGATGCGCGCACCCCGCTGGGCGTGTACTTCATCACCAGCAGCCTCGATCCGAAGTCCCTCAAGGACCTCTACGGCGCCGGCGCGCTGCCGATCAACTACCCCAACGCCTACGACCAGCGCCGCGGCAAGACCGGCGGCGGCATCTGGCTGCACGGCACGCCCTCGCAGCAGTACGCGCGCGCGCCGCTGGCCAGCGACGGCTGCGTGGTCATGGCCAACCCCGACCTGCGCCAGTTGCTGCGCAAGGTGCAGATCGGCGCCACGCCGGTCGTCACCGCGCGCAGCCTGCAATGGATTTCCCAGCCCCAGGCCGAAAAGGACGCCCAATCCTTCACCAGCGCGATCAATGCCTGGAAAGACGCCCGGGCCCAGGGAAATGAAGCGCAATTGAAGAAATTCTATTTGCCGGATTTCCAGCGTCAGGCGAAAAAATCGGCCGACGGAATTTCAATTGTCCGCGACGAGATGGAATACGCCCAGGGCCGGCGTATTCAGTTAAAGGATGTTTCCTACCTCCATTGGCGCGACAGCGAGGACACCATGGTCGCCACCTTCGGCGAGGTGTTCGAGGGGGAACGCAGCGGTCGCATGCGTCGCCAGTACTGGCTGCGCCAGGCCGGCGAGTGGAAGCTGTTCCACGAGGAAATCCTGGGCTGATCCCCCTTCGCAAGCAGGGTCAGACCCCTCAACTTGTGATTTTTTGCGCACGGTCCAACCCTTTCTGGACTGTTACATCTTTACCGTTCCGGGTCGTGTCACGTAACACGTAACACGCTTGTACCCGTAACGCGCCCCTCGCGCGCACCCCTGTTCCGTAACACTCCCTCCCGTCTTCATGGGATGTCGGTGCACGCCTACAGAGGGAAAAATCGTTTCCGAACTGTTACTCAGCGTCTCTGACCGACCGGTCAACCGATGTCCGTGGGAGCTGGCAGCCATCGTGCTAGCCATCCTCGGCTAGCACAGCGGAACACCCTTCCATCGGGTTTGCCTTGTTGATACACAGAGTTACGCCGGATAACATTCGCACCGCCAGCCCTTGTTAACGACTTTTTCTGAAAGGTTAATCATGCTCAACGCTATTGCCCGTTTTATTCGCGACGAAGAAGGTGCGACCGCCATTGAATATGGCGTGATCGCCGGCCTGATCACCATTCTTCTGGTGGTTCTTTTCAATCCCGCAGCAACGACCGGGTTCGCTGGCGCCATCAAGTCGCTGTTCACTAATTTGAGCACCCAACTGACCAAGGCTGTTCCCGCGAGCTGAAAAATGGCTGGGATCGAGCTGATCTGGCTTCTCCCGGTTGTGGTTTATGACTTCTACCAACGTCGTGTTCCGAACTGGCTCGTCCTCGTGGGGGCCGCGTTGGCCATGACAGTCCTTTTCCTCGGACGTTCGCCCATGGGCATCGGCTGGTCCGATGCCCTGGGCGGTGCCGCCCTGGGATTCGGCTTCCTTCTTTTTTTTCACATCGCCGGGCTGATGGGTGCCGGCGATGTCAAGTTCGCCGGTGCACTGGGCCTGTGGGTCGGATGGCAAGGCCTCTTTCCGATTTGGATCATCGCCAGCCTCCTGACGGGTGCGCACGCCGTCGCGTGGCTCGTGCTCCAGCGATGGCCCTGGTTTCCCCGCATCGCCCTTGCCCTGTCCGGCAAGGCGGCATCCAAAGACGCGGCGACAGCGAAGCAGCGTCGACGAGTCATCCCCTATGCAGCGTATCTCGCCATCGCCTCGGCCTTGTGGATCGTCCTCTGGGGTCGACAGAGCTGACCGGGTGCACCCATGCAGGTTGACCGTCCTGTCGTATCGATGACCTGTTCCACCGCCCATCCCCACCGCCCATGATCCACCTCACAAAAATCATCGCTGCCATCCTGGTACTGATCGCCATTGCCCTGGGCGGCTACGCTTGGGTTCTCAGCCGTCAGCCGGCACCGAGCGTCGCGGCCACGCCCGCTGCCTCCGCGCCGGCGCGATCGGAAGCCAGGGCAACCTACGCGGTGGTGGTCGCGAGCAAGCCTCTTCCCGCGGGCAAGGCCATCGCCGCCGACGCCGTTCGTGTTGAGCAGTTGCCCGTCAATCCGAGCGACGCCTTCAAAGAGACGAGCATCGTCGCCGGTCGGGTCCCCGTTCTCGACCTGAGCGAAGGCACACCGATCCAGGAAGGCCAGCTCGTGTCCGGCCTCGCCCTGCGGATCGGCGAGGGGGAGCGTGCCGTTGCGGTCAAGGCCGACGAGGTGATGGGGGTAGGCAACAAGGTACAGCCCGGCGACTTCGTCGACGTCTTCGTGATGCTGAAGTCCGAAGGAAAGGACATCGATCGCAGCCAGGCACGCCTGCTTCTAGCGCGCAAACGCCTGCTCGCCTACGGCAGCCTCTCGGTGGACGCCCTGGCCACGAAGGCGGCCGACAACGGTGCGACGGCCGCCCAGCGGGCCGAAGCGGCACGCACCGCGGTCCTCGCGATCCCCGTCGACGACGTAAACCGGCTCACGTTGGGCGAATCCAGCGGGCGCCTGCTCCTTGCACTGCGCAACCCCGCCGACACGACGGAGCCCGATCCCTCGCTGTTCGCGGAACTGCCGACCGCGCTGCAGCCAGCACCGGCGAAGCCCGGCGAACCGCGCCGCCCGCCCCTGGCGGGCTTGGACAAGGCGCAAGCCGGCCTGACGGTTGCCGACCTGGTGAACGGTGGAGCGACACCGGCTACCAGCCGGCGCGTGGCAACCACCGGGCTGCCGATCGCAGGCACGCGACCTGCGGGCATCGCAAGACCGGGCATGGAGGTCGAGGTCATCCGTGGCGACCGCAGCGAAACCGTGCGCTATTGAGCCGGATCACCCCACACC
This sequence comes from Variovorax paradoxus, assembly GCA_016806145.1. NCBI lineage: Bacteria > Pseudomonadati > Pseudomonadota > Betaproteobacteria > Burkholderiales > Comamonadaceae > Variovorax > Variovorax paradoxus. The sequence goes on from CP063166.1 coordinate 5,782,540, forward strand.
CATACCGCTTACGCACCCGTTTCAGAAAGAAGACCATGCCCCTGCCCCGAGCAAAGACCAAAAGGGCTGACCGCCTCTTCAGGACCAGCCTCGGCCACATCGCCATTGGCTGCGCACTCGCCATCGGCCCCAGCGTGCCCCTTTTCGCGGCCAGCGTTGCCGCCACACCCCAGACGCTCGTGACGTTGGGCGCCGGCACCCAGCAGGAACTCGTGTTCGACAAGGGCGTGGATCGCATCGCGCTGGCTAACGAAGCGGTTGCCGGTGTGACCGTCACCCGCAAGACGCCGGGCTCCCCCGCCGCGCGACTGATCCTGACCGGAAAGGTGCCGGGCAGCACGACCTTGATGGTGTGGGAGAAGGGGCGGCCCGCCGCAACCATCTACGTGCTGGAGGTTCAGCGGCGCGACGCCAAGCTCGATGGCACGCTCGACAGCGTGCCGGCATATCAGCAGGCGCGCGAAGCGGCTCTCGCGAGTCAGCCAGAGAAGGCGGTCGTGAGCGACCGTTCCGTCGTGAACGTGCGCAGCCACACCGTACAGGTCGAGGTCAAAGTCGTCGAATTCAACCGCAGCGTGCTTAAGCAGGCCGGACTGAACATCTTCAGCACCCGTGCCAACTCGAGTGGCTTCAGCTTCGGCGTCTTCACGCCCGCCTCGCTGAAGAGCGCAACCTTCAACTCCAACGGGTCTATCACCGGCGAATACAACAATCCGCTCGCGCAGGCCTTCAGCCTGCTGCTCAACTTCGGCAAGGCTGGCATCGGCCTGAACGTCGGCTTCCTCGAAGGCAACGGCATGGCACGCGTCCTGGCCGAACCCACGCTGGTGGCCATGTCGGGGCAAAGCGCCAGCTTCCTGGCCGGGGGCGAACTGCCCGTTCCCGCGCCCCAAGGCCTCGGAACGACGAGCATCGAGTACAAACCCTTCGGCATCGGCCTGACGCTCACGCCGACCGTGCTTTCCAACGACCGAATCGTGCTGAAGGTTGCCCCCGAAGCCAGCGACCTGGACTATGCCAACGCCTTGAGCATCGGCGGCGTCGCGGTTCCCGCGATCAGCACGCGCCGCGCGGACACCACGGTCGAGCTCGGCGATGGCGAGAGCTTCATCATCGGCGGCCTAGTGAGCCGCACGACGTCGTCCAACGCGGACAAGATCCCGCTGCTCGGCGACCTGCCGGTGCTCGGCACCTTCTTCAAGCAGAGCAAGTACCAGATGAGCGAGAAGGAACTGGTGATCCTGGTCACGCCCCACCTCGTGAAGCCGATCGCGCGCGACACCGACCTGAGCCCGTTTCTTCCGGGCGCGGCCGAGCAGCGCGACGGTGCCGTCTGGCGCTCAATCTTCCTGAGCACGCCGGGTAACGCGACGGTCCCCGGTTTTTCGCGTTGAGCAGAAATCCTGGACATGAGCACCAGGGCAGCACCATGAACGCTCCCCGCGACAGTCTCCCGGAAACAGGGACGGAAACCTATCTGTTCGCGTCGAACGATGGAGCCCGCATCACCTGGCTGACCGATGCGCTCAGTCGACTCGGGTCCGTGGTCACGCTGAGCCTCGATGCCAAGTCGATCGACGAACGCATCACCTTGCTGGGACCGGCAGCGGTCTTCATCGACTTTTCGCCCGACCAGGGCACGGAAGCGGCAGGCCAGCTCCACCAACGACTCAAGCGCGACTGGTCGACGCTGCCGGTGCTAGCGACGGGCAACTCCGTCGAACCGGCAGGCATGCTCGCCGCCCTGCGCGCCGGTGTCGACGACTTCATCGACATGGCCGCTCCTCCTGCGGATGCGGTGCATACGTTGCAAGCCCTGCTCGACAGGCGCGGCAATCTGCAAACCGGAACCCGGGGCAAGACACTTGCGCTGCTGGGCGCACGCGCCGGCCTGGGCGTCACGACGCTCGCATCGAACCTCGCCCTGGCGCTCAGCGACCAACTGGAACACGGGCAGGCCACCCCCCAGGCGCGCAATCCCCGTCACGGCGTGGCACTGCTCGACCTCGGACTGCCCGCACGCGATGGATTGCTCTATCTCGACACCCAGAGTGGCTTCAGTTTCGTCGACGGCGTGCGCAATCTCAGGCGACTCGACCAGACCTTGCTGCATACGGCCCTCGCCCATCATGCAAGCGGCGTGGCGGTCCTGCCGTTGCCAGCGAATCTCGCCCAGATCCGGGAGATTTCGCATGCGGATTCGGTTGCGCTGATCAAGAGGCTCGGGGACTTCTTCGATTTTCAAATCGCTGACCTAGGCGGGTTCTCCACGATCGATTTCGTTGCACAGACGGTGCGCGAGACGCATCGCGCCTGGGTGGTCTGCGACCAGAGCATCGGCGGCATCGTGTCAACCGCGAGCATGCTCAAGGAGCTGTACACGCGCGGGGTGGAAGCCGAGCGGCTGGCGCTGGTCGTCAACAAGTTCGACAGCCACGTCAACCTCGCCGCCAAGGACATCGCTGACCGGCTCGAATTGCCGCTGCACCATGTGCTGCCCGCGCGCAGCGCGCAACTCATGTCCGCGGCCAGCCGCGGCGAAATGCTCGTGCGCACAGCGCGCGGCGACCCCTACTCGCAAGCGGTCGCGGGACTTGCCCGCGGCCTCCACCAGGAACTCACGGCCGCCACCGGCCAGGCTCCGGCCAAATCCCCGCTGTGGGGCGCGCTCACGTCGCGCTTCTCGAGCCCTCGGAAGAGATCCAGTCAAGGTTGAACAGCCCATGTCCACCGATATCGAATTCGCCGACGACGACCAGGCGTTCATCACCTCCCAGCAGTTCCAGGACATCAAGAGCTGGACGCACGATCACCTGCTCAGCCGCATCGAGGAGCTGGGCGCGGAGTTCGGCCGCTGGTCGCGCGCCTCGATCCAGCAGTTCGTTGAGCTGGAGGTCGACAGCTTCGTGCGCCTGCGCCGCGTGCCGATCAACGACCGCGAGATGCAGCTCATCTCGGATGCGCTCACGAAGGAACTCGCGGGCTTCGGCCCGCTGGAAGACCTGCTCAACGACCCCGCGGTCGAAGACATCCTGATCAACGGCTACCAGAACGTCTACGTATCGCGCCACGGCATCCTGGAGCGCGAGACCCTGCGCTTCGCCGACTCCGAGCACGTGATGCGCATCGTGCGCCGCATCCTCGCGCCGCTGGGTCGCCGGCTCGACGAAGCCAACCCCATGGTCGACGCGCGCCTGCCCGACGGCGGGCGCATCAACGTGATCATCGAGCCGCTCGCGATCGACGGCCTGTCGGTCTCGATCCGCAAGTTCCGCAAGGACCCGCTCACGCCGGCCGACCTGGTCAAGCTCGGCACTTTCGACGCCGGCATGGCGCAGTTGCTCGAAATCGCCGTGCGCGCGCGCTGCAACGTGCTAGTGAGCGGCGGAACCAGTTCCGGAAAGACCTCGCTGCTCAACGCGCTGGCGAGCTTCATTCCTTCCACCGAGCGCGTCATCACGATCGAGGACACCGCCGAGCTGTCGCTGCGGACTAGCCATGTGGTGCGTCTGGAGAGCCGCCCCGGCGGATTCGACGGCACCGGCGTCGTCTCGATCCGGGACCTGCTGCGCAACAGCCTGCGCATGCGGCCCGACCGCATCATCGTGGGCGAAGTGCGTGGCGCCGAGGTGATCGAAATGATGCAGGCGATGAACACCGGCCATGAGGGCTCGATGGGAACGATCCACGCTAGTTCGCCCCGCGAATGCCTTTACCGCCTCGAAATGCTAGCGGGCTTCGCGGGCTATCAGGGTAGCGAAGTCAGCCTACGCCGCCAGATCGCGAATGCGATCGACTTCATCGTTCAGATCGGCCGACTCTCGAATGGACAGCGCCGCATCCTCTCGCTCAGCGAGGTGACGGGTGTGAACGACAACGTGGTGGCCATGCAGGAGCTGTATCGCTACGAACCGGTCGTCTCTCCGGACGGCGAGGAACGCGATCGCTGGGTGTCGCTCGGCATCGCGCCGCACTCGCCGAAGATCACGCGGTTCCGGCAATCGCTCGCTAGAGCGCACGGAGATCAGCGTGCGTGAAGGCCTGCTGATCGTTGCGGCGGTCGCCCTGCTTCTTGCAGCGGGCGGCCTGTTGCTGTGGCAATGGTCCACAAGCTTGCAACGCCGGCGCGTCTCCGGCCGCTACGTGGCCCAGCAGCTTCAACCGAAACCGGCGCCGGAGGCGTCTATGCCTGCTCCCGCACAGGCCGGGGCGACCATGGCGACCGGCCTTCTGAAGGACCCATGGGCCGAAGCGGCCGCGGCCGAAGTGGCCGCCATGCCGCGGAAGAACTGGACGCAGGCGCTGGTGCCGGGTTGGCTCGAGGGCGTCGTTTCGTCTCGGCTGCTAGCGCTCGGCGGGATCACGATCGTTGCCCTGAGCGCCGTGGGCGCCTCGCTGGGTGGCTGGCCAACCGCGCTCGGCGCACTGGTCCTGCTCGTAGTCATGGCATCTTTCGCCATCTGGCTGCGGCTGCAGAAGCACCGGAAGACGCTCGTCGGGCAACTGCCGTCCTATATCGATGCCATGGTGCGCCTGATAACCATCGGCAACTCGACGCAAGCAGCTTTTCAGCTGGCGATCGCCACGACGGATGCGCCCCTGCGGATCTATCTTGAGCGCGCGGCCAGCCTCGTTCGCGCGGGGATGGACCTCGACCGCGCACTGCACCAGATGGCCACGCACGCACGGATCGAGGAGATGTACCTGCTCGCATCGATCCTCGGCCTCGGCGTTCGCTACGGCGGGCGCTCCGACCTTCTGCTGGAGCGGGTCGCGAACTTCATGCGCGATCGTGAACAGGCCGAACACGAACTGGTCGCCATGTCCTCCGAGACCCGGCTCTCGGCCTGGATACTGGGCGTACTTCCGGTCGCGGTGGGCATGGCCATTGTGATGCTCAATCCGGACTACTTCATGCGGATGTGGGACGACACTACGGGGCAGCTGCTGGTGCTCGGCGCCATCGGGCTGCAGATGCTCGGGGCCGCGCTGCTCTATCGCCTGGCGAGGCTCTCATGAATCTCACGCCATCCCAATTGATCACCTGGAGCCTCGCCCTGCTGGCGATCGCGCTGCTCGTCGCCGCAGGCACGCTGATCGTCAACGAGGTCATCCGCGCGCAGCGCAACCGGACCATCGGGCGAGCCATCCTGCGCGGGGTTGCCGCGGCGTCCGCTGAAACACCTCCCGTGCAGCAGGAGACCGAAGAGGTGGCGGGCAATCGCCTCTCGGACATCGAACTTCCCCTGCACTGGCTGAACACGCGAATCGGCAAGGCGCTGGTCACTGACGAGGACCGCCGGCTGATCGACCAGTGCGGCTTCTCCACGCAGCGAGCGCAACTCGTTTTCCTTGTGTCCCGCATCGCGCTCGCCGTCTTGCTTCCGGTGATCGTTCATCTGTTTTGGGGAACTAGCCTTTCCGAGCGCTACAACATCGCGGCACTGGCGTGCGCCTTCGTCGTTGGATTCATGGCGCCCAAGTGGACGCTCGGATGGCGTGCTGGCAAGCGGCGCGAGAGCGTGGGACGCGAGCTGCCATTGTTCGTCGATCTGCTGCGCCTGCTCCAGGGCGTCGGCTTGAGCCTCGACCAGAGCCTGCAAATCATGGCAACGGACTTCTCGCATGTGCTGCGCGTCCTCGGCTATGAACTCACGCTCGCCAACAGGCAGTACGCGCGCGGCCGCACCCGCGAACATTCGCTGCAGCGCCTGGCCACGCTGCACAACAACGAGAACCTGCGAGGACTGGTCTCCCTGCTGGTACAGGTCGACCGGCATGGCGGCGCGGTCCAGGAACCGCTGCGCCAGTTCAGCGAACGTCTGCGCGAGCATCGCCGTTCGGAAATGAAAGAACGCATCGGAAAGATCACCGTGAAGATGACCGGCATCATGGTGACCACGTTGCTGCCCGCGCTGGTCATCGTGACCGCGGGACCGGGCTTTCTCGCCGTCATCAGATCTCTGGGAGCTCTCACACGATGAACGCCTCACATTCTCCGCGGCGTCCGAGCGGCCTGCTCCCGGTGTCGCGCCGCGCCGGCCGGGGCGCGCACATGGTCTTCGCGATCATGCTGAGCGCCGTCGTCGCTGGCTGCTCGACACCCAAGGACCAGTACCTGGGAGCGGCCGAGGCTCAGCAACGGGCCGCGGCGGACGATGCGGCTTCGTCGAAGGCCGGCGCGGCTGCGGATTCGCAGGCGACCTATGTCAGGTTGGTCGAGCAGATGCAGCGCGAAGGACTTTGGTTTGCTTCGCTGGCCCACATTGATGCCCTCGAACAACGCTGGGGCTCGTCGCCGGACACGCAGCGCGCCCGCGCGGATGCCTTGCGAAACACCGGGCAACTGGCGCAGAGCGAAGCCTTCTATCGAAAGCTGCTGGGTACGCCGCTGGAAGGTGCCGCCTACCATGGCCTTGGCTTGGTCGCGGGAGCGCGCGGAGACTACGCCGAAGCCATGGACTTCCTGAAGCGCGCGCAGCAACGTAGTCCTACCGACGCGGTGCTGCTCAACGATCTGGGCTATGCCAGCCTGCGCGCGGGCCGCTTCGCGGACGCTCGCCTGCCGTTGATGCAGGCCATGCAGCTGCAACCGGAGAATTCGCAAGCACAGGCCAATCTGGCGCTCTATCTCGAGGTAACGCAGCAGAGCGACCAGGCGTCGGCATTGATGGAAGCCCGCCGGATGTCGCCCGCCACACGGGCGGCCATCCGGGAAGCGGCTCGGCAGCTGACCTCCGCGGCCTCGACCGCACCGATGGCCGTGCCCGCTCCGGCCGCGCCCCTCAACGAAGCCGCAGCGCCGCTGGCGCTCAAGCCCTCGCGCAGGTCCAGCCTGTTTCGCGTCGCGCCCCGTGACGAGCCAGCACCGGTCGCAGCCGCACTGACACCCCTGCCGTCCAATTCCATTCAACAAGGCCCACCATGATCTACCGCCCTACCCTTCGCGATATCCTGACGCAGGCCTGCTTCGCCGCCTCCGCCCTCGGGCTCGCGCAGGCGTCCGTCGCGCAGGAGCCGCCCCGCGCAGCTTCGGCGTCAGCCGTGCCGCTGCAGGCTGACAAGGAGACTCCCGCCTCCGCGGCCACCGAACCGGCCCTACCGGAAGACGCCATGGCCGATGCGGAGCAGGCGCTTCCGCCGCCCGAGGTCGGGGACGCGACGCTGTCACTGCTCCACTGGCAGCGCAGCGGAGCGATCGGCTCGACGACGCCGCGACCCATTCCAGGGCCGGTTGCCAACCGCAGCTACGAGCGCTACCTGAAGAGCTTCGAGCACCCGATTCCGGAGTTCTTCAACTCCACGGTCAAGACCAAGAGCAGCAACTGAAGCCAAGCTGCAACGGGAAAGAACATCATGACCTCCGCGAACGGCAGAAGGAACGGCGCGCATCGGCGCGCGCCGGCGAAGGCCCGCCTGCAGCGGGGGATCTATGCCGTCGAGTTCGGCATCGTGTTCCTGATCTTCTTTACCGTGCTCTACGCCATCATCTGCTTCGCCATCATCTTCACCCTGCGCTTCGGGCTGCAAAACGCCGCCGAGGATGGCGCTCGGGCCGCGCTGCGCTACCAGACCAGCCTGGGCGCGCGCGAGACCGAGGCCCGCAGCGTCGCGCGGCAGCGGGCAAGCGGTTGGCTGCCCGTGGCGCCCAGCATCGATGCCAAGGTATGCCAAGTCGGAACCACGAATTGCACTGAAGCGACGCGAAGCTGCGGCGCCCAATGGACGCAACGCTGCCAGATCGTGGTGACCGTCAAGGTCCAGGGCATGCAGGCGGTCCTCCCTCCGTTGCCGAGCTTCGCGGCACCGGACACGCTGGTCGGGAGAGCCAGCATGCTGTTGGACGGGAGGTCGCCATGACATGCAGCCCCGAATCTCGTTCGAACCGCGGTCGCAGTGCGGCGCGCCTGCAGCGTGGCGTGGCTGCGATCGAGTTCGCGCTCGTCTTTTCTCTGCTGTTCCTGCTGCTCTACGTCATCGCGACCTTCGGTGCGGTCCTCTACACGCAGCAGGCGCTGTCGCGCGCAGCCGAGGATGGGGCACGCTCGGTTACGCTGCAACCCGTCTCCGCGCAGCTCCAGCAGAACGTGGTGGATGCCGTGCGCGATTCGCTGGCAGAAGCGCTGGTCGTGCCCGCGCTGCAGAGCAGCTCGACGGCACTTCGGCGCACCTGGATCGCCAACAACGTCAACGTCACCGTGACATTGAGCGGCAATCCGAATCCCCAGGCCATCGTGCTGGTGAAGTACCCGTACAGCGCCAACCGGCTCCTTCCCACGCTACCGCTGCTGGACACGAGCCGCTGGATGCCCGACGAGCTCCAGGGCCAGGCCACCGCCGCACGCCGGCTTTAGGAGGTCATTTGCCATGAGCAAGCCATCCAACGCCCGCCACGAACGCCGCCGGCTCGAGGCGCGCCCGCACAGAAGAGCGCGTGGCTCCGTGCTGGTGAATACGCTGATCGCCCTGAGCCTGATCGTGATCACCCTGATCGGTACCGAGCTGGGCTATCTTTTCTTTCTCAAGCGCGAGTTCCAGAAGACAGCCGACCTCGCGGCGCTCGCGGCCGCACAATCGCTCAAGCCCGGCAGTTGCACCGAGGCAACCGCGGCCGCCATTGCCAATGCGGCCCAGAATCTGCCCACCGGATTCACCCTCTCGGCGGCCGACGTCACCTGCGGGCGCTGGGATCCATCCACGCGGCCCACCCAGCCCCACTTCGGTCCATTGGCTGGCAGCGAGAAGTACAACGCCGTCCGGGTGACGATCGCACGCACGCCACCGCTTCTTTTTTCCAGCATTCCCGGCAACCAAGCGCGACCGATCAGCGTGGAAGCCCTCGCGGCGCAGCGCCACCCGATGGCCTCGCTGACGATACGCAGCACGCTGCTGACGGTCGACCCGACTCAGGTGTCACTGCTGAATGCCGTCTTTGGCGGACTGCTCGGCGGCTCGCTGTCGCTCGATATCGCGGGCTGGCGGGGGCTCGTCAACACCGACATCAAGCTGCTCAGCTTCCTCGATCAGCTCGGCATCGACCTGGGAATCGGGGCCGGGAAGTACGACCAGATCCTGGGAACCGACGTCAGGGTCGGGGTATTGATCCAGGCCATGATCAACGCGCTGCAGAAAAGCGGAGCGACGGCCACCGCCGCCATCCAGGCACTGGGCTTGATACAAGCGGCCGCGGAGATTTCGCCGACCGTCGTGAAGCTGGGCGATCTGCTCGGTGTCCAGACGGGATCGGATGCGGCAGGGCTGAACCTCGATCTTCAGCTGTTCCAGTTGTTGCAGGGCGTGGTCCAGGTGGCGAATGGCAAGAACGCTCTGGTCGCCAGCGTCCCACTCACGGTTCCCGGCGTGCTGTCGGTCACGGCGAACATCCGGGTCATCGAGCCTCCGCAAATCTCCGCCGTCGGCGATCCCACGCTGGCCAAGCTCGATCCGACCGGACCCAACCAAATCTACGTGCGAACCGCGCAGATCCGAACCTTGATTTCCGTGGAACTGCCCGCGTTGAATGGAGTGTCGAACCTGGTCAATGCCGTGACGACCCTGGCGTCGCCGGTGACCACCCTTCTCAACAATCTGCTGAGCTTCAAGCTGAATCTTCTCGACGACGTTCTGGGCTGCGTTTTCGCCTGCACCAGGGATGTCACCGACGTGGACATCCTGCCCGCGCCGATTCGCCTCGACATCAACCTCGATGCGGGCGGCGGCGAATCGCGCGTGAACAACTTCAGCTGCCCGGCGGATGCGAAGACCCTGTCGGCACAAACCAGCACGGCCGCGGCTCAACTGCGGATAGGCAAGATGGGCACCTCCGCGGCCGATGCAAAGAGCAAGGTGTTCGCCTCCAACGCACCGCCTGTGGTCGATCCAATCCCGGTGATCGACATCGGTTCGCTCCAGTGCAAGCGCCTGCTGCTCGGACTGATCCCCGTCGAGTGCGACGAAGCGCATCGCAAGGCTTTCTATGGCGGCGGCCTGGGCCTCAAGGCCGACGTGCCGGTCGCCAAGTCCGACGCCTCGCAAACCTTCATCGATCCACCGGATCTCGCCGACGTGGAGCACGAGACGCCGTTCCTGCCCGTCAGCTCGCAGAACATCATCAACAGCCTGACGTCGACACTCGGTGGACTCAACATGCTGAGTGTCATCACGCCAACGGGCAGCCCCAACGGGGGACTTCAGAACGTGCTTACCGCCCTGACGAATACCCTGGGCACCGTCATCGGTGCCCTCCAGGACATCGTCAAAGGTGTTCTCTCGCCGCTGCTCGACCCCCTCGTGAACACCTTGATCCGCGACGTGCTCGGTGCCAATCTCGCTCAGACGGAAGTCGGCGGGCGTCTCACATGCGACGGGAGCGCGGAGCTTGTTTATTGAAATGCTGATTCCCTAGATGAGCGCCTCCCCCAATTTCGACGAACTCGACCTCTTTGTCTGGGAAGGTAAGGCCGACATCCTCGACCGCATCGCCCGCTGCATGGCGAGCTTCGATGTCGAGGTGATCCGGGCCGACGGCATGCCGCCGCCCTCGCAGGACCGCGCGGCGGCGATGCGGCCGTCGGTGGCGATCATCAGCGTCACGGTCATCGATGGGGGCGGGCTGCCTCAGGCGACCGAGCTGCTGCAGGGCATGCCGGTGATCTGGGTCGCGGCGGCCTCGCGTGAGCGCGATTCGCGCACCTATCCGCCCGAATACCTGCACGTGCTGCCCTACGACTTCACCTGCGCCGAGCTGCGCACGATGGTCGCGAAGCTGGTGCGGCAACTGCGCGCGCGCGACGTGGCGCCGCAGCCGCTCGACGAGCTGGTGGCGCACTCGGAAGCGATGAAGTCGCTGCTGGCCGAGGTCAATGCCTTCGCCGATTGCGACCACAGCGTGCTGGTGCGCGGCGAAACCGGCGTGGGCAAGGAACGCATCGCGCAGCAACTGCACCTGGGCCACCAGACCTACTGCAAGGGCGCGTTCGTGGCGGTGAACTGCGGCGCGATTCCCGACGGGTTGTTCGAGTCGCTGTTCTTCGGCCACGCCAAGGGCTCGTTCACGGGCGCGGTGCATGCGCACCGCGGCTACTTCGAACAGGCCACGGGCGGCACGCTGTTCCTCGACGAAATCGGCGACCTGCCGAAGTACCAGCAGGTGAAGCTGCTGCGCGTGCTCGAGGACGGCGCGGTCACCCGGCTCGGCGCGACCTCGCCGATCCGGGTCGACTTCCGGCTGGTCGCGGCGACCAACCGCAACCTGCGCGAGATGGTGGCCAGCGGCGAATTCCGCGCCGACCTGTTCTACCGCCTCGCGGTGATCGAGCTGCACGTGCCCAGCCTCGAGGAGCGTGGCGAGATCGACAAGATCGCGATCTTCAAGGCGCTGCTGGCCAACGTGCTGGGCGACCAGCTCGAGGTGCTCGGCGAAACGCCGCACTGGCTCAGCGACGCGGTGGCCGAGACCTACTTCCCCGGCAACGTGCGCCAGCTGCGCAACCTCGCGGAACGCGTGGGCGTGATCGCGCGGCAGCTGCACAGCTGGGACCAGCACCTGATCCAGCGCGCGATCGCGCTGACCCGCGGCACGCCCTCCACCGGCGCGGGCGGCGGCATGGGACTGGGCGCGAACGCGGTGGGCACGAGCAGCGCCTTCGAGGCCGCCGGCGGCGACCAGCGCAAGGGCTGGAACGGCAGCGAGCGCAACCGCATCATCGCGGCGCTCGAGATCAACGACTGGAAGCGCCAGGACACGGCGCAGCACCTGGGCATCAGCCGCAAGGTGCTGTGGGAGAAGATGCGCAAGTACCAGATCCTCGACGGCGAACCGGGCATTCCGGAAGACGCCTGAGCGGCATCGCGGCCGCGCGCTGACGCGCCGGCCGCCCGCTTTCCTTCTTCGTCAGTTGGTGGTGGTCGGCAGGCGCTCGGCGCGCCGCAGGGTCACGGGCTGCGCGTTCTGCGAGCGGTCCACCGACGCCTCGTTCGCGCAGGTCGAGTTGCTCGCCAGGCACGGGCCGCTGAGCAGGCCGTCCTCGGTCAGCACGGTGCGGCTCGGCGCACCGAAGACGCGGTCGACCCATTCGTTGCCACCCTCGGGGTCGATGCGCAGTTCGCCGGTGGTGCGCGCCAGGCGCAGCTCGTTGACGCGCAGATCGAACACGGCATCGACGTAGTCGAACAGCAGGTTGTAGTACTCGAGCTGGGCATCGAGCACCTGCGGCAGGGTGTCGCGGCCGAACTCGAGCAGACGGCGGCGGCCGCGGAAGGCCTGGCCCGAGGTGCTCACGGCCTCCATCAGCTGGCGCTCGCGCTCGCGGCCCGAGACGGTGCGCGACCACGAGGCGCTGGTGAGCTCGAACAGGTTGAGCTTCACGCCCTCGAGCTTGGCTTCCTGGTTCTCGACCTCGGCCATGGCGGTGCGCACGCGCAGCTGGCGGTCGAAGCCGCTGCCGAAATTCCAGCTCAGCTCGAGCGCGGTGCGCGTGGGGTCCTGCGGCGACACGCCGCGCGGGTCCTTGCTCTTCACGATCACGGCATCGACGGTGGGCCAGATGCTGGCCTCCTGCTGCTCGACCAGCGCCTTGGCCTTGTTGATGCGGCCCTGGGCCTCGGCGATCTCGGTGCTGCGCTCCTCGGCGCGGCGCAGCGCCTCGGCCTGCGAGTCGATGCGCCACTGCGGCGGCGCGGCCAGCACCGGCAGGTTGCGCGTGATGGGCGTGAACTTGAAGTAGCTGCGGAACTTGGCGATGGCCTCGTCGCGCTGGGCCTCGAAGTCGGCCTCGCGCGCGGCCACGCTGGCGCGGCGCGCGCTGGCCATGTTGAGGTCGTTCTCGCCGGTGGCGCCGAGCGCGACGCGGCGCGCCTCGGCCTTCGAGAGCTCGGCCACGATCTCGGTGGAGCGGTGCGCGATCTCCTTCTTGAGGTCGAAGCGCTGCACCTGCAGGTAGGCGGTCAGCGCATCGAGCACCACCTTCTGCGAGGTGGTGGTGACGGCCTGGCCGTCGGCCTCGTTGCCGGCCTCGGCGGCACGGATCGAGGCGCTGATCGCGCCGCCGTCGATCAGGCTCATGCGCGCCTCGGCGGTGATCACGTTGTAGCTCTGGGTCTGCGCGTTGGCGGCGCCGCTGTTGTAGTTGCCCGAGGAGGTGCCGACCTTGAAGCGCGGATAGCGCGCCTTCTTGGCCTGGTCGATCTGGAAGCCGCTGGTATTGGCGGCCGCCTGCGCGGTCTGCACTTCGGGGTAGTCCTGCGACAGCACGACCAGCGCCTGCTTCACGCGCTGCACGTAGCCGGCGGTGCCGATCGAGGGCGCCGTGAGGCGCCGCGCGAGCATCAGCGAGGGCGGCGGATCCTGTGCCTCCTGCGCCATGGCAACAGGCGGCAGCGCGAAGCTGGCGGCGAGCGCCGCGCACAGCACGCCGGTGCCCGCCGGGCGCCGGCTGTGGGTCGGGCGGCGCTTCATGGTTCGCGGAAGGCTTCGCGCCGCAGCTTGAGCACAGGACGAAGGATGTACCAGATGAAGGGATCGGTGCCGACCTTGAGGTCGACCTCGGACTCCATGCCGACGGTGATGCGGTTCTCCTTGTGGCCGACGAAGGACTTGTCGGTGCTGATCAGCAGCCGGTAGTACGGCGCGCCGCTGGCGATCGCGGGGTCGCGGTCGGCATCGGCCGCCACCAGCGTGACCTTGCCCTCGACGGCGCCGTAGCGCAGGTAGTCGTAGGCGGTGATCTTCACGGTGGCCGCCTGGCCGATCTCGACGAAGCCGCGGTCGTTGGGATTGAGCCGCGCCTCGATCATGATCTCGTCCTTGTCGGGCACGACCTCGAGGATGGCCTCGCCGGGCTTCACCACCCAGCCGGGGCTGCCGCTGCGCAGGCCCTTGACGATGCCGTCCGACGGCGCCTTGACCTCGGTGCGCGAACGCTGCGTGCGCGCGCGCGCGAGGTCCTCGCTCAGGCTCGCGAACTGGCGCTCGACGGTGGCGAGCTCGTCCGAGGCGCGGCGCCGGAAGCGCCCCTCGGCCTCGGCCATCTTGGCCTGCGCCTCGGTGATCGCGGCATTGGCCGAGATCACGCCCTGGCGCGCCACCGCGAGTTCGCTGCGCGCGGCCTCGGCCTGGCGGCGCTTCTCGAGCACCTCGACCTGGCCCACCAGCTTCTCCTTGAGCAGCTGCTCCGACACCTCGAGCTCCTTCTGCATCAGGTCGAGCCGGTCGCTCAGGCCCTTGACCTTGGCCTGCTGCTCGAGCTGCCGGCTGCGCGCGGCCTCGAGGCTGGAGATCGCGCCGGCCATCACGCCGCGCTGCTCGAGCGCGCGCGCGTCGTAGGCACCGGTCTCGCCGGCGTACACGCCTTCGTCGATGTCCTTGGCGAAGGTGTCGCGCTTGAGCGGCTGGCCGCGGCTCTCGGCCATCAGGCGCACGCGCGTGGCCTGGGTGGCGGCATAGCGCGCGGTCAGTTCCTCGAGGTTGAGGCCGCCGCCGCCGAGGTCGATCTCGACCAGCGACTGGCCCTGCTTGACGTGGTCGCCTTCCTTCACGAGCACGGCGCTGACGATGCCGCCTTCCAAGTGCTGGATCGACTTCACGCGATCGGAGGGAATCACGCGCCCGGGCGCGACCACGACGGTCTCCATCGGGAAGCCCAGGCCGATCACGGCGAACACGCCGATCAGGCCGCCGAGCAGCCACTGGCGCCGCCGGCCCTCGGGCGTGATCTGCGCGGCGCGCTTCTGGTCTTCGGTCTGCAGGACCTGCGGCAGATCGGCTTTCAAGATCTCGCCTCCCTTGCGGTCACTCGGTCGTCGCACTCGGTCATCGGTCGCTCGGTCCAATCCATAAACAAATTCGCCGCCTCAGGCGATCGAACGCGCGGCGGACTCGCCGTCCTCGCCGCCTTCGGGCAGCGCCACCAGCGCCTTCTTCACGCCGAACAGCTTGGGCACCATCAGCGCGGCGGTGCCCTGTTCGACCGTGCCTTCGCCGGTCACGTGGTAGACATGGCTGGCGGCCGAGACGATGCGCAGCGAATGCGTGACCACCACCACGGTGCGCACCTTGGCCACCGCCAGCAGCGTGGCCAGCAATGCGCGCTCGCTCTGGAAGTCGAGGTCGTTGCTGGGCTCGTCGAGCACCAGCACCGAGGGCTTGCGCAGGAAGCTCATGGCCAGCGCGAGCTTGCGGCGCTCGCCCACCGACAGGCCGGTGCCGCCCTCGCCCACCGTCGAGCGGTAGCCATCGGGCAGCCGCGAGATGAAGTCGTGCGCGCCCGAGAGCTTGCAGGCCGCGACGATCTGCTCGTCGCTCTGGCCCGGCGCGGTGCGGCGCATGACGTCGATCAGCGAACCGCCGAACCAGTAGACCTCCTGCGAGAGATAGCTGATCCAGCGCGACAGCTCCTCGCGGCCGAACTGCGAGAGGTCGTACTCGCCGATGCTGACCACGCCGTGCGTGGGCGTGTACAGGCCCGAGAGCAGCTTGACCAGCGTGGACTTGCCGGCGCCGTTGCGCCCGACGATGACGTGCAGGCCGCCGGGGCCGATGTCGAGGTCGAGGTGCTCGATGACCGCCTTCTGCGCGTTCTCGGTGAAGCTGAAGCTGACGTCCTTGAGCGTGATGCGACCCAGCGGCTGCGGCAGGGCCATGCCCACGGGCGGCTTCTCCACCGGCTCGCCGAGCACGGTCTCGAGGCGCTTGGCGGCTTCCTTGGCGGTCGCCAGCGAGCGCCAGTTCGACACCAGGCCGGCGATCGGCTGCAGCGCGCGCAGCGCGAGCATGTTGGAGGCCACGAGGCCGCCGACCGTCATCCACTGCTCCATCACCGAGATGGCGCCCACCGTGACCACGATCACCGAGAACACGGTCAGCAGCACCGTGGTGCCGTCGCGCGCGGTCTCGATCTGGCCGTTCTTGGTGAAGCTCTCGGTGAGCCAGGCGTTGTAGGTCTGCTGCCACATCTCGATGATGGGACCGTCGTTGGCCTGCGACTTGAGCGTCTCGCGCGCATGACAGATCTCGGCCGTCATGCGGTCGAGGCCGCGGCCGCGCTGCACTTCCTCGACGCGGCCGGCGCGAACCTCGTCGGCCCACCACCAGGCGAGGAAGGAAAGGATCGCGAGGAAGGCCACCACCACCGGCAGCACCGGCAGCGCGACGATGCCGATCACCACCAGCCCGAACACCGCCATCGGCAGGTCGAAGATCGATTGGGCGAGGCCGCCGGTGACGGTGCCGCGCACCGAGCCGACGTCGCGGAAGTACAGGTGCCAGGACGAGGCCGGCCGCGCCTCGAGCGCGCGCAGCGGACGACCGAGCATGGAGCCCATCAGCGCGCCCGAGACGCCGTGGTCGATGATCGCGCCCGCGTTGCGCAGCAGGCGCGAACGGCGCGTGCGCAGCCAGAACTCGATGCACAGGAAGAACAGGATGCCGCTGACCAGTGCCGCCAGCGTCGACACGCCGCTGCGCGAGAGCACGCGGTCGTAGACCTGCAGCAGGAAGATCGAGGGCAGCAGCCCGAACAGGCTGATCGGAATGGAGCGCCAGGCCGCGCTTTTTATCAGCGGGTAGGCATCACGGAACGCGGCATGGAGGGCGCCCGCATAGGGACTGGCACCGGGCTCCACGGGCCGCTCGGCGACCAGTTGAGTGGGCAGGAGAAACTTGATCATGGGCGAAAGCCGATCCCGTCAGGCGATGACGCAACGGCTTCATTATCAACTGTTACCCGACTGTTACAACGCAATATTTCACTCTAGAAAGCAGTGCAATTCGAGGCTTTGGTCAGGGGTCGGTCAGTCCCTGTCGCCGCGCGGTGCGAGACGGTTTCGGTGGGCAGGACGACGCTGGCGCAGGCCACCGTCTTTCGTGCCTGCGCGGGCTCGTCGTCTAAGGACAAACCCCGATCGAGAAAGATCGCGACGTTGACGCACAGCAGCATGCACACGACCCACGCGCACAGCAGCTGAGCCCAGCGAGTCCACCAGCGGCGCGCCGGGGCGGCCTCCTGCTGCGCGGGCAGATGAAGGAGTGCATCCAGTCTGGTCATGGCAGTGCTTTCAGAACCCGGGCCAGCCGGGACAGACCCACGCCCGCGGAGCTTTTCGCGAGCACCCAGTCGCCCGGCTGGAGCAGGCTGCCCAGCGCGGTCGACAAATCGGAGACGTCGACGAACCAGTGCGAACGCACCTTCGAGCTGATGCGCGCATGCAGGGCCCGCATCAGCGGTCCGCACAGCAGCACGCGGTCGGCCTGCGTGGCCAGCAGCTCGGGCTCGAGATCGAGGTGATGGCGCTGGGCCGCCGGGCCCAGCTCCTGCATGTCGCCGAGGATCGCCACGCGGCGCGCGGGCTCGCACGGGGCCTGCGCCAGCAGCTCGAGCGCGGCGCGCATCGAACTCGGATTGGCGTCGTAGGTCTCGTCGATCAGCTTGAAGCTGCCGCCGCCGATGTGGATGGTGTGCAGCGCGCCGCGCCCGCCGGGGGGCTCGAACTGCGCGAAGGGTTCGACCGCCGCGGCCAGCGGCAGCCGCAGCGCGGTCAGCGCGGCCAGGCCGGCGACGGCGCTCATGCCCATGTGGCGGCCCGGCGCGTTCAGGCGCAGCTGCAGCGGCTCGCCGGCCACCATCGCCTTCACCTCGCCATGGTCGAACGAGACCAGCCGCACGTCGGCCGCGCGGTGCTCGCCGTAGCTCACCACCTGCAGCTGGCGTTCGGCCGCGGCCTCGGCGAACACCGGGTACTCGACCATGTCGCGGTTCAGCACCACGCTGTCGCCGGCGGTCATGCCGAGGAAGATGCGCGCGTCCTGCCGCGCGGCGGCCTCGGCCGGGCCGCGGTGCTTCTGCGCCGCGGCCGACAGGCCGGCGATCACCGCGAGCGTCGGGCGCACCAGCTGCGTCGACGCGGGCAGCTGCGACTGGCTCATGTCGAGCACCCAGTAGGCGGCGTGGCGCGGCAGGCAGGTGAGGTTCCACGCGATGCCCGACGGCAGGCTGATGCTGCCTTCGGGCTGGCCGACCTCGCCCCACACGGTGAGCGCGCTGGCCATCATGGCCGCCACGGTCGAGCCGGCGACGCCCTGCCCCACCACCGCGCAGACACCGCCGTTGAACTCGGCGCGCGCATGGGTGCCGAGCTGCAGCACGGCCTGCGGCAGGTCGGCGACCTTGAGCACCGGCACGCGCTTGTCGAGATGCGGCTTGGGATCGACGCACAGCACGGCGGCCGCGGGCTGCAGCACGCCCTTGAGCGCGACGGCCGCGAGCGGCGCCTTGGCGTTGCGGGTCTGGTTCTCGAACACCACGCGGCCCTTGCGCAGGAAGGAGCGCTGCGCGACGCCGCTGGCGCGCCAGCCGTCCTCGGGCTTCACCACCCATTCGCCGCCGGTCACGCGCGCCATCTCGCTCGCGGTCCAGGTGCCGCCGTCGTCGCGCGGTCCGCCCTGGCCGACCGAGATGCCGCCACCGGCCACCGCGCCGGCGCCCGCGCCATGCAGCGTGCGGCGCTCCACCAGGTAGCGGTGGAAGGCCACGAAGCCCGAGACGTACTGCTCGACGTCGTCGATGCGCACGCGGAACGCGTGGTGGCGGATGAAGAACGAGCCGACGATGGTCGAGGGACGGCGGAAGTACATCGCCATCTCGGGCCAGAAATAGCCGTTGAGCAGGTAGTGCGCGCGGTAGTCGAGCGCGCGGTAGAACTTCTCGACGTCGAGCTCGTCGAGCAGGTGCCGCATCGCGGGCATGCCCTCGAGCCGCTGCAGCATCTGCTGCGCGGCGAGCATCAGCTCGAGCAGCGTCGGGAAGGTGGTCTTGCGGTCGAGCACGAAGTCGAGGTAGCCCGCGACGTTCTGCAGCCCGAAGCGGAAGTAGCGCTCCTGCGGGCTCCAGCGCGCGAGCTCGTTGACGCAGCAGCTCAACCAGTGGTCGTGCGCCTGCCAGTGCTGGCTGGCGATGAAATGGTCGAAGGCCTTCTCCACCACCGCGAGCCACTGGGGATCGCGCGTGAGGCCGTAGAGGCGCAGCAGGCCGTAGGAGGCCTGGCCGTCGTAGTAGATGATCCGCGAGGCCTGCTTGAGCGTCAGGTCGTTCGCATGGATGACGTGGTTGAAGCGGCCCGTCGCCGGGTCCTGCAGCGAGGAGATGCCCAGCGCGAGCTTGTCGAGCAGCGGCAGCCAGCGCCGCGTGTCCATGGCCTCGCAGTACTTCACGAGCGCCAGCACGCAGGCCGCGTTGCCGCCGAGACGGATCTCGCCGCCGGTGTCAACCAGGAACGAGATGTCGCGGCCGTCGGCGAGCTTGTAGTCGCGGATCAGGTGATGCACCAGGCGATCGAGCGCGCGCTCGATGGCCGCGCGCAAGGTCTCGTCGCGCGTGATCTCCCACGCCTCGATCATGGCGTAGAGCGCGCTCGCATGGCGCATCGCGTCGTAGGTCGGGATGCGCCGGTCGAAGCAGGGGAAGTAGCCGTAGACGAACAGGCCGTCGGCCTGCACCTGGCGCGCCAGGTACGAGGCGCCGCTGCGCACCAGGTCGAGCGTCGATTGCGGATTGAGCGCGGGCAGCTGGCGCCGCCCGGCATCGAGCCCCGTGCCCACGAGCTTGTGCACCACGCCGTCGGGCTGGCAGAACAGGCCCACGGTCGCCAGCAGGAACACGGGCTGGTCGCCCGGCAGCTCGAGCGACAGCCGGCGGCCGAAGCGCGCATCGGCATAGAGCTCGAAGTTGCGCGGGTTCACCACCGCGTGCGCGATGGTCGAGTCGCCGCTGAGCATCGCGTTCGCATTGAGCTCCTGCTCGGTGAACGCGAGCTCGAAGTCCTTGTCGAAGGCCAGCCCGAGGCGGAAGTAGTTGCGCTTGACCGACGCCAGCTGCCCCTTGAACTGGACCCAGTCGATCGGGCTCGCGCCCTCGACCCAGTCGACGCGCAGCCAGGGCGAGACGATGCCCTGCTCCTGCACCCAGCGTTCGAGCTGCTCGGCGCCTTCGCGCCAGGCGGTCTCGAGCACGGCGGCGCGGGTGTGCACCACGTGCGCGCGCTGCGTGCCGTCGCTCACCGAGAAGAACAGCGTGAAGGCCGGGTATGGCGCCGGCAGCGCCGCGCACACCGAGACGAGTCGCTCGTGGCAGGCGTGGAGCTGATCGGAGAAGGACATCATTCGGACCCGGTCGAGAACGGGCAACCGGTCTTCTTCGTCATGCGTGGCCGCGATGACTCGGAAGACCGGGAGCTGCCATCGAAGGCATCGCAGTTCCCTGGTTCAGCGGTAGCTGAATTCGGCGCGACGATTGAGCTGGTAGCCCTCCTCGGTGTTGGCAAGCGACGCGGGTTTTTCCATGCCCCAGCTGATGGCTTCGAGCCGTTCGGCGGGCACGCCCAGCTGCGTCAGGGCGCGCTGGACGGCTTCGGCACGGCGCTGGCCCAGCGCGAGGTTGTATTCGCGGCCACCGCGCGAGTCGGTGTGGCCTTCGAGCACGACGCGGCTCGTCGGGCGGTTGCGCAGGAAGCTGGCGTGCGCCTCGACGATGTTGCGGTACTCGGGCTTGATGTCGTACCGGTCGAAATCGAAGTACACGATCTTCGACACGCCGGCCGGTCCGTTCTGCACCGGCGGCGGGGGCGGCGGCTCGACCTTGGCGACCGCGCTGGCGCCCTTGTTGGAGTAGTAGTAGGTCGCGTCGTCGCGACCTTGCTTGGGCCCGGTACCGCAGGCGACCAGGCTGGCGCCCAGTGCCGCGATGGCCAGTATCCGGAAACTCGTCTTCATACCGTTCCTTTCAGAGGACGGACCGTTGCCGGTCCGTCCTTTCTTCTGCTGCTCGTTCTCTTCTTTTCCGTCCACTGTCCGTGCGACCGGATCAGCCCAGCAGGCCGTGCAGGATGTTGGCGACCGGGGTCACCACGTTGCCCACCGTGTGCTCGACCTGGCTGGTGATCGGGGTCACGGTCTGGGTCAGGTTGGTACCCAGGGCGTGGTCCAGACCGTCCAGCACGTTGGACACCGTGTCGACCACCGGTGCCGCGGCACCCGTGGCGCCCGCCAAGATGTCGGTCACCGGGGCCAGCGCGCCGGAACCGGTGCCGGTCAGCGAATCGACCACCGGCGTCGCGCCACCCGTCAGGCCGCCGAGGATGTCGGTGACCGGCTGCAGGATGTTGGCCACCGGGCCGTCGCCGCCGAGCGAACCGAGCAGGCTGCCGACGAGGCCGTCGTTGCCCAGCAGGCCGCCGACCAGGCCGTCGTTGCCGAGCAGGCCACCGACCAGGCCGTCGTCGCCGAGGACGCCGCCGAGCAGGCCGCCTTCGCCGCCGCCGAGGACGCCACCGAGCAGGCCGCCTTCGCCACCGCCAAGCACGCCACCCAGCAGGCCGTCGTCGCCCAGCACGCCGCCGAGCAGACCGCCGTCGCCGCCGAGGACGCCGCCCAGAAGGCCGTCGTCACCCAGGACACCGCCGAGCAGGCCGCCTTCACCGCCGCCGAGCACGCCACCCAGCAGACCATCGTCACCCAGCACGCCGCCGAGCAGGCCGCCGTCACCGCCAAGCACGCCGCCCAGCAGGCCGTCGTCGCCCAGCACGCCGCCGAGCAGACCGCCGTCGCCGCCCAGAACGCCGCCCAGCAGGCCGTCGTCACCCAGGATGCCGCCGAGCAGGCCGCCGTCACCGCCGAGAACGCCGCCCAGCAGGCCGTCGTCACCCAGGATGCCGCCGAGCAGGCCGCCGTCACCGCCGAGAACGCCGCCCAGAAGGCCGTCGTCACCCAGGATGCCGCCCAGCAGGCCGTCGTCACCCAGGACACCGCCGAGCAGGCCGCCGTCACCGCCGAGCACACCGCCCAGCAGGCCGTCGTCACCCAGGATGCCGCCGAGCAGGCCGCCGTCACCGCCGAGCACGCCGCCCAGAAGGCCGTCGTCACCCAGCACGCCGCCAAGCAGGCCGCCGTCACCACCCAGCAGACCGCCCAGGAGGCCGTCATCGCCGAGGACGCCGCCGAGCAGGCCGCCGTCACCGCCGAGCACACCGCCCAGCAGGCCGTCGTCGCCCAAGACACCGCCCAGGAGGCCGCCGTCACCACCCAGCAGACCGCCGAGGAGGCCGTCATCGCCGAGGACGCCGCCGAGCAGGCCGCCGTCGCCACCGAGCACGCCGCCCAGCAGACCGTCGTCGCCCAGGACACCGCCCAGGAGGCCACCGTCACCACCCAGCAGACCGCCGAGGAGGCCGTCATCGCCGAGGACACCGCCGAGCAGGCCGCCGTCACCGCCGAGCACACCGCCCAGCAGACCGTCGTCACCCAGGACACCGCCGAGCAGGCCGCCGTCGCCACCGAGCAGACCGCCCAGCAGGCCGTCGTCACCCAGCACGCCGCCGAGCAGACCACCGTCGCCGCCGAGCAGACCGCCCAGCAGGCCGTCGTCACCCAGCACGCCACCCAGAAGGCCGCCGTCGCCGCCGAGCAGACCGCCCAGCAGACCATCGTCGCCCAGCACACCACCCAGGAGGCCACCGTCGCCGCCGAGCAGACCGCCCAGCAGACCGTCGTCACCCAGCACGCCGCCGAGCAGACCACCGTCGCCACCGAGCAGACCGCCCAGCAGACCGTCGTCACCCAGCACGCCGCCGAGCAGACCACCGTCGCCGCCGAGCACGCCGCCCAGCAGGCCGTCATCGCCCAGCACGCCACCGAGCAGGCCGTCGCCGCCGATCAGATTCGCCACGCCATCGGTCAGGAAGTCGACCTGCGTGCCCACCGCGCCCAGCAGCGCGTCAGTGGTGCCGGCGCCCAGCAGCTGGTCGGTCAGCGGGCTCAGCAGGCCGCCCACGCCGTCGGTGACCTGACCCACGAGGTCGTCCACCGGATCCAGCACGTTCGGGTCGTTCGGCGTGAAGCTGTCGCCGAGCACCGGGCCCAGCAGGCCGCTCACGGTGTCGGTCAGGCTGTCGGTCAGGCCGACCACCGGAGCGAGCACGTCGCCCAGGCCGAGCTCACCGAGCAGGCCGTCGTTGAGACCGTCGACCAGGCCGCCGACGACGCCGTCCACGGGGTCGAGCAGTTGGGTGCCCGTGCCGCCGCCACCGCCGACGCCGTCGAGCAGGCCACCGAGCAGACCGCCCACGAGGCCGTCCTCGCCGAGCAGGCCACCGACCACGCCGTCGTCCGCCAGCAGGCCGCCGACCAGGCCGTCCGGACCCAGCAGGCCCGGCACCAGGCCGTCTTCGCCGAGCAGGCCGCCGACGATGCCGTCATCGCCGAGCAGACCGCCCACGAGGCCGTCGTCACCCAGCAGGCCACCGACCAGGCCGTCGTCGCCGAGCAGACCGCCCACGAGGCCGTCTTCGCCGACCAAACCACCGAGCAGGCCGTCGTCGGCCAGCACGCCACCCAGCAGGCCGTCGTCGCCGAGCAGGCCGCCGACCAGACCGTCATCGCCCAGCAGGCCGCCGAGCAGGCCATCGTCGCTCAGCAGGCCGCCCAGGGGACCGCCGGCACCGAGGATGCCGTCGTCGCCGAGCACGCCACCGAGCAGACCGTCGTCGCCGAGCAGGCCACCCAGCAGGCCGTCATCGCCCAGCAGACCGCCGAGCAGGCCGTCTTCACCGCCGAGCAGGCCGCCCAGCGGGCCGTCGGCCAGCAGGCCACCGACCACGCCATCGGGGCCCAGCAGGCTGTCCACGATGCCGCCACCGCCGAGCAGGCCGCCGACCAGGCCTTCGCTGCCCAGCAGGCCGCCGAGCACGCCGTCGTCGCCGAGCAGGCCGCCGACCAGGCCGTCGTCGCCCAGCAGGCCGCCGAGCGCGCTGTCGTCGCCGATCAGGCTGCCCAGCAGGCCGTCGGAACCGAGGGCCGGGCCGAGCAGGCCGCCCAGCAGGCCGCCTTCGCCGCCCACGCCGCCGAGCAGGCCGTCGTCACCCAGCAGGGTGTCGAGCAGGCCGCCGACCGCGGTGCCTTCGCCGATCAGGCCGCCGACCAGGCCGTCGTCGCCGAGCAGCTGGCCCACGAGGCCGTCTTCGCCGAGCGCGCTGCCCAGCAGGCTGCCTTCGCCGAGCAGGCCATCGACCACCTGGCCGATGGTGCCGTCGGTGCCCAGCAGGCCGTCGACGACGCCGTCGATGCCCAGACCGGTGGTCACGCCACCGAGCAGGCCATCGCTGCCCAGCACGTTCTCGAGGCCATTGGCCAGGGCGTCGGTGACGTAGTCGACCTGGCCGTTGAGCGAGCCGATCAGCGCGTCGGTCACGCCGTTGCCCAGCAGGGCATCGACGACCGGGGCGACCGCGCCGCCCACGCCGTTGGTCACGTTGTCCACGGCCGTGTCGACCGGGTCGAATTCGTTCGGATCGTCGGGCGTGAACTCTTCGCCGACGATCGGCGCGAGCACGTCGTCGACCAGGTCGGTCACGCCATCGACCACCGGCTTCACCGGGTCGAGCACGCCGCCCAGGCCGAGGGTGTCGTCCACGGCGTCGATCGCGTGGTCGACGAGGCTGTTGCCCGGGTCGAGGAGGTGGTCGGCGTCTGCGTCTGCGTCTGCGTCTGCGTCTGCATCGGCGTCAGCGTCGGCATCGGCGTCCGCATCGGCGTCAGCGTCCGCATCGGCGTCAGCGTCGGCATCGGCGTCCGCGTCAGCGTCGGCATCGGCGTCCGCGTCGGCATCGGCGTCCGCGTCGGCATCGGCGTCCGCGTCGGCATCGGCGTCCGCGTCGGCATCAGCGTCGGCATCAGCGTCCGCATCGGCATCGGCATCGGCATCGGCATCGGCATCGGCGTCGGCGTCAGCGTCAGCGTCGGCATCGGCATCGGCGTCAGCGTCGGCATCGGCATCGGCATCGGCATCGGCATCGGCATCGGCATCGGCATCGGCATCGGCATCGGCGTCAGCGTCGGCATCGGCGTCAGCGTCGGCATCGGCGTCAGCGTCCGCATCGGCGTCTGCATCGGCGTCGGCATCGGCATCGGCATCGGCATCGGCATCGGCATCGGCATCGGCATCAGCGTCTGCATCGGCATCGGCATCGGCATCGGCATCGGCATCGGCATCAGCGTCCGCATCACCATCGGCATCCGCGTCCGCATCGGCGTCGGAGTCCGCATCGGCGTCGGACTCACCCACGCCGCCAGGGACCTGGAAAGGAAGGAAGGCACCATCGCCGCCACCGCCGCCGCTCAGCGCGGCACCCAGTGCGGCCGCGCCCAGCGCGCCGAGAGCGAACTCGCCCAGGCCGATGCCGCTGCCGGCAGCGAGCTTCTTGGTCACGGCCAGCGCGGCGGCATCCGCATCGCTGTCGGGCGGGGTGACCTGCAGGTCGCCCGAGGCCACGTCGACGTTGACCTGCTCGAGGCCGCCGGGCAGCTTGGTGGAGCCCACCGTGGCATCGGTGCCGCCGGTGAAGACGCCGGCCAGCGGCGCCTTGTTGCCGGCCGAGCCGGGGAACAGGACGTTGGCCTGGCCACCGTCGGGAACGATCACGCGATCGCCGGCCATCAGCGAATGGCCGCCGTCGACGGGAATCGACACGCCGTCGCGCATGACGACCGTGCCCGGCGTAGCATTGGATAGCGATCCAATGCTGCCGGGAGCAGTCGCGGCGGGCGCTGCGGGTGCGACCACCGGTGCCGAGCCCATGGGGGCGATCGGCGTTGCGGTGGCCTGGGCGATGACCACTGGAGCAACGCCGTTATCGGCAGTTCCTGCGGTCGAGGGGGACGATGCTTGTGGTGCAGTCATGGCGGCCTCTGTGACAAAAGATGGAACTACAGGGGCAACTTGCGTGCCGCTTTTTCCAGGCCTTGCACCCACCGCTCGTCGACCGAGCTAACTCGTTGATCTGCTTAGGTTTTTCTTTCAAATCAGTCCTTCGCGAGACGGCTCGCGAGGGCTTTCACCGAGGTCTTTTCTCGATTCGTTACGTAACGATGTAACGTGTGCGTCCCGGAACGCCGGCCTGACCCCAGGGGTCTTCGGCCGACACGCGCAAGCGCCACGGACCTGCGTTAAGCGTCGCCGCCGCGCACGTGCCCACGGCCTCGCGGCCTGCGTCCCCTCCGCTTTTCTCTCTGCCTATCTATATATGTTCAACCCCACCCAGGAAGAGGTGCGCCGCTTCTTCTGCGACGTGTACGCCAAGCACCGCCAGGGCCTGCCGATGGAAGCGCTCGAAACCATCGCCGCCGGCTGGATCGAGGCCCATCCCGAATACCACGAGGACCTGCTCGACGCCGACGCGGCCGTGGCGCGCGTCTACGACGGCGCGAACGGCCGCGAGAACCCGTTCCTGCATCTGTCGATGCACCTGTCGATCAGCGAGCAGTGCTCGATCGACCAGCCGCGCGGCATCCGCCAGGCGGTCGAGCTGCTGGCCGCGCGCCGCGGTTCGCTGCTCGATGCGCATCACGAGGCGATGGAATGCCTGGGACAGATGATGTGGGAGAGCCAGCGCGCGGGGCGTCCGCCCGATGGCGACGGTTACGTGGCCTGCGTGCAGCGCCGGGCCACGAAGGACTGAAGCCCGCCTACCCCGCCGACGCCCCGCGCCGCCGCGCCGGCAGCGAGCCCTGCGGCTTCGCCGCCTCGCGCAAAAGCCCCGCCATCGCGGCCCGCAGCGCCGAAGGCTCGGCATCGCTGCGCAGCAGCAGGCCCACGGGCTCCTCGGTGCCGGCGGTGTCGATGCGCAGCCGCACCATGCGGCCGTCGGCCAGCTCGCCGCGCGCCGCGCCCAGCGGCGTGATCCACACGGCATCCGACAGCGCGACCAGCGCGCGCGCCAGCGCGACGTCGAGGGTCTGCAGCGTGTTGGCCGGCAGCGCGAGGCCGCGCGCCGACAGGAAGCTCTCGGTGTTGTGGCGCGGGATCGTGCCCTCGCCGTAGACCATCAGCGGGTAGTCGAGCACCGATTGCACCGACACCGGCCGGTGCGCGAGCGCATGGCCGGTGCGCACCGCGAACACCAGCGGTTCGGTGTGCAGCAGCTCGAAGCTCAGGCCGCCCATCTGGCGCGGATCGCTCATGCGGCCGACCACCAGGTCGAGCTCGCCGGCGCGCAGTTCGTCGAGCAGCACCGGGTTGGCCGCGCTCTTCACCACCACCTGCACCGCGGGCCAGAGGCCGCGCAGCCGCGCCAGCGCACCCGGCAGCAGCGCGGGGCGCGACTGGGCAGCGCGCCGATGCGCAGCCGCTCGACGCGCCCCGCGGCCGTGGGCGCGACGGCCTCGGCGCTGGCCTCGAGCGCCTCGAGCACCTTGAGCGCATGCGCGAGCAGCTGCTCGCCGGCCGGCGTGAGCCCCTGCACGCCACGCCGCCCGGCGCTGCCGCGCTCGACCAGCCGCGTGCCGGCGATGCCCTCGAGCTCCGACAGCGTCTTCGACACCGCGGGCTGGCTCAGCGCCAGCCGCTCGGCCGCGCGCGCCAGGTGGCGCTCCTGCGCCACCGCCACCAGGCAGCGCAGGTGGCGCAGCTGCACGTTGCGCACGAAGTCCAGCCGCAGGTCGCTCGTCATCGGCCCCTTGCCCTCGTCTTCTGAATTACCACTGGTTATTGAAACGGAATCAATCTTCAATTTACATCATCGAAGCGGGATTCCAGAATGCGCCCATGCGGACCCGGTCCGTCCCACGACAGGAGACAACAGGCATGTTGACCAAGACCCAGCCCCAGCTCACCCCGCGTGACTGGGACGCCCATCCCAGCTACGTCTACCCCGGCTACAAGTCGACCGTGAAGCGCGGTCCGCAGAAGCCGCTGATCCCGCTCAAGGCCTCGCTCGGCGAGCTGCAGCAGCCGGTCTACGGCCACGAGAGCATCGGCGAGTTCGACCACGACCTCACGCGCAATGCGCGCCGCAACGGCGAGCCGCTGGGCGAACGCATGATCCTCACGGGCCAGGTGCTCGACGAGCGCCGCCGCCCGGTGGCCAACACGCTGGTCGAGCTCTGGCAGGCCAACGCCTCGGGCCGCTACGTGCACAAGGTCGACCAGCACGATGCGCCGCTCGACCCCAACTTCCTCGGCGCCGGCCGCTGCCTGACCGACAGCGAGGGCCGCTACCGCTTCCTCACGATCAAGCCCGGCGCCTATCCCTGGGGCAACCATCCGAACGCCTGGCGCCCGCAGCACATCCACCTGTCGCTGTTCGGCCAGAGCTTCGCGAGCCGCCTGGTCACGCAGATGTACTTCCCGGGCGATCCGCTGCTGCAGTACGACCCGATGGTCACCGGCACGCCCGAGCGCTACCGCAACCGGCTGATCGCCGACTTCAGCCTCGACATCACCGAGGAAGGCTATGCGCTCGGCTACCAGTTCGACATGGTGCTGCGCGGCGCCGACGAGACCCCGTTCGAGACCCGCTGAGCGCAGAAGGAAAGAGACACGCCATGAGCAAACTGATGAGCGCCCAGGAAGCCGACTTCGGCCAGACGCCCTCCCAGACCGTGGGCCCCTACTTCGCCTACGGCCTCACCGCCTCGCAGTATGGCTACGACTTCGACCAGCCCTTCGACGCGGTGCTGGCGCTGGACGACGCCGCCGGCGAACGCATCCGCCTCGAAGGCCGGGTGATCGACGGCGACGGCAATGCCATCAACGACGCGCTGGTCGAGATCAGCCAGCCCGACGGCGAGGGCCGCTATCCGCAGACGCCGGCGCAGGCACGCGAGCTGGGCTTTCGCGCCTTCGGCCGCGTGGGCACCGGCACCGACGCGCAGAACCGCTTCGTGTTCCACACCGTGAAGCCCGGCGCCGAGTCGCCCGGCGAGGCGCCGCACATCAACGTGATCGTGCTGATGCGCGGCCTGCTGCTGCATGCGTTCACGCGCGTGTACTTCAGCGACGAGGCCGAGGCCAACGCCAGCGATGCGGTGCTGCAGAGCGTGCCGGCCGAGCGCCGCCACACGCTGGTCGCGCAGCGCGTGGAGCGCGGCGGCGCGGTGAGCTACCGCTTCGACATCCGCATGCAGGGGGCGGAGGAAACCGCCTTCTTCGACGTCTGACCACCTGAAACCGAAGCCGGCCACCGCGCCGGCTTTTTCGTACCCGGACTTTTTCTATACAGCGCGGCAGCCGCAAGGCGGCCGCGCGCTCGCCGCTGCGCAACGCAAAACCATTCCAACACGGAGCAACGCATGTCATCCCCCTCGGCTTCCCTGGACGTCCAGTCCTTCCTCGACCGGCATCCCTTCTCGGCCTTCCAGTGGCGCATCTTCGCGCTGAGCTTCCTCGTGGTGCTGCTCGACGGCTTCGACACCTCGGCCATCGGCTACATCGCGCCCTCGCTCGCGAGCGAATGGGGCGCCAGCAAGATGGCGCTCGCGCCGGTGCTCAGCGCGGCGCTGTTCGGGCTCGCGGCCGGCGCCCTGCTGGCCGGCCCACTGGCCGACCGGCTCGGCCGCAAACGCGTGCTGGTGGGCGCCGTGCTGGTGTTCGGCCTCGGTTGCCTGGCCTCGGCTTTCTCGCAGAACATGCCGCAGCTGGTGGGGCTGCGCTTCGTCACCGGGCTCGGCCTGGGCGCGGCCATGCCCAACGCGGTGACGCTGATGAGCGAGTACTGCCCGAGCCACCGGCGCGCCACCATCACCAACACCATGTTCTGCGGCTTCCCGCTGGGCGCGGCGCTCGGCGGCTTCCTCGCGGCCTGGATGATTCCGCACCTGGGCTGGCGCAGCGTGCTGGTGCTCGGCGGCATCGCGCCGCTGGCGCTGGTGCTGCTGATGGCGGTGCTGCTGCCCGAGTCGGCGCGCTACATGGTCGCGAAGCAGTACGCCACCGAGCGCATCCGCGCCGTGCTGCGCCGCATCTCGGAGAGCGCCGCGCAGGCGCGCGCCTTCACCCTCACCGAGGCCGGCCCGGCGCCCGTGGACGGCAGCGGCGGCGGCCTCGCGCTGGTGCTCTCGCCGCGCTACCTCGTGGGCTCGGCCATGCTGTGGATCGCCTACTTCATGGGGCTGGTGATCTTCTACGCCATGATCAACTGGATGCCGATCCTGTTCCGCGAGGCCAACGTGCCGCCGCAGACCGCGACCGTGATCTCGGCGCTGTTCGCGCTCGGCGGCGTGGGCGCCATCTTCTTCGGCTGGCTGATGGACCGTTTCAACGCCAACCTCGTGATCGCCGCCGGCTATGCGCTGACCGCGGCCAGCGTCTACCTGATCGGCCAGTCGCTCGGCAGCCTCGCGGCGCTGGTGCTGACGGTGCTGCTGGGCGGCACGCTGATGAACACCGCGCAGTCGTCGATGCCGGCGCTGGCCGCGGCCTTCTATCCGACGCAGGGCCGCGCCACCGGCATCGCCTGGATGCTGGGCCTGGGCCGCTTCGGCGGCATCGCGGGCTCGTTCCTGGTGGCCGAGCTGGCCAGCCGGCAGCTGGGCTTCGCCCAGATCTTCGCGGTGCTGGCGGTGCCGGCGCTGATCGCGACCGTGGCACTGCTGGTCAAGCAGGTGGTGCACCCGCATGCGGCCGATGCCGGCCGGGGCGCCGGGGCGGTGGCCGGGCACTGAACACGCCCGCCTCCCGGAAAGCAAAAAGCCCGCGTCCGCGGGCTTTTTGCTTTTGCGCGGGGCCGGCGGACCGGCTCGCTGGCTGTTACTTCTCGGCGTGGTGGATGCGCGACTCGGGCACCGTCTTGAGCTCGCCCGGCACCGAGGCGATGTAGCTCGCGAGGGTCTTGAGTTCGGCGTTGCTGAACTTCTTCGGCTCGACCTGGCCGGCCATCACGGCATTCGAGCGGCCGAGGTGGACGTTGTTCTTCACGCGGTAGGACTTCAGCGCCACGAACAGGTAGTCGGCATGCTGGCCGGCCAGCTTGGGCACGGTGCCGTCGTTCGGGGTGTTGAAGTTGGCGCCGTGGCACTTGGTGCAGCTGTTGTCCTCGCCGTTCTTCTTGATCAGCGCCTGGATGTTCTCGGGCATCGGCTTGGCCAGCGCGGCCGGGGGCGCGTCGCCTTCCTTCACGCCGAGCTGGCTGTAGTAGGCCGCGAGGTCGGCGATGTCCTGCTCGGTGAGCGTGTCGGCGATCGCGCGCATCGTCGGGTGCTTGCGGTCGCCACCCTTGTACGCGGTGAGCGCCGCCGTGATGTACGTGGCGCTCTGGCCCGCGATCATCGGCACCTTGTGGATTTCGGGGAAGCTGGCCTGGTAGCCGATGATGCCGTGGCAACCCACGCACATCTGGACCTTCTTGGCGCCATCCTGGGGTTTGCCCGTGACTTGCTGGGCTTGTACCGACACCGTCCCGCAAGCGACAGCAAGGGCAAACATCGTGGTCAACAACTTGTTCATTTTGCGCGCACAATCTCGTGGAGATACCGTTTTTCGAACCAACTTTCGATTATATGCAAGGCTCCCGCGGGTGCCTGTGCGGGCCGACCCGAAGGACGCACGTTGCCGATCGAGTGTGTTCTTTTCTCCACCACAGCCTCCCGTTCACGCATGAAATTCAAGGGCTCAGACAACTACGTCGCGACACAGGACCTGATGCTCGCGGTCAACGCCGCCATCACCCTCAAGCGCCCGCTGCTCGTCAAGGGCGAACCCGGCACCGGCAAGACCATGCTGGCCGAGGAAGTGGCGCAGGCGCTGAACCTGCCGCTGCTGCAGTGGCACATCAAGTCGACCACCAAGGCGCAGCAGGGCCTCTACGAGTATGACGCGGTGAGCCGCCTGCGCGACTCGCAGCTCAAGGACCTGGATGGCGGCGAGCGGGTGCGCGACATCCACAACTACATCGTCAAGGGCGTGCTGTGGCAGGCCTTCACGGCCGAGCAGCCGGTGGCGCTCCTGATCGACGAGATCGACAAGGCCGACATCGAATTCCCGAACGACCTGCTGCGCGAACTCGACCGCATGGAGTTCTACTGCTACGAGACGCGCGAGCTGATCCGGGCCAAGCACCGCCCGCTGGTCTTCATCACCTCGAACAACGAGAAGGAACTGCCCGACGCCTTCCTGCGCCGCTGCTTCTTCCACTACATCAAGTTCCCCGACGCCGAGACCATGCGCAGCATCGTCGACGTGCACTTCCCCGGCCTCAAGCAGGAACTGCTGGCCGCGGCCATGAAGACCTTCTACGACGTGCGCAACCTGCCCGGCCTGAAGAAGAAGCCCTCGACCTCCGAACTGCTCGACTGGCTCAAGCTGCTGGTGGCCGAGGACATCCCGCTCGAGGCGCTGCAGAGCAAGGAAGACAAGGTCGCCGTGCCGCCGCTGGTGGGCGCGCTGCTCAAGAACGAGCAGGACGTGACCCTGTTCGAGAAGCTGGTCTTCATGCAGCGCAACAACCGCTGAGGCGGCGCCGGTCATGCCTGTGCGGCCATCGCCTCCCGTCGGCCAGCTGCTGGTGCTGGGCGTGGCCCAGGCCGTGCTGTTCGTCGTCGGCGCACTGCTCGGCCGCTGGATCGGCCTGTACTTCGGCCTCGATGCCTTCGGCCCCAACGGCTACGGCAACCGCGAGATCTTCGGCATCCTGCTGATCGGACTCGGCGGCGGCGCGGGCGTGCAGCTCGCGCGTGCCTGGTACGACCGGCGCTACGGCAAGCCGGCCCCCTGAACGACACGAGACACGGCGCACCATGGCTTTCGTCGAACCCGTCACCCTGACATCGCGCGGCCTCGCGCTGGTACCGCTCGCGCTCGCGCACGAAGACGGCCTGCGCGCCGCGGCCGCCGACGGCGAGCTCTGGAAGCTGCGCGTGACCTCGGTGCCCGAGCCGCAGGACACGCGCGCCTACATCGAGACCGCGCTCAAGACCGCCGACCGCTTCGCCTTCGCCGTGACCGAGGAAGCCACCGGCACCGTGCTCGGCAGCACCAGCTTCCACGACATCCTGCCGGCCGTGAAGCGCGTGGAGATCGGCTACACCTGGTACGCCAAGCGCTGCCAGCGCACCCACGTCAACACCACCTGCAAGCTGCTGATGCTCACGCATGCCTTCGACACGCTGGGCTGCAACGTGGTGGGTTGGCGCACCGACAACTTCAACCACGCCTCGCAGCGCGCGATCGAGCGCCTGGGCGCGAAGAAGGACGGTGTGATCCGCGGCCACGCGATGCGCCGCGACGGCACCATCCGCGACACCGTGATGTACAGCCTGCGCGCGGGCGAATGGCCCGAGGTCAGGGCGCAGCTGCTCTACCTGCTCGACAAGCCGCGCGACTGAAACTCCCAAGGAGCGTCCCATGCTCATCGATTTCTTCTACACCCTGCGCTCGGCCAAGCTGCCGGTCTCCGTCAAGGAATACCTGACCCTGCTCGAGGCGCTGAAGGCCGACGTGGTGGGCCCGAATTCCGACGATGCCTACGGGCTCGACGACTTCTACTACCTCTCGCGCACCGCGCTCGTGAAGGACGAGAAGCACTACGACAAGTTCGACCGTGCCTTCGCCGCCTACTTCAAAGGCGTGGAGATGCTGACCGACTTCACCAAGGAAGTGCCGCTCGACTGGCTGCGCAAGACGCTGGAGCGCGAGTTCTCGGCCGAGGAAAAAGCCAAGATCGAGAAGATGGGCTGGGACGAGCTCATGGAGACGCTCAAGAAGCGCTTCGAGGAGCAGAAGGAGCGCCACGAGGGCGGCAGCAAGTGGATCGGCACGGGCGGCACCTCGCCCTTCGGCCACGGCGGCTACAACCCGCAGGGCATCCGCATCGGCGGCGCGGGCAAGAACAAGAGCGCGGTCAAGGTCTGGGACCAGCGCGCCTACAAGGACTACGACGACACGCAGGAGCTTGGCACGCGCAACATCAAGGTTGCGCTGCGCCGGCTGCGCAAGTTCGCGCGCGAGGGCCACGAGGAAGAGCTGGACCTCGACGACACCATCCACTCGACCGCGGCCAACGCCGGCTTCCTCGACATCAAGATGCGGCCCGAGCGCCACAACAACGTCAAGGTGCTGCTGCTGATGGACGTGGGCGGCACGATGGACGAACACATCCAGCGCGTGGAGGAGCTGTTCTCGGCCGTGAAGACCGAGTTCAAGCACCTGGAGTTCTACTACTTCCACAACTGCGTCTACGACTTCATGTGGAAGAACAACCGGCGCCGCTTCTCGGAGAAGTTCGCGACCTGGGACATCCTGCGCAAGTACAACAAGGACTACAAGCTGATCTTCGTGGGCGACGCGACCATGAGCCCCTACGAGATCCTGCAGCCCGGCGGCAGCGTCGAATACAACAACGAGGAAGCCGGCGCCGAGTGGATCCAGCGCCTCACGCACGCCTTCCCCAAGTTCGCCTGGATCAACCCCGAGCCCCAGGGCGTGTGGCAGTACCGCCAGAGCATCTCGGTGATGCAGCAGCTGATGTCCAACCGCATGTACCCGCTGACCCTGCGCGGTCTCGAAGAGGCGATGCGGCTGCTCTCCAAGTAGCCGAAAAGACCTCCCGGCATACCGGGCCTTGACCGCCCCCGAGCCCCGGCCACGCGGGCCTCGCGGCCCGCACATCCATGTATCCGAACGCGTCCGACACGGACGCGTCGGATCATGCTGTCAGAATCGTCGCCCATGTTCAGGGTGGTTCGTGTCGTCTTGCCGGCGTGTTGGCCGGCATTGCTTTTTTCCGGCGTCCTGCTTTTGCAAGGCTGCAGCCTGCTGCCGAAAAAGGACGCGGGCGACTCGGCCGCGTCCACCCCCGCGCTGGTGAGCGACGGCGGCGACCGCGCGGCCAGCGCGTCCACGGACGGCGAAAGGGAGGGCAAGGACGGCAAGCGCCGCGATGCCTTCTCGGTCGACGTGCGCGGCCCCGACAACGTGCGCGAGTACCTCTCGCTGCACCTCGAGATCCAGCGCTACAAGACGCTCGACGACCTCGGCGCGACCGAGATCTCGCGCCTGATGGTCGCGGCCGAGGCCAATGCGCGCGAGCTGCTCGCCACGCTCGGCTACTTCACGCCCGCGCTGACGCTCGAGCTGCACGAGACGCCCGCGAGCGACAAGGCGCCACGCGAGATCGTGGTCACCGTCGAGCCCGGCGAGATCACGACCGTGAGCAACGTGCAGCTCAGTTATGCGGGCCCGATCGCCGACGACCTGAGCGCCGAGTCGCAGCGCGACACCATCCGCACCGCCTGGGCGCTGCGCGCGGGCCAGCCCTTCACCCAGCAGGCCTGGGACGACGCCAAGGCGGTCGCGCTGCGCAGCCTCACGGCCAAACGCTTCCCCACCGGCAACATCGAGATCAGCCGCGCCGAGGTCGACGCCGACCGCCACGAGGCCCGCCTGAGCGCCACCTACCAGTCGGGCCCGGCCTACAAGTTCGGCCCGCTGCTGCTGCGCGGCAACCAGCGCTACAGCGCCGACGGCATCCGCCGCATCGCGCAACTGCCCAGCGGTGCCGACTACGACCAGCAGAAGCTGCTCGACGCCCAGCAGCGCCTGGCCAGCAGCGGCTACTTCGATTCGGTGTTCCTCACGCTCGACACCGAGAGCGGCACGCCGCTGGCCGCGCCCGTGATCGCGCAGCTGCGCGAGGCGCCGCTGCAGAAGGTGGTGCTGGGCGTGGGCTTCACCACCGACAACGGGCCGCGGCTGTCGATCGACCACATCCACAACCAGCTGCCGCTGCTGGGCTGGCGCGCGGTGTCGCGGCTGTCGGTGGACCGCGACATCCAGTCGCTGGGCACCGAGTGGAAGGCGATCCCCGGCGACGACGGCTGGCGCTGGTTCTCGGGCGCCGAGCTCAAGAGCGAGCAGTCGGGCAGCTACGTGGTCGACAGCGGCCGGCTGCGCGGCGGGCGCAACAAGACCAGCGACCACATCGACCGCAGCTACTTCCTGCAGTACGACTACGCGACCAACCGCGGCACCGACGCCCCGCCCTCGGCCTCGGCCGTGACCGCCAACTGGGGCTGGACCGGGCGCTACTTCGACGACAACGGCTCGCCGCGGCGCGGCTGGGGCCTCGCGCTCGAACTGGCCGCGGGCTACACGCTGACCGGCCAGCAGTCGCCGTTCACGCGCACCTACGCGCGCTGGCTCGGCATCGTGCCGGTCGGCTGGGCCGACGGCAAGGACGCCGCCACGCTGGCGCGCCGCAGCCGCCTGCAGCTGCGCGCCGAGGCCGGCGCGGTGGTCGGCAAGGAGTCGGCGCAAATTCCCTCCACCCTGATGTTCCTGACCGGCGGCGACACCACCGTGCGCGGCTACGGCTACCGCGACATCGGCACCGTGCGCGCCGACGGCCAGACCGTGGCGGGCCGCTACCTTGGCGTGCTGAGCCTCGAGTGGCAGCGCCCCTTCGTCTACAAGGACAAGCTCACCGACTTCGAGAGCGTGGTGTTCGTCGACGCCGGCGCGGTGGCCGACAAGCCCAGCGAGCTCAAGCCCAAGGTCGGCGTGGGCGTGGGCACGCGCTGGCGCAGCCCGGTCGGACCGGTGCAGGCCGACCTGGCCTATGGCGTGGACACGCGCAAGTTCCGGCTGCACGTGCGGCTGGGCTTCACCTTCTGAGCACGATGGCGAACGCAGCGACCGAGACCCCAACCCCGCAGACGCCGACGCCGCCGGCCCGGCGCTCGCGCACGCGCCGTGCCCTGCGCGCGCTGGCCTGGACCGTCGCCGGCCTGTTCGTCGCGCTGCTGCTGGTGCTGGGCGCCGCCTGGTGGTGGCTGGGCTCGAACCAGTCGCTGGCCTTCGCGCTCGCCAAGGCCGCGGCCTATCTGCCGGCCGGCCAGACGCTCGAGAGCCGCGAGGTCACGGGCTCGCTGCGCACCGGCGGGCGCATCGGCTGGCTACGCTGGCAGAGCGAGAGCCTCGCGGTCGAGGTGCACGAGGCCAAGATCGGCTGGCAGCTCGCGCCGCTGTTCGAGCGCAAGGTGCAGCTCGGCGAGGTGCATGCGGCGCAGCTGCTGATCGAACGGCGCGGTGCGCCCAGCGACAAGCCCGCCGAGCCGCTCGAGAAGATCGTGCTGCCGGTCGAGATCGACCTGCCGTTCCGCATCGACGACCTGCGCTGGGCCGGCCCGCCCGCGCTGCAGGCGCAACGGCTCGCGGGCCACTACCGCTACACCGGCGGCGAGCACAAGCTCGACGTCGAGGGCGTCGACATCGCCGAGGGCCACTACAGCGCGCGCGTGAAGCTGCAGGGCGCGGCGCCGATGGCGATCGAGGCCACGCTCGACGGCCGCGTGAAGGCGCCGCTGCCCGAGGAACGCAGCCTCGAGGTGCTGGCCAAGGCCGGCATCCAGGGCACGCTCGCGGGCGCCGATGCGCGCCTGAACGTCCAGGCCGAACTCGCGCCGGCCGAACCCGATGCCGACGCCCCGATGGAGGCGAAGCTCGAAGCCACCATCGCGCCCTGGCAGCCGCAGCCCGTGATCGCGGCCAAGGCCGACCTGCGCAACGTCGACGCGTCGAGCCTGTGGCCCGGCGCGCCGCAGACGCTGCTCACGGGCAGCGTCGCGCTCGAACCCGATGCCGCCACCGGCCCCGCCGCCTGGAAGGCCCAGGCCGACCTGCGCAACGCGCGGCCGGGCCCGTGGGACCAGGGCAAGCTGCCGCTCGAGCAGCTGCAGGCCCAGGTCGGCTACGACGGCACCCACTGGGACATCCCGCAGGCCACGCTGCGCGCGGGCGGCGGCCGCATCGAGGCCGCGGGCCGCTGGAGCCCCGCGCCCGCGCCCTGGCAGGCGCGCGCCGAGGTGCAGGGCGTGCGGCTGGGCGCGCTGTACAGCGAACTCTCGGGCGCGCCGATCAGCGGCCGCGTCACTGCGCAGCAACGCGACGACGGCATCGGCTTCGACCTCGCGCTGCGCGCCGAGGGCGGCGCCGGCAGCAAGGCGCTGCCGGGCTTCGGGCTCGACCGCGTGCTGGCCCAGGGCCAGTGGAAGGACCAGGTGCTGGACCTGCGCACGCTGCGCATCGATGCGCAGCGCGCCAGCGTCGAGGGCAAGCTGCAGGTGCGCGTGGCCGAGCAGGCCGGCAGCGGCAACCTGAAGCTCGCGCTGCCCGGCGCCGAGGCGCAGCTCGACGCCCGCATGGCGCCCGCGCAGGGCACGGGCGAACTCAAGGCCCGCATCGACGACACCGAGGCCGTGCAGCGCTGGATCGAGAGCCTGCCCGAGATGGCGGGCCTGTTCGCGGGCCGCAGCGCGAAGGGCTCGGCCCGGCTCGACGCGAGCTGGCAGGGCGGCTGGCAGAACTTCCAGCGCCGGCTGCAGAACCCCGCCGCGCCGCTCGCGCGCGGCAACGCCGAACCGAGCCTGAAGGCCAGCCTTACGGTGCCCAGGCTCGACCTGCTGCTGCCCGCGGCCCAGGCCGGCGCCGCTGCAACCCAGGTGCAATTGAGCGCGCTGCGCGCCGAGCTCGCGGGCAGCATCGCGCAGGCCACGCTGTCGCTGCAGGGCGAGGCCGCCACCGGCACGCAGAAGCTGGTGCTCGACACGCGCGCCAGCGGCGGCCTCGCGGGCGCCGGCCAGTGGCGCGCCGCGCTCGCCAGCCTGCGGCTGCAGGCGCAGGACAGCGCCCAGCCCGCCACGCAGAAATCGCCCTGGGTGCTCGAGCTCGGCCGCGAGGTCACGGCCACGGTGCGCACCGGCACCGACCGCCTCGAGGTCGAGGCCTCGGCCGCCGGCGCCACCCTGCGCGGGCCCGTGCCCGGCACGGTGCGCATCGACTGGCAGCCGCTGCGCTTCAGCCAGAGCGGCGCCGCCGCCAACCGCGTGTTCCGCGTGCAGTCGAAGGGCGAGCTCAAGGGCCTGCCGATGTCCTGGGCCGAGGCCTTCGGCGCCAGCACCACCTTCGGCGAACTCGGCATCACCGGCGACCTGGTCTTCGACGGCGACTGGGACATCGATGCCGGCGACACGCTGCGCGCCCAGGCCCGGCTCGCGCGCCAGAGCGGCGACATCCGCGTGCAGGCCGGCGAGGCCGCGCTGATCACGCGCATCGAGAGCCGCGGCACCGGCACCGCGAGCGAACGCAAGATGAATTCCAGCGAGGCCGGCCTGAGCCCGAGCACGCCGGCCGGGCTGCGTCGCGCCGAGTTGCGGCTCGACGCCCAGGGCGAGGCGGTGCGCGCCACGCTGGCCTGGGACAGCGAACGCGCGGGCCAGATCGATGCCGAGGCCGGCACGCGCTTCCAGCAGCGCGCCGGCGGCTGGCAGTGGGCACCCGACGCGCCGCTCACGGGCCGCGTCGCCGCCAGGCTGCCGAACCTCGGCGTGTGGTCGATGCTCGCGCCGCCGGGCTGGCGCGTGGCCGGCACGCTCGACGCCAATGCAACGCTCTCGGGCAGCCGCGCGGCGCCGCGCTGGAACGGCACGCTGGGCGCCGACAAGCTGGCGCTGCGCGCGCCGGTCGAGGGCCTGGACCTGCGCGACGGCCGGCTGCGCGCCAACCTGTCGGGCGACCGCGTCGAGATCGCAGAGTTCACGCTCAAGGGCGGCGCCGGCAGCACGGCGCGCATCGCGGGCCAGAGCGGCAACCGCAGCACCGCGGCCAGCGAGGCCGGCACCGATGGCGGCACGCTGAGCGCGCGCGGCGAGCTCAACTGGTCGGGCGCAGGCACGGCCGCGGGCGCGCCCGGCATCCGCATGGCGCTGCAGGCCGAACTGCGCGCGCTGCGCGTGCTGGTGCGCACCGACCGCCAGGTCACCTTGTCGGGCGACCTGCAGGCGCGGCTCGAGAACCGGCAGTTCATCGTGCGCGGCAAGCTCAAGACCGACCGCGCCGTGATCATCCTGCCCGACGAGACCGCGCCCAGCCTCGGCAGCGACGTGATCGTGCGCTCGGCCGCCAAGGACCGCGAGGAGGCCGAGGCGCGGCAGCGCGAGGCCGCGCGCAGCGACGCGCAGGCGGCCCAGGCCGCGAAGCCGCAGACCGCGAAGCCGCCCGACATCGCGGTCGAGTTCGACCTCGGCGACGACTTCGCGGTGCAGGGCCGCGGCATCACGACCCGGCTCGAGGGCCAGCTCGACATCCGCAGCACGCGGCTCGATGCGCCGCCGCGCATCACCGGCGAGGTGAAGACCGTGAAGGGCCAGTACCGCGCCTACGGCCAGCAGCTCGACGTGGAGACCGGCATCGCGCGCTTCAACGGCCCCTACG
Source organism: Variovorax paradoxus (assembly GCA_016806145.1). Lineage (NCBI taxonomy): Bacteria > Pseudomonadati > Pseudomonadota > Betaproteobacteria > Burkholderiales > Comamonadaceae > Variovorax > Variovorax paradoxus. Next base: position 5,822,562 of record CP063166.1, read on the forward strand.
ACAACCCGCAGCTCGACATCCTCGCGATCCGGCCCAACATCACGCAGCGCGCCGGCGTGCAGATCAGCGGCAGCGCGCAGTCGCCGCGCGTGAAGCTCTATTCGGAGCCCGCGCTGTCCGACGCCGAGACGCTGTCGTGGGTGGTGCTGGGCCGCGCCTCGGCCACCAGCGGCGGCGAATCGGCGCTGCTGCAGCAGGCCGCGCTCTCGCTGCTCGGGCGCATCAGCAAGGGCGCCAGCGGCGGCAGCCTGGCGAGCCGCTTCGGCCTCGACGAGCTGGGCTTCAAGGGCCCGGGCAGCGGCGGCGACGTGCGCGATTCGGCCGTCACCTTCGGCAAGCGGCTGTCGAAGGACTTCTACGTCACCTACGAGCGCAGCATCGGCGGCACCTTCGGCACGCTGTTCATCTTCTACGACCTCACGCAGCGCCTCACCCTGCGCGGCCAGGCCGGACAGACCAGCGGCCTCGACCTGATCTACACCGTGAAGTACGACTGAGGTACGCATGCGGCGCGCATCGGCGCGCGCGGCATGCGCGAAGCCGCGTTTCGTACGGGACTTCGATCTTGACCCCGCGATGGCGCGTGATAAGAATCATCGAAGACGCCTTCCAAGGAGCCGACGATGAACGAGCACGGAGACAAAGGCGGGAGGAACACGGCATCAGACCGTCCGGCAGACGATGCACCGCAGGGCGACGAGACCCGCATCGCCTGGTTGCGCGGCGCTTTCCGCGCCACGATCGCGATCGTCGCCGCCATCGCGGCGGCGGCTTCCGTTCCCCATTGGGGCGGCGACAGCTTCCCCATCGCCAGCCTCGTGATCTACGTCGCGGGCATGGTGTTCGTGGCGATGCCGCTGGGCCTCTACTACGAAGCGCTGCTGCAGGCGCACGAGCGGCGCCGCGCGCGCAATGCCGAGCGGCGCGAGGCCAAGGCGCTGTCGCATGCCGCGGTAGCAGGCCACGGCTGATCGTCACCTCTCAACCGTTCGGGCTCAACCCGAACGGTGATGAACGATCGAACGCAGGCCTCAACCCGCGTCGCCGCCGCCCTGCGGATAGAGCAGCTTCGCCTCCGCCACCATGTGCCCGCCGTCGGGCAGGAGCCTGGCGCGGTGGTCGCGCACGGCCGTGGCCACGATCGGCAGCATCGCCTGCGCCTTGCCCTGGTCGAAGCTCTCCACCAGCGCCAGCCGCATGCTCGGCGCCCAGAAGGACTTGAGGTGCGCCGCGATGGCCTGCGTGGCCGCCCCGGCATCCGACGGGGTCTGGGCCTCGAAGAAGGTGCCGATCTGGTTGGCCATCTTGATCAATTGCACCGACTGGTCATGCATGCGCTGTGTCTCCGCTCGTTGTCGTCGTGAGGTTGTTCGTCATCAATGCGGGCGCTGCCCGTTGGCCGCCACCGTGTCGGCCGGCAGCCGCTGCGGGTGGCTGTAGACCCCCAGGTCCTCGCGCCGCGCGAAGCCCACCAGCGTGAGCCCGGCGCGCTGCGCGGTCTCGACCGCGAAGGAGGTTGGCGCCGACACCGCCGCCAGCAGCGAGACGCCGGCCATCGCGGCCTTCTGCACCATCTCGAAACTCGCGCGGCTGGTCACGGCGATGAAGCCCGCCGCCGCATCGACCTCGTTGGCCGCGAGCGCGCCCACCAGCTTGTCGAGCGCGTTGTGGCGGCCCACGTCCTCGCGCAGCCACACCACCTCGCCGTCGGCCGAGCACCAGGCCGCGGCATGCACCGCGCCCGTGGCTTCCTGCAATGTCTGCAGCGACTGGAACTGCGCCATCGCGCGGCCGATCGCGGCGCGCTCGAACGACGGCCCCGCGCCCAGCACCGGCAGCTCGCGCGCCACCTGCGCCAGGCTCTCGGTGCCGCACAGGCCGCAGCCGGTGCGTCCGGCCAGCGAGCGGCGCCGCTGCTTGAGGCGCGCGAACGCGGCCGCCGAGACCTCGAGCCGCACCGTGATGCCGCGCTCGGCGCTCTCGACCTCGCTGGCGTAGAGCTCGTGCGCCGCCTCGAGGATGCCCTCGCTCAGCGAGAAGCCGAGCGCGAAGTCTTCCAGGTCGAGCGGCGTGGCCAGCATCACCGCGTGCGAGATGCCGTTGTATTCGAGCGCCACCGGCACTTCCTCGGCCACCCAGTCCTGCACCGCGAACGGCTGGCCGCCGCGCACGCCGCGCACCGGCAGCAGCCGCGCGCCTTCGCAGAAGGCGGCGGTGTCGGCGCTCGCGAGCGGCAGGGTGGCGATGTTCATGGCGCTGCGCTCGCGGGCCCTACTTGGCCGGCACCGTCTCGTTCGACGGCGAGGGCGCCGAGGCCGCATTGAGCAGCTCGTTCTGCACCCGGTTGAAGCGGCTGTACTCCTGCTGCCAGGCCGAGGGCTGCATCACCGGCATCACCTGCACCGCCGTCACCTTGTACTCGGGGCAGTTGGTGGCCCAGTCGGAGTTGTCGGTGGTGATCACGTTGGCGCCCGACTCGGGGAAGTGGAAGGTGGTGTAGACCACGCCCGGCTGCATGCGCTCGGACACCGTCGCGCGCAGCACCGTCTCGCCCGCGCGGCTCTGGATGCCGACCCAGTCGCCGTCCTTCACGCCGCGCTCTTCGGCGTCGTGCGGATGCAGCTCGAGCCGGTCCTCGCCGTGCCACAGGTTGTTGTCGGTGCGCCGCGTCTGCGCGCCCACGTTGTACTGCGACAGGATGCGCCCGGTGGTCAGCAGCAGCGGGAAGCGGCGCGTGACCTTCTCGTCGGTCGGCACGTACTGCGTGACGATGAAGCGCCCCTTGCCGCGCACGAACGTGTCGATGTGCATGGTCGGCGTGCCCTCGGGCGCCGCGTCGTTGCAGGGCCACTGGATGCTGCCGAGCTCGTCGATGCGCTTGTAGCTCACGCCATGGAAGCTCGGCGTCAGCGCGGCGATCTCGTCCATGATCGCCTCGGGGTTCTTGTAGCTCATCGGATAGCCGAGCGCGTTCGCCAGCTTCACCGTGACCTCCCAGTCGGCCAGGCCGGCCTTCGGCGGCATCACCTTGCGCACGCGCGAGATGCGGCGCTCGGCGTTGGTGAAGGTGCCGTCCTTCTCGAGGAAGGAGGAGCCCGGCAGGAACACGTGCGCGTACTTGGCGGTCTCGTTGAGGAAGAGGTCCTGCACCACCACGCATTCCATCGCCATCATGGCGGCGGCCACGTGCTGGGTGTTGGGGTCGGACTGCACGATGTCCTCGCCCTCGCAGTACAGGCCCTTGAAGCTGCCGCCGATCGCGGCGTCGAACATGTTGGGAATGCGCAGGCCCGGCTCGGGATCGAGCTGCACGCCCCAGGCGGCCTCGAAGGAACCGCGCGTGGTGCTGTCCGACACGTGGCGGTAGCCCGGCAGCTCGTGCGGGAACGAGCCCATGTCGCACGACCCCTGCACGTTGTTCTGGCCGCGCAGCGGGTTCACGCCGACGCCCTCGCGGCCGACGTTGCCGGTGACCATCGCGAGGTTGGCGATGCCCATCACGGTGGTCGAGCCCTGGCTGTGCTCGGTCACGCCGAGGCCGTAGTAGATGGCGCCGTTGCCGGCGGTGGCGAACAGCCGCGCGGCGGCGCGCATCTCGGCGGCCGGCACGCCGGTGAAGGCTTCCGTGGCCTCGGGCGACTGCTCGGGGCGCTCGACGTAGGCCTTCCACTCGGCGAACGAGGCCGGGTCGCAGCGCTCGGCCACGAACGCGTCGGCCATCAGGCCTTCGGTGACGATCACGTGCGCCAGCGCCGTGACCACCGCCACGTTGGTGCCGGGGCGCAGCTGCAGGTGATGCGCGGCGCGGATGTGCGGCGACTTCACGATGTCGATGCGGCGCGGGTCGACCACGATCAGCTTCGCGCCCTGGCGCAGCCGCTTCTTCATGCGCGAGGCGAACACCGGATGGCCGTCGGTCGGGTTGGCGCCGATGACCATGATCACGTCGGACTTCTCGACCGACTGGAAGGTCTGCGTGCCGGCCGATTCGCCCAGCGTCTGCTTCAGGCCGTAGCCCGTGGGCGAATGGCACACGCGGGCGCAGGTGTCGACGTTGTTGTTGCCGAAGCCCGCGCGCACCAGCTTCTGCACCAGGTAGGTTTCCTCGTTGGTGCAGCGCGAGGAGGTGATGCCGCCGATGGCGTTGCGGCCGTACTTCTCCTGCAGGCGCTTGAACTCGCCGGCCGCGTAGTCGATGGCCTCGTCCCAGCTCACCTCCTGCCACGGGTCGGTGATCTTCTGGCGGATCATGGGCTTGAGCATGCGGTCCTGGTGCGAGGCATAGCCCCAGGCGAAGCGGCCCTTCACGCAGGAGTGGCCGTCGTTGGCCTTGCCGTCCTTCCACGGCACCATGCGCACCACCTCGTTGCCCTTCATCTCGGCCTTGAAGGCACAGCCCACGCCGCAGTAGGCGCAGGTGGTGATCACGCTGTGCTCGGGCTGGCCGAGCCAGATCACCGACTTCTCCTGCAGGGTGGCGGTGGGGCAGGCCTCGACGCAGGCGCCGCAGCTCACGCACTCCGATTCCATGAAGGGCTGGTCCTGGCCCGGCGACACGCGCGACTCGAAGCCGCGGCCGCTGATGGTCAGCGCGAAGGTGCCCTGGGTTTCCTCGCAGGCGCGCACGCAGCGGTTGCACACGATGCACTTGGAGGGGTCGTAGGTGAAGTACGGGTTCGACTCGTCCTTCTCGCTCTTGATGTGGTTGGCGCCATCGAAGCCGTAGCGCACGTTGCGCAGGCCGGTCACGCCCGCCATGTCCTGCAGCTCGCAGTTGCCGTTGGCCGAGCAGGTCAGGCAGTCGAGCGGATGGTCGGAGATGTAGAGCTCCATCACGCCCTTGCGCAGGTCCTGCAGCTTCGGCGTCTGGGTGCGCACCTTCATGCCGGCCTCGGCCGGCGTGGTGCACGAGGCCGGGAAGCCGCGGCGGCCCTCGATCTCGACCAGGCACAGCCGGCACGAGCCGAAAGGCTCGAGGCTGTCGGTGGCGCACAGCTTGGGCACCTGGATGCCGGCGTCGACGGCCGCGCGCATCAGCGAGGTGCCGGCCGGCACGGTGACCTCGGTGCCGTCGATCTCCAGCGTGACCTCGCGCTCGGATTCGCGCTTGGGCGTGCCGTAGTCGGTTTCCTTGAGATGGTTCAACATGTCTTTGCTTTCTCTGGGGGCTCAGGCGGCCTTGCGGTCGGGTGCCTCGATGCCGAAGTCCTGCGGGAAGTGGTCGAGCGCGGAGAGGACCGGGAACGGCGTCATGCCGCCCATCGCGCACAGCGAGCCATGGACCATGGTGTTGCACAGGTCGCGCAGCAGGATCACCTGCTGCGGCCGGTTCTGGTTGCCGCGGATCTTGTCGATGACCTCGACGCCGCGCGTCGAGCCGATGCGGCAGGGCGTGCACTTGCCGCACGACTCGAGCGCGCAGAACTCCATCGCGTAGCGCGCGAGCTTCGACAGGTCGGCCGTGTCGTCGTGCACCACGATGCCGCCGTGGCCCACGGTGCCGCCGACGGCCGCGTAGGCCTCGTAGTCCAGCGGCAGGTCCCACTGCGACTCGGGCAGGTAGGCGCCCAGCGGGCCGCCGACCTGCACCGCCTTGATCGGCCGGCCCGAGGCCGAGCCGCCGCCGTAGTCGTAGAGCAGTTCGCGCAAGGTGACGCCGAAGGCCTTCTCGACCAGCCCGCCGTGCTTGATGTTGCCGGCCAGCTGCATCGGCAGGGTGCCGCGCGAGCGGCCCACGCCGTAGTCGCGGTAGAAGGTGGCGCCGAGCGCCAGGATGATCGGCACGCTGGCCAGCGTGATCACGTTGTTGATCAGCGTGGGCTGGCCGAACAGGCCCTCGATGGCCGGCAGCGGCGGCTTGGCGCGCACGATGCCGCGCTTGCCCTCGAGGCTCTCGAGCAGCGCCGTCTCCTCGCCGCAGACGTAGGAGCCGGCGCCCTTGCGCACCGCGAGCCGGAAGCGCTTGCCCGAGCGCAGCACGTTGTCGCCGAGGAAGCCCGCGGCCTCCGCGTGGCGGATCGCCTCGTTGAGCGCGGCGATCGCGTGCGGGTACTCGGAGCGCACGTAGATGTAGCCCTGCGTCGCGCCGGTTGCGATGCCCGCGATGGTCATGCCCTCGATCAGCACGAAGGGGTCGCCCTCCATCGTCATGCGGTCGGAGAAGGTGCCCGAGTCGCCCTCGTCGGCATTGCAGACGATGTACTTCTGTTCGGACGGCGTGTTGAGCACCGTCTTCCACTTGATGCCGGCCGGAAACGCCGCGCCGCCGCGGCCGCGCAGGCCCGAGTCGAGCACCTGCTGCACGATGTCGGCCGGCGCCATCGCGAGCGCCGCGCGCAGGCCCGCATAGCCCTCGTGCGCCTGGTAGTCGGTCAGCGACACGGGGTCGGTGATGCCGACGCGCGCGAAGGTCAGGCGCTCCTGCTTCTTGAGGTAGGCAATCTCGTCGGTGGGGCCGAGCGACAGCGGATGCGAACGCGCGCCCGTGGCCAGGCCGGCGTCGAGCAGTGCCGGCACGTCGTCGACCGTGACCGGGCCGTAGGCCATGCGGCCCGCGGGCGTTTCGAACTCGACCAACGGCTCGAGCCACAGCATGCCGCGCGAGCCGTTGCGCACCAGATCGATCGCGAGGCCGCGAGCGGCGGCTTCCTGCGCGATGCGCTGGGCCACGGCGTCGGCGCCGACCGCGAGCGCCGCGGAGTCGCGCGGCACGTAGATCTTCACGGCGGCGTTCATGCGCAATCTCCCGCCTGTGCGACCAGGGTCTCGAAACGAATCGGCGTGACGCGCGCATGCGGCTCGTCGTCGAGCGTCATCGCGGGCGAGGAGGCGCACAGGCCGAGGCAGAACGCCGGCTCGAGCGTGAAGGCGCCGTCCTTCGTGGTGCCGTGCACCGCGCAGCCCAGGTGCTTCTCGGCATGCGCGAGCAGCGCATCGGCGCCCATCGCCTGGCAGGCCTCGGCGCGGCAGATCTGGATCACGTGCCGTCCCGGCGGCTCGGCGCGGAAGTGGTGGTAGTAGGTGATCACGCCATGCACCTCGGCGCGCGAGAGGTTCTGCGCGTCGGCGATGGTCTGCACCGCATGCGAGGGCACGTAGCCCAGCGTGTCCTGCACCTCGTGCAGGATCGGCAGCAGCGCACCCTGTTCGTCCGCATGCGCGCCAAGCACGCGGCGCACCTCGGCCAGTTCGTCGGCCGCGGAAAGTCGCGGGGCCTCGCTCATTGGCCGGCCTCCACGCGTGCCGCGGGTGCGGCCAGGTGCGGTGCTGCGTACGCGTTCAGCGCTTCTGTTGTCATGGTCCCGTCCGATCTGGTGCCGTTGCCGGTCCGCCGCTGTCTGCCTGCCGGCGGATCCGTTGTCATCGTGGCGTCGATTCGCGCTTGCCTCCCTGTGCGGGGACCGGGAGCCGCGCGCGGTCATCTGCCTCGGGATTCACTGTCGAGGAATCGCGCGCGGATGACCTTGACGCAGGTCAATTTCCATCGAAACAGGGGTAGCGCGAATGCGAGCGAGCCCTGTGAAAAGGACCCTGTCGCTGGGCCGCGGCCGGAATATCCGGAGGCCTCGTGGGGACGCGTGCGAACCGTTCGCAGCGCCGAGGTATTCCGCGCACGAATCCGTCGCGGTGCGCGGGAACGCAAGGAGAGGAACGCGGGGCCGTTCGCGCCGGCGGCCCCGCGCGGATCAGCGCGCGGCCAGTTCGCGCGCGCGCTGCACGAGGCGCGCGGCCTCGGCATCGTCGACCTGGCCCGTGACCTTGGCCGGGCGGCCCGAGATCAGCGAGCGGTCGGGAAAGACCTTGCCCTCGGTCAGCAGCGCGCCGGTGGCGACGATGCATTCGCGGCCCACCACCGCGCCGTTGAGCGCCACCGTGTCCTCGCCGACCACCGAACCGTCGCCGATGGTGCAGCCGTGCAGCATCACATGCCGCTCGACCGTCACGTCGGCGCCGATGGTCATCGGGAAGCCCGGGTCGGCATGCAGCATCACGCCGTCCTCGAGGTGGCTGCCCGCGCCCACCGTGATGGGCTCGTTGTCGCCGCGCAGCACGCAGCGCGGCCCGATGCTGCTGCGCGCGCCGAGCACGACCTGACCGATCACGCTCGCCGTGTCCGCCACGCGCGCGCTGGCGTCGATGGACGGTTCATGTTCGTCGAGTCTGTAGAGGGTCACGCCGTTCTCCTGGACAAAGGCGTCGATGGTAGCGGCTCGCGACCCGCCGGCGCTCAGTGCGGGAGTTCGCTGCGTTCGATGTGCTTGCGGCGCATGGGCCGCAAGACGAACCAGGCCATCAAGGCGGCGACCGCGTTCACGCCGCTCGCGACGAAGAACACCGCCTCCCAGCTGCCGGTGCTCGCGGCCAGCACGCTCGACAGCGGCACCAGCAGCGAGGCCGTGCCCTTGGCGGTGTAGAGCATGCCGGCGTTCGAGGCCGCGTACTTGCCGCCGAAGGTGTCGGCGCAGGTCGAGGGGAACAGGCTGTAGATCTCGCCCCAGGCGAAGAACACCATGCCGGTCAGCACCACGAACAGCAGCGGGTTGTGGCCGTACTTGTACAGCATCAGGATGCCGACCGCCTCGATCGCGAAAGCGATGAACATGGTCTGCTCGCGGCCGATCTTGTCCGACACCCAGCCGAAGAACGGTCGCGTCAGGCCGTTGAGCACGCGGTCGATCGCCAGCGCGAAGGTCAGCGCGGGCAGCACCAGGCCCATGATGTTCACCGGCACGTCGATGATCTTGAAGTCCTTGGCGATCGGCGCGAGCTGCGCGGTCGCCATCAGGCCGCCGGCGGCCACCATCACGAACATCGCGTACATCACCCAGAACACGGGCGAGCGCAGCACCTCGGAGGGCGCGTAGTCGCGCCGCGACTGCTGCACGTTGCGGGTGTTCACGGCCTTGGCATGCTCGGGCGCGCGCGTCAGCATCCATGCGAGCAGGAACACGATCAGTCCCTGCCCGATCCCAAAATACAGGAAGGCGGCCTCGTAGCCGCTGTTCTTGATCATGGCCGAGATCGGAATGATGGTGAGCGCCGAGCCCGCGCCGAAGCCGGCCGCGGTCAGGCCCGCCGCGAGGCCGCGCCGGTCGGGGAACCACTTGAGCGCATTGCCCACGCAGGTGCCGTAGACCGCGCCCGCGCCGATGCCGCCGATGGCCGCCGCGATGTAGAGCACCGGCAGCGAGGCCGCGAAGGAGTTGATCACCCAGCCGATGCCGCAGAGCACGCCGCCCACCAGCACCACGGGACGCGGGCCGAAGCGGTCGACGAGGTAGCCCTCGATCGGCACCAGCCAGGTCTCGGTGAGCACGAAGATGGTGAAGGCCACCTGGATCGCGGCGCGGCTCCAGCCGTGCTTCTCCGCGATCGGGTTGACGAACAGGGTCCAGCCGTATTGGAGGTTGGCGATCATCGCCATGCACACGATGCCGATCAGGAGCTGTCCCCATCGGTAGCTGTGCGAGCGCTGCGCCGCCGCGGCGCCGGAGTGTCCCGAGGGGGAGTAGATCGCGGGGTTCGCACCCGCGATCGTGGTCGTTTGCCGAGTCATTGAATGTCCTTCATCTTTGTGTTTGAGTAGTTGAAGTCCGGCGGATCGCGTCGAGGCGCCGCCGGTTTCGTTCCGAGTCACCGGTCCCCGAAGCAGAGATGCGAACAAGTACGGCGTCGCATCACGCAATCGACACGCTTCGGCTGATCCTCCGGTCCCGTCGGCCCCGCTTCGCGACACCGTCGACCCGCAGCCTCCTGCGTGCGGATGACTGTCGGATGGAGCGATCCAAAAACTCTTGACCCTCGTCAAGTTCCCTCGAAGGGAGCCGGCCGCGGACCCCCGTGGATTCCCTAGCATGGCCGTCTTGGCGCGCGATGAGAACGCGCCGCTTGATGCAAGTCGGTGGCGTCTTCGGTGGACCTCGCTGAACTCCTCGATCGCATCTCGGCCCACTCTGGAGTGCCTTCGCGGGACCTGCTTGCGAAATGGGCATGTCACTCGTGGTTTGCCCTAATCCAGGGTAAACCCTATAATTCGGAGGTTCGCATTCCCACCCACCCGCATTCGGAGCACATCCATGAACAACACCGCACTGAATTCCGCCGCCCTCAAGGCCCCCTCCTTCGCCTCGAACGGCGTGCTGCGCGACCTGATCGCCGCGCTGCCGATCGTGATCTTCGCCAAGGCCGTGCGCGCCGCGCTGCAACAGCGTTGAGAGCCGGAGCCCCCGAGGCTCCACCCAAAAAGAAAGAGCGCCGAGAGCGCTCTTTTTTTTCGCCTTCAGATCGCCGGATCGAAGGGCACGATCTGCGAGATCAGCGCGGTGCCGTCGTTCAGCAGGAAGTCCTTGAAGGCCTGCGCCACCGGCGGCAGCCGCTTGCCGCGGCGGTGCACCACGTACCAGTTGAGCATCAGCGGGAAGCCCTGCACGTCGAGCACCCGCACGCTGCCCGCGCGCAGCTCCTGGCTGATGGTGTGGGCCGACACGAAGCTCACGCCCATGCCCGCGATCACCGCCTGCTTGATGGTCTCGGTGCTGCGGATCTCCATCGCGATGTTGATCTCGGACAGTGCTGCGCCGAAGCCCTCCTCCATCGAATGCCAGGTGTCGGACGCGCGCTCGCGCACCACGAAGGGCTCGCGGATCAGCCGCTTGAGCGGCACGCCCTTCACGCCCACCAGCGGATGCGTGGGCGCCGCGATGATCACGTAGGGGTGCGGCGCGAACGGCTGGTTCAGCGTGTCGAGGTCGGTGGGTGGCCGCACCATGATCGCGAGGTCCGTGAGGTTCTCGGCGATGTGCGTGAGCAGGCCCTCGCGGTTATGCACGGTGAAGTTCAGGGTCACGCCGCGGTGCCGGCCCGCGAACTCCACCAAGAGGCGCGGAAAGAAGTAGTCGCCCGCGCTGATCACGCCCACGTTGAGCTTGCCGCCCGAGATGCCCTTGAACTGCAGCATCGCGTTCTCGGCCGCCTCGAACTGCTGGATGATCGCGCGGCTGAGCTGCAGCAGCTCGGTGCCCGCGGCCGTGAGGTAGACCTTCTTGCCGAACTGCTCGAACAGCGTGTTGCCGGCGTGGTCCTCGAGCTTGCGCACCTGGGTCGACACCGCGGGCTGCGTGAGGTGCAGCTCCTCGGCCGCGCGCGAGAAACTCAGGAGCCGCGCCACCGCCTCGAAAACCTTCAACTGGCGCAGGGTCGCGTGCTTCATGGGGATTCCTGGAGAACTGCTTCGTTCGGAAGTCCCATGCTATGGCCGGCGGCGCGCGCGCCGCATGACCGCGGTCAAGTATTCGCGATCAGGAATGGTTCGGAATACGCGCGACGTGCAGCAGGTTGGTGGTGCCCGACTGGCCGAAGGGCAGGCCCGCCACCACCACCACCTTCTGACCGGGCTGCGCGAAGCCCTCGGCATGCGCGGTGCGGCAGGCGCACTCGATCATCTCGCCCACGTCGTGCACGTCGTCCACCAGCACCGCGTGCACGCCCCACACCATCGCCATGCGGCGCGCGGTCGCGATGTCGGGCGTGAGGCTCAGGATCGGCACCGCGGGCCGCTCGCGCGCCGCGCGCAGGCTGGTGAAGCCCGAGGAGGTGTAGGTGACGGTGGCGGCCGGCGCGAGCAGCGCAGCCACCTGGCGCATCGAGGTGCAGACCGCGTCGGCGGTGGTCGACTGCGCGCTCTCGTGCGTGGCGTCGATGCCGGTGCGGTACGAGGGATCGGCCTCCACGCGCGCGACGATGCGGTCCATCATCGCCACCGCCTCGAGCGGGTACTTGCCCGAGGCCGACTCGGCCGAGAGCATCACCGCGTCGACGCCGTCGTAGACCGCGGTCGCCACGTCCGACACCTCGGCGCGCGTGGGCACCGGCGCGGCGATCATCGACTCGAGCATCTGCGTGGCCACCACCACCGGCTTGCCGCGCAGCCGGCAGGCACGCACGATCTGGCGCTGCAGCTCGGGCACGCGCTCGGGCGGCAGCTCGACGCCGAGGTCGCCGCGCGCGACCATGATGCCGTCGCAGCGCTCGACGATGGCGTCGAGGTGCTCGATGGCTGCGGGCTTCTCGAGCTTGGCCATGATGGCCGCGCGCGTGCCGATGATCTCGCGCGCCTCGTCGATGTCCTCGGGCCGCTGCACGAACGAGAGCGCCACCCAGTCCACGCCCATCGCGAGGCCGACGTCGAGGTCGTCGCGGTCCTTCGGCGTCAGCGGCGAGATCGGCAGCAGCACGCTGGGCACGTTGACGCCCTTGCGGTCGGAGATGGGCCCGCCCACCAGCACGGTGGTCTCGGCGAAGTCGGCGCCGTGGCGGTCGACGCGCAGCCGCAGCTTGCCGTCGTCGAGCAGCAGCTCGGTGCCTTCCCGCAGCGCGGCGAAGATCTCGGGATGCGGCAGCGGCGCGCGGCGGCTGTTGCCGCTCGCGCGGTCCATGTCGAGCCGGAAGCGCGCGAGCGCCTCGAGCTGCGCGCGGCCGCCCTCGAAGGTGCCCAGGCGCAGCTTCGGCCCCTGCAGGTCGAGCAGCACGCCGATGGGCCGGCCGAATTCCTTCTCGAGCCGGCGGATGGTCTCGAGGCGGCGCGCATGGTCGTGCTGCGTGCCGTGGCTGAAGTTGAGGCGGAACACGTCCACGCCACGCTCGAACAGCGCGCGGATCGCGGGCTCGTCGGAAGTGGCGGGACCGAGCGTGGCCACGATCTTGGCGCTGCGAAGGCGTCGCATGGTGTCGGTGTCCTCAGGCGAGTTCGCGCAGCCGGACCTGGCCGCGCTGTTCTTCCATCGTCCGCGCGAGCAGCTTCACGAGCGAATACACGGTGTCGATGTGCGGGGTCGAGGTCTCGGTGAGCCGCGCGAGCTCGACCACCGCGCCGACCAGCGCGTCGATCTCGGGCGCGCGGCCGGCTTCCACGTCCTGCAGCATCGAGGTCTTGTGCTTGCCGACCTTCTCGGCGCCCGCGATGCGCTTCTCGAGCGTCACGCGGAACTCGATGCCGAGCTTGTGCGCCACGGCCTGGGCCTCGCGCATCATCGCGGCCGCGAGCTCGCGCGAGGGCGGGTACTGACAGATGTCGACCAGGGTCGAGTGCGAGAGGCTGCTGATCGGGTTGAAGGTCAGGTTGCCCCAGAGCTTGAGCCAGATCTCGGCGCGGATGTTGTCGAGCACCGGCGCCTTGAAGCCCGCGCTGGCGAAGCAGGCCGCGATGCGCTCGACGCGCTCGGTGGTCGTGCCGTCGAGCTCGCCGACCGGGAAGCGGTCGCCCTCGATGTGCTTGATGACGCCGGGCGCGATCAGCTCGGAGGCCGGATACACCACGCAGCCGATCACGCGCCGCGAGGGGATCTTGGTGTTGAGCACGCCCTGCGGGTCGACGCTGCGCACGGTGGTGCCCTCGAGCACGCCGCCGTGCTTCTGGAAGTACCAGTAGGGAATGCCGTTCTGCATGGTCACGACCGCGGTCTCGGGCCCGAAGAGCTTGGCCACGTCGTCGGCCACGGCCTCGACCTGGTGCGCCTTCATCGCGAGGATCACGAGGTCCTGCGGCCCTGCTTCGTCATAGCGGTCGGTGGCCCGTACGTTGCGCGCCACCTGCTCCTCGCCCTCGGCCGACACCAGCTTGATGCCGTTGGCCCCGATGGCCTGGAGGTTGGCGCCGCGCACGATGAAGGTCACGTCCTCCCCGGCCAGCGCGAGTTTGGCGCCCACCAGGCCGCCGATGGCCCCCGCGCCGATGATTGCTATCTTCATGTCGATCCCCAAGAGTTGAAATTCTTCGCGTCAGCCGAAGCGGTTGGACAAGCGGCCGATGCCGTCGATCTCCACCTCGACCAGGCTGCCGGGCTTCATCGAGCCCACGCCCACGGACGTGCCGCACAGGATCACGTCGCCGGGATGCAGGCTCATGTCCTGCGAGATGAGGCTGACCAGGCGCTGCACCGAGAAGCGCATGTCGCTTACGGGATAGTTCTGCCGCTCCTCGCCGTTGAGCACCGTGCGTACCACCAGCGTGGCGGGATCGAGGCCGGTGGCGATGGCCGGGCCCATGGGGCAGAAGGTGTCGAAGCCCTTGGCGCGCACCCACTGCGCGAACGAGGCGTCGCGGTTGAGGATGTCGGCCACGGTGACGTCGTTGGCGCAGGTGTAGCCGAACACGTGCTCGAGCGCGCGCTCCTCGGAGACGGCGGTGGCGGTCTTGCCGATGACGATGCCGAGCTCGCCCTCGAACACGACCTTGCCGTCGCACAGCGGCTTGCGGATCGGCGCCTCGTGCGCCGAGAAGGAGTTCGGCGCCTTCAGCAGGTACAACGGCTCCTCGGGCACGGCGAGCTTGAGCTTCTCGCCGAGCGCGTGGAAGTTGTTCCACAGCGCGATGACCTTGGTCGGCTCGCTCGGCGACAGCAGGCGCAGGCCGGCCAGCGCGAACACGCGGCCGGTGGGCTCGGGCGTGCCGTACATGTCGCCGCGATACTCGCGCACGGCGTCGTCCTCCAGAGTGCCGAAGGCGGCTTCTCCGGCGTGTTCGAAACGGACCCAACGTTGTGGCATGTTGTGCTTTCTTTTGATGCTGTGAATGCGGGTGGGTCGACAGGCGCTGCGCGGGTGCGGGGCCTAGTCGAACGGCAGGTAGTCGGGAACGACCAGCGAGGCCAGCAGCTTCCCCATGTCGGCCGGGTTGTCGGTGACGTGAATGCCGCAGGCCTTCATGACGGCGAGCTTCTCCTGCGCCGTGCCCTTGCCGCCGGAAATGATGGCGCCCGCATGGCCCATGCGCTTGCCGGGCGGCGCACTAGCGCCGGCGATGAAGCCGACCACGGGCTTGCGCATGTGGGCATGGATCCAGCGCGCGCACTCTTCCTCGGCATCGCCGCCGATCTCGCCGACCATGATGACGGCGTCGGTGCGCGGGTCGTCGTTGAACATCTTCAGCACGTCGATGTGCCGCAGCCCGCCGACCGGATCGCCGCCGATGCCGACCACCGTCGACTGGCCGATGCCGAAGCGCCCGAGCTGGCTCGCGGCCTCGTAGGTCAAGGTGCCCGAGCGCGAGACCACGCCGATGCGGCCGCGCTGGTGGATGTGGCCCGGCATGATGCCGATCTTGATCTCGTCGGGCACGATGAGGCCGGGGCAGTTGGGCCCGAGCAGCAGGGTCTTGCGCCCTTCCATGCGGCGGCGGGTGCGGACCATGTCGCGCACCGGGATGCCCTCGGTGATGCAGATCACGAGGTCGAGCTCGGCATCCACGGCTTCATCGATGGCGGCGGCGGCGAAGGCCGGCGGCACATAGATGACCGAGACGGTGGCGCCGGTGCGGGCCTTGGCTTCCTTGACGGTGCCGTAGATGGGAATGCCGGCCATGGCCTGCCCGGCCTTGGTCGGATGGACGCCGGCGACGAAGCAGTGGCGCCCGTGGCCGTACTCGAGGCAGGCCTGGGTGTGGAACTGGGCGGTCTTGCCGGTGATGCCCTGCGTGATGACGCGGGTGTGGCGGTTGATGAGGATCGACATCTTGTTCCTTTACCGCTCTGTGAGGTCCGCTCTTGTTTTGCTGGGGCTGCTGTTCGGGGCGCGTGCACAGGACAGCGGGTACTTCCCTCCGCGAATGTCCCCCGCCTTCGGCTCCTCCTTTATTTCGCTGCGGGAAGCACCCACTGCCCTGTGCACGGAAGCGCAGCGGTGGTGCCGGCCGATCAAGCGCAGCGCGTCTGGCGCGCGTCGGCGGGGTACTCCCCGCAGCGAAATAAAGGAGGAGGCCGAAGGCCGGGGGACATTCGCGGAGGGGAGTACCCCGTCGGCGCGTGCCCGCAACGAACGGCAAAAAGCTCGTCCAACGTTCATCGCTGCCCCTTGGGAACCCGAGCCACGACAACCGCCTGTCGAGCCGCCTCGCCGATATCCTCGGCCCCGATGATCTGAAGCTCCGACTGCGCGAGGATGGTCCGCCCCAGGTCCTCGTTCGTTCCCTTCATGCGTACCACCAGCGGCACCGAGAGGGCCGTTTCGCGTGCCGCGGCGACGATGCCGTGGGCGATCACGTCGCAGCGCATGATGCCGCCGAAGATGTTGACCAGCACCGCCTTCAGGCGCGGGTTGCGCAGCATCAGCTGGAAGGCCGCGGTGACCTTCTCCACGCTCGCGCCGCCGCCCACGTCGAGGAAGTTGGCCGGCGATCCACCATGGAGCTTGATCGCGTCCATCGTCGCCATCGCGAGGCCCGCGCCATTGACCAGGCAGCCGATGTCGCCGTCGAGCGAGATGTACGACAGGTCGAACTTCGAGGCTTCGATCTCCGTCGGATCCTCCTCGTCGAGGTCGCGCATCGCGGCGATCTCGGGCTGGCGGAACAGCGCGTTCGGATCGAAGCCGAGCTTGGCGTCGAGCGCCATCAACCGGCCGTCGCGCGTGCGCACCAGCGGGTTGATCTCGGCCAGCGAGGCGTCGCTCGCGTCGAAGGCCTGGTAGAGCTTCTGCATGAACTCGCGCGCCTGCACCACGTCGCGGCCCGCGAGCCCGATCGAGCGTGCGAGCGCATCGGCCTCGGTTGCCTTGATCCCCGTCTCGGGGTCGATGAACAGCGTGTGGATCTTCTCGGGCGAACGCGCGGCCACCTCTTCGATGTCCATCCCGCCTTCGCTCGATGCCATCAGCGCCACGCGCCGGGCACCGCGGTCGACCACCATCCCGAGGTAGAACTCCCGGTCGATCTCCACCCCCTCCTCGACCAGCAACTGTCTCACCACCCGGCCCTCGGGTCCCGTCTGGTGCGTGCGCAGCGTCATGCCGAGCAGCGCCTGCGCATGGCGGCGCACCTCCGCGCCCGACCAGGCCAGCTTCACACCCCCGCCCTTGCCGCGGCCGCCCGCATGAATCTGCGCCTTCACCACCCACGAGCGCCCGCCGAGCCGGGCGGCGGCGTCGGCCGCCTCGTCGCTCGTGCGGCAGACGAAACCGCGCGGAGTCGCCACGCCATGGCGGCGCAGCACTTCCTTGCCCTGGTATTCGTGGATTTTCATCGAATCAGCCGTCGGATTAATTGTTCAATTGCAATTCAGGCGCCGAGTTCGGCACCGCGGCATTCGGCCCAATTGAAATGGCGCTTCGACAGCGGCGCGGAACCTTCGCCTTCGCGGCGCTTGTAGGCTTCCTTCTTCTGTTCGATCGCATCGGCCAGGAATGCCGCGTCGTAGGCGCGCAGCAGATGCGGATGATTCGCCTCGAGATAATGGCCGATGCGCTTCTCGGGTTCCTGCGCCGTGCCCATCAGGTCGCAATAAGTTTGACGGTCCCAGTGCCAGCGCAAGCCCAATTCGTAGAAGGCGGCGTTGTAGGCATTGCGCTCGGTTTCATCGAGCCAGTATTGAACGGGCGTGAGGTTCTGCATGGTCTGCTCCTTTCGAATGACTGCCGTGCGGTGAATTGAATGACTTGCCGGCATGTTCAAACTGTAGAAGTGCAGAACGATAAATAACAGTCAAACTATTTTATTGAGAGTATTCATTTGGAGTTATGCATGACTCCAATTCAATTCAAAAGAAGAAGACGAACGAATCCCTTCGCCGCCGGCCATGCCATTGGCGAATCGATCGCGGATTCGTTCGAATTGGCGCGGAATTACCGCGCCGCGTTCTTCGTCGTCAGATCACGCGTTCGGCGCGCAACGCCGCCACGTCTTCCAGGCCGTAGCCCAGCTGCATCAGCACTTCCTCGGTGTGCTCGCCCAGGAGCGGCGAGCGCTTCACCTCGGTCGGGCTGTCCGACAGCTTGATCGGATTGCCCACCGTCAGGTACTTGCCGCGCGTGGGATGGTCGACCTCGACGATGGTCCCGGTCTCGCGCAGCGATTCGTCGGCGGCGATCTCCTTCATCGAGAGGATCGGCCCGCACGGAATGTCGTACTGGTTCAGGATGTCCATGGCCTCGAACTTGTCCTTGGTCATGGTCCATTGCTCGATGCGCGCGAAGATCGGCTTCAGGTGCAGCAGGCGCGCGGCCGGCGTGGCATAGGCCTCGTCGGTGATCCAGCCTTCCTCGCCGATCACCTTGCACACCGCCGGCCACACGGCCGCCTGCGTGATGAAGTAGATGTAGGCGTTGGGGTCAGTCTCCCAGCCCTTGCACTTGAGGATCGAGCCGGGCTGGCCGCCGCCCGAGGCATTGCCCGCGCGCGGCACCGCGTCGCCGAACTTGCCGTCGGGGTACTGCGGGTATTCGTGCATGGTGCCCGTGCGTTCCAGCCGCTGCTGGTCGCGCATCTTCACGCGGCACAGGTTGAGCACCGCGTCCTGCATCGGCGCCAGCACCTTCTGGCCGCGGCCGGTGCTGTTGCGCTGGAACAGCGCCGCCAGGATGCCGAGCGCGAGGTGCAGGCCGGTGCCGCTGTCGCCGATCTGGGCGCCGGTCACCATCGGCGGACCATCCTCGAAGCCGGTGGTCGACGCCGCGCCGCCGGCGCATTGCGCCACGTTCTCGTAGACCTTGCAGTCGGCGTACTTGCCGGGGCCGAAGCCTTTGACCGAAGCCACGATCATGCGCGGGTTGAGCTTCTGGATGTGTTCCCAGGTGATGCCCATGCGGTCGAGCGCGCCGGGCGCGAAGTTCTCGACCAGCACGTCGCAGGTCTTGATCAGCTCGTCGAGCACCTGGCGCCCCTTGGGGTTCTTGGTGTCGAGCGTGATCGAGCGCTTGTTGTGGTTCAGCATCGTGAAGTAGAGGCTGTCCACACCGGGGATGTCGCGCAGCTGGCCACGCGTGGCATCGCCTTCGCCGGCGCGCTCGACCTTGATGACGTCGGCGCCGAACCAGGCCAGCAGCTGCGTGCAGGTGGGGCCGGATTGCACGTGGGTGAAATCGAGGATGCGGACACCCTCCAGCGCTTGACTCATCGACTGTCTCCTTCTTTGATCGTGGTTTCCGCTTCTAGCAGACGAGCGCGCAGTTTGCGCTCTTCCGCGAATCGGGCTGTCTCGTCGCGGACGATGGCGACGATGCCCGAGACCTCGCGTTGTGGCGAAAACAGCATCGACACCGTGAAGGCGATCGACAAGGTGCGGCCGTCCTTGTGCAGGGCCGGCACGCGCAGCAGATCGGCACCGTACTTGGTGATGCCGGTGTCCATGGTCTTGTGGTAGCCGTCCCAATGGCGCTGCCGCTGGCGCTCGGGAATGATGAGGTCGAGCGAGCGACCCAGCGCCTCGGCTTCGGTGAAGCCGAAGATGCGTTCGGCCGCGGGGTTCCACAGAACGATGGCCCCGGCCGCATCGCACACCATGATGGCATCGCCCGCCCCTTCGACGAGCTGCCTGAAATCCACTGAAGCTTGCATGCTGGCCTCCCGCCTCGACGCGTCCGAAATACCGCGCCCCCCCGGGCGCTTCGTGGACTGGAAAAGCCCCGGGGGAACGCCTGGGTCAGACTGCCTTCGCTTCGTGCAGCGCGGCGATCTGCTGTTGGCTGTAGCCGAGCTCGGCCAGCACGTCGTCGGTGTGTTCGCCCAGGAGCGGCGAACCGGTGATCTCGGGCTTGAGGTCCGAGAATTTGATCGGGCTGCCCACGGTGAAGTAGGTGCCGCGTTCCTTGTGCGGCACTTCCACGATCGAGCCGCTCTTGCGCAGCGATTCGTCGTTGAGCAGTTCCTTCATCGTCAGCACCGGCGCGCACGGGATGTCGAACTTGCGCAGGATGTCGACCGCCTCGAACTTGGTCTTGTCGGCCAGCCAGCCCTCGATGGTCGCGAAGATGTCGGTGATGTGCGGCTGGCGCGCCTTGGCGGTCATGTAGTCGGGATCGGTCTTCCATTCGGGCTTGCCGATGGCGTCGCAGATCGGGGCCCAGGCATGGCCCTGCACGGTGAAGTAGATGTAGGCGTTCGGGTCGGTCTCCCAGCCCTTGCACTTGAGCACCCAGCCCGGCTGGCCGCCGCCGCCGGCATTGCCGCCGCGCGGCACCACGTCGCTGAAGGTGCCGTGCGGGTACTGCGGGTATTCCTCGAGGTAGCCCAGGCGGTCGAGGCGCTGCTGGTCGCGCATCTTCACGCGGCACAGGTTGAGCACGGCGTCCTGCATCGAGCAGGCCACGCGCTGGCCCTTGCCGGTCTGCTCGCGGCCGATGATGGCCGTGAGGATGCCGATCGCCAGGTGCATGCCGGTGTTGCTGTCGCCCAGCGCCGCGGCGCTCACGGTCGGCGGGCCGTCCCAGAAGCCGGTGGTGGAGGCGGCGCCGCCCGCGCACTGCGCGACGTTCTCGTAGACCTTCAGGTCGTCGTAGTGGTGGCCGTCGCTGAAGCCCTTGACCGAGGCGACGATCATCTTCGGATTCAGTTCCTGGATGCGTTCCCAGCTGAAGCCCATGCGGTCGAGCGCACCGGGGCCGAAGTTCTCGACCAGCACGTCCGATTCCTTGATCAGCTTCTCGAGCACCACCTTGCCCTCGGGCTGCTTGGTGTCCAGCGTCAGCGAGCGCTTGTTGCTGTTGAGCATGGTGAAGTACAGCGCGTCGACGTCGGGGATGTCGCGCAGCTGCGAGCGCGTGACGTCGCCGGCGCCGGGGCGCTCGACCTTGATCACGTCGGCGCCGAACCAGGCCAGCAGCTGGGTGCAGGCCGGACCGGCTTGCACATGCGTGAAGTCGATGATCTTGATGCCGTTGAGAGGTTTGTTGCTCATGTCGAATCTCCTGGAATGAAAGGAATCACTTCTTCTTCGCCGTGGCCGGATTGAGACTGGTGATGCGGCCGCTCTCGGTGCCCGCGGTCTCGTCGATGACGGCATTGATCAGGGTCGGGCGGCCCGTGGCGACGGCCTCGGTCAGGGCCGCCTGCAGCTCGTCGGCGGTGGTCGCATGCACGCCCACGCCGCCGAAGGCTTCCATCAGCTTGTCGTAGCGCGCGTTCTTCACGAACACGGTGGGCGCCACGTCGGGCGTGCCGCTCGGGTTCACGTCGGTGCCGCGGTAGACGCCGTTGTTGTTGAACACGATCACGCAGATCGGCAGGTTGTAGCGGCAGATGGTCTCGACCTCCATGCCGCTGAAGCCGAAGGCGCTGTCGCCCTCGATCGCGATCACCGGCTTGCCCGTGACCACGGCCGCGGCCACCGCGAAGCCCATGCCGATGCCCATGATCCCCCAGGTGCCGACGTCGAGGCGCTTGCGCGGCTCGTACATGTCGACGATGCTGCGCGCGAAGTCCAGCGTGTTGGCGCCTTCGTTGACGACGATCGCATCGGGCCGGGCCTTGACCTGGTCGCGGATCACGCTGAGCGCGCTCTGGAAGTTCATCGGCGAGGGACGCGCGGCGAGCGTGGCGGCCATCTTCGACAGGTTCTTGTCCTTGCGCTCGGCGATCGCGCCGGTCCATTCGGTCGGCGGCTTGGCCCACTTGGCGTCGATGCCCGCGAGCAGCGCGGCCACGCAGGAGCCGATGTCGCCGATCACCGGCGCGGCGATCGCCACGTTGCTGTCGATCTCGGTCGGTGCGATGTCGATCTGGATGAACTGCTTGGCGCCCTTCTCCTGCGCCCAGGTCTTGCCCTTGCCGTGCGAGAGCAGCCAGTTCAGGCGCGCGCCCACCAGCAGCACGACGTCGGCTTCCTGCAGCACGTAGGAGCGCGCGGCGGCGGCCGATTGCGCATGCGTGTCGGGCAAGAGGCCCTTGGCCATCGACATCGGCAGGTAGGGAATGCCGGTCTTCTCGACCAGCGCGCGGATGTCGGCATCGGCCTGGGCGTAGGCGGCACCCTTGCCCAGCAGGATCAGCGGGCGCTTCGCGCCCTTGAGCAGATCGAGCGCGCGCTGCACGGCATCGGCGGCCGGGATCTGGCGCGGCGCGGGGTCGATGACCTTGATCAGCGAGTTCTTGCCCTTGATCGCGTCCATCGTCTGCGCGAACAGCTTGGCCGGCAGGTCGAGGTACACGCCGCCGGGGCGGCCCGAGACGGCCGAGCGGATGGCGCGCGCGATGCCCACGCCGATGTCCTCGGCGTGCAGCACGCGGAACGCGGCCTTGCACAGCGGCTTGGCGATCGCCAGCTGGTCCATCTCCTCGTAGTCGCCCTGCTGCAGGTCGACGATCTCGCGCTCGCTGGAGCCGCTGATCAGGATCATCGGGAAGCAGTTGGTGGTGGCGTTGGCCAGCGCGGTCAGGCCGTTGAGGAAGCCGGGCGCCGACACCGTGAGGCAGATACCGGGCTTCTGCGTGAGGAAGCCGGCGGCGGCCGCGGCATTGCCGGCGTGCTGCTCGTGGCGGAACGAGATCACGCGCATGCCCTCGGCCTGCGCCATGCGGGTCAGGTCGGTGATCGGGATGCCCGGCAGCGCGAAGATGGTGTCGATGTCGTTCAGCTTCAGCGCATCGATCACCAGGTGGAAACCATCGGTGGTTTCCGCTTCCGGCGCTTCCTGCGTCATCTGCTGGAGGGCGCGCGCGACGAGTTGCTGATCGTCGGCGGCGCCGTTGGCTGGCCGACTCTTGGGCTTGATCGCCTCATCGAGCGTCGTGGCCGCCTCTTTGGCTGTGCTAACTGAAGACATGTCTCTCCTTCTGCTGGGGTGAATGGCCGAGGCCCGAGCCGCGACTATGATTCGGGCCATCCTTTCGGCCGTTGACCTCGGTCAACTTTCCCGAAAACGGCGCCGACCCCCGATGAAGCGGCGCCGCAGGCGACGAAATCGAGCAAGACGGTGACCATGACGTTGTTGGAAAACCACCCGGAGAAGAACATCATTCGCGCCCAGCTCCGGCAGAACATCCTGCTCAAGGACCTGAACGAGAGCGAGCGCGCCGAGCTCGAGGCGCACCTGGTGATCGTCGACGGCAACAAGGGCGATTTCCTGCTGCACCAGGGGGTGCGGGAGATGGAGCAGTACTTCATCCTCGACGGCATCCTCAAGCGGGTGGTGAGCAACCCGGAGGGCAAGGAGATGATCCTGCGCTTCGCCGACGAGAACGACATGGAGACCAGCTACGCGGCCATGCGCCTGGGCACGCCCACGCCCTACGGCATCGTCTGCGTCACCAAGGCCCGCGTGGCGAGCCTGCCGCTGAAGGAATGGACCGCCTTCCTGGCGAGCCATCCCCAGACCAAGGAACTGTTCGAGTTCCTTGTGATGCGCGGCATGAGCGAGATCATGGCGCACACCATCACGCTGCACCTGCTGGACGCGCCGGGCCGGGTGCACCGTTTCCTGCGCAAGCACCCCGAGCTCGTGGACCGCATCCCGAGCAAGGAGCTCGCGTCCTACCTCAATCTCTCCGCGGAAACCCTGAGTCGGCTGCGCAAGCGCGGGAAGATCTGAGAGCTTCACGAACCGCTCGGGCTGAGCTTGTGGAAGCCGTGCGCGAGGCTTCGACAGGCTCAGCCCGAACGGTCGAGGGCCCGATTCAGGTCTGCTTCGCCGACGCGAAACGCCGGGTCGTCGCCATCAGCCGCAGCTGGTTGTCCACCGCGCCCACGCCTTCCACCGCGGCCGTAACGGCCTCGGTCTGCGCGCGCTCGTCCGCGTCGAGCACGATGCCGCGCAAGCTCACGCGGCCGTGGTCGGCCTCCACCGTGACGCGGATGTCGGCCGTGGCCGCGCCGTCCTTGAGCGCCGCCTTCACGCGTGCCGCCAGCGCCATGTTGGCCAGCAGCGCGCGCGAACGCGCGGTCTCGGCGAACTCGGGCCGCGCCGCCAGCGCGCGGATCTGCGCCACGCAGCTGTCGACCGTGAGGCGGTCGGTGTTGAGCACCAGGTCGTAGAGCACCGGGTCGCCCCAGGTCACGCCGAACTGCGCATGCATGCGCGCCGCATGCGCCTCGTCGCTGCGCCGGATCTCGGCCTCGGCGAACTCGGCGTCGTCGGTCTCCAGGTGCGTCATCAGCCAGTCGATGCGCTTCTTGAGCGAGCGCGTGATGCGCACGCACACCACGTGCGGCACCGGTCGCAGCAGGCAGGTGGCGCCCCAGCCGCGCAGCACCACATTGCCGCGGTCGGCGAGCGCGAACAGTTCCTCGGCCGTGTAGAGCGCGAGGCTGCGCCGGTCGGCGGTGAGCCGCTCGACGAAACCGGCCTTGCCGCCGCGCAGGCGGCCGATCAGGCTGGTCGAGACCTGCATGCGGTCGGCGACGCGCTCGATGACCTCGTGGCGCATCAGCTCCAGCCCCAACTCCTCGGCGAGCTGAACCGACACGTCCTTGGCGAGCGAGCCCATTTCCTGGGTCAGTGCGATGACGGGCATGGCATGGCCTCCGTGCTCAATCGACCGGCCGCTCGACGGCGAACTCGTCGGGCTTCTTCGGCTTGAAGAGCGCCAGCAGCTTGGCGATCAGCGGCCAGAACAGCAAGGTGAGCGCCAGGGTGGTGATGCCGCCGACCAGCGGGTTCGAGAACATGATCATCACGTCGCCCTGCGACACCAGCATGGCCTGGCGGAACGAGTCCTCGGCCTTGTCGCCGAGCACCAGCGCCAGCACCAGCGGCGCGAGCGGGAAGTCGAGCTTCTTGAACAGGTAGCCGATGACGCCGAAGCCCAGCATGAACCAGATGTCGAGCATCGCGTTGTGCACCGTGTAGGCACCAATGGCGCAGATCACGATGATCACCGGCGCGATGATCGAGAACGGGATGCGCAGGATCGAGGCGAACAGCGGCACCGTGCTCAGCACCACGATCAGGCCGACGATGTTGCCCAGGTACATGCTCGCGATCAGGCCCCAGACGAAGTCCTTCTGCTCGACGAACAGCAGCGGCCCGGGCTGCAGGCCCCAGATCAGCAGGCCGCCCAGCAGCACCGCCGCGGTCGGCGAGCCCGGGATGCCGAGCGCCAGCATCGGCAGCAGCGCGCTGGTGCCGGCCGCGTGCGCCGCGGTCTCGGGCGCGACGACGCCCTCGGCCTCGCCGGTGCCGAACTTCGAGCCGCGCTTGGACATCTTCTTGGCCAGGCCGTAGGCCATGAACGAGGCCGGCGTGGCGCCGCCCGGGGTGATGCCCATCCAGATGCCGATCAGCGAGCTGCGCAGCGAGGTCATCCAGTACTGCGGCAGCTGCTTCCAGGTCTGCAGCACCACCTTCGGATCGATCTTCGCGCTCTTGCCCGAGAACTTCAGGCCCTCTTCCATCGACAGCAGGATCTCGCCGATGCCGAACAGGCCGATCACCGCGATCAGGAAGTCGAAGCCGCGCATCAGCTCGGGCTGGCCGAAGGTCAGGCGCAGCTGGCCCGTGACCGTGTCCATGCCCACGCTGGCGAGCGCGAAGCCCAGCGCCATCGAGGCCAGGATCTTGAACGGCGAGCCCTTGCCCATGCCCACGAAGCTGCAGAAGGTCAGCAGGTAGACCGCGAAGAATTCGGGCGAGCCGAACTTCAGCGCGAACTTCGCGACCAGCGGCGCGAGGAAGGTGATCATCACCACCGCGAGGAAGGCACCCACGAACGACGAGGTGAAGGCCGTGGTGAGCGCCGCGCCCGCGCGGCCCTGCTGCGCCATCGGATAGCCGTCGAAGGTGGTGGCCACCGACCACGGCTCGCCCGGGATGTTGAACAGCACCGAGGTGATGGCGCCGCCGAACAGCGCCCCCCAGTAGATGCACGACAGCATGATGATCGCCGAGGTCGGCGACATCGTGAACGTGAGCGGCAGCAGGATCGCGACGCCGTTGGCACCGCCCAGTCCGGGCAGCACGCCGATCAGCACGCCCAGGATGATCCCGACGAACATCAGGCCGATGTTGGTCGGTGTCAGGATCACCGAAAAGCCCTGCATCAGGGCACCGATTTCTTCCATTTCGCTTGTGCTCCGTGAGGTGTCAGTAGCCGAGGAACGAGAGCGGATCCAGAGCGCCCTTGAACAGCGGCACCTTGAACCAGACCTCGAACATGAAGAAGAACAGCGTGTTCACGGCCAGCGCCGCAAGCGCCGCCTTGACCCAGGAGTACTTGCCCAGGATCACCATGAACAGCGCGATGTAGACCGCCGAGGCCACGTACAGGCCCAGCAGCGCGATGCCCAGCACGTAGACCAGCGCCGGCAGCAGCACCGAGAGCACGCGCTTGAGCTGCTCGCGGTCGACGAAGACCTCGGTGTTGCGGTTCTTGCCCAGCAGCGACTGGTAGAGGATGCCGATGCCCGAGATCGTGATGATCAGGCCGATGAAGAACGGGAAGTAGCCCGCGCCCGGACCGTCGCTGGTCCAGCCCGCGCCGAGCCGGCGGCTTTCGAAGACCACCACCAGGCCGGCCACCAGCAGCAGCAATGCCACCACCGCCTCGACCTTGTTCGTGGCCACGCCCGTGCGCGCGGCCGGGTCGGATACGTTGTCGTCGTGCTCCATGGAGCCCCCATCGTGTTGTTGTCGAGAAAGAGAGAAAACCGGGCGCGACGCCACGCGCCCGCGCGGGCGCATGCTCACGTCGTCCGATGCATCGCGGCGGCGCGCCCGGCCGCCGGTGCCTTCTTGCGTCCTACTTGCTCGCGGCCAGGAAGCCGGCCTCGGTCATCAGCGTCTTGTGCGTGATTTCCGCGCTGGCGAGCCACTTCTCGAAATCGGCACCGGTCATGAAGGTCGGGTTGAAGGCACCCTTCTCCATGTATTCCTTCCACTCGGGCGTGGCGGCCACCTTGGTCAGCAGGTCCTTGTAGAAGGCCAGTTGCTCGGGCTTGACGCCCGGTGCCATGAAGATGCCGCGCAGCATCGTGTACTTGGCCGGCACGCCCGCTTCCTTGCAGGTGGGCACGTCGTTCCACGACTGCGTGTCGGTGACCTTGGCCTTGAAGGGCATGCGCTCGTCGTCGAACACGCACAGCGGGCGCAGCTTGCCCGCGCGCCACTGGGCCACCGCCTCGATCGGGTTGTTCACGGTGGAGTTCACGTGGCCGCCCACCAGCTGCACCGCGACTTCGCCTCCGCCCTTGAAGGGCACGTAGATGAACTTGGTGCCCGTGGCTTTCTCGAGCGCGACCGTGATGATCTGGTCTTCCTGCTTCGAGCCGGTGCCGGCCATCTTGAACTTGTTCGGGCCCGCCGCCTTCACCGCGGCGATGTACTCGCCCGCCGTCTTGTAGGGCTGCTCGGCGTTGGTCCACAGCACGAACTGGTCGAGCGCCAGCATCGCCACCGGCGTCATGTCCTTCCAGTTGAAGGGCACGCCCGTAGCCATCGGCGTGGTGAAGAGGTTCGACAGCGAGATGATGATCTTGTGCGGATCGCCCTTGGCTTCCTTCACCGAGAGAAAGCCTTCGGCACCCGCGCCGCCCGACTTGTTGACGACGATCAGCGGCTCCTTCATCAGCTTGTACTTGATGACGATGCCTTGCAGCAGCCGGCCCATCTGGTCGGCGCCGCCGCCGGTGCCGGCGGGGATCACGAACTCGACGGGCTTGGCGGGTTCCCAGGCCCATGCGGGGGTGGCGGCTGCCATGACCGCGGCGGCGGCGGTGGCGACCAGGACTCGTGCGCGACACGCGCCGAGGCGCGCAATGAAATGCTTCATCTGTTGTCTCCTGCTGTAGAGGGTGCGCTCTTTTTTGTCGTGAGTCTGAGCCGGATCCGAACAGCGCAGATGGTGCGCGTGCGCGAAACGCGCCGGCTTGATCGCGGTCAATTTTTTGAAGATTCCGTATCGGGGTAAGCCCACCCCGCGATGGGCCGCGGCGAGCCGCGCGCGGAGCGGCGCGGGGCCATTTTCGGCGAGCCGGCCCCGCCCTCCGGGAGCCTCGGGTAAACCCTATAAAATCGATGCCCCTTCCCCGTGTCCCGTTCCCAGGAGTCTCCAGCCATGCCCAGCCTCGACCGATCGTCCGCCCCCGCGAAGCTGCTGCGTCGCGCCACGGTCGTCCTCAAGAGGCTGGCCTTCGAGGCCGACATGCTGCTGGGCACCCTGCTGAGCCCCAACAAGGTCATCGCCGAGGTCGAGCAGATGCGCGCCCTGCAACGCCGCGCCGACCGCATCGAAGCCACCGACCCGGCCCGCGCCGCCGCCCTGCGCTGGCACGCCTCGCGCGTCGGGCTGCGCTGAGCGCGGGCGCGCTGTCGCAGGAAAGACCGGACGAACTGGTAAAGTCCAGCCGCCCACCGTCTTCGTAGTTCAATGGATAGAACGGGGTCCTCCTAAGACTCAGATACAGGTTCGATTCCTGTCGAAGGCACCAGTCCCGCGGCCGCCGGGCACGAGAGCCACTGTTCGAGATGCTCTCGAATACCGGATCAGCCCCGTGGCACGGTCTCCAGGAACCGCCGTCCTTCCTCGGCCCAGGTGGCAGCCATGGAAACCGTCGCATGTCCGCAGGTGTCCTGGCTTGCCGGCAGCAACAGACAACGCGCGCCCGGCAATCGACCGACAACGGCCTCCACAACTTCCGCCTCCGGGGGATTGCGCTCATCGTCGGCCGAGTTGATCGCCAGCACGCGAGCCGAGATGCGACCGAGGTTCGGCTCCGGGTCGTAGTCCCGCGCGGCCAGCCATTGGAAGATCAGATCGTTGGCATCCGCCACGAAAGGCATCGCCCTTCTCAGTTCGAGCCAGCGATCCGCCGCTTCGGGTCTTGGCGCTGCCGCCATCAAAGCCAGTGCGCCTCCGTTTGTCGCGACGTTGAAGAATTCCCACGCCGTGCGCAAACTCGGCGGCTGCTTCACGTAGTCTCCGTTCGCCCATTGCGGATCGTCGCGGATCGCATCGACCATGAGTCGCCTGAGCATCCAGTTCCGACCGGACATCGGTGCCGGCTGGCATGCCATGGGGATCAACGCATCCATCAGTCCTGGATAGTGAACGCCCCAAAGCCAAGCGTGCATGCCCCCCATGGAAACACCCAGCACCAGCCGCAGATGCTTCAGCTCGAGTGCCTCGGTGACGATGAGATGCTGCGCGCGCACCATGTCTTCGTAGTTGTACCGGGGAAACCGGGCTCGCAAGCCATCGGAGGGTTTCGCGCTTCCACCATGCCCGATCGCGTCCGGGAGCACGATGAAGTGCCGCGCGGCGTCGAGTGCCTGTCCAGGGCCGAACAGGGCACCGCCGAACTCCGCCGACAGCAATCGACTGCCGCTGCCGGAAGTGCCATGAAGTACCAGGACCGGATCGCCGGACGGGTTTCCCAGCACGGTGTAACGCAGTCTGAGTTCAGGCATCACCTCGCCGGTATGGAAGCGGAAGTCGCGCGCGATGAACTCACGAATGTTCGGTGTCCGCCAGTGCGCCGGGTCGGATGGCCCTTCTTGCCGCGGGAAGGTCACGGGATCGATTCCAGGATTGTTGGCAGCCAAGTTGGATCAGCCAGGTTTGGCGGCACGCGCGACACCCAGGTCAACGGTGCGCTTCGATCGGGCCAGCAAGGCCAGCAGCGCGAAGCCCATCGACACCACGCCCTGGAATTGCCATGCGGCATCGAAACCCCAGGTGCTCGCAATCCTGGTGAAAAGAGGCGGGATCGTGGCGCCTCCGATGGCAACGATGCTCAGCATCAGGCCGATCGCCGTCGGTACGTCGGAGATAGTCAAGCCACTGTCGGCTTCGCCGGGAATCGACACCCAGGGAACGAAGGCCACGATGAGTCCGACACCGACGACGGCCGCGGCGATCTGCAGGCCGAGCAGATCGAGATGCGGAATCAGGAAGAACATGGCGCCTTCCGCGAAACAGGCGATGAGGAAGGTCGGCAGACGCCCCAGGACCTTGTCCGTCAGCCAGCCGCCGATGACGCCGCCCACGATGCCGCCGAAGAACAGGATGGCGCCGATGGCCTGGCCTTCCGACGCCGCGACGTTGAGCCGCTCCTGCGCATAACTGCCGAGCAGGTTTGCCGCACTGAAGTAGCTCCCATAGGCGCCCAGCAAGGCGATGCCCATGATCCACAGACTCCGGTTGCCGAAGATGCGGCGCAGCGAGTTCCGATCGAGGTGATGTCCTTCGAGCACATCGTCGCTGCTGCTGGGCGGCGACGGAAAGCAGGCGAGCAGGAACACCAGCGTGGCAACGCCGACGCCCGCCGCTGCGAACATGGCCTGCCTCCAGCCGAGCGCATCGACGACCATGCCCCACCCGTAGAGGCCGATGGCAGCGGCGATGGTGAAGCCGACGCCCTGGATGATGCCGTTGGCTGTCGCCAGCTCCTTGCCGCGGAACCATGCGGCCGTCAGTCCCACGGCGCTGCCCATGGTCACCGCCCCGCCGACGCCGCACAGCAGGCGGCCGACGAGCAGGATCTCGAACGTCGGAGCCCAGCCAGTCACGGCCGTCCCGATGGTCTCGACGACCACGCCGGCGATCATGGCGGCGCGCATCCCGTAGCGCTCGGCAAGCCACCCGGCAGGGATGTGCATGACGCCGTAGCCGGCGATGAAGGTACCCACGATCAAGCCGATCTGCGTGAACGAGATGTTCAGGTCCTTCACGATGCCGCCGAAGGCGGGCACGACGCTGAACCAGTTCAGCGGAAACTGAAGGAAGGCGATGAAGATGATCGCCAGTGCGAACCATCGGTTTTTCATGATGTTGTCCTCTCGACGGAATGGAAGCTTGTGGAAAGAGCGAGGCGAAGGCATCCCCGTGCGGCCCGTGGCGGGCCGCATCGATGGAGCAAGCGGATGGGTCTGGCGGTCCGGAAAGACGTTCAGGGCGACGGATCAGGCGCAGCCATCGGATCGTCGGAACGGGTGTCCTGCGGATGTGTCGGGAACGCGTAGACCCGGTTCCAGAAGATCAGCGGCCGACGTTCGGTCGTGACGAGGTTCTTCACCTCCGCGATGAACAGGCGATGCGTGCCCGCATCCGTCGACGACACGACAGTGCAATCGGCGGAGACCGACACGCCGACCATGGCCGGCTCCCGCCGCGCGCCCTCGCCCGGCGCCCACTGCACGCAGGAGAAGTCGTAGGGTTCGCCGCCGGCGCGCGGACGCCCGGCGAAGTTGTCGGCCACGTGCGCCTGGTCGTGCGCGAGCAGGTGGACGCCGAAGACGCCCGTCTCGGTGATCGCGCCGCACATGCGGCTGTTCCGGTTGATGCACACCGACACCAGTGGCGGATCGGCCGAGACCGACAGGAAGGAACTGATGGTCAGTGCCATCCGCTGCCCGTCCACGTTGGTGGTCACCACGCAAACAGGCGAAGCCGCCTGGCGCATCGCGGACAGGAATTCATCTCTCGAAACCGGGTGGAGCTTGTCGTTCATGCGGGGCACCTCGCGGGTTGCCGGGGAGGGAATCGTCTGAAGCATTTCGCTCTCCTGGGGTATTGGGGGTCGTCAGTCGTCGAGGGCTTCGACGCCGCAGGGCAGGCCCAGCAGCACGCGACCGTAGGTCGACGCGTTGACGTCCCAGTTCTGGGTGATGTGCCGATTAGCGACGGTGATGTCCGAGACCGCGCGGGACAGCGGGTTGCGCTCGTAGATCACGCCGCCGCCGCCGGCGTCGAGCACCAGGTTCACCGCCGAGGAGGCCAGCTTGCCGGCGTAGGTAGCCATCGCACGCCAGCGCGTGCGATCCTCGACCGTCGAACTGCGACCGCTCCTGAACAACGCTTCCGCCTGCTCGAGCGTCGAATAGATGATCTGGCGGGCGGCCATCACCGCGGCCTGGGCCTCGGCCACCTTCACCTGCTGGGTCGTGTAGGCGGAAATGTTGCTGCCCGACATCGTGGAAGCACGCTGACGTGCGTTCCCGATGTAGCTCTCCACCGCGGCCTCCGCGATGCCGAGCGCCGCGCAGCCGATGTAGCAGCCAAACAGAGCGTAAAGCGGCACCCTGAACTGCCAGCTCTTGTTGACCTCGGCACCGGGGCTGTCTCCATAGCCCTTGAGGTCATGCATCGAGACGACCCTGTGGTCGGGCACGAAGATGTCCTTCAACTGGCAGTCCTGGCTCGAGGAGCCGCGCAGGCCGATCGTGTACCAGGTATCGAGAATGGTGACCTGATCCTTCGGCAGGACGAAGTGGAACTCCTTCGGCTTGCCGTCGACCACGCAGTCACCCGTGAAGATGATCCAGTCGGCGATCTCGCAGCCGCTCACGAAGGGCCAGCGGCCCGAGAGCGCGAAGCCGCCGTCGACCTTCACCGCCTTGCCGATGCCGGGGATCAGGATCCCGCTCACGAGCGCATCCGGCATCGCGCCCCAGATCTCGTCCTGTGCGCGCTCCGACCAGTTCGCAAGCATCAGGTTGTGCTGGATGTTCTGCGCCATGATCCACGCCGTCGAGCCGCAGCCGCGACCGAACGCTCGCAGGATGTCGGCGCCTTCGGTCAGGCTGCCCTCCGCGCCACCGTAGCGTTTCGGTTGCCACAGCCGTGCGACGCCGGCGTCTTTCATGCGCTGGCGAACCGCTTCGGGCGGCCGGCGCAATGCGTTGGTCTCCTGTGACTTTTCGCGCAGGAAGGGAATCATGGCTTCGGCTTCGGCGATGAGATCGCTGGCGTTCAGCGCGGTCCGGGGGGCTTCGAGAACTGTTTCCATGGCGGGGTCCTTGATGAGATGTGGCTGTGGTTCCGAGGGGGTCTTGTTCACTGATCGGCTCGATCCGCATCGGCGGTCGCGGTCATCTGCAACTCCTGCGCCGCAGCCTGCGATCTGCGCGGCTCCGCGGCGGGGAAGTTCATTTCGATCGTCAGGCCCGAAGGGTCGACGAAGAACAACTGACGCAGGCCGAGACCAGGAAGCGTGCGGTCGCGGTACTGGATGCCAGACCGCGCGAGCCGCTGGCAGAAATCTTCGGCGTCCGTGGCCAGAAAGGCCAGGTGATCGAGGGCGCCCGTGCCCGTGCCGGCCTCGGCGCGCTCCCCGAGGTAGTCCGACAGCCCCGTGCCGGCACCGACGGTGCCGATCAGGTGCACCACGCCGAAGTCCGCTTCGTCCCCTCCCTGGTAGAGCCACAGGCCTGGGAAATCGAGGGGCGGCCGGTAGCCGACCCGAAGGCCCAGAACGTCGACGTAGAACCGGCGGGACGCCTCCAGGTCCGGCGTTCGGACCGAGTAGTGACCTAGTTTTCTCACTGGCATTTGGGCCTCAATACAATTGATTGATCAATAAACAAAATATCGACATAGCACCTGCCTGGTGCTCGGATTTCTGCTGCGTCGCACCAACTTAGAACGATCTTCCCTCTGGTGGTGAGATCTGCTTTAAGTTATCGATTGATAAATCGTATTACGCAGAGAACGTGCCAGCAAGACCCATGAAGATGGTGGAAACCCTATCTCTGCCATCGTTGCCGCGCGGTCGGCGCTCTAAACTCGTCCGCACCACCATCCGCGCCGTCGCGGTTCGCGACTGCGCTCGTTCCGAGCCGCCATGAAAACCACCGAAGCCGACTCCAGTGCCGCGAAGCCCGCGCCAAAGGCCCGCGCGGCGCGCGAGCCGTCACAAGACGCAGTTCGCCCGGTCACGCAACGACTTTCGAAGGAAGCGCGCGAGCAGCAGATCGTGCAGAAGTCGATCCAGCTCTTTGCCGAGCGCGGTTTCAGCGTGAGCACGCACGACATCGCACGCGCGCTCAAGATCACACAGCCCCTGCTCTACCGCTACTTCCCGACCAAGGAAGCGCTGGTCGACCGCGTGTACGACGAAGTATTCGTACGCAAGTGGGACCCCGTGTGGGAGGAGTGGCTGTCCGATAGCGCCCAACCGCTGGCCGACAGGCTCAAGCGCTACCTCAAGGACTACGCCCAGTACATCCTGCGCAGCGACTGGATCCGCATCTTCATCTCGGCGGGCCTCACCCGGCAGGGCATCAACCAGCGCTACATCGCACGTCTGCGCGAGCATCACTTCAAGGTGATCGCGCGTGAGATGCGCAAGGCCTACGACATCCCCGAGCCGATCGACGACAACGAGCTCGAGGAAGAGGTCGAACTCATCTGGGCCATGCATTCGGGCGTGTTCTACATCGGGATGCGCAAATGGGTCTACGCCCTGTCGATTCCCAAGAACCTCGACCGTGTGATCGACATGCGCGTGGACGCCTTCCTGCTCGGCGCGCCCCAGGTGCTGAAGCTGTCACGAGAAGCTGCCAGGTCAGCCACAAAGGAAGCTGCGTCCGCGGCCGATCTCGTGGGATCAGACACCTCGGCTTAGAACCGCATCGAAGCCGCGTCGCCAGTCCCGGAACGCGCCCCGCTTCCCAGGCTTGGCGGTTTTTTGCCGCGCCGGCCTACCGAACGTCCCAACCCCGCATGCGCTCCCACGCCCTGCGCATGCCCTCGACCAGCGCATCCATCTGCTCGCCCACCGTGGTCTCCCGCTCGATGCCGAACACGCTCTGGCCGGCCGCCTCGTAGATCAGGCGCGCGTCGTCGAACTCGTGCATCGAGGCGAACACGTCGCCGGTGAGCGCCTGCTGCAGCGGCATGCCCAGCGGCACCGGCGCGCCGGGCTCGTTCCAGGCATCGATCCAGTCGCTGCGCACCACGCGGCAGGGCTTGCCGCTGTGGGCGCGCGTGATCAGGGTGTCCTCGCTGCCGCTGGCGATGAGCCGTTGCAGCAGCGCGGGTGGCGTGTGGTTCTCCTTCGCGCCCATCCACAAGGTGCCGAGCCACGCGCCCTGCGCGCCCATGCCCAGCACGCCCAGCACCTGCGCGCCGGTGGCGATGCCGCCGGCCGCCAGCACCGGCACCTCGCCGGCTTCGGCGATGACCTGCGGCAGCAGCGACAGCGTGCCGACCGTGCCGGTGTGGCCGCCCGCGTCGTAGCCCTGCGCCACCAGCACCTCCACGCCCATGTCGAGCGCCTTGCGCGCATGCCGCACCGAGCCGACCAGCGAGAAGGTGAGCTTGCCGCGCGCCTTCGCGCGCTCGATGAGGTCGGCGCGCAGGCCGATGGCCGTGGCCACGCCGCGCGCGTCGGAATCGAGCACGGCCTCGATCTGCGCATCGAACAGCGCCCGGGTGCGCACCTGGCTCGTGAAGAAGCTGGGCCGCTGCGGCGGCTTCACCTGGAAGCGGTCGCGCAGGCCATCGACGAAGGCCACGTGCGGCGCGGGAAGTTGCGCGCGCACGCTCTCGATGCTCGCGGCCTCGTCGGGCACCTGCGAGGGCAGCATCAGGTCGATGCCCCAGGGCAGGCCCGCCATGCGTTCGCTGGCCTCGGCCAGGATGTGCGGGATCTCGTGCGGCAGCTCGCGCGCGAGTCCCAGCACCGGGAAGCCGCCCGCCCGCGCGATGGCGGCGCAGACGTCCACCGAGTGCGAGAAGCCGAAGATCGGATGGCGGATGCCCAGCCGCTCGCACAGCGGCGGCCGCACGGGCGATGGGCGCGCGGCGCTCATTGCGCTTCGATGCCCGCGGTCTTGATGACCTTGCTCCACTTGTCGTATTCGCTCGCGATGAAGGCGTCGAACTGCTTCGGCCCCCGCGGCGCCACCTCGAGGCCGAGCACGTCGAGCTTGGGCTTCATCGCGGGATCGGCCAGGATCTCGGCCACGTCGGCCGACAGCCTGGCGACGATGGCGTCGGGCGTCTTCACCGGCGCGACGAAGCCGAACCACGTGCCCACGTCGTAGCCCTTCAGGCCCGTGGCCTCCGCCACCGTGGGCGTGTCGGGCAAGGCGGCGGAGCGCTTGCTCGTGGTGACGGCCAGCGGCCGCAGCTTGCCGGTCTTGATGTGCGGCACGGCCAGCGCCACGGTCAGCGGCATCATCGTCACGCGGCCCGCGAGCAGGTCGCCGAGCGCATCGGGCTGGCCGCGATAGGGCACGTGCGTGAGCTTGATCTCCGCGCTCTGCGCCAGCAGTTCGCCCGACAGGTGGTTGGAGGTGCCCACGCCGGCCGTCGCGTAGGTCAGCGGCGGATTGGCCTTCTTCGCCATCGCGACCAGCTCCGCCATGGTCTTGGCGGGCACCTCGGTCGGCACCACGAACACGTTGGGGATCACGCCGAAGCCCTCGATGGCGCGGAAGTCGCGCACGGGATTCCACGCCACGCCCTTGATGAGGCTCGGCGTCACCGCGTGGCCGGGGCTCACGCACAGCAGCGTGTAGCCGTCGGGCGCGGCCTTGGCCACGTAGTCGGTTCCGATCGAGCCGCCGGCACCGGTCCGGTTCTCGACGATGACGGGCTGGCCGTACTTGGCCGACAGCCGCTCGCCCACCAGCCGCGCGATCGAGTCGACCACGCCCCCGGCGGTGAACGGCACGATGATGCGGATCGGCTTGCTCGGGTAGTCGCCCTGCGCGAACGCGGGCGCGGTCATTGCCAGGGACTGGACGGCGAAGAGCGCGGCCAGCAGGGTGCCTTTGAGGGTCATGGGTTGTCTCCGTTGATGATGGCTGGCGCGCGCCGCCGGTTCAGGTCTGGTGCCCGGCTCGTGCCATGGTGCGGCGCGCGATATTGGTGAGGTGGATCTGGCTCGTGCCTTCGTAGAGGCGGAACAGCCGCACGTCGCGGTAGAAGCGCTCGGCCACGTTGTCGTTGATGTAGCCGCCGCCGCCGAAGACCTGCACCGCGCGGTCGGCCACGCGGCCGCACATCTCGGAGGCGAACAGCTTGCACATCGAGGCCTCCATGGTCACGTCGGCGCCGTCGTCGCGCTTGCGCGCCGTCTCCAGCAGCAGCGCGCGCGCGGCATGCACTTCGGTGTTGCTCTCGGCGATCATCTGCTGCACCAGCTGGAACTCGCCGATGGCCTGGCCGAACTGCCGGCGCGACGCGGCGCGCGCCACCATCTCGTCGACCAGCCGGATGGCCGGCCCGATGCACAGCCCCGCGAGGTTGATGCGCTGCTTGTTCAGCGCCTTCATCGCGGTCTTGAAGCCCAGGCCCGGCACGCCGCCGACGATGGCCGATGCGTGCACGCGGCAGCCCTCGAGGATCACCTCGCCGACCGGCGAGCCATGCTGGCCCATCTTGCGATAGCCCGCGGGCGTCGAGAGGCCGGGCGTGTCGCGCTCGACCAGGAAGGCCGTGATGCCGGCCGCGCCCCTGGCCTGCGGATCGGTGCGCGCAAACACGGTGAACAGGCCGGCGATGGGCGCGTTGGTGATGAAGCACTTGCGGCCCGTGATGCGGTAGTGGTCGCCATCGCGCACGGCCACGGTCCGCTGCGCGGTGGCGTCGGAACCGGCCTCGGGCTCGGTGAGCGCGAAGCAGCCCGTGAGGCGGCCGCTGGCCAGCTCGGGCAGCCAGCGCTGCTTCTGCTCGGGCGTGCCGTCGACCACCAGCGACTCGGACGCGATGCCCGTATTGCCGCCGAAGCGCGCGCGGAAGGTGGTGGCGGCCTGCGAGACCTCCATGTTCACCAGCGACAGTTCCTCGCTCGTGAGCCCCGCCCCGCCGTACGGCTCGGGAATGCTGTGGCCGAACAGGCCCAGCGCGCGCATGCGCTCGACCACGGGCTCGGGGATCAGGTCGTCGCGGTCGACCTCGGCCTCGATGGGCATGCATTCGTTGCGGATGAAGTCGCGGACTTCGGCGAGCAGGGCATTGAATTTTTCGGGGTTGCGGATCATGGGTTCGAACTCGTCGTTTTTCGGTTCAGCGCAGGCCCTGCGCGGTTTCGAGCTGGCGCACGGCATCGAGCAGCAGCGGCGCGACCTTGCGTTCCATGCGCTCGCCGGGCGAGCGGTAGGTGGCGAGCGTGCAGTTCATCGCCAGCGGCGTTTCGCGCGGCGGCACGCGCACGGGCACGGCGACGGCATGGATGTCCTTCTTCCAGTCGCCGCGCGAGTGGCAGAAGCCGCGCGCGGCAAAGAGCTTCTGGTCGGCTTCCCACGCGGGCCGCAATTGCTGGAACAGCGCCGCGTCCTGCAGCCGCAGCCGGTTGAGGATGGCCGAGCGCTCCGGTGCCGTGCAGGCCAGCATCAGCGCGCGGCCGATCGCCGCGGCCAGCAGCGGGCGCGTGCTGCCGATGTCGGGCATGTGGGTGTTGGTGTTGTCGGTGCGGATGGTGTCGACGTAGACCACGTCGGAGCGGTCGCGCATGCCCAGGTTGACCGAGCAGCCCGTCTCGCGCGCCAGCCTTTCCATGATGGGCCGCGCGACCTGGCGCACCTGCATGCTGGCCAGCAGCGGGTAGCCCAGCGACAGCACGCCGGGCCCGAGCCTGTACTTCTGCGTGGCGCCGTCGCGGCTCAGGTAGCCCAGCAAGGTGAGCGTGTAGGTGATGCGCGAGACCGTGGGCTTGGGCAGCCCGCTGCGGTCCGAGATCTCGCGGTTGCCGAGCACCGGGTCGGCGCTGGTGAACACGCGCAGCACTTCCATGCCGCGCGCCAGGTTCATCGAGAACTGGCGGTCGGCAGTGAGGTCGTGCGGATCGACGAGACCCGGGAGCGCGATGCTTGTCATGCGGGAGGAGGAGCGCGGTGGTGTGGGCATGATTGGCCGTTCGAAATGGGGCGTCAATGAAACGCGGCAGGTGTTTCGCTGTGCGAAACAGCGATTGTTGGCCCGCGCGGCGTCTGGCAAAACCGGCTCGTACCCGGAGCCCTTCGCCCCGGCTTGGAGCCACGCTTGCATTCCCCCGACGACACCCCACGACGACCCGCGCGCGGCGCCCTTTCGGGCGTGCGCATCCTCGACATGGCCACCGTGCTGGCCGCGCCACTGGGCGCCACGCTGTGCGCCGACCAGGGTGCCGAGGTGGTGAAGCTCGAGCTGCCCGGCGGCGGCGACGCACTGCGCGGCCTGCAGCCCGTGAAGGACGGCAAGGCGCTGTGGTGGAAGATCGCCAACCGCGGCAAGCGCGGCATCACGCTCGACGTGCGCCAGCCCGCCGGCCGCGCGCTGCTGCTCAAGCTGGTGACGCGCTTCGACGTGTTGGTGGAGAACTTCCGCACCGGCACGCTCGACCGCTGGGGGCTGGACCTGGCCACGCTGCATCGCGCCAATCCGCGGCTCGTGGTGGTGCGGCTCACGGGCTTCGGCCAGACCGGGCCCTACAAGTCGCGGCCGGGCTTCGCGCGCATCTTCGAGGCCATGAGCGGCTTCACCAACCTCACGGGCGAAGCGGGCGGCTCGCCGCTGCACAGCAACTTCCCGGTCGGCGATGCGGTGGCGGGGCTGTTCTGCGCCTTCTCCATCGCCTCGGAAATGGCGCGCCTGCGCGGCGACCCGCAGGCGCTGGGCTGCGAAGTGGACCTGGCCGCCACCGAGGCGCTGTTCCGCCTGCTCGACCCGCTGCCCGTGGAGCACGAGCAGCTCGGCACGGTGCGCATGCCCGCGGGCAACTGCGCGAGCTACACCGCGCCCTCGAACATGTACCGCAGCCGCGACGGCCTCTACTTCTCGGTGGTCGCGTCGTCGGACCCGATCTTCCAGCGGCTGTGCGCGGCCGTCGACAGACCCGAGTGGGCGGGCGACCCGCGCTTCGCCAGCAACCCCGCGCGCGTCGTGAACCTGGTGGCGCTCGACGAAGGGCTCGGCGCGTGGTTCGCCGCGCACGACTACGACACCATCGAACGCCGGCTCGAGGAGGCCGGCATTCCCTTCAGCAAGATCTTCACCATCGCCGACATCGAGCAGGACCCGCACTACCGCGCGCGCGAGGCGATCATCCGGCTGCCCGACCCCGACTACGGCAGCCTGCCCGCGCCGTGCGTGGTGCCGCGCGTGCCGGGCCGCGAGTTGCCGATCCCGCGCACGGGGCCCGACACCGGCGAGCACAACGCCGAGGTCTATGGCGAGTTCGGCCTCGACGCCGCAACGCTCGATGCGCTGCGCGCGGAGAAGGTGATCTGAACCTTCAGTAGTCGGTGAGCGGCCCGTCGCGCAGGCACGGGTTGCGCTCGGCCAGCGGCGCGCGGCGCATCACATCGCGGCCGATGACGGTCTTGTGCACCTCGCTCGCGCCCTCCCCGATCTGGTTGAGCTTGGCATCGCGGAAGAAGCGCTCGAGCGGGAAGTCGCGCAGGTAGCCGCGCCCGCCCGTGAGCTGCAGCGCATCGGTCACGACCTTCATGCACAGGTCGGTGGCCTGCAGCTTGGCCATGGACGCGAAGATCGACACGTCGCTCGCGCCCGCGTCGTACTTGTCGGCCGTGAGCGCGAGCAGGGCGCGGCTGGCCTCGATCTGCGTGACCATGTCGGCCAGCATCCACTGCACGCCCTGGTGCTCGCCCTCGCGCTTGCCGAACACGGTGCGCTCGCCGGCATAGCGGCTCGCGATCTCGACCGCGCCGATGGCGCGGCCCAGCGCCATCGCGGCATGGCCGATGCGCGCGCGCAGCAGCGCGTCCTGCGCGAGCGAGAAGCCATCGCCCTCCGTGCCGAGGCGGTGCGAGGCGGGCACCTCGACCGCGTCGAACTCGAGCGAGGAGATCGGCACGCCGAACCAGCCGAGCTTGTCGACCTCCGCGCCGATGCGAAAGCCCTTGGCATCGCGCGGCATCAGCACCGCGATGAACACCGAGGGATCGTCCTCGGCGCGGCCCACCACCGCGAACCAGTCGGCCGTGCTCGCGCGCGTGATGAACTTCTTGCGGCCCGTGACGAGGTAGCGCCCGCCCTCGCGTCGGATCGTGGTCGAGAGGCCGCGCACGTCGGAGCCCGCGCCGGGCTCGGTCAGCGCGAAGGCCGCCTGCAGCTCGCCGGTGCACAGCCGCGGCACGATCTCGCGGCGCAGCGCCTCGCTCGCGCCCGCGACGATGGCGCGGCTCGACAGGTCGGTGCCCGTGATCATCGAGGCCGAGGTGCTGCACACGCGGCCCAGCTCCTCGATGAGGCGGATGCGCAGCGCCTGGCGCGCATCGGTGCCGCCGTACTCGCGCGGGAACGCGGTGGCGATCACGCCTTCGCGCGCGAGCGTGCGGAAGGTGTCCCAGGCGAACAGGTCCTCGCGCGAGACGGCGTCGGCCCGCGGCCCGAGCGTGTCGCGGCACAGGTCGCGCACGCGTTCAACGGTGGCCTGCTCGTCGGGCCGCAGGCGTTCGAGAAAGTGATCGCCGAACAGTCGGGGGGCGCGGGTGCCTGTGGTCATCGAGGGGTCTCCAGTCGAGGGGCCTGCATGGTGGCGCCGCGCGGCGCGCGCGGTCGAGCCGTGTTTCGACAGGCGAAACACCCGCTTGCCGATGCGGTCCGCGGCTGGTCAGATGGCCCCATGCCCATTCCCCAGACATTCGAAGCCCTTCGCACGCACCAGAGCGCCGAAGGCCAGGTCCAGAGCCGGCTCGAGACCCTGCG
This sequence comes from Variovorax paradoxus, assembly GCA_016806145.1. Classification (NCBI taxonomy): domain Bacteria; kingdom Pseudomonadati; phylum Pseudomonadota; class Betaproteobacteria; order Burkholderiales; family Comamonadaceae; genus Variovorax; species Variovorax paradoxus. The sequence continues at coordinate 5,863,633 of CP063166.1, forward strand.
GCTCGACGACCTGTCGGCCGGCGAGGTCGTGGTGCGCACCCGCTATGCGGGCGTGAACTACAAGGACTGCCTCTCGCTGCACGGCCGCGCGAAGATCATCGCGTCGTATCCGCGCGTGGCGGGCATCGAGCTGGTCGGCGAGGTGCTCGCCTCATCGGTGCCTTCCTTCGAGCCCGGCCAGGACGTGCTCGTGCACGGCTTCCAGACCGGCATCGCATTCGACGGCGGCTTCTCCGCCTGCGTGCGCGTGCCCGCCGCGCATGTGCAGGCCGTGCCGCCGGGACTCACGCCGCACGAGGCGGCCGTCATCGGCGTGCCCGGCTTCACGGCCGCGATGGCGCTCGAGCGCTTCATCGAGCTCGGCATCGCCCCCGACACAGGCAGCGTGGCGATGAGCGGCGCGGGTGGCGCGGTCGGCCTGCTGGGCACGGCCATCCTCGCGCGCGCCGGCTACCGCGTGGCGGCGATCACGCGCCGCATGGCGCAGGAGGAGCGGCTGCGCGCCATCGGCGCGCACGAGGTGATCGATGCCGCCGTGCTCGACGCGCCGCAACGCCCGCTCGAGAAGCCGCGCTTCGCCGCCGCCATCGACAACGTCGGCGGGCCGATGCTGTCGTGGCTGCTGCGCTCGCTGGCCGACGGCGGCGCCGTGGCGTCGGTGGGCAATGCGGCGGGAAACACCTACGAGGGCAGCGTGCTGCCTTTCATCATGCGGCGCGCGCAGCTGTTCGGCATCGTGGCGAATGCGCCGCTCGCGCAGCGCAAGCGACTGTGGACGAAGCTCGCGGCCGAATGGAAACCCGACATGGCGAGTGTGCTGCCGCACGTGCAACACATACCGCTCGGAGCGCTGATGGAACACAGCGCGCGGCAGCTCGAGGGCGCGACCTCGGGCCGTGTGCTGGTCGATTTCGAGCGCTGAGGGAGCCCGGCCATGGGCCCCCTGCACGGTCTTCGCGTGCTGGAATTCGACGCCATCGGCCCCGTGCCCTGGGCCGCGATGATGCTCGCGGACATGGGTGCCGACGTGCTGCGCATCGCGCGGCCCGTGCCGGCCGGCATGGGCATCGCGCGCGACGCGCGGTACGAGACGGTGCTGCGCGGCCGGCGCGGCGTGACGGCCGACCTCAAGGACCCGGCCGCGCGCGACGCGGTGCTCGCGCTGGCGCGCAACGCGCACGTGCTGCTCGAAGGCCACCGCCCCGGCGTGATGGAGCGGCTGGGCCTCGGGCCCGAGGCTTGCCTCGCGGCATCGCCCGCGCTGGTCTACGGGCGCATGACGGGCTGGGGGCAGCACGGGCCGCTCGCGCGGGCCGTGGGCCACGACATCAACTACATCGGCCTCACGGGTGCGCTGCATGCCACCGGCACGGCCGACAGGCCGGTGCCGCCGCTCAATCTCGTCGGCGATTTCGGCGGCGGCGCGATGCTGCTGGCGCTCGGTGTCATGGCCGCCGTGCTGGAGGCGCGCACCAGCGGCCAGGGACAGGTCGTCGACGCGGCGATGGTCGACGGTTCGCTGCTGCTGATGGCGCCGATCCTGGGGCGCGTGGCCACGGGCGAATGGCTGGACCGGCGCGAGGCCAACCTGCTCGATGGCGGCGCCCCCTTCTACGGCGTGTACGAGACGAGCGACCGTCGGCACCTGGCGGTCGGCGCCATCGAGCCTGCGTTCTACGCCGCGCTGCTCGCGGGGCTGGGCCTGGCGCCCGATGCGCTGCCGCCGCAGCATGACCGCGCGGCCTGGCCCGAAACGCGGCGCCGGTTCGCCGCCCTCTTCGCCACGCGCACGCGCGATGCGTGGTGCGCGGTCTTCGACGGCACCGAGGCCTGCGTGACGCCCGTGCTGTCGCTCGGCGAAGTGCCGGGCCATGCGCACCACGTGGCGCGCGAGAGCTTCGTGCCGGTCGGCGGCGTGGACCAGCCCGCGCCGGCGCCGCGCTTCTCGCGCACCGCGAGCGTCGCGGGCCGCGCGCCGGCCGACGCGCGCGGCGGTGGCGACGAGGCCTTGCGCGACTGGGGTTTCGACCCCGGGGATCCGCGCCTGTCGGCCCTCGGCCGCACGGGCCTCACACCACCCGCCACTCCTCCACCACGAACGCCGTGATCTCCGCCAGAAAGCTCTTCGCATGCGCCATCGTGCGCTGCCCCTGCGCCGAACCGAAGGCGGCGTCCAGCGTGTCGGTGCTCTCGAACCACAGTTCGACGATGCCGTCGATCGGCAGGGTCTCGTAGCCGCAGGGCGTGCCCTTGTCGAACTCGCGCGCGGTCACGACGTTCTGGCGGTAGCCGCCCACGCCGGGCATCTGGCGCACGTGGTCGGCATGCACCTTCCACTCGCGGCGGAAGTCGTCCTCGGAGATGTCGGTGCGGCGGCGCAGTGTCGAGATGCGCTTGAGCAGGCGGTGCGGCTCGGCCGGCGGCGCGATGACGGTGCTCTGCGCGACGCTCACGATGTGCAGGCCGCCGAGGAAATGCCGCTCGTCCTCGCGGATGCGCGCGGCGAGCTCGCCGTCGGTGAAGGCGGCATTCGCCTGCGCCGCGGCATCGAAACCCAGTTGCGAGAAGCCGTCGAAGTCCCACGGGCCGCGCGCGAAGTCGATGCCGCGCTGCAGCCGGTCGGTGACGAGGTTCTGGCGATAGCCGCGCAAGGTGGGCAGTTGCGCGACCAGCGGGCCGTGGCTGTGGCGCCAGTGGTGGCGGAAGGCCTCGTCGGTCCAGTCGGGCTTCTTGCGGATCAGGCCCATGCGCAAAGGAATCGTGGCGTCGGTCATGGTGGGGGTGTCTCCTTGTCGTTGGATGCGGCGGCCGCCTCGGCCCGCGCGCGTGCGAGGCCCGGCGCGCGCTTGGCGAGCCACACGCCGTGGCGCACGGGCCAGCGCCGGTAGGCGGGGTCGACGCCGAGTTCGGCGGCGGCGTGGTGGGCCCAGTAGGGATCAAACAGCGCCTCGCGGCCGAGTGCGACCAGGTCGGCATCGCCGGCGGCGAGCACGGCCTCGGCCTGGCGCGCGTCGACGATCATTCCCACGGCCTGCGTGACCACGCCGGCCTCGCGCCGGATGCGTGCCGAGAACGGCACCTGGAAGCCCAGGCCGCGCGGCACGGGCAAGGCGCGCGTTTCCTCGGTGAGGCCGCCCGAGGAGCAGTCGATGACGTCGACGCCGCAGTCACCGAGCGCGCGCGACAGCGCCACCGAGTCGTCGAGGTTCCAGCCGTCGAGCGTGCCGTCGACCGCCGACAGCCGGCAGAACAGCGGCTTGTGTTCGGGCCAGGCGGCGCGCACGCGGCGCGCGATCTCGAGCGCGAGCGCCATGCGCTTCTCGCGGCTGCCGCCATAGGCATCGTCGCGCCGGTTGGCATTGGGCGAGAGGAAGCTCGCGACCAGGTAGCCGTGGCCGAAGTGCAGCTCGACCACGTCGAAGCCCGCCTCGTCGGCGCGCCGCGCGGCATCGACGAAGCGCTGCACCACGGCCTCGATCTCGTCGAGGCCGAGCGCGCGCGGCGCCGACCAGCCCGGGCCGGCCGCGAGCGCGCTCGGGCCCAGGCGCTCCCAGGGCTCCTCGTCGGCCGCCATGGTCTGCGCGCTCAAGGCCGCGCCGCCTTCCCACAGCGGCTCGCTGCCCGACTTGCGGCCCGCATGCGCGAGCTGCACGCCGATGGCGCCGCCCTGCGCGTGCACGAAGTCGACCACGGCCTTCAGCGGCGCGACCTGGCTGTCCTTCCACAGGCCGAGGTCGGCGGTGCCGATGCGCCCGCGCGGATCGACCGCCGTGCTCTCGGTGAGGATCAGCGCGGCGCCGCCGAGCGCGAACTTGCCCAGGTGCACCAGGTGCCAGGGCGTGGCATGCCCGCGCTCGGCCGCGTGCTGGCACATGGGCGAGATCACGACGCGGTTGGACAACTCGAGCCCGCGCAGGCGCAGCGGCTGGAACAGCAGGGGAAGCGGATCGGACATGGGTGACTCAGGAAGAAGGCTTGTTGGCCGGCCGCGTGCCGAGCCAGGTGCCGCCCATCACGGCGGCGAAGCCGAACAGGTGCCAGACGGTCAGCGTCTCGCCCAGCAGCAGCGCCGCGAAGCCGACGCCGAACACCGGCACCCAGTAGAGGAACACGGCGGTGCGCGCGATACCAATGACGGAGATCGAGCGGTTCCAGATCAGGTTGCCGGCCGCGGTCGCGGCCACGCCCGAGAACAGCACCAGCACCCACGGCCACGCGCCTGGAAAGAGCTGGGCCGCGCCCAGCGGCGAAGGCCCGAGCGCGGCATGCACGATCAGCATCGCGGTGCCGATCAGGTAGATGACCCAGCTCATCGACAGCGGATCGAGCTGCCGCGCGAGCCGCTGCACGCCGACGCCGCCGACCGCGAAGCTGATCACCGACAGCGCGAGCATCAGGTCGCCGAGGCCGGCATGCGAGAGCGTGGCGCCCGGATGGCTCAGCACCACGGCCACCACGCCCGCGAAGCCCAGCGCCACGCCGAGCAGGCGGCGCGGCGTGAGCGGCTCGCCGAACACCAGCGCGGCCATCAGCGCCGACACCAGCGGGCTCAGCGCCATGATCAGCGCGCCGTTGGTGGCGGTGGAGCGCTGCAGCCCGTGCGCGAACAGGATCTGGTTGGCGTACACCATGAGGAAGGCGCAGCCGGCCATCGCGGCCAGCTGGCGCGCGCCGAGCAGCGGCAGCCCGCCGCGCCGCCACAGCACGACGGCGCTGAGCGCGACGCAGGCCACCGCCATGCGCAGCGCCGCCAGCGGCAGTGCCTCGAAGGAGGCGGTGAGCGCCTTCACGGCCGAGACGTTGACGCCCCACAGCACCATGGCCAGCAGCATCCAGCCCTGCACCGAGGCCGGCGTGGCGACCGGCGCGGCCGCGCTGCGGTTCACCTCAGCTTTCCAGCGCGTTCCACATCTCGATGTCGCGCTCCGCGGTCCAGATGCGCGGATGCACGTGGCCCGTGGCCTCGTCGTAGGCGCGCGTCACGTCGAAGGGCATGCAGTGGTCGAAGATCACCCAGTGGCCGTAGGTCGGGCGCAGCGCGGCCACGGTCTCCTTGTAGATCACGTTGAGCGTCTTGCCCTGCGCCACGCCGTTGTTGACCAGCGTGTAGACGTCGGAGATGAAGGCGCGCGTGGAGGCGATGGCCTTGCGCACGTCGGTGGCGTTCTCGAGCGCGGCGCCGCGGCCCGGCACCAGCTTCTCGAAGCCGAAGCCGGCCAGGCGATCGAGCGTGGTGGGCCAGTCGCGGAAGTAGCAGTCGCCCGCGTAGGCGGTGCTTTGGTATTCGACCAGGTCGCCCGCGAAGCAGATCTTCTGGTCCTCGAGGTAGGCGATGGTGTCGCCCTTGGTGTGGCCGCGGCCGACCTGCGCGATCTTCACCTCGAGCTTCTTGCCGAGCCACACGCTCATGGTGCCGTCGAAGGTCATGGTGGGCCAGGTCAAGCCCGGCGGCACCGACTCGACGTTGCGGAACAGGCGCGGGAAGCGGCCGATCTCGCTGGCCTTGTCCTGCTCGCCGCGCTCGACGATCAGGTCGTAGGTGTCGCGGCTGGCGATGATCTGCTCGGCGCCTTCCTTGAAATAGGCCGAGGCGCCGAGCACGCGCACCGCGTGGTAGTGCGACAGCAGCACGTACTTGATCGGCAGCGGCGTGACCTCGCGGATGCGGCGGATCACGTCCTGCGCCATCGCGGGCGTGGCCTGGGTGTCGACCACCATCACGGCCTCGTCGCCGATGAAGATGCCGGTGTTCGGGTCGCCCTCGGCCGTGTAGGCATAGGCGTTCTCCGACAGGCGCGTGAACGAGACCTTCTTCTCCTCGAGGTCGGCCTGGCTGGCGAATTTCTTGGTGGCGGGTGCGGTCATTGGTTTTCCTTGCGAAGGGTTGGACGTTGGGGTCAGTGCGTGCCGAGGTAGGCCGACTTCACCTTGGGGTTGTCGAGCAGCTCGCGGCCGGAGCCCTCGAGGGTGATGCAGCCGGTCTCGAGCACGTAGGCGCGGTCGGCCACGCCGAGCGCCTGCTTGGCCATCTGCTCCACCAGCAGGATGGTGAGGCCCGAGCTGCGCAGCTGGCGGATGGCATCGAAGATGTCCTTGATGATCAGCGGCGCGAGGCCCAGCGAGGGCTCGTCGAGCAGCAGCAGCCGCGGATCGCTCATGAGCGCGCGTGCAATGGCCAGCATCTGCTGCTCGCCGCCCGACAGGGTGCCAGCGGGCTGGTGCTGGCGCTCCTTCAGGCGCGGGAAGCGCGCGAACTCGCGCTCGATGGCGTTGTCGACGAAGGCCTTGTCGGCGCGGCGCGAGTAGGCGCCGAGCATCAGGTTCTCGCGCACGGTCTGGTCAGGGAACACGCCGCGGCCCTCGGGCGACAGCGCCACGCCCAGGCCCACGCGCTGGTGTGGCGGCACCTGCGTGCAGTCCTTGCCGTCGATCAGCACGCGGCCCTGGGCCACGGGCTCGAGGCCGACGATGCTCTTGAGCAGGGTGCTCTTGCCGGCGCCGTTGGCGCCGATGATGGTGACGACCTCGCCCGCGCGCACTTCGAGGCTCACGCCCTTGACGGCCTCGATGGCGCCGTACGAGACCTTCACCGATTCGATCTTCAACATGATGGTGGGGGTCCTTTCGCTCAGGCGGGCTGCGGCTGCAGGCCGTGCGGCGCGTGATCGGCCGCGTCGTCGTCGACGCCCAGGTAGGCCTCGACCACGCGCGGATTGGCCTGCACCTCGGCCGGCCGGCCCTCGGCGATCTTGATGCCGTAGTCGAGCACGATGACGTGGTCCGAGATCGACATCACCAGGTCCATGTGGTGCTCGACCATCAGGATCGAGACGCCGCACTTGCCGATGCGCAGCAGCAGCTCGCCGAGCTCGGCGGTCTCCTGCGGATTGAGGCCGGCGGCCGGTTCGTCGAGCAGCAGCAGCTGCGGCTCGGTGGCCAGCGCGCGCGCCAGCTCCACGCGCCGCTGCAGGCCGTAGGGCAGGCTGCCCGCGGGCCAGTGCGCGAGGTGGCCGAGGCCGACCAGGTCGAGCAGTTGCAGCGCGCGCTCGCGCGTCTCGCGTTCCTGCTTGCCGGCCGTGGGCCAGGCCACGAGCGAGGACAGGAAGCCGTTGCTCATGCGGCTGTGCCGGCCCAGCATCACGTTGTCGAGCACCGAGAGCTCGGCGAACAGCCGCAGGTTCTGGAAGGTGCGGCCCATGCCGAGGCAGCAGATGGTGTGCGCGGGCCGGCCCACGATGTTCTCGCCGAGGAAGCGGATCGCGCCGGCGTCGGGCTGGATCACGCCCGTGAGCATGTTGATCATGGTGCTCTTGCCCGCGCCGTTGGGTCCGATCAGCGCATGGATGTGGCCGCGCTGCAGGCTGAACGACACGTCCTGCGCGGGCTTCACGCCGCCATAGGACTTGGTCACGCCCTGCACCACCAGCAGCTCGCCCTCGCCGCCCGGGCCGATCTGCCCCGGCACGCCCTGGCCGCCGGCGCCCTCGCCGCGGTGGCGCGAGCGGCTGACCCACTTGTCGACCAGCCCCACCACGCCGCCGGGCATCACGTAGAGCGCGAACAGCAGCAGGAAGCCGTAGAGGAAATGCTGCGCCGAGGGCCAGCGCGCGAGCAGCGCGTCGGTCAGCGTGAGCAGCACCGCGCCCACGATCGGTCCGTACATCGAGCCCGCGCCGCCGAACAGCACCAGCAGCAGGATGAAGATCGACAGGTGGAAGGTGATGAAGTCGGAGTTGATGTACTGGTTCTGCTGCGCCACCAGCGCGCCCGCGATGCCGCAGGTGACGGCCGCGACCACGAAGGCCATGACCTTGGCGCGGTAGACGCGCACGCCCACCGACGAGGAGGCGATCTCGTCGGCCTGCAGCGACAGCAGCGCGCGGCCGAAGCGGCCCTGCAGCAGGTTGCGCAGCAGCAGGTGCAGCGCGGCGCTCAGCACGATGCCCAGCACCACCCACTGCGTGGTGTCGAGCGGCGCGCCCTTCCAGGTCAGCGGGCGGATGCCGTAGATGCCCTGCGCGCCGCCGAACACCTCGGTCCATTCGCCCACCAGCTTCTCGACCACGATGCCGAAGGCCAGCGTGACCATCGCGAGGTAGGGGCCCTTCACGCGCAGCGAGGGCAGCGCGATCAGCACGCCGCACAGGCCCGAGATCACGGCCGCGAGCAGCAGCGCGAGCCAGGGGTCCATGTCGGTGCGCGAGGTCAAGAGCGCGACGCCGTAGGCGCCGGCCGCGAACAGGCCGGCCTGGCCCAGCGACTTCTGCCCCGCATAGCCCACCAGCACGTTCATGCCGGCCGCGCACAGGTAGTAGACGCACATCATGAAGGCGATGCGCAGGTAGTAGTCGTTGCCGAACAGCGAGACGATGCCGATCAGCGCCGCGGCGACTGCGACCACGGCCAGGGGATGGACCAGGCGCTTCATACCTTCTCCACCGCGCGGCTGCCGAACAGGCCCGTGGGCCGGAAGGCCAGCACCAGGATCACGAGCGCGAACACCGCCACCTCGCGCCACTGCGCCTGCCAGAGATTGACCATCGACTCGAGCACGCCGAGCAGGAAGCCGCCGATGACGCAGCCGCGCGGATTGCTGAGGCCGCCGATCATCGCGCCCGAGAAGCCCTTGAGGCCGACGGTGAGGCCCATGAACAGCGAGGCCTGCGCGATCGGCGCGAGCAGGAAGCCCGACAGGCCCGCCAGCGCCGAGCTGACGACGAAGGCGCCGATCATCATGGCGTTGGTGTTGATGCCCATGAGGCTGGCCACGTTGCCGTTCTGCGCCACCGCGCGCATGGCCTTGCCGACCATGGTGCGGTTCATCACGCGGTCGAAGCCGAACATCACGACCACGGCCACGCCCAGGGTCAGCAGTTCCTGCGGCCGCACGCCGACGCCGAACATGCGGATCACGGTGTCGCCCACGGGCGCGGGCACCACCACCGGCTTCGGGCCCCAGATCGCGAGCCCCACGCTCTGCAGGATCACGCCGAAGCCCAGCGTGCTCATCACCCAGGCCATGCCGGGGCGGCCCGCGAACGGACGCACGCCGAGCACGTAGAGCAGCCAGCCCAAGAGGCCCATCACGCCGAGCGCCGCCAGCAGCGCGAACAGCTGCGCGCCGGCGCCGGGCACGGCGTCGCCGAAGGTGGTGGAGGCCAGCGGCTTGCCCAGGACCAGGAACAGGGCGCTCATGCCGATGAAGGCGCCGGCCGAGACGAACTCGCCGTGCGAGAAGTTCAGCGTTTTGGTGGTCGTGAACGTGATGCTGAATCCCAGTGCCACCAGCGCATAGGCACCGCCGACGGCGAGCCCGCTGATGAGCGCCTGCAGGAGCGCTTCAACCATGTGTGTATCTCCGTTGCGAGGCGAAGCCGGGCACCGCGCGGGCGCGCCGGCCTCGCTTCCTTTTTGCTCTTACTGCTTGAAGTCGGCCGGGTTCAGGCCCTGGATCAGCGCGTCGCTGTAGGGCAGCAGCTTGCCGTCCTTCCAGCGGATCCAGACCAGGTCCTTGGCGGTCAGCGCCTCGTGGTTGGTCTTGCTGAAGGGCTTCTCGTAGGTCTTGAGCACGCCCTGCACCGGGGTCTTGAGGTCTTCCAGCGCGGCGCGCACGGCGGCGCCGTCGGTGCCGTTGGCCTGCTTCATCGCCTGCGCCAGCAGCAGCACCGAGTCGTAGCCATGCAGCGCGAACGAGAACGAACCCGGCGCCTTGAGCTTGCTGCCGATGCGGTCGAAGAGCTTCTGCTGCGCGGGCGTGCGGGTCTCGCTCACGGTGCGCATGAAGATCGGCTTCTCGGCCAGCGCCTTGCCGGCCGCGTCGTAGAAGGTGATGTTGTCGGCGGCCCAGGAGGTCAGCGTCAGCGGGAAGTAGTTGATTTTCTCCATGCTGCGCACCAGCTGCGCGATCGGCGTGCCCTGCGCCCACACCACCACGGTGTCGACGTTGGCGGCCTTCATCTTCGACAGCTGCGAGGTCATGTCGGTGTCGCCGACGCCGAAGCGCTCGGTGGCCGCGATCTTGATGTCCTGCAGCTTGGCGATCTCCTCCATGTCCTTGAGGCCGCCCTGGCCGTAGCCGGTGGTCTCGGCCATCAGGCCCACCACCTTCGAGGCGGCGGTGTTCTTCTTCACGTAGGCCATCAGCGCCGCGACCTGCTCGCGGTCGACCATCGAGACGCGGAACATGTAGTTGTCGGCGCCCGCGCTCATCGGCTTGGTGATGTCGGTGCCCGAGCCCACGTTGCCCAGCACCGGGATCTTCTTCTGGTTGGCGATGTGCTTCCAGGCCATGGCGTTGCCCGAGTTGGTGGGGCCGAACACCGCCGCCACCTTCTCGTTGTCGATCAGGTCGCTCATGTTCTGGATCGACTTGGGCGGCGCCGACACGTCGTCGCGCGTGACCAGCGTGAACTTGCGGCCGAGCACGCCGCCGGCGGCGTTGAGGTCGGCGATCGCGGCTTCCATGCCGAGCACCGCGGCCTGGCCGCTCTGCGCCGAGGGCGAGGCCGAGAGGTCGCCGTTGTAGCCGAGCTTGATGTCCTGCGCCGAAGCACCGGCGGCGAATGCCGCGAGGGCGGCGGTCGCGAGCAGCGTCTTGTAGACACGGAAGATTCTCATTTTGTCTCCTGGAGGTTGACGGTCGAAAAAGCGAAAAGGCGAAGGAAGGCTCAGACCGCGAGGAAGCCGCCGTCCACCGGCAGCGTGATGCCGGTGACGTAGCGCGACATGTCGCTCGCGAGGAAGATCACCGGGCCCACGAGGTCCTCGGTCTGGCCGACGCGGCCCATCGGGATGCGCGTCATGAAGGATTCGAGGCGCTGCGGGTTCTCGCGCGTGGCGGCGGTCATCGGCGTCTCGATCACGCCGGGCGCGAGCGCGTTAACGCGCACGCCGAAGGGCGCGAGCTCCTGCGCGAGCGACTGGGTGAACATCTTGATCGCGCCCTTCGAGGGCGAGTAGCCGAGGCTCGCGCCCTGCCCCGCGTAGGCGGCGATCGAGGCGATGTTGATCACCGCGCCCCTGGTGGACTTGATCGCGCCGAGCCAGGCGTGGGTGACGTTGAAGGTGCCGTGCACGTTGACGTCGAGCGTCTTCTTCCAGTTGGCCGCGGCGTTGGGGCTGGCCGTGCCTTCGCGGATGATGATGCCGGCGTTGTTCACCAGCAGGTCGATGGCGCCGATCTCGTCGCCCACGCGCACCGCCAGCGCATGGCAGGCCTCGGGCGAGGTCACGTCGAGCACGAAGGACCAGGCCTGGCCGCCTTCGTCGCGCACCAGCTGCGCGGTCTCGCTCACGGTGGCCTCGTTCATGTCGGTGACGACGACGCGCGCGCCGGCCTGCGCCAGACCCAGCGCGAGCGCGCGGCCGTTGCCCTGGCCGGCGCCGGTGATCAGCGCGAGGCGGCCTTCGAGCAGGCGCGGCGCGACGTGGGGAGGAAAGGCCATCGGGAAGGTTCCTTCTGTGATGAATGCGTGGTTGAAGGGAAGCGGACTCAGGCGGTGCGGCGCACGGGCACGGCCTCGCGCTGCTCGACCTGCAGCGTGGCGGCGACCGTGGCGCCCTGCGCCACCTGCAGCCCCGCGACGTAGCCGAAGGTCAGCGCCGGGCCGAGCGTGATGCCGGCGCCCGGGTAGTTGCCGCCCATCACGCTGGCCGCGTCGTTGCCGACCGCGTAGAGGCCCTTGATCGGCTGGCGGTTGGCGTCGAGCACGCGGGTCTTCTCGTCGACCACCAGGCCGGCGAAGGTGCCGATGTCTCCGACCACGAGCTTGATCGCGTAGTAGGGGCCGTGCTCCAGCGGCGCGACGCAGGGGTTGGGCGTGACATTGGCGTCGCCCTGGTAGCGGTTGTAGGCCTTGCTGCCCTTGCCGAACAGCGGGTCGTCGCCGGTGCGCGCGCCGTCGTTGAATTCCTTCACCGTGGCCTCGAGCACCGCGGGCGCGATGCCGATCTGCTGCGCGAGCTCGCCGATGCTGGCGCCGTGCTTGAGGTAGCCGCTCTTCAGATGCCGGCCGATCGGCAGCGGCGCCGGTGCCACGCAGCCCAGGCCGTAGTCGCGCAGTGCCTTGTGGTCGCACAGCAGCCAGGCCGTGACCTCGGGCTCGCCGGCGCAGGCCTTGACCATCGCCTGCACGAAGTCGTGGTACGAGTTGCCCTCGTTGGCGAAGCGCTTGCCCTTGGGCGTGACCGCGATCACGCCGGGCTTGGCGCGGTCGATGAAGTGCGGCATCACGCCATTCGTGCCGTCGGGCCGCGTGGTGACCGAGGCCGGCACCCAGGCCGCGGCATGCGGGATGGTGCCGTCGACGCGGCCGCCGACCGCCTCGGCCAGCCGCAGGCCGTCGCCGGTGTTGGTCGAGGGCGAAGGCGAGTAGTGCTCCTTGCCGGTGGGCGCATGCGGGAACAGCTGCTTGCGCCGCTCCACGTCGTAGGGGAAGCCGCCGCAGGCCAGCACCACGCCGCGCTTGGCGACCACGCGCACCGATTGGCCTTCGTGCTGCACCACCGCGCCCGAGACGCCGTCGTACTCGACCACAAGCTTCTTCACGGGCGAGGAGAGCCACACGGGAATGTTCTGGTCCATCGCGGCCTTGGCGAGCCGGCCCGCGAGAGCGTTGCCGTTGGTCAGGGTCATGCCGCGGCCATGGCGCAGCACGTCGAGGAAGTGCCGGCTCAGCCGCTTGGTCACGTACCAGAACGAGGTCGGCGACTTGAAGGCCCGCATGAAGTGTTTGATCTCGGGGCCCGAGCCCAACATCATCCCGAACACCGTGAGCTCGGGCAGCGGCGGCGCGAGCTGCTTGATGCGCGGACCGAGCTCGCGGCCGTCGAAGGGGCGCGTGACCATCGAGCGCCCGCCGGGCTGGCCGCCGGGCGCCTCGGCGTGGTAGTCGGGGAACACCGGCGGCATGTCGAACTGCACGCAGGTGTTGCGCGTGAAGAAGTCGATCGCCTTCGGGCCCATCTCGAGGAAAGCGCTCACGCGCGCCGCGTCGAAGTGGGTGGTGGTCTCGTGCTTCATGTAGTCGAGCGCGGCGCCGGCCGGCTCGTGGATGCCCTGCTCCGTGGCCAGGCGCGTGCCCGGGATCCACAGCCAGCCGCCCGAGCGCGCGGTGGTGCCGCCGAAGCGCGGCTCCTTCTCGACCACCAGCACCTTCAAACCCTGCGACGCCGCGGTGATCGCGGTCGCCATGCCCGAGGCGCCGCTGCCGACGACGAGCACATCGCATTCCAACGTGTTCTGTTCCATCTCTGCCTGTTGCCTTGTTTCTGTAGGACTTAAGTTGCGGCGAAGTTTAGGCAGCGACATTGATATGGTCAAGTCGTTTAGTTACTATCAGATGATCAGTCATCGTCGATTGATCACGACAATATCAGTAGAAACCCTGATGGCTATACTCGCCCCCACTCTCAACCCCCACGCCGGGCGCCCCATGGAAAAGCCGAGACGTGGCATCCAATCCGTCGAAATAGGAACCCAGTTGCTCGTCGCCCTCGGGCGGCATGTCGCGCCCATGGCCTTGCGCGACCTCGGCAAGGCCGCCGGCGTGCCGGTGGGCAAGGCCCATCCCTACCTGGTGAGCTTTCTCAAGGTCGGCTTCGTGGTGCAGGACAGCGCGGGCCGCTACGAGCTGGGCCCGCTGGCGCTGCAGCTCGGGCTGGCCAAGCTGCAGCGGCTCGACCCGATCAAGGAGGCCTCGCCGCTGATCGAGGCGCTGGCCTCGGAAACCGAGCAGAGCATCGCGGTCGCCGTCTGGGGCAACTTCGGACCGACTGTGGTGCGGCTCGAGGAACCGATCCATCCGCTGCACGTGAACCTGCGCACCGGCACCGTGATGTCGCTGGCCTACACGGCCACGGGCCGGCTGTTCGCGGCCTACCTGCCGCCCAAGGTGGTCGAGAAGATGATGGTGGACGACCTCGCGCGCCTGCGCGGCCCGGCCGGCGGCCGCGGCACCGAGGAGCTGTCGCAGTCGCAGCTCGAGGCGCTGCTGGTGGAGACGCGCATGCACGGCATGTCGCGCACCCTGGGCCAGCCGATCCCTGGCATCGACGCCTTCTGCGCGCCAGTGTTCGACTCGACCCACAACATCGTGCTGGGCATCACCGCGATGGGCCCCGAGGCCACCTTCGACAGCGACTGGGAAGGCCGCGTGGCGGTGCCGCTGCGCGCCTGCGCGCTCGAGATCTCGCGCCGGCTCGGCTACGTGCCGCCCGAGGCGCCCGCCTCGCGCGGCTGAAGATGTAGGCACCTGCCCACGCACGGTGCATCGGTTCTCTTGCAAGGCGCGGCCCTCGCCGCGTGTGAATCTGCAAGTCATTCACTACACAGGAGAACCTTCATGAAAAGCCTCATCCTCTGGGCCTGCGGCGTGCCGATCACCGTGATCATCGGCCTCAAGATCTTCGGGATCCTCTGAGCCCGACGCGCCCCCTTTCCGTTTGCTCTTCCTCTACTCCTCCGGTGCCTCGCGCACCGATGCGCGTCCCTCGGGGCGCGCTTTTTTTTTGGCGTGCCCCGCGTCGCTTCAATCCGGCAAGGCGCGTGCGGTTACTGAGCAGGCTCGGGCCGCATCCGGCCTAGACTGCGCCGCATGCATGCCCACTCGTCGCTCCACGCCGCGCCGCACAGCTTCGGCGCCTGCATGCCGGCGTGCGCATGGATGACGGCAGCGACCCCGCCAACGCTCGCACATTCCTGAGCCCGGCGGTCCGCCTCCTTCCCTTCACCTTCAACGCAAACCATCGACCGCCGGGCCCCCGCCCTGCGTGACTGCGCCCCCGTCATCGAGGGGCGCGTTCGAATGGAGTGCGTCATGCATCACCCCCAGGTTCAGCGGGAGCACGTGCGTCCCGACGGCGACGCCGCAGCCGGCACGCCTTTTCTTCAATCCATCCTCGCTCTCACCGATCTGTCGGCGCGCGGCCAGCACGCGGTCGAGCGCGCCGCGCGGCTCGCGGCGGACCATGGCGCGCTGCTCAAGCTCATGTACGCGCCCGCAAACCTCGAACCGCTCGCGCATGCCGAGGCGGCCACCGGACTCGCGGGGCTGGCCCGCGCCCTGAGCGCGCGCTTCGGCGTGCTGGTCAAGCAGGTGGCGGTATCGAGCGGCGGCCTCGCGCAGGTCGTGGACGAGGCGCGCCACGCCGACCTCGTGGTGCTGCGGCACGAACGCGACCGGTCGCCCGGCGCCTTCTTCACGGGCCAGCCCGTGGAGCGCCTGCTGCGGCGGCTGCGCTGCCCGGTGCTCGTGACGCGGCTGGCCGCGCGGCCGCGCTACGGCCGCATCCTGGTGGCCGTGGACTTCACGCCCGCATCGCACGAACTCGTGAGCATCGCCCATGGCCTCGACGCCCACGCATCGCTGGAGCTGTTCCACGCGCTCAACGCGATGCACGAAAGCAAGCTGCGCTACGCCGATGTCTCGGACCACGCCATCAGGACCTACCGCCACGACTGCCAGCGGCGGGCGCGCGAGCGGCTGTTTTCGCTGACCGATTCATCGAGCGCGCGGCGCAACCGCGTGCTGTCGACCCTCGGTCGCGGCGACCCGGCGCGGCAGGCCACGGTGCAGCAGCAGCATGCGCGCGCGGAACTGCTCGTGGTCGGCAAGCGGCGGGCCCATCCGCTCGCCGATTTCTTCGTCGGCAGCGTGGCGCAGCGCGTGCTGTGCTGGGCCACGGGCGACGTGCTGGTGGTTCCGACCGATCGGCGCGACGAGGCTGCCGCGGTCGCCATGCCGCGCAAGCTGCAGGCGCTTCGCTGAAGACCCGCTCAGTGCGTGTCGCGGCGCAACTGCTGCACGTCCTCGTGCAAGGTCTGCGCCCAGGTCCGGCGCTCGCGGCTGTACGAGGACTGCGGCTCGCCGAAGCGCACGATGGCCAGCAGCGGCGGCGCGCGCAGCGTGTTCCACAGCGAGGTGGCGAGGTTGTCGTCGTCGATGTAGCGCGGCGCCTGGCTGGTCTCGCCGGTGGCGGCATCGGCGAAGCGCAGCGCGGCCGGCACCACGGGCGCGCCCGAGGAGATCGCGGCCTGCAGCAGGTTGGCGTGGAACGGCAGCAGGCCGCGGCCGTCGCTGGTGGTGCCCTCGGGGAACACCGCGATCATGTCGCCGTTGCGCAGCGCGTCGGTCATGTGGTGCACCACGCGCAGCGCGTCGCGGCGGCGTTCGCGCTCGATGTAGAGCGTGCCCGCGCCGCTCGAGAGCGTGCCGATCAGCGGCCAGTGCTTGACGTCGGACTTCGACACGAAGCGCACGTGGCGCGCCGCGTGGATCACCGTGATGTCGAGCCACGAGAGGTGGTTGCAGATCAGGAGCACCGGCCCGTGCGCGGGCGGCGTGCCCTGCACGCGCAGGGTGATGCCCATGATCTCGAGCATGCGCGCGGCCCAGGCCTGCACGCGCGCGTTGCGCTCGGCCTGGTCGAGGCCCGGGAAGGTGAAGCGGATGGTCCACCAGCCGCCGACCGCATGCGCGATCGCGTGCAGCAGACGGCGCAGTGCCTTGAGTGAATGCAGCATCGGCCCGACCGCCTTCTTCCTGTTGTTGTCGTCGTCGTCGCGCGCCGGAACGCGTCAGCCGTGCACCACGCGCCCGGCCACGAGCGTGTGGCGCGCGCGGCCCTGCATCGGATAGCTGGCGAACGGCGTGTACTTGCCCTGGCTGCGCAGCGCCTCGGGCGTGACCTGCCATTCGAGCGCCGGATCGAAGACGCACAGGTCGGCCGGACCGCCGACGGCGAGGCGGCCGATGCCGGCGCAGGCTTCGGTCGCGGGCAGCAGCCGCGCGGGCGCGCTGGTGATGGTCTCGAGCGCGCGCGCGAGGCCCGCGCCGCTGCGCTCGCCCCATTGCAGCGCCAGCGGCAGCAGCAGCTCGAGGCCGGTGGCGCCGGGCTCGCTCTCGGCGAACGGCAGGTTCTTGGCATCGGCCTCGACCGGCGTGTGGTCGGACACCAGCGCGTCGATGGTGCCGTCGGCCAGCGCGGCCGAGAGCGCGTCGCGGTCGCCCTGCTGGCGCAGCGGCGGGCTCAGGCGCGCGCGGCTGTCGAAGTAGCCGATGTCGGTGTCGGCCAGGTGCAGCGAATTGATGCTGACGTCGCAGCTCAGCGGCAGGCCCTCGGCCTTGGCGGCGCGCACCAGCGCGAGCCCGGCGGCGCTCGAGAGGCGGCACAGGTGCACGCGCGCCTTGGTGCTGCGCATCAGCTCGACGATGGTGAAGATGGCGATGGTCTCGGCCGCCACCGGCACGCCGGCGAGGCCGAGCCGGGTGGCGAGCGGGCCGCTGGCGGCCACGCCCTTGCCGAGGTCGCGGTCCTGCGGGCGCAGCCACACGGTGTAGCCGAAGGTGCTCGCGTAGAGCATGGCGCGCTGCAGCACCTGGGTGTCGGCCAGCGGCACGTCGGCTTGGCTGAAGCCGACGCAGCCGCGCTCGGTGAGCTCGGCCATCTCGGTCAGCACGCCGCCGGCCAGGCCGCGCGTGAGCGCGCCGAGCGGGAACAGGCGCGCGCCCGGCAGCTTGCCGGCGCGGAAGGTCAGCATCTCGACCAGGCCGGGCTCGTCGAGCACGGGGTCGGTGTCGGGCGGGCACACCAGGCTGGTGACGCCGCCGGCCACGGCCGCGGCCATCTCGCTGCCGAGCATGCCTTCGTGCTCGTAGCCGGGCTCGCGCAGCCGCGCGGCGAGGTCGACCAGGCCGGGCGCGACGATGCAGCCCGTGGCGTCGATGGTGCGCTCGGCGGTGAAGCCCGCGGGGATGGCGCCGATGCCGGCGATCTTGCCGTCGGCGATGGCGATGTCGGCTTGTTGGTCGACGCCCGACGCGGGGTCAACGACGCGGCCGTGAGTGACGAGGATGTTCATGGGACAGGCTGGAAAGCGGGTTGACCGGACGCGGAGGACGCGAAGGTTTCGCGAAGGACGCGAAAGAATTCAAGAGAAATTTCTGGTTTTCCTTTTGCGAACTTCGCGAAACCTTCGCGTCCTTCGCGTACGGATGTCCGATTGCTCATGCTTCGTTACCGGCCACGATGCTCATGACCGCCATCCGCACGGCGATGCCGAAGGTGACCTGCGGGAGGATGACGCTCTGGCGGCCGTCGACCACGGCCGAGTCGATCTCGACGCCGCGGTTGATCGGGCCCGGGTGCATCACGATGGCGTCGGGCTTCGCGAGCTGCAGCTTCTCGGGCGTGAGGCCGTAGGTCTTGAAGAACTCCTGCGACGAGGGCAGCAGCGCGCCGCTCATGCGCTCGTTCTGCAGCCGCAGCATGATGACCACGTCGCAGTCCTTGATGCCTTCCTCGAGCGTGTGGCACACGCGCACGCCCATGCCGACCATGTCGCCGGGCACCAGGGTCTTGGGGCCGACCACGCGCACCTCGGCGCAGCCCAGCGTGGTGAGCGCATGGATGTCGGAGCGCGCCACGCGCGAATGCAGCACGTCGCCGACGATCGCCACCGTGAGGTTGGCGAAGTCCTTCTTGTAGTGGCGAATGGTGTACATGTCGAGCAGCCCCTGCGTCGGGTGCGCGTGGCGGCCGTCGCCGGCATTCACCACGTGCACGTGCGGCGCGACGTGCTGCGCGATCAGGTAGGGCGCGCCCGACTCGCTGTGGCGCACCACGAACAGGTCGGCCGCCATCGCGCTCAGGTTGGCGATGGTGTCGAGCAGCGACTCGCCCTTGCTCGCCGAGGAACGCGCGATGTCGAGGTTGATGACGTCGGCCGACAGCCGCTTGGCGGCGATCTCGAAGGTGGTGCGGGTGCGGGTGCTGTTCTCGAAGAACAGGTTGAACACGCTCTTGCCGCGCAACAGCGGCACCTTCTTCACCTCGCGGTCGCTCACGCTCGTGAAGTTGGCGGCGGTGTCGAGGATGTGGGTGAGGATGTCCTTGGGCAGGCCCTCGATCGACAGCAGGTGGATGAGCTCGCCGTTCTTGTTGAGCTGGGGATTGCGCTTGTAGAGCATGGCTTACTTGCTTTCCTCGACCTGGAGGCTGAAGGCGCCGTCGTCCGCGCGCGCCAGCGCCAGCGACTGCGAATGGGGCAGCGCGAGCGTGGTGGCGGCGAAGTCGGCCGCCACCGGCAGCTCGCGCCCGCCGCGGTCGACCAGCACCGCCAGCCGCACGCAGCCCGGACGGCCGAAGTCGAACAGCTCGTTGAGCACGGCGCGGATGGTGCGGCCGGTGTAGAGCACGTCGTCGAGCAGCAGCACGTCGGCGCCGTTGACGTCGAAAGGCAGCGCGGTCTGCGCGCTGGCCGAGAGGCCGCGGCGCGCGAAGTCGTCGCGGTGCATGGCCGAGGAGATCACGCCGGGCGCGCCGGCCAGGCCCAGGTCCTTCTGCAGCCGCTCGACCAGCCAGGCGCCGCCCGAGGTGATTCCCACCAGCCGGGTGTCGGGGCGCAGCAGCGCGCGGACGCCGGCCAGCAGTTGCGTGTAGAGCGCCTCGGCGTCGGGAATGGCGGGGGTGGAACTCACGGAAGACTCCTCAAGAATTGCTCCAGGATGATGCAGGCCGAGGCGGCATCGGCATCGCGCGCGCCCTGGGAGAGCGCCTCGGTGGTGCTGTAGCGCTCGTCGACCTCGAACACCTGCAGGTTGAAACGGCCGCGCAGCTGGCGCGCGAACTTCTGCGCGCGCCGGGTGTTCTCGTGCGCGGCGCCGTCGGGATGGAAGGGCACGCCCACCACCAGCGCATCGGGCTGCCACTCGCGGATGCGCGCCTCGACCTGCGCGAAGCGGGCATCGGCGCCTTCGGCCTTGATGGTGGCCTGCGGCGTGGCGCCGCGCAGCAGCCGGTTGCCGCTCGCCACGCCGGTGCGCTTCTGGCCGAAATCGAAGGCCAGGAAGCTCTGGAAATGGGCGGGAACGGGAGGGGGAACGGGGCTGGAAGCTGGCGCGTCGGGCATGGCCGTGGCGTTCACGCATGCCCCGCGTCGGGCGAGAGCTTCCAGGCCTCCAGGCCCAGCAGCAGCAGCGCCTTGTCGTAGCGCTGGTCGATGGGGGTGTCGAAGATCACGGCCGGGTCGGCGCCCACCGTGAGCCAGCTGTTCTCGGCCAGTTCGGACTCGAGCTGGCCCTCGCCCCAGGCCGCGTAGCCCAGCGAGACCAGCACCTTGCGCGGGCCGGCGCCCGTGGCCAGGGCCTCGAGCACGTCCTTCGAGGTGGTCATCTCGAGGCCGCCGGGGATGGTCATGGTCGAGGCGTAAACCGATTCCTCGGGTTTCTCGGACTCGGTGAAGACCGGCTCGTGCAGCACGAAGCCGCGCTCGGTCTGCATCGGGCCGCCCTGGAAGACCGGGGCTTCGCCGAGCTCGGGGCGCGCGAGGTGCAACTCGATCTTCTCGAACAGCACCTTGAGGTTGATGTCGCTGGGTTTGTTGATGACCAGGCCCAGGGCGCCGCGCTCGCTGTGCTCGCACAGGTAGACGACGCTGCGGTTGAAGGTCTTGTCTTCCAGGCCCGGCATCGCTATCAAAAAGTGATGCGTCAGGTTCATCGGGGCAGAATCGGAAGCCATATGCCTCCGATTTTACTGGCCGTCGACAAGACCTACCCCAAAGGGCTCATGTGGTTCCGCCGCGACCTGCGCGTGGACGACAATGCCGCCCTCTACCACGCGCTGCGAAGCTGCCGCCAGCTGGTCTGCGTTTTCGTGTTCGACAGCACGATCCTCGACCCCCTGCCGCGGGTCGACCGGCGGGTGGAATTCATCCGCGAATCGCTGCTGGAGCTCGACGAGGAGCTGCGCGCGCTCGGCGGCGGGCTGATCGTGCGCCATGCGGCGGCGGCCGAGGAGATCCCGGCGCTGGCGCGCGCGCTCGAGGTGCAGGCGGTGTTCGCCAACCGCGACGACGAGCCCGAGGCGCTGGCGCGCGACGCCGGCGTGTTCGGCGCGCTGGCCAATGCGGGCGTGAGCTTCCACACCCACAAGGACTCGACGATCTTCGAGCGCGACGAGCTGATGACCAAGACCGGCCAGCCCTACACGGTGTTCACGCCCTACAAGCGCGCCTGGCTGGCCAAGGTCGACGACTTCTTCCTCAAGTCCTACCCGAGCCGCGGCCATGCCGACGCCCTGGTGCCGCCGCCCGAGGGCTGGCGCGCGCCGGTGCCCTCGCTCGAGGCGCTGGGCTTCGGCAAGAGCAACCTCGGCACGCTCGAGATCCCCACCGGCACGCGCGGCGCGGCGATCCTGTTCGAGGACTTCTTCGAGCGCATCGACCGCTACGAGGCCGCGCGCAACTACCCGGCGGTGCGCGGGCCCAGCTACCTGGGCGTGCACCTGCGCTTCGGCACGGTGTCGATCCGGCAGGTGGCGGGCGTGGCACGCCAGCTCTCGCTGCAGGGAAATGCGGGCGCCGCGACCTGGCTCAGCGAGCTGATCTGGCGCGACTTCTACTTCCAGATCCTGGCCCACTTCCCGCACGTGCACGAAAAGGGCGAGTCGAAGAGCTTCCGCCCCGAGTACGACAAGATCCAGTGGCACCACGGCAAGCATGCCGACCAGCTGTTCGAGGCCTGGTGCCAGGGCCGCACCGGCTACCCGCTGGTCGACGCGGCCATGCTGCAGATCAACCAGAGCGGCTACATGCACAACCGGCTGCGCATGGTGGTGGCGAGTTTCCTGTGCAAGGACCTGGGGCTCGACTGGCGCCGGGGCGAGGCCTACTTCGCGCTGCACCTCAACGACTTCGAGCTGGCGTCGAACAACGGCGGCTGGCAATGGGCGAGCTCGAGCGGCTGCGACGCGCAGCCCTACTTCCGCATCTTCAACCCGGTGACGCAGAGCGAACGCTTCGATCCCGACGGCAAGTTCATCCGGCGCTACCTGCCGCAGCTCGCGGGGCTGTCGAACGGCGCGATCCATGCGCCGTGGACGGCGACGCCGGTGGAGCTCGAAGCAGCGGGCGTGAAGCTCGGCGAGAACTACCCGGTGCCGGTGGTCGACCATGCCGAGGCGCGCGAGCGCACGCTGCAGCGCTATGCGGTGGCGCGCAGCAAGGCACTGGCGAAGAAGTAGCGCCGGCCGTCCTCCAAAGAAAAAGCCCGGAGGCTCGTCGCCGTCCGGGCTTTTTCGCAGGCGCGCGCCTCAGGCGGCCGCGAGCGTCGCCGTGTCGCTGGTGTAGGCCCGCACCAGCCGCAGCAGTTCCTCTTCGGAGTAGGGCTTGCCGAGGTAGTGGTTCACGCCGAGGTCGCGCGCGTAGTCGCGGTGCTTCTCGGCGATGCGCGAGGTGATCATGATGATCGGCAGCTCGGCCAGCGCCGCGTCGCCGCGGATGTTGCGCGCGAGGTCGAAGCCGTCCATGCGCGGCATCTCGATGTCGGACAACACGACCGCCGGGCGTTCCTGCTGCAGCCGCTCGAGCGCCTGCAGGCCGTCGGCCGCCAGCGAGACCCGGTAGCCTTCGCGTTGCAGCAGGCGCTGCGTGACGCGGCGCACGGTGATGGAGTCGTCGACCACCAGCACCAGCGGAATCTGCGGCACCACCGGCGCCAGCGCCGCCGCCGGGTCCTGCCCGTGCGGGCCGCGCGCCTCGTCGGCCGCCGCCACCGGCTGCGCCAGCGCGGCAGCCTGGCGTGCGCGTGCCTGTTCGCCATGCACCGCGGCCAATGCCACCGGGTTGTAGATCAGCGCCACCGCGCCCGAGGCCAGCACCGAGATGCCCGCCAGGCCCGGCAGCCGCGCCAGTTGCGGCCCGAGGTTCTTGACCACCACTTCCTGGTTGCCCAGCACTTCGTCGACGTGCAGCGCCACGCGCTGCGCGGCGCTGCGCACGATCACCAGGGTGTTGGTGCGGCCCGCGATGTGCTCGCTGCGCGGCGAGGCCTGCAGCAGCGCGCCGCCCCAGTAGAACGGCACCTGTTCGCTGCCGAACGGATGGGTGTCGTGCAGGTAGGCCGATTCGAGGTCGGTGGCGTTCACGCGCTGCACCAGTTCGACCAGGTTCGACGGCACGCCGATCGACACCTCGCCAAAGCGCAGCATGACCACGTGCGTCACCGCGGTGGTCAGCGGCAGCACCAGCTTGAAGGTGGTGCCCTGGCCCGGCTGGCTGCGCGTCTCGATGCGGCCGCCGAGCGCGGCGACCTGCGCGCGCACCACGTCCATGCCGATGCCGCGGCCCGCGAGTTCCGACACCTGGCCGGCCGTCGAGAAGCCGGGCCGGAAGATCAGCTCGGTGGCCTCCTCGGGCGTGAGCGCCTGGTCGGCCGCGAGCAGGCCCAGCGAGCGGGCCCGCTCGGCGATGCGCTCGTGGTCGAGGCCGGCGCCGTCGTCGCGGAAGCTCACCGACACGTCGTTGCCCTCGTGCGCGAGGTCGATCACGATCAGGCCGCTGGCGTCCTTGCCCGCGGCCTCGCGCCGCGCAGCGTCCTCGATGCCGTGGGCCACGCAGTTGCGCAGCAGGTGCTCGAAGGCCGGCGTCATGCGGTCGAGCACGCCGCGGTCCATTTCGATCGAGCCGCCGGTGATGTCGAGGCGCACCTGCTTGCCGGTGTCCTTGGTGGCCTGGCGCACCACGCGGTAGAGGCGGTCGGAGATGCCCTCGAACTCCACCATGCGCGTGCGCAGCAAGCCGCGCTGCAGTTCGCGCGTCTGGCGCGCCTGCACGCTGAGGTCGTCTTCCGTCGCCTGCACCGTCTTCTGCAGGGTGCGCTGCACGGTCGCCACGTCGTTCACCGACTCGGCCATCATGCGCGTGAGCTCCTGCACGCGGGTGAAGCGGTCGAACTCCAGCGGGTCGAAGCCCTGCTGCGAATCCTTGGCCTGCGCCAGCCGCGACTGCATCTGGCTCTCGGCCTGCACCTCGATGTCGCGCAGCTGCTGGCGCAGGCGGTCGAGGTTGCCCGTGAGGTCGGCCAGCGAGCCGCGCAGCGAACCGAGTTCGGCCTCGAGCCGCGAGCGCGTGATGATGACCTCGCCGGTCTGCGCCATCAGGCGGTCGAGCAGCTGGGTGCGGATGCGCACGGCCTGGCCGACCGGCGCGCGCAGCGGCGCGAGCGTGGCGGGGGCCGGGCGCACCGGCGCGGACGTGGCGGCCGCCGGTTCGGCCTCGGTGTCGGCATCGACCGCGGCGATGGCGTCGTTGGCGGGCTCGGCGCGCAGCTCGGGATGCTCGACGGGCGTCGCGGTGGCTTCCGCCACGCGCTGCGCCAGCTCGACCTGGGTCGCATCGTCGGCCTCGCGCAGTGCGTCGAAGGTGGCCTGCAGCGTGTCGAGGCGCGCCAGCAGCTTCTCGATGTCGGAACGGTCGACGTGGCCCTGCGTGCCCAGCAGCTCGATCTCGGATTCCATGCGGTGCGCGCGCTCGCCCAGGCGCATGGCGCCGGCCAGCCGGGCACTGCCCTTGAGCGTGTGCAGCGTGCGCAGCACCGCGGTGCGCGGCGCGCCGTCGTCGGGATGGTGCGACCACTGGCGCAGCGCCTCGCCGAGCTGCGGCAGCAGTTCGGCCGCCTCTTCCTCGAAGATCGGGAACAGGTCGACGTCGACCGCGTCGGCCAGGTCGATGGCGTCCTCGGAGTCGTCGAGCGCCACGTCGGCGCCGCCTTGCGGCGACACCACCTGCAGCGGCGCGCGCGGCTCGTCGTGCGCGAGTTCCTCGGCGTAGGGCGAGGGCATCGGCGACGCGGCGATGTCGCGCAGCGCCTGCAGCGTCTGCTGCGAGGGGTCGCGCAGCAGGCCGACCGCGAACTGGTGCAGCAGGCGGCGCAGCTCGTCGGCCGCGGCGACCAGCACCATGCCCTGCTCGCGCGTGCCGCTGCCCTGCATCTGCAGATGCTGCAGCGCGGCCTCGAAATAGCGCGCCATGCCCGACAGGCTGTGGAAGCCGACCGTGGCCGAGCTGCCGGCCAGCGAGTGGGCCAGCGCGATGGTCGAGTCGGCCACGCGTTCGTAGGGCTGCAGCGCCCACTCGCCGACCTCGGTGGCGAGCTGGCGCGACCACTCGTCGGCCTCGTTGAGGTAGACGTTGTAGAGCGCGATGCCGATGCGCAGCGGGCCGATCACCTTGACCTGGTCGTCGGCGCTGCCGCCCACGGCCACTTCGAGCGGTTGCACCACCGGTGCCGCGGGTTCGGGCTCGGCGGCGGCCGGCGCCTCGGCGACGGGCTCCGCCTGTTCCGCTTCCGCTTCGGCCTGCACGGCCTCTTCGGGCTGGGCGGGCGGCGTCGGCGGCAGGGCCTCGGACGCGATGTCGACCAGCGCGGCGGTCTCGGGCGCGGCCGGTTCGGGCGCGACCGTGGCGGCCTGGGCGAATTCGGCCGGTGCCTCCACGGGCTCGAGCTGGATCTCGGGGAAGTCGATCGGCTCGGCCTTGCCGACATCGCCGACATCGCCGGCTTGGCTGGCTTCGCGCAGCGGCAGCGGCTCGGGCGCCCAGTCGAGGTCGGGCAGCGCGGGCGCCTCGGCCTCGGCGCGCTCGGCCGAGGCTTGCGCCGCGTCGATCGACAGCGCGGAGGACGGCAGCTCGGCGGACAGGCTGGCGGCCTCGATCGCGGCCTCCTCGGCCGGCTCGCTCGCCTTGGCGGCGGCACCGATCGGCGCCAGGAAATCGAAGTCGATGCCGTCGCTCAGCGCGGTCGGCAGCGGCGCCGGTGCGGTGGACGAAGGCTCGCGGGTCTCGAAATCGAGGAAGTCGGTGGAGACGAAATCGTCGTCCTCCGGACCGGCGTTGCGCGCCTCGGCCTGCGGCACGTCGGAGGTGTCCGAGGCGTCGGCCGGTTCGAGCGACAGATCGGGCAGGTCGGGCAACTCGGGCAGCGCCAGCGCGGCGGCGGTCGACAGCGAAGGCTGCGGCGGCAGTTCCTCGAGCGGCGCCGGCGAGGTGGGCAGGGGATCGGCGGCGATCTGACGCGCGGCGATCGCGAGCGTTTCGGCGTCGGCCACGCGCGGCGGCGCGGTGGGCACCGGCTCGCCGGCCAGCAGGGCCTCGGCCAGGCGGCTGAACGGCGCCGACTGCCAGCCATGCGGCGCCGAGGCCGCGATGTCCTCGACCCACAGGCCGAAGTCGCGCAGCGCCTGCTGCGTGCCGGCCAGCAGCTCGGGCGTGGCGGGGCGCTGATCGGCGAGCCAGGTGTTGAGCACCTGCTCGAGCGACCAGGCGGCGTCGCCGAAGTCGGTGAGGCCGACCATGCGCGAGCTGCCCTTGAGCGTGTGGAACGCGCGGCGCAGCACCGTCAGCGCGTCGGTGTCGTCGGGGCGGCTGCCGAGCGCGGTGATCGCGTTCTGGCCGTTGTGCACCACCTCGCGCGCCTCGTCGAGGAAGATGTTCTGCAGGTCGTCTTCCTCGAGCTCCGTGACCTCGGTGTCGGGCAGCGCGGCGGGGCCGACGATCTTGGCGGTCCAGCTGTCGGCCTTGCTGCTGAATTCCTCGATCGGCGAAGGCTTGGCCTTGCGCGTCGGCGTGGCCAGCGCGGCCAGCTTCGACGCGATCTGGGCATCGACCTCCTCGATGCTGAGCAGCGGCTCGGCGGCCGGCGCGGCCGCGCTTTCGGCCGCCTCGGCCTCGACGGCCTGGCGGCCCATCAGCGGCTTGAGCTCGCCGATCTCGGCGTCGAACACGAACAGGCGCTTGGCCAGCGCGGGCTGGTAGCCCAGCATGTCGATCAGGAAGCCGAGCGCGCCGAGGTTGTTGCCCAGCGCGTCGAAGCCGGCCATCTCGTCGGCCGGCGAGGCACTGCCCACCATGGACTCGACGTCGTCGCGCATGCGCTGCACGGTGTTCGCGGCCTGGTCGAGGCCCAGCACCGAGAACACGCCGCGCATCTGCTGCAGCTGGCTCGGCACGGTGCGCAGCAGGCCCTTCTCGCCGGGGCGGCGGAAATACTGGTCGAGCGACTTCTCGAGCTCGCTCAGATGGCTGCGCAGCTCGTCGACCACGGTGCCCATGGTCTGGCGGTCGCTGACGCGGCGGTACAGGTCCTCCATCCAGGGCTCGAGCGGCTCGGAATGGCCGCCCGCGCGCACGCGCTCGATGCGCCCGGCGAGCTTGAGCATGCGCTGGGTGAGCTGCGGGTCGCTGGGGTCGAGGTCTTCGAGCGCGGCCTCGAGGTAGAGCACGGAGGTCGCGACTTCCATCGCGAGCTCGGTGTCGGGCGGCTGGCCGCTGCGCACCGAGGCGTCGACGGCATGCGCGAGCGCCTGCACCATCGGCTCGCTCGGCGGATGCAGCCGGTGCAGCGATTCGCCGAGCTGGGCGAAGGTGTCGGCCACCTGGCGGGTGCGCGTGATGTCGCCGCCCGAGAGGCCCGACCACATCTCCTTGGCGGTCTCGATGCGCTTGCGGGCCTGGGCCAGCACCAGCGGGTCGAAGCGGCCGAACTGCTCGACCGTGTAGTCGACGCGTTGTTCATGCGCGATGCCCCAGGCCGTGCGCACGCTGCGCAGGGTGGCGGCTTCGTCGCGCGCGGTGGGCACGGCCTGGGCGCAGAAGAACAGCAGGTCCTGGCCGAGCCGGTCGGACACCACGCTGTCGCCGCGCGCGAGCGTGGCGTACTGCAGCAGCACGCGCGAGGCGGCGCGCTTGACGTAGCTGTCGGCGGGCACGAGGCCCAGCGCCAGCGCCTCGAAGAAGCCGGCCGCCAGGGTCCAGAAGCTGGCCACGCGCGGCAGCAGCGCGCCGCGGCCGAGCCCCAGGCACAGCGCCTGCAGGCGGCGCGCGGCCTGCGGGTCGCCGGTCTTGACCAGCTGCAGCACCTCGCGGTCGAGCCGCGAGCGCACCGAGGGGTCGTAGGCCAGCGAGGCCTGCGTGAGCGCGGGACGGATCTCGACCCAGCGCCAGCTGGCGCTCCAGAGATCGGCCGGGTGCACGCGCTCGTTGCCGACCAGTTCGAGCACCTCGCGGTACTGCGGGAACAGCGCGATCGAGGACACGTTCTTGCCGGCCAGCAGGGCCTGCAGGAAATCGGTGACGGCGAAGCCCGCGCGCTCGATCTTCAGCGCGGCGCTGTCGGTGCAGCGCTGCGGTTCGGCCACGAAGCCCTGCACCGCGAACTCGATCGAGCCGAGCACCAGCGCGGGCGCGTTGTGGCCCACCATCTGCAGCGCGCCGACGGCCTGGTGCAGTTGCTGGCGCGCCATCTGCAGCGGGCCGCTCTCGATCTCGGCCGCATTGCCGACGTCGCGCGCGAAGCGGCGCAGCGACTTGCCGACGTTCTCGAGCGACTTCTGGATTTCTCCGAGCACCCAGGCCAGCGGCCCGAGGTCTTCGGTGGCCGGCGGATTGCCGGCGAGGGGGGCCGCGACGGGGGATTGGATAGCCACCTTGGATGCTCGCCGTTCTTCTGTGTCAGGCAATCTTGAAACGGGCCACCGAGCGACGCAGTTCCTCGGCCATCTGCGACAGTTCGCGCACCTGCTGCGCGGTGGTCCGCGTGCCCTCGCCGGTCTGCTCGGTCACGGCGAAGATGTGCTGGATGTTGGCCGCCACCACGTTGGCCGAATCGGCCTCGCGGGACGCGGATTGCGAGATCTGCTCGATCAGCTCGGCGAGGCGGCGCGACACGCGGTCGATCTCGGACAGCGCGGTACCCGCGTTGTCGGACAGCTTCGCCCCCTCGACCACGCCCTGCGTGGAACGCTCCATGGCGCCCACCGCGTCCTGCGTGTCGGTCTGAATCGCCTTCACCAGCGCCGAGATCTGGCGCGTGGCGTCCGCGGAGCGTTCGGCCAGCCGCTGCACTTCTTCCGCCACCACCGAGAAGCCGCGACCGGCTTCACCGGCCGACGCGGCCTGGATGGCGGCGTTCAGTGCCAGCACGTTGGTCTGTTCGGTAATGTCCGAGATC
Source organism: Variovorax paradoxus (assembly GCA_016806145.1). Classification (NCBI taxonomy): domain Bacteria; kingdom Pseudomonadati; phylum Pseudomonadota; class Betaproteobacteria; order Burkholderiales; family Comamonadaceae; genus Variovorax; species Variovorax paradoxus. Next base: position 5,892,420 of record CP063166.1, read on the forward strand.
AGCTCGGTGATTTCGCCGATCTCCTGCGAGGATTCGCCCAGGCGCTTGATCCGCTTGGAGGTTTCCTGGATCTGGTCGCGGATGGCGTTCATGCCGCCGATGGCGTTCTGCACGGCCTGCAGGCCCGAGGACGCGGCCTGCAGCGACTGGCGCGCCACCGTGGCGGACTCCTGCGCCTGCGAGGACACGCCGTTGATTCGCTCCGCCATCGTCAGCACCGACTGGCCGGTTTCGCGGATCTCGCGCAGCTGTTCGGTCGAGGCCGCCAGCAGCTCGGTCGAGGTGCTTTCCACCTGCGAGGTGGTCAGCGCCACGCGGGTGGCCGTGTTCTGCACGTTGCCCACCAGCAGCCGCAGTTCTTCCACCGTGTAGTTCACCGAGTCGGCGATGGCGCCGGTGATGTCCTCGGTCACGGTGGCTTCCTGCGTCAGGTCGCCTTCGGCCACCGTCTGCAGTTCGTTCATCAGCCGAAGAATGGCGGCCTGGTTGGCGTTGTTGATGCGGCTGGCTTCCTCCGAAGCCTGCTCGGCCGACAGACGTTCGCGCTCGGCGTTGGCGGCGCGTTCGCGGCCTTCGCGCACCTGCACGAAACCGATGGCGCCGGCCAGTGCCAGGGCGGCCAGCGAGAGCACGAACAGCAGCACGATGGTGCCGGCGCCCAGGCCGGTGCGCGCGGAGAGCTTGTCCTGCAGCTCGCCCAGCGATTTGCGCAGCGGTTCGCTGTCGGTCAGGATCGACGCCTGCGCTTCGCGCGCGGCCACCAGGCCCTGCAGGTTGCCCAGAATGGCCGAGGCCTGCGTGCGCATCTGCTCGTAGGTCTTCAGGATGGCTTCGAGCTGCTGGCGCGTCTGCGGGTCCTTCGAGCCGGGGAAGCGCTGCTGCGCGTTGCCGTCGAGCAGGCCGCGGGTGGTTTCCTGGAAGGTGTTCAGGTCCTTGCCGAGCAGGAACACGGCGTCGGGGTTCACGCCCTCGACCGTGAAGAACTCGTTGGTCGACTTGCCGATGCGCTGCGTCAGCATCACGAGCTGGCCCGCGGCCGAGATCTCGGGCAGCGTGGCGTTCTGCTGCATCTTGAGCGAGGCGACGGTCTCGGTCATCTCGAGCAGCGTGGACGACTGCTGATTGATGTCGCGCAAGGCGGCACCCACCTGGGTCAGGATCTGGCGCTGGGCCAGCACGGCCTTGGCGCTGGCATCGGCGCGCGCGACCAGCGGGCCGATCTTGCCCATGTCCTCGCCGTAGGCCTCGCCCACGGGCTCGAGGCGCAGTGCCTCGTCGCCGTTGGTCAGGCCGTTGACGCGGCGCGTGAGGTCGTCGGCGCTGTCCTTCACCTCGGTGAAGGCCGGCGCGCTGCCCACCAGGGCCTGCGAGATCGACTTGGCGAGGCGCTGCGACTGCATCAGCGACTGGCCGGTGGCCGCCACCTGCTGCGCGAGCCGTTCGGCGCGCAGGATGGCGAGGCCGGCGACCAGCAGCAGCGCCAGCACCACCACCGCCAGCAGGATCGCGAGCACGCGCTGCTGGCGCGCGGGACTCTGGCCGGCGCGGCCGTCGTCGGCGAGCAGGTCGGTGGAGGCATCGGGCCGGCCGGGCTCGTTGGCGGCCTCGCCGCCATCGACCAGGGCACCGCCCTCGCTGAAGGAGCTGGCGGCCGGCGCGCCGCCGAAGGAGGTGTCGCCCGGCGCGCGCGCGATGCGCACGGTTTTCTCGTCGGGGACCTGCACCGTGTCGACGTTGTCGATCGCGAGCGAACCCGAACCATCGACGCGGGCCTTGTCGTTGCCGCTGGCGGGCAGTAATTTCTTGAACTTGTCGGCGATCGAGCTCACGGTCGGTCCTTCAGGTGGTGGTCGGGTGCACAGGCGCTTGTGACAGCTAGGCGCCGATACTCAGAAACTGGGGCTGCTGCGACAGCGCCTGCAGATTGACTTCCTGCCAGCGTTCGCCGGCGGCGTCGGTGTAGAGATGCCCGGCCCAGGGCGGCGCGTCGGCGCCCGGGGGCTCGGAGGACGCGAAGGCCTCGACGCCGCGCAGCCCCGCGAGCCGATCGACCAGCAGGGCGCAGTTGACGTCGAGCAGCTCGTTGAGCGCGACCAGCCGGGACTGGATGCGGGCCGCTTCGCTGGCGGCCGGACCGCTGGGCGCGCCGCCGGCGAAGGCCGACAGCTGCACCACGCCGTAGAGACCGCCGCGCAGGTTGGCCACGCCGAGGAACCACGGCGCCGTGTAGGGCACGGGCTGCGGCGGGGTCCAGGGAAAGATTTCGCCGGCATGGCCGAGCGGGAACAGGTACTTGCCCTCGCCGGCCTCGACCGCGAGCCAGGTCGCGGCCACGCCGGTGGTGCGCGCGGCCTGCAGGCGGCTCGCCAGCCGGGACTGGAAGGCTCTCAGTGCGTCGCGATTCGCCATGGACTCGGCAGATCCGCGCTCAGTTCAGCGCGCTGATCTTCGACATCAGCTCCTGCGCGTTCACCGGCTTGACGATGTAGTCGCGCGCGCCCTGGCGCATGCCCCAGACGCGGTCGGTTTCCTGGTTCTTGCTCGTGCACAGGATGATCGGGATCGCGGCGTACTGCGGGTCGCGGGCGATCGCGCGCGTGAGCTGGAAGCCGTTCTGGCCGGGCATGACCACGTCCATCAGGATCAGGTCGGGCTGGTCTTCCTCGAGGCGGCGCATGGCGTCCTCGGCGTTCTCGGCGGTCTTCACGGCGAAGCCGTTCTTGTGGAGCAGGTCGGACAGGAACACCAGTTCAGTCTTGGAGTCGTCGACGACGAGGATTTTTCGAATGGGCATTTACTGCACTTCCTGTGAAACGTTGCCGAACTGCTGCACGGCCTGCAGCAGCTGGTCTTTGGTGAAAGGCTTGGTCAGGTAGTCTTGCGATCCGACCATGCGGCCGCGCGCCTTGTCGAACACGCCGTCCTTGGACGACAGCATCACGACCGGGACCTTGGAGAAATGGGCGTTGCGCTTGATGATGGCGCAGGTCTGGTAGCCGTCCAGCCGCGGCATCAGGATGTCGCAGAAAATCAGGTGCGGCTTGTGGTCGTTAACCTTGGAGAGCGCGTCGAAGCCGTCTTCGGCGAGGAGAACCTCGTGACCACCCTGCTTCAGAAAAATCTCGGCACTGCGCCGGATGGTGTTGCTGTCGTCGATGACGAGCACCTTGTAACCTGATCCATTCGGGCCCATTGCAAAAGCTCCTGCTCATGAGACTTGGATGCCCGCCGCGCCGTACACCGGCGCAGATCGCGTAGCTCTATGCCATGCTTTTCAGATTTCAACCATTTCGAAGTCTTCCTTGCGCGCACCGCACTCGGGGCAGGTCCAGTTCATCGGGACGTCGGCCCAGGCAGTGCCTGCCGCAATCCCGTCTTCCGGTACACCTACAGCTTCGTCATAGATCCACCCACAAATCAGGCACATCCAAGTTTTCGTATTCATCGGAGCTTAAAGTCCTTGTTCATTAAATGCAACGAGTGTATCTATGCGTATCTCACTGGCGCCCTGTAAACGTCGCGCCCATGCCACCATCCAGCGGATTCCGCCCGGCGTATGACCTTCCACTTACATCCAGCAGACAGCGTTGACAAACCGGGCGATCTTAACGATCCCCTGCCCCACGGCGATGCCTTGGCGGATCAGGACCTGAATCCCCCCTGCGTCCTGGTGTTCAATGCCAGCGACCCGAGCGGCGCCGGCGGCCTGGCCGGCGACGGGCTGGCCATGGGGTCGGTGGGCGCCCACATGCTGCCGGTGGTGACCGGCGCCTACGCGCGCGACACGGCCGAGATCTTCGACCACTTCGCGTTCGACGAGGAGGCCATCGCCGAGCAGACCCGCGCCATCCTCGAGGACGTCGAGGTGCAGCTGATCAAGGTCGGCTTCGCCGGCACGCCCGAGGCGCTGAGCACCATCGCCGAGACCGCCGCCGACTACCCCGAGGTGCCCGTGGTGGCGTACATGCCCAACCTCTCGTGGTGGGACGAGAACGAGATCGACGCCTACCTCGACGCCTTCCGCGACCTGGTGCTGCCCCAGACCACGGTGCTGGTCGGCAACCACAGCACGCTGTGGCGCTGGCTGCTGCCCGACTGGAGCGGCGAGCGCCCGCCGGGCGCGCGCGACATCGCGATGGCGGCCGGCGAGTTCGGCGTGCCCTACACCCTGGTCACCGGCCTGGTGCTGCCCGACCAGTTCATCGACAACGTGCTGGCCTCGCCGCAGTCGGTGCTGACCAGCGAGAAGTACGAGCGCCTCGAGGCCGTCTTCTCGGGCGCCGGCGACACCCTGTCGGCCGCGCTGGCCGCGCTGCTGGCCAGCGGCACCGATCTGGTGGCCGCCACCACCGAGGCGCTGGCCTACATGGACCGCTGCCTCGACGCGGGCTTCCGCCCCGGCATGGGCCACGTGCTGCCCGACCGCCTGTTCTGGGCCGAACCCGAGCCCGAGGAGGACGACGGCGAGCCCGGCGACGACGTGCCCGACTTCGCCCTGCCGCCCCACGACACCCGCCACTGATCCACTTCCCCCGTTCCAGATGCCCACTTCCGATCGCAACGACATCCTCTTCGAGCGCGCCCGCGCCGTGATTCCCGGCGGCGTGAACTCGCCCGTGCGCGCCTTCAAGGCCGTCGGCGGCACGCCCCGCTTCATCCAGCGCGCCGAGGGCGCCTATTTCTGGGACGCCAACGACAAGCGCTACATCGACTACATCGGCTCCTGGGGTCCGATGATCCTGGGCCACGGCCACCCGGCGGTGGTCGAGGCGGTGCAGAAGGCCGTGCTCGAGGGCTTCTCGTACGGCGCGCCGACCGAGCGCGAGATCGAGCTGGCCGAGGCCATCCTCGCGCTGGTGCCGTCGATGGAGATGGTGCGCCTCGTGAGCTCGGGCACCGAGGCCGCGATGAGCGCGCTGCGGCTGGCGCGCGGCGCCACCGGGCGCAAGACCATCGTCAAGTTCGAGGGCTGCTACCACGGCCATGCCGACGCGCTGCTGGTCAAGGCCGGCTCGGGCCTCGCCACCTTCGGCAACCCGACCTCGGCCGGCGTGCCGCCCGAAGTGGTGCAGCACACGCTGGTGCTCGAGTACAACAACCTGCAGCAGCTCGAGGAGGCCTTCGCGCTGCACGGCAACGACATCGCCTGCCTGATGATCGAGGCCATCGCCGGCAATATGAACTTCGTGCGCGCCACGCCCGAGTTCGCGCAGCGCTGCCGCGCGCTGTGCACGCAGCATGGCGCGCTCCTGATCTTCGACGAGGTGATGACGGGCTTTCGCGTCGGCCTGCATGGCGCGCAGGGCGTGCTGGGCATCCGGCCCGACCTCACGGTGCTCGGCAAGGTCATCGGCGGCGGCATGCCGCTGGCGGCCTTCGGCGGACCGCGCGCCATCATGGAACAGCTCGCGCCGCTGGGGCCGGTCTACCAGGCCGGCACGCTCTCGGGCAACCCGGTGGCCACGGCCTGCGGCCTGGCCACGCTCAAGGAGATCGCCAGGCCCGGTTTCTACGAGGCGCTGGGCCGCAAGACCCGCGCGCTGGTCGATGGCCTGAAGGCCGCGGCCGCCGCCGAGGGCCAGCCCTTCAGCGCCGACAGCGAGGGCGGCATGTTCGGCTTCTTCCTGATGAACGAGCTGCCGCAGAACTACGCCAAGGTGATGACCACCGACAACGCGCAGTTCAACGCGCTGTTCCACGGCCTGCTCGAGCGCGGCGTGTACATCGCGCCCGCGCTCTACGAAGCCGGCTTCGTGAGCGCCGCGCACAGCGACGCGGACATCGCGGCCACCGTCGAGGCGGCGCGCGAGATCTTCAGCAAGCGCTGAGCGGGAGACTCAGGCCGGGTCGATGGGCATCACCGGCCCGGCCTCGGTCTCGAGCACCTCGGCCGCCGCGAGGCACAGGTCCTCGCGGAAGCGGTCGCTCACGAGCTGCACGCCCGTGGGCAGCCCGCGGCGCAGCCCCATCGGCACCGACAACCCCGGCAGGCCCAGGATCGCGGTCGCCAGCAGCGGGCTCTGCGCATCGAGCAAGTCGCGCATCGCGTCCGCGCCGCGCTGGTCGGCATCGACCGGGAACGGATGGCGCCACGACACCGGCATCAGCAGCAGCGGATGGCGCTGCAGGAACAGCGCCCACTCGCGCATCAGCCCCGTGCGCGCGGCCAGCGCGCGCATGTAGGCCTCGGTGTCGAACGACGGCGCATGCGCGTCCATCGCGCGGTAGGCCTGGCGGATGGTCTGGTCGCCGTCGCGCAGCAGCGCCGGTTCCACCAGCAGCCGGCTGTCGGCCATGGTCAGCGCCAGCCACAGCTCGGCCGCCTCGCGCAGCCGCGGCGGCTCCACCGGCTCGACGCGGTAGCCCGCGCCCTCGAGCCCGCGCGCGGCGCGCTGCAGGGCATCGGCCACCTCGGGATCGCAGGCGTAGCCAGGCAGCGCGGTGCACAGCGCCACGCGCAGCGGGCCGGCCGGCGGCGCGCCCTCGAGCGGCGCGGGCACCCACCACGGGTCGCGCGCGTCGCGCGCGGCCATCGCGGCGAAGGCCAGCCGCAGGTCGCGCACGCTGCGCGCCAGCGGCCCCTGGACCGAGCTGAGCTGCACCACCGGCGGCCGCTCGCCGGTGCCCGACGGGTTGAAGGCCGGCACGCGGCCGAAGCTCGGGCGCAGGCCGTAGACGCCGCAGGCATAGGCCGGATAGCGGATCGAGCCGCCCTGGTCGTTGCCATGCGCGATGGCGCCGATGCCGACCGCGACCGCGGCCGCCGCGCCGCCGCTCGAGCCGCCGGGCGTCAGCGCCGCATCGTGCGGATTGAGGGTGCGCCCGTGGGCCGCGTTGTCGGTGAACCAGCGCATCGAGAACGCGGGCGTGTTGGTGCGGCCGATCGGAATCGCGCCCGCGCGCCGCAGGTTCGCGACCACCGGGCTGTCCTCGGCGGCCACGACCTTGCGGTAGGCCGCCACGCCGTTGGTGGTGGCATGCCCGCGCTGGTCGACGTTGACCTTGATCGTGACCGGCACGCCGTGCAGCGGCCCGGTCGCCTCGCCGCCGGCCAGCGCCGCGTCGGCCTGGCGCGCGGCCTGCAGCGCTTCCTCGGCGCCGCCGTCGACCACGGCATTGAGGCGCGGATTGACGGCCTCGAGCCGTTCCAGGCTGCTGCGTACCGCCTCCACGCACGAGAGCTCGCGCGCCGCGATGCGCCGCGCGAGTTCGGCGGCCTCCAGTTGCCAGGGTTGCATGGCTTGTCTCCTCGAAAAAGATGGATGGATCAGTCGCCCTTGACGCCCGCGCGCCGCACCGCCTCGGCCCAGCGCGGCTTCTCGCGCTGCATCAGCGCGCTGAGTTCCTCGGGGCTCGAGGGCAGCGCCTCGATCGACAGCGCGGCATTGGCGCGCACCACGGCCGGGTCGGCCAGCGCGGCGCGCAGCGCGGTGTTGAGCCGGTCGACGGTCTTGCGCGAGGTGCCCGCGGGCGCCATCAGCGCGCCCCAGGCCACCACCTCGAATCCCGGCACGCCGCTCTCGGCCACGGTCGGCACCTCGGGCAGCACCGCGGCGCGCTTCGCGCTGGTCACGGCGATCGCCTTGACCCGGCCCTGCTGCACGAAGGGCAGCACCGCCGAGATGTTCTCGATGGTCACGTCGAGCTGGCCGTTGACCATGTCGGCGACCGCCTGGGTGCCGGTCTTGTAGGGCACCTGCACCATCGTGAGCCCGGTCTCGGTCTTCAGCAGTTCGCCGGTCAGGTGGCCCGCGCTGCCGATGCCGGGCGTGCCGACCGAGAGCTTGCCCGGGTGCTCGCGGCCATAGGCGACCAGCTCCTGCAGGCTGCGCACCGGCAGGTCCTTGCGCACGATCAGCACGTAGGCGTTGCTCGAGATCAGGCCGACCGGCACCAGGTCCTTCTCGGGCACGTACGACAGCTTCGAGAAGAAGGCCGGATTGATGCTCAGGGTCACGAGGTTGCCGTAGCCGACCGTGTAGCCGTCGTTCGCCGAGCTCACCAGGGCCTGGGTGCCGACGATGCCGCCCGCGCTGGGCCGGTTGTCGACGATCATGGCCTGCCCCAGCTCGCGCGCCATCGCGTCGGCCACCGGCCGCATCGCCACGTCGACGCCGGAGCCGGCGGCATAGGGCACGATGAATCTCACCGGGCGCTCGGGGTACGGGGCCGAAGCAGCCAGCGCGGCGGTGGCCAGGGCGGCCAGGGCGGCCACCGCGGCGCGGCGGGTCCATGCGAATGACAGCAATGCAGGCACGAAGCATCTCCTCTTGGGGAATCCCGCCGTTCACCACGAGCCGGCTGGTGGCCGAAGTCTAGGAACCGGGCCCGCGCCGCAAAAGACAATCGCTTGTCGCGATGACAACCTGCGTTTGTCGGTAGATTCCCGCGCCGGGCCGCGCGGCAGAATCGGCCGCATGAAGGATCACCAGCTCAAGGCCTGGCTGCGGCTGGCCGACACCGGCAACATCCGCGCCGCCGCGCGCAGCCTGCACCTGAGCCAGGCCGCTGTGACCAAGGCGATCCGCGAGCTCGAGGCCGAGGTCGACGCGCAGCTGGTGCTGCGCAGCTCGCGCGGCATCGAGTTCACCGAGTCCGGGCGCCAGCTCACGGTGCGCGCGCGGCTCGCGCACCAGCAGCTCGAGCTCGCGCGCCAGGACATCCGCATCCTGCAGGGGAGCCAGCACGGCCGCGTGGCGGTGGCGGTCACGCCGATGGTGTTCCTCGGCGTGCTGCCCGAGGTGGTGCGCGCCTTCCGCAAGGCCATGCCGCACGCGCAGCTCAAGCTGTTCGACGGCCTGATCCCGCAGGTTCTGCCGCTGCTGCGCGAGGGCGCGGTCGACTTCGCGGTGGCGGGCCCGGTGGCCTCGGCCCTCGATGCCGACTTCGCGTTCGAACGGCTCGACATGATCGAGATGGCCGTGCTGTGCCGGCGCGGCCATCCGCTGCGCCACGCCACGCGCTGGGAGGAGATCGCGGGCGCCGAATGGCTGATGCACCTGGCACCGGGCAGCCAGCACAGCTTCCTGCTCGAGCAATACGCCGCGCAGGGGCTGCCGCTGCCCGAGCACCGCATCGAGGTCGCCTCCTTCGGCGTGAGCTGGGGCCTCCTGACGCGCAGCGACGCGCTGATGGTCGGCCCGGCGGGCATGCTCACGATGCCGCCCTATGACGCGCTCGTGGAGCGCGTGCCGCTCGCGATGCCGGTGCCGCCGCTCGAGCTGGGCATCGTCTCGCCACGCGGCAAGCCGCTGTCGCTGGCCGCGCTGCGGCTGGCCGAGCTGTTTCGCAAGTACCTGGCGCGGCCGGCCTGAGCGGCGGCACGCACGCAGGTGCCACGGCGATGACAGCGGCGGCGTGTATATTGCGCCCGCGCTTCGCGGAGCGCGACGACACCAGGGAAGAAGACATCGCGGCCAGCCTCGAGCCGCACGAGATCTCCAGAACATCCAGCCATGAAATCCCTGCGCCTGCTGCCGGTCCTGAGTGCCGCCCTTCTCGTCTGTGGTCCGGCGCTCGCGCAGTCGGTGGACTTCACGCTGCCGACCTTCGACCAGCCCTTCGAGATCCAGAAGACCTGGATCAACCTCGGCTTCTACTCGGCCCACTTCGACCGCGACAAGGGCCTCGAGAACAAGAACCCCGGCCTGGGCTTCGAGTACCCGCTCAACGACGTCTACCGCGTCACGCTCGGCACCTTCCACAACAGCGACCGGCGCCAGTCGCACTACCTCGGCCTCTACGTGCTGCCCTTCGAATTCCACGGCATGCGCTTCGGCGCCGTGGTCGGCGGCTTCGACGGCTACCCCAACTACCGCAACGGCAACTGGTTCCCGGCGCTGATCCCCACCGCGGCGATCGAGGGCAAGAACTGGGGCCTCAACATCGCCTACGTGCCGACGGTCAAGAACCGGCTCTATGGCGCGCTGAGCTTCCAGCTCAAGTACCGCTTCGAGTAGTCGGCCGCCGAGGCCCATGAAAAAAGGCGGCCGAGGCCGCCTTTGCTTTTCGAACCGTGCCCGGCTCAGTGCCGGAAATGACGCACGCCCGAGAGCACCATCACCACGCCGCGCTCGTCGGCCGCGTCGATCACCTCCTGGTCGCGCATCGAGCCGCCCGGCTGGATCACGCAGCCCGCGCCCGCGTCGACCACCACGTCGAGACCGTCGCGGAACGGGAAGAAGGCGTCGCTCGCCACCGCCGTGCCCTGCAGCGACAGGCCCGCATGCTCGGCCTTGATGCTCGCGATGCGCGCCGAGTCGAGACGGCTCATCTGGCCCGCGCCCACGCCCATCGTCATGCCGTCGGCGCAGAAGACGATCGCGTTGCTCTTCACGTACTTGGCGACCTTCCAGGCGAACAGCAGGTCCTGCAGCTGCTGCGGCGTGGGCTGCTTCTTGCTCACGACCTTGAGGTCGGACAGCGCGAGCTCGTGGTTGTCGGCGGTCTGGATCAGCAGGCCCGAGCCGACGCGCTTCACGTCCATCGCGTTGCGGCCGTTGTCCCAGTCGGTGGCGCCGCCCGGCGGCAGCGCGATCTCGAGCACGCGCACGTTGAGCTTGGCCTTGCTGGCCTGGAACACCTCGAGCGCCTCGTGCGTGTAGCCCGGGGCCATCAGCACTTCGACGAACTGCTTGGCCACGGCCTGCGCGGTGGCGGCGTCGACGGTGCGGTTGAAGGCGATGATGCCGCCGAAGGCCGAGGTCGGGTCGGTCTTGAAGGCCTTGGCATAGGCCTCGGCCGCGTCCTTGCCGATCGCCACGCCGCAGGGGTTGGCGTGCTTCACGATCACGCAGGCCGGCACGTCGAAGCTCTTCACGCATTCCCACGCCGCATCGGCGTCGGCGATGTTGTTGTAGCTCAGCTCCTTGCCCTGCAGCTGCCTGGCCGACACCAGCGAACCGGGCGCCGGATGCAGGTCGCGGTAGAACGCGGCCTGCTGGTGCGGGTTCTCGCCGTAGCGCAGGTCCTGCACCTTCACGAAGCGGCCGTTGCTCTGCGCCGGGAACAGCGAGCGCGTGGGCGACGACTGCCCCTGGCTGGTCTCGAAGTCGATCGCCGAGAGGTAGTCGCTGATCGCGCCGTCGTAGTCCGCGATGCGGTTGAAGGCGGCCACCGAGAACGCGAACTTGGTCTTGTCGCTGAGCTTGCCGTCGGCCTTGAGTTCGGCCAGTGCCACCGCGTACTGCGAGGCGTCGGTCAGCACGCCCACGTCCTTCCAGTTCTTGGCGGCGCTGCGCACCATGGCCGGGCCGCCGATGTCGATGTTCTCGATCGCGTCCTCGAGCGAGCAGCCGGGCTTGGCCACGGTGGCCTCGAACGGGTAGAGGTTGACGATCAGCAGGTCGATGGTGTCGATGCCATGCTGCTCGATGGCCGCCACGTGCGCCGGCAGGTCGCGCCGCGCGAGCAGGCCGCCGTGGATCTTGGGATGCAGCGTCTTCACGCGGCCGTCGAGCATCTCGGGGAAGCCGGTGTGGTCGGCCACCTCGGTCACCGGCAGGCCGGCGTCGGCCAGCAGCTTGGCGGTGCCGCCGGTGGACAGCAGCTTGATGCCCAGTGCATGCAGCGCCTGCGCGAATTCGAGGATGCCGGTCTTGTCGGAGACGGAAATCAGTGCGGTCTTGGCCATGGTGTCGTTACGCCGTGCGTTCTCGTTCATTTCAAAAGTTTGTGTTCGACCAGCTTCTTGCGCAGCGTGTTGCGGTTCAGGCCCAGCCATTGGGCGGCCTTCGACTGGTTGCCCTCGGCACGCGTCATCACGACATCGAGCAGCGGCTTCTCGACCACGCGCACGAGCATGTCGTACATGCCGTCGGGTTCGGTGCCGCGCAGGTCGCGAAAGTAGCTCTCCAGACTGGCGCGCACGCAGTCCTCGATGTGTTTCTTGCTCATGCTTTTCTTCTCTTCTTCTCTCAATCGGCGGCGCAGGCCGCCTCCTCTTCGCCGGACAGCTCTTCGGCCGCCTGGTGCTGCGGGATGCGGTCCATCTGGTCCGCGAGCCCGTCGAAATACTCGCCGACCGCGCGCAGCTGCGCCTCGCAGTCCTCGATGGCGTTCATGCGCGAACGGAATTCCTCGCCGCCGGGCAGCGCGCGCACGTACCAGCCGATGTGCTTGCGCGCGGTGCGCACGCCGCTGTAGTCGCCGTACAGCGCGTAGTGCTCCACCAGGTGGTCGAGCAGCAGCCGGCGCACCTCGGCCACCAGCGGCGGCGCGAGGTGCGTGCCGGTGTCGAGGAAGTGGGCGATCTCGCGGAAGATCCACGGCCGCCCCTGCGCGGCGCGGCCGATCATCACCGCGTCTGCGCCGGTGGCCGCGAGCACCTCGCGTGCCTTCTCGGGCGAACGCACGTCGCCGTTGGCCACCACCGGCACGCGCACCGCGGCCTTCACGGCGGCGATGGTGTCGTACTCGGCGTGGCCCTTATAGCCCTGCTCGCGCGTGCGGCCGTGCACGGTGAGCATCTGCACGCCGGCCGATTCGAAATCGCGCGCGAGCTTCACCGCATTGCGGTGCTCCATGCTCCAGCCGGTGCGCATCTTGAGCGTGACCGGCACGCCGTGCGGCTGCGCGGCATCGACCACCGCGCTCACGATCTCGAGCGCCAGCGGCTCGTCGCGCATCAGCGCCGAACCGGCCCACTTGTTGCAGACCTTCTTAGCCGGGCAACCCATGTTGATGTCGATGATCTGCGCGCCGCGCTCGATGTTGTAGACCGCAGCCTCGGCCATCATGGCCGCATCGGTGCCCGCGATCTGCACCGAGATGGGACCCGGCTCGCCGTCGTGGTTGGCACGGCGCGAGGTCTTGAGCGAATTCCAGAGGTCCTTGCGCGAGGTCACCATCTCGCTGACCGCGTAGCCCGCGCCGAGCGCGCGGCACAGCATGCGGAAGGGCCGGTCCGTCACGCCGGCCATGGGCGCGACGAACAGGCGGTTCTCCAGCGTGTGGTTGCCGATCTGCAGGGTCATGGCGGGGGAAGGCTGTGCGCGTCGGCTGCTGAAAAATGAGGCACGATTGTAGCCACCTGCCATTTCAGTGACTGAAACGATTTGCGCCGATTCGCGTCGCCGCGACGGGTGTAAACACGGGTGGAAATCCCATGCGCGGCGGCGCCTCCTCCGACCTGGCCCTCTCGGATCCGCTGCCTATACTGCGCCGACCTTATGCAAGCCTGGCTCGACGCACTCCTCGCGCTTCTCGCGCTGCCGCAATACGGCCTCTCCACGCTGTTCATCGCCGCCTTCATCTCGGCGACGCTGCTGCCCGTGGGTTCGGAGCCCGTGCTGTTCGGCCTGCTCAAGCTCAACCCCGAGCTGTTCTGGCCCGCGATCGCAGTCGCGACCGTGGGCAACACGCTGGGCGGCGCGGTCGACTGGTGGATGGGCTACGGCGCGCACAAGGTGGCCGACAAGTACTCGCACTCGAAGCACCACGTGCGCGTGCTCGGCTGGCTCGAGCGGCTCGGCCCGAAGGCCTGCCTGCTGAGCTGGCTGCCGCTGGTCGGCGATCCGCTGTGCGCGGTCGCGGGCTGGCTGCGGCTGCCGTTCTGGCCCTGCCTGGCCTACATGGCGATCGGCAAGTTCCTGCGCTACGTCACGATGACGGTGGCGCTGCTCTACATCTTTCCGTCCTGAACGGACGGCTTCAGTTCAGCAGTTCGTACGGGCCGCCGCGCGCGAGTGCCTGCTGGTAGGCGGGTCGCGCATGGATGCGCGCGAGCCAGGCCATGAGCTTCGGCCGCTTCGCATCGAGCCCGCCGCGCGCATGCGCGGCCTCGACCACGAAGCTCATCTGGATGTCGGCGCCGCTGAACGCATCGCCCGCGAACCATTCGCTCTTGCCGAGTTCGGCTTCCATGTAGTTCAGGTGGCTCGCGATGTTCGGCAGGATGAACGCCGACTTGGCCTTGGCGGCGATGGCCTTGGCCACCGGCTTGGCGAAGAAGGGCATCTTGCTGCTCTCGATGCGGTCGAATACCAGCTTGAGCAACAGCGGCGACATCGCCGTGCCCTCGGCGAAGTGCAGCCAGTAGCGGTAGCGCAGCGCCTCGGGCGTGAGCGGCGCGGGCGCGAGGCGGCCCTGGCCATAGCGCTCGATCACGGTCTCGATGATCGCGCCCGATTCCGCGAGCACGAGTCCATCGTCGGTCGTCACCACCGGCGACTTGCCCAGCGGATGCACCGCGCGCAGCGAAGCGGGCGCCAACATGGTGTTCGGATCGCGCTGGTAGTGGACGATCTCGTAGGGCAGGCCCAGTTCTTCGAGCAGCCAGAGCACGCGCTGCGAACGCGAGTTGTTGAGGTGGTGGACGGTGAGCATGGCGGGGTTGGAATGATGCGAGGGCGACGGGGCGCGGCAGTCTAGCCTGCCGCGCGCCGATGCGCAGTCCCCGCAGCCGCCCTCGGCTCAGCGCGCGAAGAGGGGTGCCGCGATCAGCCGGTGGAACGATTCCCAGCTGTCGGACACGGTCCACACGCCATTCACGCGCGCCACGGCGAAGACCAGCGGCTGCATCACCGCCTCGGGCAGTTCGACCTGGACATAGATCCGGCCCCGTCCGCGCTGGTACAGCACGGTCGACACGGCGACCACATCGTCGCGCTGCCGGACGATGGCGCGAAGCCGCTCGTGCACGCGCTCCTGGAGCCGCTCGCCATCGAGGTTCTTCGCCCGGTCCTCTTCGTGCGGGTTGACCAGCTGGAACTCGTCGCCCTCGCGCAGGAACGCGAGGCCCAGCGGAGGCAGCGCTGCGTCCCTGCGCATGAGCTTCTCGGCCGCCTGGATCGAGGCGAACACGACCTGGGCGAAGCGTTCGTCGGTGGAAGTCGAAGCCATGGCGGTCCGCGGCGAGCTCAACCGCCGGTGTTTTCCCTGCGGATCAGCCACTGGCCGCCCGAGCGCTGCAGCTCCAGCGTCTTGCGGCTCACCTCACGCAAGGCGTCCGCGCGGTAGTTCTGCCGGAACCGGGCGCTCGCGGTCTCGCCAACGACACTGATCACCAGGTCCTCGAGGGTGACGCCGATGCTCGACTTGCTCGTGATGCGGGCGCGGCGTTCCTCTTCCCACCGGAAGCGGCTCTGGCCGCGGGCCGGCGTGAAGTCCGGCGCATAGGCCGCCAGGTAGCGATCCACGTCCCGGGCCGACCAGGCCGAGGCCCAGGCTTGCACCGCGGCCTCGACCTCGGCGGTGCCGGCAGGGCGCACCGCAGGCGCGCCCGGTTGGGGTGCGGGCTGGGTTGCGGGTTGGGTTGCGGGCTTGGCGGGCGCCGCCGATGCATCCTGCGTCGCGGCGGTATCCGGCGCCTCCCGCGCTATTGCATAGCCGGTGAAGATCCAGCGGTTGTTCTCGCGCGCGAAGCTGATTCTCTCGGAGGCTTTCCTGCCGCTGTCCAGCTGGGTGGAGAACACGACATTGGCATAAAGGCCCGCGGGAAAACCGGATTCGTTGTCGGCCTGGTACTTGAGCCGTGTCACGCTCGACCACTCGCGATCGGTGACGGGCCCCATCGACAGCCGCGCCTTTCGCGTGGCCCGCACGAAGGCGGTCTTGCCCATGCGACTCTTCAGCACGCTGGAGCCCGACTCCCAGAGCTCGTTCACCTGGTCGGCGTCGGCCTTGCGAAGGATGTCGGCCGCGACGCGCAGCAATTCGTCGGATGCCGCATCCGACACCGATGGCGCCGCGGCGGCGATCCGCAGGCCCGCGACCATGAGGCATGCGGCAAGCCAGCCCGTGAATATCCGGTTCATTTGAATTTCCTCCCCTTTTTTATTCCTGGATGCCTGAACATCCCTCGAAAATTCCGAATCGAACCAAAATTCAAATCAATGAATTATTTGGCTTCGATTTCAATCAGAATTCGTCGGATTTCGCAGGAAACTCATCCCCGGAAACCCAAAAAACGCCCGGGATAATACACACGCGGGAATTCAGGAATTGCCGCTCAATTCGCGGACGCGCGAATTTCCGAGAAGCAAATCACGCCGACGCGAGCGGGAGGCGGCGCGGCTGGCCAGCGTGAAGGGAGAGATGTGGAGGGCGCCGGACCCGTGACGCTGCGGATCACGGCGCTTTCTTCGCGCGGGGCGCGAAAGGTTCAGGAGCTGAACAGGAAATTCATCACGTCGCCATCCTTGACGACGTATTCCTTGCCTTCGGAACGCATCTTCCCCGCGTCCTTGGCGCCCTGCTCGCCCTTGAAGGCGATGTAGTCGTCGAAGCCGATGGTCTGGGCGCGGATGTAGCCCTTCTCGAAATCGGTGTGGATCACGCCGGCCGCCTGCGGGCCGGTGTCGCCGACGTGGATGGTCCAGGCGCGCACTTCCTTCACACCGGCGGTGAAGTAGGTCTGCAGGCCCAGCAGCTTGAAGGCGGCGCGGATCAGGCGGTTGAGGCCCGGCTCGTCCTGGCCGATCTCGGCCAGGAACATCTTCTTGTCCTCGTCGTCCATCTCGGACAGGTCGGCCTCGATCTTGGCGCAGATCGCCACCACGGGCGCGTTCTGCTTGGCGGCGTACTCGCGCAGGCGGTCGAGGTAGGGGTTGTTCTCGAAGCCGTCTTCCGCCACGTTGCCCACGAACATCGCGGGCTTGGCGGTGATCAGCGTGAAGCTCTTGACCAGCGGCTGCTCTTCCTTGGTGAACTCGAGCGCGCGCACGGGCTTGTTCTCGTTGAGCGCGGCCTGGCAGCGCTCGAGCAGGCCGACCAGCTTCTGCGCCTCCTTGTCGCCCGAGCGGGCCACCTTGGTGTGGCGCTGCAGCGCCTTCTCGACCGTCGACAGGTCGGCCAGGCACAGCTCGGTCTGGATCACCTCGATGTCGGAGATCGGATCGACCTTGCCGGCCACGTGCACCACGTTGTCGTCGTCGAAGCAGCGCACCACGTTCACCGTGGCGTCGGTCTCGCGGATGTGGGCCAGGAACTTGTTGCCCAGGCCTTCGCCGGTGCTGGCGCCCGCCACGAGGCCCGCGATGTCCACGAACTCGACGATGGCGGGCACCACGCGCTCGGGCTTGACGATGTCGGCGAGCTGGGCGAGCCGCGGATCGGGCACCTCGACGATGCCCACGTTGGGCTCGATGGTGCAGAAGGGATAGTTTTCCGCTGCGATGCCGGCCTTGGTCAGCGCATTGAAAAGGGTGGATTTACCGACGTTGGGCAGGCCGACGATGCCGCACTTCAAGCTCATGGGGGGTCCTCAGGTGAACCGGCGATTTTAGGCGAGGCGGCCCGAGCGGCGGTTTGCGCCGGGCGCCAAACCGGGCCGGCGGGTCAGGGTAAAACCCGATGAAAACCCGATAAGCAAACGTTTGCGCAAACGTTTTCGTCCATTACCATCGGCGCCGGGCCGCCAGATCGGTCATCGTTCGTTCCAACACACCTCAGGAGACACGCACCATGAAGTTCACCCGCCGCACCGTGCAGACCGCCGCCGCCCTCGCCCTGCTGGGCACCTTCGCCGCCACGCCGGCGTTCGCGCAGGACAAGCCCAAGGTCGCGCTGGTGATGAAGTCGCTGGCCAACGAGTTCTTCCGCACCATGGAAGACGGGGCCAAGGCGCACCAGAAGGCGAATTCGGGCAAATACACGCTGGTGACCAACGGCATCAAGGACGAGACCGACACCGCCGCGCAGATCAAGATGGTCGAGCAGATGGTGGCGCAGAAGGTCAATGCGCTGGTGATCGCGCCGGCCGATTCGAAGGCGCTGGTGCCGGTGGTCAAGGCCGCCATCGACAAGGGCATCCTGGTGGTCAACATCGACAACCGCCTCGACGCGGCCGCGCTGAAGGAGAAGAACATCCAGGTGCCCTTCGTCGGCCCCGACAACCGCGCCGGCGCCAAGCTGGTGGGCGACTACCTCGCCAAGAGCCTGAAGTCGGGCGACAAGGTCGGGATCATCGAAGGCGTGTCGACCACCTTCAATGCGCAGCAGCGCACCCTCGGCTACCAGGACGCGATGAAGGCCGCCGGCATCAACGTCGCGGGCGTGCAGTCGGGCCAGTGGGAAATCGACAAGGGCAACACGGTGGCCGCCGGCATGATGCGCGAGAACCCCGACCTCAAGGCCCTGCTGGCCGGCAACGACAGCATGGCGCTGGGCGCGGTGGCCGCCGTGAAGGCCGCGGGCAAGGCCGGCAAGGTGCAGGTGGTGGGCTACGACAACATCGGCGCCATCAAGCCGATGCTGGCCGACGGCCGCGTGCTCGCCACGGCCGACCAGTTCGCCGACAAGCAGGCCGTGTTCGGCATCGAGACCGCGCTGAAGGCGATCGCCGACAAGAAGAGCCAGGCCGACATGCCGGCCGAGATCAAGACCGACGTGGTGCTGGTGACCAAGGATTCGAAGAAGTAAGCACCGCGCCGCTTCCACCGCTGTCACACACCTCGAGAGACCACCCTTGCCGGCGCCCATGTCCGCAACACCCGCCACGCCGCTCTTCGCGCTCCACGACATCGGCAAGGACTACGCCGCGCCGGTGCTCGACGGCGTGAGCCTCACGCTGGAGGCCGGCGAGGTGCTCGCGCTGACCGGAGAGAACGGTGCCGGCAAGAGCACCCTCTCCAAGATCGTCTGCGGCCTCGTCACGCCGACGCGCGGCACGATGCTGCTGGGCGGCGCGCCGTTCCAGCCGGGCTCGCGCCGCGACGCCGAGGCGCACGGCGTGCGCATGGTGATGCAGGAGCTCGGGCTGGTGCCCACGCTCACGGTGGCCGAGAACCTGCTGCTCGACCGGCTGCCGCAGCGCATGGGCTGGCTGCAGCGCGCCGAGCTGCATGCGGCCGCGCGGCTGCAGCTGGCCAAGATCGGCCTCTCGCACATCGACCCGGCCGTGCCGGTCTCGCGCCTGGGCATCGGCCAGCAGCAGATGGTGGAGATCGCGCGCAACCTGCTCGACGACACCCGCGTGCTGATCCTCGACGAACCGACCGCGATGCTGACGCCGCGCGAGACCGAGCACCTGTTCGAGCAGATCGCGCTGCTCAAGGCGCGCGGCGTGGGCATCGTCTACGTCTCGCACCGGCTCGAGGAACTGCAGCGCATCGCCGACCGCGTGGCGGTGCTGCGCGACGGCCGGCTGGTCGACGTGCGGCCGATGGCCGGCGTGCGCGAATCCGAGCTGGTCGAGCGCATGGTCGGCCGCGCGGTGCACGAGCACGACGGCCGCCCGCGCCGCGTGGCCGGCGCGCCGATGCTGAGCGCGCACGGCATCGGCCGCGGCAGCGCGGTGCGCGACGCCGACCTGCAACTGCGCGCGGGCGAGGTGATGGGCATCGCCGGGCTCGTGGGCTCCGGCCGCACCGAGCTCGTGCGGCTGCTGTTCGGCGCCGACAAGGCCGAGCGCGGCACGATCGAACTCCATTGGCCCGGCGCGCAGCAACCGGCCGCGGGCCGCTGGCGCTCGCCGATGCAAGCGATCCGCGCCGGCATCGGCCTGGTCACCGAGGACCGCAAGTCGCAGGGCCTGCTGATGACGCAATCGATCCGCGTCAACGCCACTCTCAGCGACCTCGGCGCGGTCTCGCGCCTGGGCTGGCTGCGCGCGGCCGCCGAGCGCGGCATCGCGCGCCGGCTGGTGCAGACGCTGCGCATCCGCTCGCGCAGCGAGGAGCAGAGCGTGGCCACGCTCAGCGGCGGCAACCAGCAGAAGGTGGTGTTCGCGCGCTGGCTGCACCGCGAATGCAAGGTGCTGCTGCTCGACGAGCCGACGCGCGGCGTCGACGTGGGCGCGCGCGCCGACCTCTATGCCGAGCTCGACCGCATGGCCGAGGCCGGCAAGGCGCTCCTGATGGTGTCGAGCGACCTGCGCGAACTCATGGCCATGTGCGACCGCATCGGCGTGATGCACGCCGGCCGCCTGGTGGCGGTGTTCGAGCGCGGCGCCTGGGACCAGCAGTCGATCCTGGCCGCGGCCTTCGGCGACACCGGCCGCGCCACCTCCGCAGCCCCCACCGCTCACGCTCTCGCGACCGCCGCCTGAGCCTCATCCTCCTTCGCCCCATGACGACCACCACCGCTTCCGCTCCCCCCGCCTCCGGCGCCGGTTCCCTCAAGGGCCAGCTCGGCACCTACATCGGCCTGGCCGTGGTGCTGCTCGGCATGATCGCGCTGTTCGGCAGCCTCAGCGAATACTTCCTCACGGTCGAGACCTTCGTCACCATCGCCAACGAGATCCCCGCGCTGGCCGTGATGGCCGTGGGCATGACCTTCGTGCTGATCATCGCGGGCATCGACCTCTCGGTGGGCTCGGTGCTGGCGCTCAGCGCGGCGGTGGCCGCCGCCGCCATCCTGCAATGGCACCTGCCGGTGCCGCTGGCCGCGCTGCTGGGCCTGGCCACGGGCCTGATCTGCGGCGCGATCACCGGCGCCGTGTCGGTGGCCTGGCGGCTGCCGAGCTTCATCGTCTCGCTCGGCATGCTCGAGGCCGTGCGCGGCGGCGCCTACCTGGTGACCGACTCGCGCACCCAGTACGTGGGCGATGCCATCTCGGGCCTGGCGGCGCCGTGGATCGGCGGCATCTCGGCGGCCTTCGTGCTCGCGGTGGTGCTGGTGATCGTGGGCCAGCTGGTGCTGTCGCGCACCGTGTTCGGCCGCTACGTGGTGGGCATCGGCACCAACGAGGAAGCGATGCGCCTCGCGGGCATCGACCCGCGGCCGATCCGCATCGTGGTGTTCGCGGTCACGGGCCTCTTGGCCGGCCTGGCGGGGCTGATGCAGTCGGCGCGCCTCGAGGCGGCCGACCCGAACTCGGGCGTGGGCATCGAACTGCAGGTGATCGCCGCGGTGGTGATCGGCGGCACCAGCCTGATGGGCGGGCGCGGCTCGGTGGTCAACACCTTCTTCGGCGTGCTGATCATCGCGGTGCTCGAGGCCGGCCTGGCGCAGGTCGGCGCCAGCGAGCCGAGCAAGCGCATCATCACCGGCGCGGTGATCGTGGTTGCGGTGATCATCGACACCCTGCGCCAGCGCCGCGCCGATCGCCGGCTGGCCTGACGCTCCCCCTCCCCACGAAGCAGCACCCCGCAACAGGAACACCCAGGCCATGGCCACCATCAAGGACGTCGCACTGCGCGCGGGCGTGTCGGTCACCACCGTCTCGCACGTGGTCAACGACACGCGCCACGTCAGCGCCAAGGGCCGCGAGCGCGTCGAGCTCGCGATCCGCGAACTCGGCTACGTGCCCAACGCGATGGCGCGCAGCCTCAAGAGCAACACCACCTCGACGCTCGGGATGCTGATCCCGAACAGCTCGAACCCCTACTTCGCCGAGATCGTGCGCATCATCGAGGACCGCTGCTTCGGCGCCGGCTACACGCTGATCCTGTGCAACACCGACGACGAGCCGCACCGCCAGAGCGTGTACCTGCAGGTGCTGGCCGAGCGCCGCATCGACGGGCTGATCGTGGTGTCGACCGGCGACGACGACTCGCTGGCCAGGCAGCTCAACGGCCTCAAGGTGCCGACCGTGCTGCTCGACCGCGAGATCGCCGACCCTCACTGCGACCTGGTCGAGACCGCCCACATGCAGGGCGGCCTGCTCGCGGTGCGCCACCTGCTGTCGCTGGGCCACCGCCGCATCGCCTGCATCGGCGGGCCGCAGGGCGTGTCGCCGAGCGAGCAGCGCATCGCGGGCTGGCGCATGGCGCTGGCCGAGAGCGGCAACAGCACGGGCGCGGCCGACGCCGACGCGCTGCTGTGGCGCGGCGGCTTCACCAGCCAGGGCGGCTACGAGGCGATGCACGCCATCCTGCGCGCCGGCACCAACGACATCCCCTCGGCGGTCTTCGTCTGCAACGACCTGATGGCGATCGGCGCGCTGCGCGCCGCGCACGAGAGCGGCGTGCGGGTGCCCGACGAGCTCTCGATCGTCGGCTTCGACGACATCGAACTCTCGGCCTACACCAGCCCCGCGCTCACCACCGTGGCCCAGCCCAAGGAGCGCATCGGCGCGCTGGCCGTCGACATGCTGCTCGAGCGCGTGGGCGGCCGCCGCCGCGATGCGCGCAAGGTGGTGCTGCAGCCCGAGCTGCACGTGCGCGCCTCGACCGCGCGCTATTCCGGAGCGCCCGCGGCCGCACCGGTATCCGTCCCCTCTTCCGCCGACACCCGAAAGTCCCGCACCCCGTGAGCCCGACGTCTTCCTCCCGCCCCGCGGCACCGCGCATCGTGGTGCTCGGCAGCCTCAACATGGACCTGGTGCTGCGCGTGCCGCATGCGCCCGCCGCGGGCGAGACCCTGCTGGGCCGCTCCTTCGCCACCATCCCCGGCGGCAAGGGCGCCAACCAGGCCGTGAGCTGCGCGCGCGAGGGCGCGCAGGTGCGGATGATCGGCTGCGTGGGCGACGACGACCACGGCCGCGCGCTGCGCCAGGCGCTCGAACGCGACGGCATCGACACCGAGGCCCTGCGCACCGATGCGGCCGAGCCCACGGGCACCGCGCTGATCATGGTCGAGGACAGCGGCCAGAACCGCATCGTGATGATCGCGGGCGCCAATGCCGGCGTCGACCTCGACGCGGCGGACCTGCGCACCCGGCTCGAGGGCGCGGCCTTCCTCGTGACCCAGTTCGAGACCCCGATGGCGCAGGTCGAGCGCGCGATCGCGGTGGCGCACGAGGCCGGCTGCAAGGTGCTGCTCAATCCCTCGCCGGTGCAGGCCATCGCCGAGCCCCTGTGGCCGAAGATCGACACGCTGGTGGTCAACGAGATCGAGGCGCGCACGCTCAGCGGCCTGGGCGCCGACAGCCCGCAGGAGGCCGCGGCCGCCGGGCAGGCGATGCGCGCGCGCGGCATCGCGCGCGTGGTGGTCACGCTCGGCGCGCGCGGCGCGGTGGCGGTCGATGCCGACGGCGCGCGCCACCATCCGGCGCTGGTCGTGCAGGCGGTCGACACCACGGCCGCCGGCGACACCTTCCTCGGCGCGCTCGCCACCGCGCTCGGCGAAGGCCAGTCCTTCGACGAGGCCGTGCGCCTGGGCATCCGCGCCGCCGCGCTGTGCATCCAGCAGCCCGGCGCCCAGCCTTCCATCCCGCAGCGCGACGCCGTGCTGCGCAGCCCCCTGCCCCCCGACTGGATTCCGCTGTGAAACGTACTGCCCTGCTGCACTCCGAACTGTCCCAGGTCATCGCCACCATGGGCCATGGCGACATGCTCGTGATCGGCGATGCCGGCCTGCCGATTCCCGACGGCCCGCGCCGCATCGACCTCGCGCTCACGCCCGGCGTGCCGCGCGTGGCCGAGGTGCTGAAGGCGGTGCTCAGCGAACTGCAGGTGGAGCGCGCGCTGCTCGCGCGCGAGGCGGTCGAGGGCCGCGCCACGGGCGAACTGCCCGAATGGTGCGCGGGGCAGCTCGCGGTCGTGCCCGAGACGGTGTCGCACGAGGAACTGAAACGCCTGAGCGCGCGCGCCAGGGCAGTCGTGCGCACGGGCGAATGCACGCCCTACGCGAACATCATCCTGTGCGCGGGCGTGACGTTCTAGCCGTTCATTCGAACTTGTAGTTCGCTCCCACGGGCTGCCCGACCTTGAGCATCTGCTCCACGCCCTGGATCACGATGCAGTTCATGCCGAAGGTGATGCCGCCGTCGACGCGCGGATCGGCGCGGTAGGTGCGCAGCGTGTCGTTGACCTCGGGACTGCTGAGCGCGGTGGCCGGGTCGATGTCGGGAATGGGGCAGCGGGTGCAGGGCTTGACCGGCTGCAGCTGCGCGCCGTCCGCCGAGCCCCCGGCTCCGCTGGCGACATGCAGCATCTCGACGCGGTCCTCGTCGTGCGACTCGATGCCGGCCAGCACGATGTTGGGCCGGAAGCGCTCGATGCCCACCGGGCCATGGCCGTCGCGCGCCAGCCGCTCGTTGAGCTCGGCCAGCGAGCCCTCGCTGGCCACCAGCAGCGCGAAGCCGTCGGCGAACTGGGTCTGGGCCTCGATGCCGCCGGTCCACTTGAGGCTCGACAGCCGCTTGACCTCGGGGTCGAAGCGCACCAGGCGCAGCTGCTGCGGCTTGCCGGGCTCGGAGAGGAAATCGCTGAACCACTGGGCCGCGATGTCGCCCATGTCGTAGGCATCGACCTCGTCCTTCCAGACCCGCACCCGCATCGGCTGCTCGACCCGGTCGAAGGCCAGGTGCAGCGCCAGCATGCCGGGCGCGCGCAGCACCACCTCGGTGTGCTTCATCTGCGGCTTGATCAGCGCCATGCGCGGCAGTTGCCGCTGCGTGACGAACTCGCCCTGCGCGTCGACCACCATCCAGGCCCGGTCGAACTCGAGGCCGGTCTCGGTCAGCAGCGCTTCGGGCAGCTCGACGCCGGCGCAGGACTTGACGGGGTACACGAACAGGCGCGCGATGGTGGCCTGGAGATCGAAATCTGTCACGGGGGCTCCTCGGATGGGGACTCGATTGTCCTCGCTCCCGGCATACCCCCATGGACGGTTTCCCCACGGGGCCGGCCGCAAGAGCCTCCTCCTACAATGCCGCGATGGCCCTCCCCCCCGAAGTCTGTATCCGCGGCGCCGGCATCGTCGGCCGCACGCTGGCCCTGCTGCTCGCGCGCGAACGCGTGCGCGTGGCGCTGGTGGCGCCGCCCGCCGCCGTCGAGCGGGAAGACGTCCGCGCCTATGCGCTCAACGCCGCCTCGCGCGAACTGCTGGTCTCGCTGCGCGCCTGGCCCGAAGGCATCAGCGCCACGCCGGTGCGCGAGATGGTGGTCGACGGCGACGAGGGCGGCCGCGTGCAGTTCAGCGCCGCGCGCCAGAAGGTCGAGGCGCTGGCCTGGATCGTCGACGTGCCGGCGCTCGAGAAGCAGCTGGCCGACGCGGTGCGCTTCCAGCCCCAGATCGAGGTGGTGAGCGAACCGGTCGCCGCGCCGCTCACCGTGGTCTGCGAAGGCAAGGCCAGCGCCACGCGCGAGGCGCTCGGCGTGAGCTACGCGGTCACGCGCTATCCGCAGCATGCGATCGCGGCGCGGCTCGAGGCCGAGCAGTCGCACGACGGCACGGCACGCCAGTGGTTCAACGACAAGGGCGAGGTGTTCGCGCTGCTGCCGCTCGACGGCGTGCACGGCCGCAGGCTGGCGCTGGTGTGGTCGGTCGATCAGCTGCGCGCGCCGGCGCTGCTCGCGCAATCGGCCGAGGAATTCAATGCCGCCGCGACCGAGGCCAGCCACCAGGCCTTCGGCGCGCTGCGGCTGGTGAGCGAGCGCGCCGCCTGGCCGCTCTCGCGCGCCATCGCCGACCGCTGGACCGGCACCCTGCCCGCCACCGAGCAGACCGCCGGCCAGGCGCCGCGCACCTGGGCACTGGCCGGCGACGCGGCCCACACCGTGCATCCGCTCGCGGGCCAGGGCCTGAACCTCGGCCTGGCCGACGCGGCCGCGCTGGCCACCGTCATCAAGGAGCGCGACTACTGGCGCAGCGTGGGCGATCCGCGCCTGCTGCGCCGCTACGAACGCGCGCGCCGCACCGAGGTGCTGCAGATGAGCCTGGCCACCGACGGGCTGCAGCAACTCTTCTCGCACGGCCTGGGCCCGCTGCCCGCGCTGCGCAACTGGGGCATGCGCGGTTTCGACCGCACGCGCCTGGTCAAGCACTGGGTCACGCGGCAGGCCATGGGCCTGAAAGCCTGAAGGCCTGAAGGCCTGAAGACCCTACTCCGGACGAACCGAACAACGACCTCCTCGAACCCATGAAGACACTCGCACGCCACCTGCTTCCCGCCGCCTTCGCGTCGCTCGCGCTCTTCGCGGTTTTCGGCGCCCATGCCGGCGAAGCCGAGATCCGCAAGAACCTCAAGGAACGCATCCCGCAGTTCCCGACCATCGACGAGGTCAGCAAGTCGCCGATGCCCGGCCTCTACGAGGTGCGCGTCAACGGCGCGCAGATCTACTACACCGACGAGCAGGGCAACTACCTGCTCGAGGGCAACATGATCGACGTGAACGCGCGCCGCAACCTCACCGAGGAACGCGTGGCGAAGCTGTCGGAGGTGGCCTTCGACAAGCTGCCCGTGAAGGACGCGATCAAGATCGTGCGCGGCAACGGCAAGCGCAAGCTCGCGGTCTTCGAGGACCCGAACTGCGGCTACTGCAAGCGCTTCGAGAAGGACATGAAGTCGGTCGACAACGTCACCGTCTACCTGTTCCTCTACCCGGTGCTGGGACCCGATTCGACCGTCAAGTCGCGCGACATCTGGTGCAGCAAGGACAAGGGCAAGGCCTGGAGCGACTGGATGGAAGCGGGCACGCGCCCGGCCACCGCGCCCGGCAGCTGCGACGTGACCGCGCTGCAGCGCAACGTCGAGTTCGGCCGCCGCTACAACATCACCGGCACGCCCACCCTGATCTACAGCAACGGCACCCGCACCCCGGGCGCCGTGCCCGCCGAGCAGGTCGAGAAGCAACTCGCCGCCTCCGCCAGCTGATGGCGACGAAGTCCCCCTCGCGGCGCGCGGCCGCGACGCCCGCGGCCGTGGCCGCGCCCGGCGTGCACTACCGCGTGGAATGCGCCGACCTGCATGCGCGCCTGTTCGAGGTCACGCTCACCATCGACCGCCCCGCGGCCGAGCAGCAGCTGACGCTGCCGGTGTGGATCCCGGGCAGCTACCTCGTTCGCGAGTTCGCCAAGAACCTGCAGGGGCTGCAGGCCTCGCAGGGCCGGCGCAAGGCACCGGTGCTGACGCAGCTCGACAAGTGCAGCTGGCGCGTCGAATGCACGGCCGGCCAGCCGCTGGTGCTGCGCTACAAGGTCTGTGCCTACGACAACTCGGTGCGCACCGCCTGGCTCGACGCCGAGCGCGGCTTCTTCAACGGCACCAGCCTGTGCCTGCGGGTCGAGGGCCAGACCGACGCGCCGCATGCGCTCGAGATCGTCGCGCCCGCCGCCTCGGCGCTGCCCGAGGGCGCCGCGCCCTGGTCCTGCGCCACCGCGCTGCCGCCGCTGAAGACCGACCGCCATGGCTTCGGCCGCTACCTCGCGGCCGACTACGACGAGCTGGCCGACAGCCCGGTCGAGCTCGGCGCCTTCTGGAGCGGCGAGTTCGAGGCCGGCGGCGTGCCGCACCGCTTCGTGGTCGCGGGCGCCGCGGCCTCGTTCGACGGCGATCGGCTGCTGGCCGACACCAAAGCCATCTGCGAAGCCGAAATGCGCTTCTGGCACGGCGACAAGGTCGGCAAGCGCGGCGGTCCCAAGCCGCCGATCGACCGCTATGTGTTCATGCTCAACGCGGTCGACGACGGCTACGGCGGCCTCGAGCACCGCCATTCGACGGCGCTGATCTGCAACCGGCGCGACCTGCCGCAGCTCGGCATGAAGAAGGCCGGCGACGGCTACGTCACGCTGCTGGGCCTGATCAGCCACGAGTACTTCCACACCTGGAACGTGAAGCGGCTGCGGCCCGCCGAGTTCGCGCGCTACGACTACGGCCGCGAGAACTACACGCGGCTGCTGTGGTTCTTCGAGGGCTTCACCAGCTACTACGACGACCTGCTGCTGCGCCGCGCGGGCCTGATCGACGACGCGGCCTATCTGCGGCTGGTCAACAAGACCATCAACCAGGTGCAGCAGACGCCGGGCCGGCAGGTGCAGTCGGTGGCCGACGCGAGCTTCGACGCCTGGGTCAAGTACTACCGGCAGGACGAGCAGACGCCCAACGGCACCGTCAGCTACTACACCAAGGGCGCGCTGGTCGCGCTGTGCCTCGACCTCAAGCTGCGCGCCGAGGGCCGCGGCACGCTCGACGACGCGATGCGCCACCTGTGGAATGCGAGCGGCGGCGGGCCGGTGAGCGAGGCCGACATCGCGGCCGCGCTCGAAGCCGCCGGCGGCCGCTCGTACGCGGCCGAGCTCGCGGCCTGGGTGCATTCGACCGCCGAGCTGCCGCTGTCCGAGCTGCTGCGCCTGCACGGCGTGGCCGCGCTCGACGATCCCTCGCAGCCCGCGCAGACGCTGGGCCTGCGCGTGGCGGAGAGCGGCGGCAGCGTGCAGGTCAAGGTGGTGCTGCGCGGCGGCGCGGCCGAGAAGGCCGGCTTCGCGGCCGGCGACGAATGGATCGGCATCGAGCTGCCGGCCGCGGGACGCAAGCCGGCGCAGGGCTGGCGCATCGGCAGGCTCGACGATCT
The DNA here is from genome assembly GCA_016806145.1 of Variovorax paradoxus. Lineage (NCBI taxonomy): Bacteria > Pseudomonadati > Pseudomonadota > Betaproteobacteria > Burkholderiales > Comamonadaceae > Variovorax > Variovorax paradoxus. The sequence goes on from CP063166.1 coordinate 5,920,538, forward strand.
CGCGCTCTACCTCGGCGCGGGCAAGCGCTGCACCGCGCTGGTCGCGCGCGACCGCAAGCTGGTGAAGCTGCCGCTGGTGCTGCCCACGGGCGTCACGACCTGGCGCCTGCTCGCGCAGGACACGGGCCGGGTCTCGAAGTGGCTGGCGCCGGTGGCGATCGCGGCGACGAAGGCTTAGGCCGGACACGCACCATGCAAAACGGGCCGTCGTCGGCCCGTTTTCTTTTGGCACTTCAGCCCGCGGGCAAGGCCCGTTCGGCCGCGGCCTCCTCGGCCGTCTCGCGCCGCACGAAATGAATCGGCTGCGGCTCGCCCACCATCACGCAGGGCTTGCCGGTGCGGCGGCAATGGTCCTGCACGCGCCAGCAGGCGTCGTGGCTCAGGCAGCCGGTCTGGCAGATGACGAGGTCGGCCGCGCGCAGGCTGGCCTCGAACGCGGGATCGTCGGCGCCATCCGCGCCTTCGAGATGCAGGAAGCGGCCACCGGCGATCTCGACCAGTTGGCGCGCGAGCGAAGGCGTGCGCTCGTCGCCGCCCACGCAGAGCACGGCCTTCTCGCGCAGGCCGGCAGGCACCGGCGCCTGCGCCGGCACGGCCAGGCGGCGCGCGGTGCCCGGCGCGAGCAGCGCATGCAGCCGCTTGGGCAGGGCCGCGCCGACGGCCGCGCGCGCGGCCAGTTCCTCGCGCACCATCGCCATCGCCGAATCGCGCGCCACCAGCGCGCCACGCAGGCGCACGATCTGCGCCTCCAGCCGCTCCACCAGCGCGGCCTGCTCGGTCAGCAGCTGCGAGCAGCGCTCCTGCACGCGGGCATAGGCCCGCAGCAGCACGGCATCTTCTTGCATCGGGAACTCCATGGCCGCGGATTCTAGTTGAGAACAATTCTCAACAAAGCCATGCAGCGGGAAGGGCAAAGGCCGCGGCGAGCAGCCCCGTGTCGCGGTGGCGCACGGCACGGTGGGTATAGTGAAGCGCGTTTTTCTTCCCTTCCCCGGAGACACCATGAGCTACGAGAACATCGAAGTGCGGACCGAAGCTGGCAAGGTCGGCATCATCACCCTCAACCGACCGAAGGCGCTCAACGCGCTTAACGACGCGCTGATGACCGAGCTGGGCCAGGCCCTGAAGGCCTTCGACGCCGACGACGCCATCGGCTGCATCATCCTGACCGGCAGCGAGCGCGCCTTCGCGGCCGGCGCCGACATCGCGGCGATGGCCAAGTACAGCTTCATCGACACCTACCGGGGCGACTACATCACGCGCAACTGGGAGACCATCCGCTCGATCCGCAAGCCGGTGATCGGCGCGGTGGCCGGTTTCGCGCTCGGCGGCGGTTGCGAGCTCGCGATGATGTGCGACTTCATCATCGCGGCCGACAACGCCAAGTTCGGCCAGCCCGAGATCAAGATCGGCGTGATCCCCGGCGCCGGCGGCACGCAGCGCCTGCCGCGCGCGGTGGGCAAGAGCAAGGCCATGGACATGGTGCTGACCGCCCGCATGATGGACGCCGCCGAAGCCGAGCGCGCGGGCCTCGTGAGCCGCGTGGTGCCGTTCGAGAAGCTGGCCGACGAGGCACTGGGCGCCGCGCTGGTGATCTGCGGCTTCTCGCAGATCTCGGTGATCGCGGCCAAGGAGTCGGTCAACCGCGCCTTCGAGAGCGGCCTGAGCGACGGCGTGATGTTCGAGCGCCGGCTGTTCCATGCGCTGTTCGCGACGCAGGACCAGAAGGAAGGCATGGACGCCTTCCTGACCAAGCGCCAGCCGGACTTCAAGAACGCCTGAGGGCGGGCGGGCCGAGAGGCCCGCTTTTTTTTGCCCTGGGGCCCGATGCCTTCAGCGCTGCGGCGTCGAAGGCGTTGTGCGTGCGCGCTCGAGCGCGGCGCGCAGCGAGGCGAGCGCCTGCGCGGGCGGCGTGCCGATGAAGGCCGAAGCACCGGGCTGCGGCGACCAGCGCACCTGGTCGCCCGCGATCTCGAGCAGCGCGACCAACGTACGACCACGGTAGAGCGCGATGCGCGCTTCGACCGGCGCGGCCAGCACCGCATCGGGCTGGATGGCCGAGCGCGCCACCGCGCCCAGCAATGCGGGGAAGGCTTCGATGTCGGCACGGCCATGGCGCGGTGCCGCGTCGCCCGAGTCCGACCAGGCGGTCCAGCGATCGAGTGCGGCAAAGGACGGCGCGCGCTCGGCGGCCAGGCGGGCACGCGATGGTGGCGGGTGCGCGGCGGACTCCGCTTGCGAGAGCTGCGCGGATGGCGCGGCGGCGGCGCCGCGGGTCGAGGCCCGTTCGCTTTCGCTCTTCTTGTAGGACTGCTCGGCCGCCGGTTGCGAGGCGCCAGGGGCGGCATCGGCGACGGGCGGTGCTGCGCCCGGTGCGGGTGGCGTGGCGGCGATGGCGGGCGCGGGCGCCGCAGGCGGTGGTGGAGCCACGGCCGCGGGCGGTGGGGCCATGGCTGCCGGAGGCGGCGGTGCCTGCGCGGGCGCGGGGGCAGGCGGCGGGGGCGCCGGCGCCGCGGCTGCCGCAGCGACTTCGGCCGGTGGCGGCGCCACGGCCGCGGCCGGCGGCGGAGTCGCTGGAGCCGGCACGGCCCGCTCCCGCGATGCCGGCTCGCGCGACTTGGCAACCGGCTCGGCCGGAGCCTGCCGCCGCTCGGCCTGCGGTGCCGGCGCGCGTTGCGCAGCCGCCGCGGGCGCGGGCGGTCGACGGACCGCGTCGGCATTGGCGGTCGCATCGGCCGCCGCACCCGAAGGCGCAGCGGGCGCAGAGGGCGCAGCGGGCGCAACGGGCGCGGCAGCTTCGGGCCGCGCCTCGGGCACCACCGCGGGCGCCTCGCGCGGTGCCGGCGGCGCTTCAGCCACCGTGCCACCCACGCGCGCCTCGCCATCGAGCCGCGCATCGGGCACCGGCTCCTGCCGCCACAGCACGGTGACGAAGCCGACCACCAGCAAGGTCGCGAAGGCCGCGTTCCACGGCATGCGTCCGCGCGCTTCGCCGCCGCCGAACAGGCGCCGCCACCACGGCTGCGCGGCCGGCACCTTGGCGGCGGCCGGCGGCGTGGCGGCCGCGAGGTTGTGCGCCATCTTGAGGATCGCCTCGCGCGTGCGTGCCTCGGGCAGCGCCTCGTTGTCGGGCGCGTGCGCGAGCGCGCGACGCAGGCGCGCGTCGCGCAGGTCGTCGTCCTCGTCGAATCCGGCGCTCATCGCGCGCCCTCCAGCACCGCGAGGTAGCGTTCCATGCAGCCGCGCAGCTTCTGCAGCCCGTAGCGCAGCCGGCTGCGCACCGTCTCGAAACCGATCTGCAGGCTGGTTGCCAGCGCCTCGACCGTGAGGCCGTCCTCGTGGTGCAGCAGGAAGGCCGCGCGCTGCTCGGTGGGCAGTTCGTCGAGGCAGGCCAGCAGGCGCCGGCCCGCGGCGCGCCAGAACGCGAGTTCCTCGGCCGAGGGATGCGTGGCCACGTCGTCGGAGGCGCCGTGCACGCCGCGCTCGAGCGCGGGAATGGCCTCGTCGTCCTCGCCCGCGTGGCCGTCGAGGGCCACTTCGCGCCCGCTCACGCGCAGCCGGTCCATCGCGAGGTTGTGCGCGATCGTGAAGGCCCAGGTGCGCCAGGCCGCGCCCTGCGGCGAGAAGCTCTCGCGCGCCGTGATGATCCGCACCCAGGTGTCCTGGAACACCTCGTCGGCCTGCGACGCCAGCCGCGCACCCAGCAACCGCCGCACGAAGCGGAACAGCCCGCCCTCGTGGCGCGCATAGAGCACGTCGAAGGCGGCGGCGTCGCCGCGCGCGTAGGCCAGCATCAGCTGATCGTCGGGCATGGCGTCGCGGCCGGTCCCTTCGGGCGCGGCCGGGCTGGCAGGGGCGGTGGAGGAACGGGCGCGGGGCAGCGCGGACATCGGTGGATTCTCACCTCAGCTGGTACGCACGGCGGCGCCGGTCGGGGTTGGCGCGGCGCAAAAAAAGACGCATCGGCTTAACCCCGCTGGCGGCGGCGCGCCGTAACAGCCTGCACCGATTCACTTCACGGAGCCGTTCCATGATCCCGTCACCGGCCTTTCGCCCTCGCCGCCCCCTCGTCGCGCTGCTGTGCGCCTCCCTGGTCCTGAGCGCCTGCGGCGCCACCGAGCCGCGGCCGGCGGGCCGCGACGATGCCGCCGTCGCCACCGCTGACAAGCGCTGGCCCGCGCCGGCGGTGCAGGCCACCGAGGCCATCACGCCCGCGCGCCGGATCGAGCCGGCGATGCCGAACTTCGAGGCGCCATCGGCGAAGCATTGCGCGCGCCCGATCCGGACCAGCGAGACCCCGGGCAGCGGCGGGAGCGCGCGGCACCGGTCCGCCCTGGGTGCCGTCGGCGCGCCCGCCGCGATGCCCGCACCCATCGCGCCGGGCACGGCACCGCCCGCCATGGCCGCGCCACCCCTCGCGTCGATGGCGGCACCGATGACCCCGGCACCCGGCGCCGCCCCCATGGCCGAAACCCGCGCCAGCGCGAAGATGGCGCGCCCGGCCATCGTGGAATCGGCTCCGGCCGCCGCGCCGCGCGACGCCCGCGCAGCCGTCGTCGCCCAACGTCCCGCGAGCGAGCCCGTCACCGCCGGCATGGTCGACGACAACGCCGACTTCGGCGAGTACCTGGCCTTCCGCAACCGCACCCAGGTCGCGCACCGCGAGCGGGACGTCAGCGAGCGCTACCTGCTGCAGGTGCGCGATGCGCAGGGCAGCGTCGTGCCCGATGCCGAGGTCGCCGTGCAGGCCGCGAACGGCGCCGCGATGTGGGCCCGCACCGATGCGGGCGGGCGTGCCTGGCTGCATCCCAAGGCCTTCGATGCCGCATCGAGCCCGGTGTACGAAGTGACCGTGCGCAAGAACGGTCGCCAGGCGACCTCGTTCCTGCGCCGCGGCCAGAAGAACGCGGTCGACGTGGTGCTCGAGCGTCCCGGCGCCCGCCCCGCGCGCGCGCAACTCGACCTCGTGTTCCTGATCGACGCCACCGGCTCGATGGGCGACGAGATCGCGCGCCTGCGCAGCACGCTGCGCGACATCGCCGACCAGGTCGCGCGCCTGCCGAGCCGTCCCGACACCTGCTTCGGCCTCGTCGCCTACCGCGACATCCATGACGAGTTCGTGGTGCGCCGGCACGACTTCACCAACGACCTCGACGCCTTCCAGGGCGTGCTCGACGCGCTGCAGGCCGCGGGCGGCGGCGACTATCCCGAGGCGATGAACGAAGCCCTGCACGAGACGGTGCAGCGCCTGAGCTGGCGCGGCGACGACACCACGCGGCTCGTCATGCTGCTGGCCGATGCGCCGCCGCACCTGGACTACCCCGGTCCGCAGTACGACGACAGCATGGTTGCGGCGCTCGGCAAGGGCATCAAGGTGCTGAGCGTGGGCGCCTCGGGCCTCGACAAGCAGGGCGAGTACGTCCAGCGCCAGATCGCGCAGTACACCGGCGGGCGCTTCGTGTTCCTGACCTACCGGAACGCCGCCGATCCCGCGAGCGGCCCGGGCACGCAGACCGTGCACGACGTGGGCAACTACTCGGTGCAGACGCTCGACAAGCTGGTGGTGCGGCTGGTGTCCGAGGAGCTCGGCAAGCTGCCCGACGCGCAAGCTTCGCAAGGTGGTTGAACTGTGCCAAAAGCCTGGGCTATAATCGCGGGCTCGGCTCTTTAGCTCAGTCGGTTAGAGCGATGGAATCATAATCCACAGGTCCGCGGTTCGAGTCCGTGAAGAGCCACCACACAAAAGAGAAGCCCGCTGTCCATCGGACAGCGGGCTTTTTCTTTGGTCCTGGCGCTGGCTTGCACCGGCGACGGGCCAGTACTTCAGTTCACATCGGGACTGCGCTTGGGCACATCATTGAGCACGGGAGCCTTCCGCTCGCCCAGCCGAGCCCCCGCCGGGTAGCGCGCGGCCCTCGATGCATGGGCCGCCAGCGCTTCATTGACCGCACGCGGCGACAGCAGCTGGACCTTGCCGCAGTTGCTGCACTGGTAGGCGCGCAGCCAGGGAAAGAAGCGCATCCAGGTGCTGCGCTTGACCCGGTTCAGGTGGGTCACGCTGCATTGACAGCAGGTAAAAACCGACATTGTGTTGATACCTGCGTATTAATGGTTAGCCCTTATTATTGCGCCCCAACGTGACAAAAGTCACGCCGTGAATGCCGACCAGACGTAAAGTCTGTTTCGTGACGCTCGAGTCTATTTTCGTGCGTCCAGTCTGCGCGGCAACTGCGCGCAGCAGCCTTGGAGACGTGAAATGCCCATGGACTTTCTTCGCCGCATCGAAGACGCTTCGTTCCCGCTGGTCATCGCGGATGAGAAAGACGTCCGCAGCGCAATCGTTCTGGAGGCCGCCGGGATGATCAAGGCGCAGCTGCCGAATCCGGAGCGGCCCGATGCCCGCCCGGCGGTGATCTTCGCCATCACGCCGCTGGGCCGACGACGCCTCAACGAGGACGCCGCCCCGCCTTGAGCGTGGTCCGCGCCGCTCACCAGGCCACCGTCCGCCCCCGGTAGTCCAGGTACTCCAGCCCGGGCCGGCCGCGCTTCGCGAGCATCACCTCCACCAGGCTCGGCACGCTCTGCCCGATCGTCAGCCGGCCCTCGGGCCCGCCGAGCTCGGTGCGCACCCAGCCGGGCGCCATCGCCAGCAGGGCACGCGGCGTTCCGGCCTGGCGCGCGGCGAAGCTGCGCAGCAACTGGTTCAGCGCCGCCTTGCTGCCGCGATAAACCTCGCGCTGGCCCGTCTCGTTGTCGGCGATGCTGCCCTGCCCCGACGACATGACGCCGATCAGGCCGTCCGGCGGCACGTTGCCCGCGAGGCTTTCCACCACCCGCATCGGGCTCAGCGCATTGGCGACCATGAGGTTCACGAAGTCCTCGGTCGACACCTCGCCGATGGTCTGGGTCGGATCGGGGTTGGTGGTGCCGGCATTGACGAACAGGATGTCGAACAGGCGGCCCGCCAGCCGTTCGCGCAGGGCCTGGATCTGGCCGGGATGCGTGATGTCGAGCGACTCGATCTCGACACGGCCGGGATGCGCGTCGGCCAGGTCGTGCAAGAGGGTGCGGGCCGTGCCGCGGACCGTGCCCATGACGTTCCAGTCTTTCGTGAGGAATTCGGCCGCGATGGCATGGCCGAGGCCACGCGAGGCGCCGACGACGAGGATGCTGTGGCGAGGATGGGACATGAGGCGTGCTCCTTGTTGGCTGCGATGCCACCCATTCTGGGAACGGGCTCCCGTTTGCACCAGACGCCCGGCCTGCAACCAACGATTGCGCCTGACGCCACATATCGTCCCTTCGGCCCTATGCTGGCGCCATGCCCCGCGTCGACCTCAACCTGCTGCCCGCCCTCGATGCCCTGCTGACCGAGGGCAGCGTGACCGGCGCGGCGCGGCGGCTCGAGCTCAGCGTGTCCGCCATGAGCCGCACGCTCACGCGCCTGCGCGAGGCCACGGGGGACCGGCTGTTGCTGCAGGCCGGCCGCGGCCTGGTGCTCACGCCCTACGCGATGCAACTGCGCGAACGCATCCCGGCACTCGCGCGCGAGGCGCAGGCCGCGCTGGCCCCGGCCGACCACGCGCTGCAGATCGCCACGCTCGACCAGTGCTTCACGCTGCGCGTCGGCGAGGGCTTCATCGACCTGCTCGCCGCGCCCCTGCTGGCACGCATCCGGCAGGCCGCGCCGCGGGTGCGGCTTCGCTTCGCGCCCAAGCCCGACTGGGACGCCCGGCCGCTGCGCGAGGGCGGGATCGACCTGGAGATCGGCACGGTGAAAACCACGGCGCCCGAACTGCGCACGCGCCGGCTGTTCCGCGACCGCTACGTGGGCGTGTGCCGCGTCGGCCATCCGCTGCTCGACGCGGCGGAGATCGCCGCCGAACGCTATGCCGCCTGCGGCCACGTGGTGGCCTCGCGCGCCGGCGAGATGGACCATCCGGTCGACGAAGCGCTGGCGTCGCTCGGTCTTGCGCGGCAGGTGGCGATGGTGGTGCCGGCCTACACCCACGCGATGCAGGTCGCGCGGCAGTCGGACCTGCTGGCCGTCATCCCGCACTCCTGCCTCGGCAACCCGTTCACGCCCGGCCATGCCGCGGCCCTGGGCCTGCGGCACTTCGAGCTGCCCGTGCCGACAGCGCCCTTCAACGTCTCGGCGATCTGGCATCCGCGGCTCGACCAGGAGGCCTCGCACCGCTGGCTGCGCGGCGAGGTGCTGGCGCTGTGCGAAGCCGCCTATCCCTGAGCGGCCCGCGGCTCAGGCCGCGACGGCCTCGCGCGCCGGCGCGACCTTCGACGGCACCGGCATGTGCGCCGACCACTCGATGATCTCGAGCTGTCCGTCGGCATGCTCGGCCAGCGCCGTGAGGCTCTCGACCCAGTCGCCGTCGTTGCAGTAGAGGATGCCGTCGATGTCGCGCATCTCGGCATGGTGGATGTGGCCGCAGACCACGCCCTGCGCGCCGCGGTTGCGGGCCTCGCGCGCCACGGCGTTCTCGAAGTCGCCGACGTAGCTCACGGCGCGCTTGACCTTGCCCTTGAGGTACTTCGACAGTGACCAGTACGGCAGCCCCAGGCGCGCGCGCATCGAGTTGAGATGGCGGTTGAGCTTGAGCGTGAACTCGTAGAGCGAGTCGCCCACGTAGGCCAGCCACTTGGCGCACTGGATCACGCCGTCGAACAGGTCGCCGTGGATGATCCAGAGCTTGCGGCCGTCGGCGGTCTCGTGGATCCATTCCTCGGCCACGTCGATGCCGCCGAAGTTGTGGTTCAGGTACTTGCGCGCGAACTCGTCGTGGTTGCCCGGGATGAAGATCACGCGCGTGCCCTTGCGGGCCTTGCGCAGCAGCTTCTGGATCACGTCGTTGTGCGCCTGCGGCCAGTACCAGTGCCGCTTGAGCTGCCAGCCGTCGATGATGTCGCCGACCAGGAACAGGGTCTCGCACTCGGTGTGCTTGAGGAAGTCCAGCAGCGCCCGGGCCTGGCAGCCCGGCGTTCCGAGGTGCAGGTCGGAGATCCACAACGTTCGAAACCGCTGCATCGGCCGCGAAACGTCCTCGTCCTCCGCCTCGGGGGGGCGGGCATCGGTGTCGCGCCATGCGCGCAGAAAAGCATCGTCGCGTTGCATGGACCGATAGGTTGGCTGTCTTGCGTGACCTGGCCATGGCAAGTGCGTGACATCCCGATGACGTCCCCACGCGTGCGCGGCCCACAATCGCGCGATGCGTCCCGGCCAGATCATCGTCCTCGCGACCCCCGTCTTCTTCCTGCTGATCGCGATCGAGTTCGCGGTCGGCCGCGTGCGCGCGCGCCGCGGCACGGGGCAGGACACCTACCGCCTCGCCGACGCGGTCAACAGCATCGGCCTGGGCATGCTGAGCCAGATCAGCGCGGTGCTCACCGGTCTGCTGCGCGTCGGCATCTACACGGCGGTGTACTCGGCCGTGGCACTGTTCCCCGACACCGACTTCTGGACCACCTGGTACGGCTGGCTGCTGGCGCTGGTGTTCTACGACTTCTGCTACTACTGGCTGCACCGCATGGGCCACGAGTCGGCCGTGCTCTGGGCCGCGCACGTGGTGCACCACCAGAGCCAGCACTACAACCTGTCGACCGCGCTGCGCCAGACCTCGAGCGGCGCGCTGCTGGGCTGGATCTTCTACCTGCCGATGGCGGCCGCGGGCGTGCCGCCGCTGGTGTTCGCCGTGGTCGCGCTGGTCGACCTGCTCTACCAGTTCTGGGTCCACACCGAGCAGGTCGGCAAGCTCGGCTGGTTCGACCGCTGGTTCTGCTCGCCCTCGAACCACCGGGTGCACCACGCGGTCAACGACCGCTACCTCGACCGCAACTACGGCGGCATCCTGATCGTGTGGGACCGGCTGTTCGGCAGCTTCAAGGAAGAGGACGAGCGCTGCGTCTACGGCACGCGCAGCCCGCTCGCGAGCTGGGACCCGCTGTGGGCCAACGCCGAGGTCTACTGGGGCCTGGCCAGGGATTCATGGCACGCGCGCAGCTGGGGCGACAAGCTGCGCGTGTGGCTCAAGCCGCCGGGCTGGCGACCGGCCGACGTGGCGGCGCGCTTTCCGAAGCCGGCCTTCGACATCGCGCAGGTGCGGCGCTACGAGCCCGAAGTGGGCCGCGGCGCGCAGTGGTTCGCGGGCGTGCAGTTCCTGCTGCTGCTCGCGGCCGTGGCGGTGTTCCTCTGGTTCTCCGACGGCCTGCCGCTCTCGCGCTCTGCCGTGTGGCTGGCCGCGCTCACCGCCGCGCTGTGGGCCATCGGCGGCGTGCTGCAGGGGCGGCTCTCGATCGCCGAGGCCCTGCTGGTGGAAGCCGCCGCGCTGGCGACCGCGAGCGCCGCGCTCGGCCTGCCCTGGCTGCACCACGCGACCAAGCCGCTGGCGCTCGCGATCGCGGTCTTCATCGCCGCGCGGCGCGCGCTGGCGCGGCCCGGTGGCATGACACGCTTCGATGTGCTGCTGGTCGCGGGCCTCGTCGGCTCGCTCGCGGGCGACGTGCTGCTGATGGGCCCGGCCTCGCTGTTCGTGCCCGGCCTCGTGTGCTTCCTGCTCGCGCACCTGGCCTACATCGGCGTGTTCCGCATCGGCGTGGGCTTCTTCCCGCGGCCCGCGGCGCTGGCGGTCACGCTGGCGATCGGCGCGGCGATGTACGCCTTCCTGTGGCAGGGCGGGCTGCCGGTCGCGCTGCGCATCCCGGTCGCCCTCTACGTGCTGGTGATCGCCTGCATGGCGGCCCAGGCGCTGGGCCGGGCCTTCGTGCTGCGCGACACAACGGCTGGATGGGGCGCGGGCTGGGTGGCGACCGGCGCCTGCTTCTTCATGCTGAGCGACGCGCTGCTCGCGACCAACCGCTTCGTGGCGCCGCTGCCGCTGGCGCAGCTGTGGGTGCTCGCGACCTACTACGTGGCGCAGACGCTGATCGTGCGGCACGCGCGGCCGCCGGGCTGACGCCGTGCGCCAGCGGTCGCGTCAGTCGTGGCAGCGCTGGATCTCGACCGTCGAGTGCCGGATCTCCTCGTGCATCGAGAAGCAGGCCCGCACCTGGTCCGCCGTGAGCGTGGCCGAATGGGTGACCACCGTCAGCGCGCAGGCATAGGCCTCGCGGCCCACGCGCCACACGTGCAGGTCGGCCACGCGCGTGAGCGAATCGACCAGGCCGGCCTCGATGCCCTCGCGGATCTCCTCGGCCACCGGGTGGTCCATCTCGCGGTCGAGAAGCACCTTGCCGGTTTCCTTCAGCAGCCCCTTGGCCCAGACCGCGACCAGCACCGCGCCGACGATGCCCATCGCCGGGTCGAGCCAGGCCCAGCCGTAGAACCAGCCGCCCAGCAGCGCCGCGATCGCGAGCACCGAGGTCGCGGCATCGGCCACGACGTGGATGTAGGCCGAGCGCAGGTTCAGGTCGTGGCCATGCGCGCCGTGCGCGTGGTGATGGTCGTGGTCGTGGGCGTGCGCATGCCCGTGATCGTGGCCATGGTGGTGGTGCGCCCCGCCCAGCAGCCGCGCGCAGACCAGGTTGACCACCAGTCCCAGCACCGCCACCGAGATCGCCTCGGGATAGTGGATCGCCGACGGCGACCACAGCCGCTCGAGCGAACCCACCACCATCAGCGCCGCGATGCCCAAGAGCACCAGCGCGCTCGCGAAGCCGCCGAGCACCTCGATCTTCCAGGTGCCGAAGGCGAAGCGCGGGTCGCGCGCATAGCGGCGCGCGGCCGCATAGGCGAAGGCGCTCAGGCCGATGGCCAGCGCGTGCGAGCTCATGTGCCAGCCGTCGGCCAGCAGCGCCATCGAGTTGAACCACCAGCCGGCGCCGATCTCGAGCGCCATCATCGCGGCGGTGATCCACATCACGAGCCGCGTGCTGCGCTCGGCGCGTTCGTTGTCGCTGCCGAAGTGGTGCTCGTGCTGCCACGCGCTCAGGTCATGGGTGTGCATGGCGAAAAGTCCTTCAGGTTCCGAACAGGTCCTGGCCCTCGGTGCGGCTCGATGGCGGCGTCACGCCGAGATGGCGGTAGGCCGCCAGCGTGGCGATGCGCCCGCGCGGCGTGCGCTGCAGGTAGCCCTGCTGGATCAGATAGGGCTCGATCACGTCCTCGATGGTGTCGCGCTCCTCGCCGATGCTGGCCGCGACGTTGTCCAGTCCCACCGGGCCGCCGTCGAAGCGGTGCACCACGGCCTCGAGCAGCTTGCGGTCCATGAGGTCGAAGCCCTGCGGATCGACGTCGAGCATGGCCAGCGCCTTGTGCGCGATCTCCTCGGTGATGCGGCCGTCGCCCTTGACCTCGGCGTAGTCGCGCACGCGGCGCAGCAGCCGGTTGGCGATGCGCGGCGTGCCGCGCGAGCGGCGCGCGATCTCGAAGCCGCCGGTCTCGTCGGTCTCGACCTTGAGCAGGCCGGCGCTGCGGCGCACGATCAGCGCGAGCTCCTCGGGCGTGTAGAACTCCAGCCGCGCGACGATGCCGAAGCGGTCGCGCAGCGGATTGGTCAGCATGCCCGCGCGCGTGGTGGCGCCCACCAGCGTGAAGGGCTGCAGGTCGAGCTTGATGCTGCGCGCGGCCGGGCCCTCGCCGATCATGATGTCGATCTGGTAGTCCTCGAGCGCGGGGTAGAGGATTTCCTCGACGACCGGACTGAGCCGGTGGATCTCGTCGATGAACAGCACGTCGTTGGGCTCGAGGTTGGTCAGGAGCGCCGCCAGGTCCTTGGGCTTCTCGAGCACCGGGCCCGAGGTTTGGCGCAGGTTCACGCCGAGCTCGGCCGCGATGATGTGCGACAGCGTGGTCTTGCCCAGGCCCGGCGGGCCGAACAGCAGCACGTGGTCGAGCGCCTCGCGGCGCTTGCGCGCGGCGCCGATGAAGATCTCGAGCTGCTCGCGCACCTTGGCCTGACCGACGTACTCGTCGAGCAGCTTGGGGCGCAGGGCCCGTTCGATCGCCTCCTCGTTGGGCGAGGCGGGCGCGGCGGACACCACGCGTTGCGGGGCGGGGGCGAAGTCGTCGGTCTGGATGGTCATGGGCGCGGGGGGTGCGGCGAGTTTAGTGGCTGCATCGCCGTTGCGGACGGCCCGCGGCCCCGGCGCCACGAGGGCCTTTCTCGGCCATTAGCAAGCATTCGCGGGCTTTCGCAGGCGCGGCCTGCGCCTACGAGGCGCCCGTCATGCACTGGCAGAATGCGCCGACCAGAATGAAGAGGGGATCACGACAGTGTCGATCTACGAACTGAAGCCGCGTTTCCAGGCCCTGCTTCGGCCGCTCGTGGTCGCACTGCATGCCCGGGGGGTCACCGCCAACCAGGTCACGCTGAGCGCCTGCGCGGTCTCGGTGGCCCTCGGCCTGTGGCTCTACCTGGCCGCGACCTCGCTCGCGGCCTTCGCATTGATCCCGGCCTGGATGTTCCTGCGCATGGCCTTCAACGCCATCGACGGCATGCTGGCGCGCGAGCACCACCAGCAAAGCCGGCTCGGCGCCTTCCTCAACGAACTCACCGACGTGGTCTCCGATGCCGCGCTGTACCTGCCCTTCGTGCTGGTGCAGCCCTTCAGCCCGGCCTGGGTCGGCACCGTGATCGTGCTGGCCGGCCTCAGCGAATTCGCCGGCGCGCTCGGCCCCACGGTCGGTGCCTCGCGCCGCTACGATGGGCCGCTCGGCAAGAGCGACCGCGCCTTCGTGTTCGGCGCGCTCGGCCTCTACGTGGCGCTCGGCGGCCCGCTGCCGGGCTGGACCGCGCTGCTGATGCCGCTGCTGGCGCTGCTGGTGGCCTGGACCGTGGTCAACCGCGTGCGCCGCGCGCTCGCCGAAGCCGATGCCGCGGACAGCGCCACGCCAAAAGAAACAACAGGGATTCAATGAACGACAACACCACCGACCTCGACACCGGCGCCTCGCCGTCCTCGCTCACGCAACGGCCGCTGGCCGAGCGCCAGTTCCGCACCCACGACGGCGAATCGCTGTTCTACCGCCACTGGCCGGCCACCGGCCCCGCGCGGCGCGGCGCCATCGTGCTGTTCCACCGCGGCCACGAGCACGGCGCGCGCATGGCGCACCTGGTCGACGAGCTCGACCTGCCCGACTTCGACGTCTTCGCCTGGGATGCACGCGGCCACGGCCGCTCGCCGGGCCAGCGCGGCTACAGCCCCAGCTTCGGCACCTCGGTGCGCGACGTGCAGACCTTCGTGCAGCACATCGTCGGCACGCACGGCGTGGCCGAACACGACATCCACGTGATCGCGCAGAGCGTGGGCGCGGTGCTGGTCGCGACCTGGGCCCACGACTACGCGCCCAAGGTGCGCGGCCTCACGCTGGCCTCGCCGGCCTTCAAGGTCAAGCTCTACGTGCCGTTCGCGCGGCCGGGCCTGGCGCTGATGCACAAGCTGCGCGGCCTGTTCTTCGTCAACAGCTACGTCAAGGCCAAGTTCCTCACGCACGACCCCGAGCGCATCGCGAGCTACGAGAGCGATCCGCTGATCACGCGGCCGATCGCGGTCAACATCCTGCTCGGTCTGTACGAAGCGGCCGAGCGCGTGGTGACCGACGCCAACGCGATCACCTTGCCGGTGCAGCTGTTGATCTCGGGCGCCGACTGGGTGGTGCACCACAAGCCGCAGCACCAGTTCTTCGAACGGCTGGGCAGCGCGGTCAAGACCAAGACGGTGCTGCCGGGCTTCTTCCACGACACGCTGGGCGAGAAGGACCGCGCACCCGCCGTGCAGGCCATCCGCGAATTCGTGCTGCGCCTGTTCGACGAGGCGCCCGCGCCGGTCGACCGCCGCGGCGCGCACCTCGAGGGCGAGACCGCCGAGGAATCGCGCGCGCTGGCCGCGCCGCTGCCGGCGCTGTCGCCGCGCGGCCTCTACTGGTCGCTCACGCGCGCCGGGCTGCGCTTCGGCGGCGGCCTGTCCGAGGGCGTGAAGCTGGGCCACGACACCGGCTTCGACTCGGGCAGCACGCTCGACTACGTCTACCGCAACGTCGCGCAGGGCAAGGGCGCCATGGGCCGCGCCATCGACCGCAACTACCTCGACGCCATCGGCTGGCGCGGCATCCGGCAGCGCAAGATCCACGTCGAGGAGCTGCTGCGCATCGCGATGGAACGGCTGGCCGAGATGCACCGCGAGGTGCGGCTGATGGACATCGCGGCCGGCCATGGCCGCTACGTGCTCGACGCGGTGCTCGCGAGCCCGGTCAAGGCCAGCTCGATCCTGCTGCGCGACTACAGCGAGATCAACGTGCGCGACGGCCGTGCGCTCATCGCCGAGAAGGGCCTGGAGGACGTCGCCCAGTTCGTGCAGGCCGACGCCTTCGACCGCATGAGCCTCGCGAGCGTCACGCCGCGGCCCACGCTGGCGGTGGTGTCGGGGCTGTACGAGCTGTTCCCCGACAACGAGATGGTGCGGCGCTCGCTCGCGGGCGTGGGCGACGCGGTGGAGGACGGGGGCTACCTGGTCTACACCGGCCAGCCCTGGCATCCGCAGCTCGAGATGATCGCGCGCGCGCTCACCAGCCACCGCCAGGGCGAGGCCTGGGTGATGCGCCGCCGCACGCAGGTCGAGATGGACCAGCTGGTGGAGGAGGCGGGCTTCCGCAAGATCGACCAGCGCAGCGACGAGTGGGGCATCTTCACCGTCTCGCTGGCCCGGCGCACCGAGCACTGAGCGACGCCATGCGCGCCTGGTTCGCGGCGAGACCCTGGAAGCGCGCCGCCGGCTGGCTGGCGGTGCTGGGGCCGCTGTTCTACCTGACCTACGGCCTCGCCAACTGGTGGGCCACCACGCGCGCGCAGGTGCCCTCGATGGCCTTCGCGTGGGAACGCCAGGTGCCGTTCTGGCCCTGGACCATCTTTCCCTACTGGACCATCAACGTCTTCTACGCGCTGTCGCCGTTCCTCGCGCGCGACCGCCACACGCTCGACCGCCACGGCGCGCGGCTGCTCAGCGCCACGCTGATCGCCTGCTCCTGCTTCGTGATCTGGCCGCTGCACTTCAGCTTCGGCCAGCCCGCGGTCGAGGGCGCGCCGGCCTTCCTGTTCGCGGCGCTGCGCGGCTTCGACCAGCCCTACAACCAGGCGCCCTCGCTGCACATCGCGCTGGCGGTGATCCTGTGGGACTGGTATCGGCAGTTCATCCGGCCGCTGTGGGCGCGCTTCGTGCTGCACCTGTGGGCCTTCGCGATCTGCGCGTCGGTGCTGACCACCTGGCAGCACCATTTCATCGACATCCCGACCGGCGCGCTGCTGGGCCTGGTCTGCATCTGGCTGTGGCCGCTGCGGCGCACGGTCTCGATGCCGCGCGCCTGGCGGCTCGCGCGCGATCCGCAACGCTGGAAGCTCGCGGCCTGCTATGCGCTGGGCGCGCTGGCCTGCCTCGGGCTCGCGCTGTGGGGCGGCGGCTGGGCGCTGTGGCTGGCCTGGCCCGCGGCCTCGCTGTCGCTGGTGGCGCTCAACTACGCGGGCTTCGGCGCGCGCGGCTTCCAGATGGACGGCCAGGGCCGCATGGGCTGGGCCGCGCGCTGGCTGTTCGCGCCCTACCGGCTCGGCGCGGCGCTCAACGCACGGCTGTGGACGCGCGGACTGCCGCCCGCGGCCGAGGTGGTGCCCGGGCTCTGGCTCGGCCGCCTGCCCACGCCGGCCGAATGGCAGGCCGCGGGCCGGCCGCGGCTGGTGAGCCTCTGCGCCGAGCTGCAGGTGCCGGGCGGCACCACGGGCGCGCGCTGCGTGCCGCTGCTCGACCTCGTGGTGCCGCCCCGCAGCGGCTGCGGCGCGCGGCCGCAGCGATCGAGGGCCAGCGTCGCGCCGCGCGCGGCCCGGTCTGGGTCTGCTGCGCGCTCGGCTTCTCGCGCAGCGCGGCCGCGACCATCGCCTGGCTCGGCACGCACGGCGTGGCCAGTGCCGCCGACGGGCTGGCGACGGCCGAGGCCGCGGTGCGCCGCGCACGGCCGCAGATCGTGCTGCGGCCGGCCTGGTTCGCCGCGCTCGCGCCGCTCGGCGCCCCCAGCTTCACCTCCGGAGCAGCGCCCCATGAATGACACCGACCGCGCCACCTGCGCCGCGCTCGCCGGCCTGCTGCGCGCGGCCGGCGTGCTGGCCCTCTGGGGTTTCGCGCTCAGCGCGATCGCGGCGCTCGTGCTCGCGCTCACCTTGCGCTCGCTGCCCACCACGCCGAGCATGGCCTTCGGCGCCGTCGCCATCCTCGGCGTGCTCGAGCGCTATTTCGCGTTCCGGCTGCGGCTCGACCAGGCGCTGTTCGAAGACCTCGCGCGCGGCGCCATCGCCTCGCTCGAAGCGCTCGACCAGGCGCTGGCCCGGCTCGGCCTGCGCGCCAGCGATGCTTCTTCCGCCGCGCGGCCGCTGGCCGACCGCACCCAGGGCACCCGCCAGCTGCTGCAGCGCCACGCCATCGTGGTCGCCTGCCAGAGCGCGATGTTCCTGCTCGCCCTCATGACACAGGACCTCACTTGAACGACGCCGCTCCTCCCCCAGAAGAAAAACAACCCGACAGCGGCATCGTGCGCCGCGCGCTCGCCGTGGTCGCGGGCAAGCTGATCATCGGCGCCGCGGGCCTTTTGACCGGCGTGCGCGCCATCTGGTCGGGCACCAGCCCCAAGGCCGAGCAGACGCTCTACTTCGCCAACCACACCAGCCATGGCGACTTCGTGCTGCTGTGGGCCACGCTGCCGCCCGATCTGCGCGCGCTCACGCGGCCGGTGGCGGGGCTGGACTACTGGATGGCCTCGAAGCTGCGCCAGTTCATCGGCGCCGACGTGTTCAACGCGCTGATGATCCGGCGCGACGGCTCGGGCCAGGGCGACAACCCGGTCGAGCAGATGAAGGCCGCGCTCGAGGCCGGCGACTCGCTGATCATGTTCCCCGAGGGCACGCGCAACACCGGCGACGAGATCCTGCTGCCGCTCAAGAGCGGGCTGTTCCACCTCGCGCGCGCCTGCCCCAACGTGCGGCTGGTGCCGGTGTGGATCGAGAACCTCAAGCGCGTGCTGCCCAAGGGCACGCTGGTGCCGATCCCGCTGGCCTGCACGGTGCGCTTCGGCACGCCGATCGTGCTGGCCGAGGGCGAGGACAAGCTGAGCTTCCTGGCGCGTGCGCGCAGCGCCATGCTCGATCTGCGGCCCGAGTACGACCGCCTCGACGAGAAGCCCAAGCCGGCCTCCGGGAGCGCCGCATGATCGAACTCTCGCCCTTCGCGCAGACCACGCTGCAGCTGTTCGGCGGCGTGCTCGGCGTGCTGCTGCTGGCCTCGGGCATCGGCGCCGTGCTCAAGTGGCGGGTGGCGCACGGCCAGCCGCATTCGGTGATCGACAACCTCAACGCGCGCGTCAATGCCTGGTGGGTGATGGTGGCGGCGATCGGCCTGGCCTTCGCGTTCGGCAAGGGCGGGGTGATCGTGCTGTTCTACCTGATCTCGTTCTACGCGCTGCGCGAGTTCATCAGCCTGGCCTACACCCGGCGCGGCGACCACCACGCGATCGCGGCCGCCTTCTACATCGGCCTGCCGGTGCAGTACTTCCTGGTCTGGATCGACTGGTACGGCCTCTATTCGATCTTCATCCCGGTCTATGCCTTCCTGGTGCTGCCGATCCTCGCGGCCGTGGGCGGCGACACGCAGCGCTTCCTCGAGCGCACCTCGAAGATCCAGTGGGGCCTGATGATCTGCGTGTTCTGCATCAGCCACGTGCCGGCGCTGCTCACCCTGCAGATCCCGGGCTTCGAGGGCCGCAACCTGCTGCTGATCGCCTTCCTCGTGATCGTGGTGCAGGGCAGCGACGTGCTGCAGTACATCTGGGGCAAGCTGTTCGGCAAGCGCAAGGTGGCGCCCGAGCTCTCGCCCTCGAAGACCTGGGAGGGCCTGATCGGCGGCATCGCGAGCGCCACCGCGCTCGGCGCCGCGCTGTCGTGGGCCACGCCCTTCAATGCGTGGCAGGCCGCGCTGATGTCGCTGACCATCTGCCTGATGGGCTTCTTCGGCGGCCTCGTGATGTCGGCCATCAAGCGCGACCGCGGCGTGAAGGACTGGGGCTCGATGATCGAGGGCCATGGCGGCATGCTCGACCGGCTCGACTCGGTGATCTTCGCGGCGCCGATCTTCTTCCACGCGCTGCGCTACTGGTGGGTGCCGTGACGGCGGCGAAGAAAGCGCCGGCGAAGAAGGCGACCGCCGCGGCCGAACGCATCGTCGACGACACGCCCATCGAATGCGCCGACGACGCCGCGCTCGCGCGCTGGTACGAGCGCCACCACGCGAGCCATGCCGGCGTCTGGCTGCGGCTCGCGAAGAAGGCCAGCGGCATCGCCTCGGTCGACACCGCGCAGGCGCTCGATCTCGCGCTGTGCCACGGCTGGATCGACGGCCAGCGCAAGAGCGAGAGCGACACGCATTTCCTGCAGCGCTACACGCCGCGCACCAAGCGCAGCACCTGGTCGCAGATCAACCGCGCCAAGGCACTGCAGCTGATCGAGGAAGGCCGCATGCAGCCAGGCGGCCTGGCCGAGGTCGAACGCGCCAGGGCCGACGGTCGCTGGGCCGCGGCCTACGAGGCCTCGCGCGTGGCGACCGTGCCGCCCGACCTGCGGGCCGCGCTCGACGCCAACAGGAAGGCCGCGACCTTCTTCGCCGCGCTCGATGCGCGCAACCGCTTCGCGGTGCTGTTCCGCACCCAGAGCGCGAAGAAGCCCGAGACGCGCGCGCGGCGCATCGCGCAGTTCGTCGAGATGCTCGCCAAGGGCGAGAAGATCCACCCCTGATTCAGGTGCCGGCCGCGATGCGCGCGAGCCGTTCGGCATCGACGATGCGGATGCGCTTGTAGCGCATGTCGATCGCGCCCTCCTCCACCAGCCGCCCCAGCTCCTTGTTGACGGTCTGGCGCGACAGCCCGAGCATGGCCGCGAGGTCGGTCTGCGACAGCCGCACCAGCGGCGGCGCGCCGTCCTCGCCCTGGCCGTTGTAGAAGTGCACCAGGTTCATCAGCGCGGCAGCCACGCGGCCGTGGATCGAGTTGAGCATCTGGTTCTGCAGCAGCACGATGCTCAGCCGCTGGCGCTGCAGGCCCAGCTTGGCCACGTCGCGCCACAGCAGCGGCTCGGCATCGAGCACGGCCAGCACCGCGTCGCTCGGCAGGTGCACGATCACCGAGTCCTCGTGCGCGTGGTAGTCGTAGGCCAGCGGCACCTCCTCGAGCAGGCGCACCAGCGGCGCCACCTGTCCCGGGCCGAGCAGCGCGTTCACGTACTTGCGGCCGTTCGGGCTCATGCTGCTGATCTCGAGGCAGCCCGACACCACCACCAGCAGCTCGCGCCGATGGCGATCGTGCGCCAGCACCTGCGTGCGGCGGCCGTAGCGCTCGAGCCGCGCCGACTTCATGAGCTCGGCGCGGCGCGCATCGGGCCAGCGCGAGAACAGCTCGTTCCAGCGCAGCGCGCGCTCGAGCAGCGCGGCGTTCTCCTCGGCCTCTCGTTCGGTGGTCTTGCGCGGTCGGGTCAGCGGGTTCTCCCTGCGGCGATGTTCGGGAATCTGTCAACGCTTTGACAGATTCGGGGGGCGGTCGTTTCTATCGTAAGCACCGGACACCGACAAGCACGCAAGCGGCAGCCGCCCTCGAGGGGCGACGAGCCCCACCGGAGACAACACGACATGAAGAAGACAGCCGCCGCGGGCCTCGCGCTCGCGGCCTCCTCCTCGCTCGCGCTCGCACAGGGCAGCGTGACGATCTTCGGCACCGCCGACCTCTACCTGGCCCATGCGAAGTCGGGACCGAGCTCCTCGACGCGGCTCGAGGATGGCGGCCAGACCGCGTCGCGCCTCGGCTTTCGCGGCGCGGAGGACCTGGGCGGCGGGTTCGATGCGCACTTCACGCTCGAGGCCGGCTTCGCGCCGGACACCGGCAAGGGCACGCTGGCCGGTCCCGAGATCGCGTTCACGCGCCAGTCCTTCGTCGGCCTGTCGACACCCTGGGGCCAGGTCGACGCGGGCCGCATGTACACGCCGATGTTCTACACGCTGTTCAAGGCCGATCCCTATGGCGTGAACTCGGTGTTCTCGCCGATCAACCTGGTCGCCGCGACCGACGCGCAGCCCGGCCTGCTGCCCTTCGCGGCGCGCGCCAGCAACATGGTGCGCTACCGCACGCCGGCCATCGCCGGCTTCTACGCCGACCTCGCCTATGCGCCCGGCGAGGCCAGCGCCGCGAGCCACCGCAGCGGCACGCTCTACGGCGGCAGCCTGAGCTGGGGGCGCCAGCCCTACTACGTGGGCTACGCCTTCCAGCGCGCGCGCTCGGGTTCGGCCGCCGCGCCCGTGGCCGAGCCGAGCACCAGCACCTACCAGGCGCTGAGCGCGGCCTACGACTGGGAGGCGATCGGGCTGCAGCTCTACGCCAACTACGTGCGCAACAGCACCAGCCTGCCCGGCGTGCCGAGCGCGAAGCTCGCGAGCCTCGGCCTCACCTACAACATCACGCCGGCCTCGAACCTGATGTTCGAGGCCATGCAGCGCAAGGTGGACGCGAGCGAGCGATCGCAGCTGGCCTGGACCCTGGGCTACGACTACTACCTGAGCAAGCGCACCGTGCTCTACGCGCGCTGGCTGCGGCTGCTCAACCGGCATGGCGCCTCGGCCACGCTCGCCACGGTCGCGGTCGCGCCCGACAGCGGCAACGGCGTGCGCGTGCTCGCGACCGGCATCCGCCACAACTTCTGAAACCCCTCGTCGCCTCTTCCATGGATTTCTTCAGCTCCCAGACCGAATCCCTGTCGGCCCTGTTCGCGCCGCGTTCCATCGCGGTGGTCGGCGCCTCCTCCAACCC
The DNA here is from genome assembly GCA_016806145.1 of Variovorax paradoxus. Classification (NCBI taxonomy): domain Bacteria; kingdom Pseudomonadati; phylum Pseudomonadota; class Betaproteobacteria; order Burkholderiales; family Comamonadaceae; genus Variovorax; species Variovorax paradoxus. The sequence continues at coordinate 5,942,364 of CP063166.1, forward strand.
GCAGAAGATCGGCGGCATCCCGGTCGACTACCAGCGCCGCTTCGGCTTCGACGGCGCGCTCTACCCGGTCAACCCGAACGCCGAGCGCATCCAGGACCTGCGGGCCTGGCCCAGCCTGCGCGCCATCGGCCAGCCGGTGGACCTCGCGATCCTCTCGGTGCCGGCCGCGCTGGTCGATGCGGCGCTCGACGATGCGATCGAAGCGAAGGTCAAGGGCGTGGTGCTGTTCTCCTCGGGCTTCGCCGAGACCGGCGCCGAAGGCACGGCCGCGCAGGCGCGGCTCGGCGCCAAGGCCCGCGCGGCCGGCCTGCGGCTCATCGGGCCCAACTGCCTGGGCTTCATGAACATCGCGCACAAGGTCTACGCCACCTTCTCGCCCGCGCCCGGCGTGGGCCGCGTGGCGCCGGGGCGCATCGGGCTGGTGAGCCAGTCGGGCGCCTTCGGTGCCTATGCCTACGCGATGGCGCGCGAGCGCGGCGTCGGCCTGTCGCTGTGGGCCACCACCGGCAACGAGGCCGACCTGCAGTTCGCCGACTGCCTGGCCTGGCTCGCGCAGGACCCGGCCACCGACGTGATCATGGGCTACATGGAAGGCTGCCGCGACGGCCCGCGGCTGCGCGCCGCGCTGGCGCTCGCGCAGGCCGCGGGCAAGCCGGTGGTGATGGTCAAGGTCGGCCGCACCGCGCTGGGCGCGCAGGCGGCGGCCTCGCACACCGCGGCGCTCGCGGGCGACGACGCGGTGTACGACGCGGTGTTCCGCCGCTACGGCGTGCTGCGCGCGCGCAGCCTCGGCGAGTTCTTCGACCTGGCGCACAGCGCCGCCGTGGCCGGCCGGCCGCGCGACCGCTCGATCGGGCTGTTCACGCTGTCGGGCGGCGTGGGCGCGCTGATGGCCGACGACGCCTCGGCCCAGGGCCTCGACGTGCAGCCGCTCGGCGAGGCTGCGCAGGCCACGCTGCGCGGCTGGGTGCCGTTCGCGGCGCCGCGCAACCCGGTCGACATCACGGGCCAGGTGACGAACGACATGAGCCTGCTCGAGCGCAGCGCGCGCCTGATGCTCGACGACCGCGGCTTCGCCTCGTGGATGGGCTTCCTCGCGGCCGCGGGCGCGTCGGACGCGTTCTGGCCCACGCTGCGCGCGCTGGTGGCGTCGCTGCGCGCGGCCTACCCCGACACGCTGCTCGCGATCAGCACGCTGCTCTCGCCCGAACGCCGCGCCGAACTCGAAGGCCTGCGCTGCCTGGTGTTCGCCGATCCGTCGGACGGCATCCGCACCATCGCCGCGCTCGCGGGATTGAAGAGCGGCGCCCTGCCCGAGGCCGATGCGCGGCCCGTCGGCGATCCGATCGCGCTCGCGCCCGGCGCGATGGCCGAACCCGCGGCGCTCGCGCTGCTCGCCGAGGCCGGCGTGCCGGTGGTCGCGCACCGCGTCGCGCACAGCGCCGACGAGGCCGCGGCGGCGGCCGAGGCCTTCGGCGGCGCCGTGGCGCTGAAGATCGTGAGCGCCGACATCGCGCACAAGTCGGACGTCGGCGGCGTGGCGCTCGGCCTGCGCGGCGCGGCGCAGGCGCGCGCGGCCTTCGAGCGCACGCGCGACCACGCACTGAGCGCGCGGCCCGAGGCGCGGCTCGACGGTGCGCTGGTGGCGCGCATGGCGAGCGGCGGCGTCGAATGCATCGCGGGCGTGCACCGCGACCCGGTGTTCGGGCCGGTGCTGATGTTCGGCCTCGGCGGCATCCACGTCGAGACCCTGCGCGACGTGGCGCTGCGCGTGCTGCCGGTCACGCGCGAGGACACGCTGGCGATGGTGCGCGAGCTGCGCGCCTTCGCGATCCTCGATGGCGCGCGCGGCCAGGCGCCGGTCGACCTCGCGTCGATCGCCGATGCGCTGTGCGCGCTGGCCGACTTCGCGCTGCGCGCCGGCGACTCGCTGGCGAGCGCCGAGATCAATCCGCTGATCGCGCGGCCGCGGGCCGAGGGCGGCTGCGTGGCGGTCGATGCGCTGATCGTGGGCCGCGACCCATCGCCGGCGGAAGGAGGCACCGCATGACGCCATCGAAGCGACGCCTGCTGCTGTGCGCGCTCGCGGCCTTCGCGGCCACCGGCGCCCGCGCCGAATTCCCGTCGAAGCCGCTGCGCATCGTCGTGCAGTACCAGGCCGGCGGCTCCTCCGACATCCTCGCGCGCCTGGTCGCCGAGGGGCTGTCGAAACGGCTGGGCCAGCCCGTGGTGGTCGAGAACCGCAGCGGCGCGGGCGGGATCATCGGCACCGACCACGTCGCCAAGAGCGCGCCCGACGGTCACACGCTGCTGCTGACGGTGCCGGGCCCGGTCACGGCCAACATCGTGCTCTACGGCAAGCTGCCCTACGACCCGCGCACCGACCTGCGCATGGTCTCGGACATCGCCACCACGCGCACCGTGCTCGCGGTGCACCCGTCGGTGCCGGCCAAGGATGTCGCCAGCCTGATCGCGGTGCTGAAGGCCGCGCCCGGCAAGTACGCGATAGGCTCCTGGGGCCCGGGCACGCAGCCGCACCAGATCCAGGTCTACATGGACCGCGCCTACGGCCTGCGCACGCTGCACGTGCCCTACAAGGGCGAGAGCCCGATGGCGATCGACCTGATCGGCGGCGTGATCCAGCTGACCGTGGGCTCGATCGCCACGCTGCAGCCCTACATCGCGGCCGGCAAGCTGCGCGCGCTCGCGGTCGCCGGGCCGCGCCGCGCCAAGGCGCTGCCCGAGGTGCCGACCTTCGCCGAGCAGGGCTTCGCCGACGAGGTCTACGCGCTGACCGGGCCGACCTCGCTGATGGCGCCCGCGAAGACGCCCGACGCGGTGGTCGAGCGGCTCGGGCGCGAGGTCGCGGCGGTGGTGCACCAGCCCGAGGTCGCGCGCCGCATCGAGGAACTCGGCGCCGAACCCGTGGGCAATCTGCCCGCGGAAGCCAGCGCCGCCTACCGCGCCTTCCTGCCCGTGACGCTGCGGCTCACGCAGGCCACGGGCGTGAAGCTCGATTGATTGCCTTCCCTTTCCTTCATCGCCACCAGCCAGAGGTTCCGTCCCCATGAATGCTCCCGCCTCCCAGGCCACCGTCGACGCCGCGCGCCAGGCGCTCGCGCGCTCGATCGGCCTCGCCGCCTTCGTCTACGGCTATCCGCTGACCGAGACGTATCGCACCTGCGCGCTGCAGACCGGGCCGCGCGCCGAACGCCGCATCGGCACCTCGGCCGGCTCGGACGTGCGCGCGCCGATCAACACGCTGCACCATGCGCCGCGCCCCTCGACCCACGAGGACCGCGACGTGGTGACGCCGGCCAACGACTTGCTCTACACCATCGCCTGGATCCACCTGGCCGACGGCCCGATGCTGCTGAGCGTGCCCGCGGCCGCGCGCCATCCGGGGCGCTACTTCGTGCTGCCGCTGTACGACGCCTACACCGAGAACTTCGAGAACCTCGGGCCGCGCAACTGCGATCCCGCGGGCGAGACCGTGGTGCTCGTGGGCCCGGGCGGCACGGTGCCCGAGGCGCTGGCCGCGCACCGCGTGGTGCGCTGCCCGACCGACCTGGTGTGGCTGATCGGCCGCATCCTGGTCGGCGACGAGGCCGACTGGCCCGCGGCGCGCGCGCTGCAGTCCGAGATCCGGCTCGCGCCCGCGCCCGGCACGGTGCCGCGCGGCCGCCCGGCGGCGATCGAACGCTGGGTCGGCGAACCGGTCGATGCCATGGCGGCCGCCTTCGAGAACGGCGAGCCGGCCGCGCAGGTCGCGCCGCGCTTCTTCGCCAACCTCTGCCAGGCGCTCGCCGAAGCGCCGGGCCGCGTCGAGGACCGCGCGCTGGTGGCCTGGTTCGGCCAGGCCGGGCTGCGGCCCGACGCGGCCTTCGCATGGGACACGCTCGACGCGCCGCTGCGCGAGGGCCTGGTCGAAGGCTTCGCCGAGGGCGTGCGGGTGGTCGGCGCGGTGGGCCGGCACCACCGGCCCAAGGCCTGGGCCATGACGCCCGCCACCGGCCGCTACGGCAGCGAGTTCCTCGGCCGCGCGCGCACCGCCTACCTGGGCCTGGGCGCACTGGCCACCAGCGAGGCCGTGTACGCCGCCTCGCACCACGACGCGACGCTGGAGCCGCTCGACGGCCGGCGCCGCTATGCGATGCGCTTCGAGGCCGACGACATGCCGCCGGCCGACGCCTTCTGGTCGGTGACGCTCTACGACAGCGACCGCTTCCTCTATCCCAACGCCATCGGCCGCCATGCGATCGGCGACCGCACGCAGGGCCTGCGACGCGGTGCCGACGGCAGCCTGGAACTGGTGCTGGGCCATGCACGGCCCGCCGATGCCGCCAACTGGCTGCCCGCGCCCGCCGGCCGCTTCTACCTGATCCTGCGCATGTACCACCCGCGCGAAGGCGTGCGCGCCTGGCGCATCCCGGCCCTGCAGCCGCAGGAGGACTGACGTCATGGCCGCGACGATCGACACCGGCATCGACACCCTGGCCGAGGAGGCCGTGGTCTACGCCTGGCCGCTCTACGAGATGTGCCGCATGCGCGCGGCCACCTCGCCGCAACGCTGCGAGACCGCCGGCGAGGCACCGGCACCGCAACGCTGGTGCAACGTGTTCACCCATGCGCGCAAGCTGCTGGGCCCGGGCAAGAGCCGCGTCGTGACGCCGAACAACGACACGCTCTACACCCACGCCTGGCTCGACCTCGGCGCGGGCCCGCTGGTGATCGACGTGCCCGACACCACGGGGCGCTACTACGTGCTGGGCCTGCTCGACTTCCATACCAACCCCTTCGCCCACCTCGGCCAGCGGCTCACGGGCACGGCGGCGCGTTCCTTCGTGCTCGTGCCGCCAGGTTGGCACGGCGCGCTGCCGGCCGCCTTCGACGCGCCCGGCGCGCGCATCGAGGCGCCCACGCGCTGGCTCTGGGTCATCGGCCGCATCCTGGTCGACGGGCCGCACGACCTGCCCGCGGTGCATGCGCTGCAGGACGGCTTCGTGGTGCGGACGCTGGCCGACTGGCAGGCCGGTGCGGCGCCCCAGCCGATGGCCTTCGATCCGGCCTGCGATCCGAAGGCGCCGCCAGACGCGGGGCATTTCGCGGCGCAGGTGCAGCGCGCGCTGCGCGAGAACCCGCCGCCCGCGCGCGATGCCGACCGGCTTGCGCGCTACGCCGCGCTCGGCCTGCACCCCGATGCCGTCGTGCTCGACGACACGCAGCGCGAGCGGCTGCAGGACGCGATCGCCCGCGTGCTGCCAGGGCTGCGCGCCACGGAAGCCGGCCGCGCGGCCGCCAGCGGCTGGGTGGCCATGCCGACGGTCGAAGCGAGCTTCGGCGACGACCACCGGCTGCGGGCGCTGGTCGCGCTCAAGTACATCGGCATGCTCGAGAGCCGCGAGGCCACCTACCCGCTCGCCTGGCACGACGCCGCGGGCCGCGCGCTGCACGGCAGCCACCGCTACAGCTTGCGCTTCGGGCCCGGCGAGCTGCCGCCGGTCGAGGCCTTCTGGTCGCTCACCATGTACGACAGCCGCGACTGCATGCTGGTCGACAACCCGATCGACCGCTACGCCATCGGCGACCGCACCCCGGCGCTGCGCCACGACGCCGACGGCGGCCTCACGCTGCGCATCCAGCATGCGGCGCCCGCGGACGATGCCGCGCGCGCGAACTGGCTGCCCGCGCCCGCGGGCGCCTTCTACCTCTGTCTGCGCGCCTACGTGCCGCGCGCGGAGATGCTCGACGGCCGCTATGCGCTGCCGCCGCTTCAACGACTGGGAGACGACGCATGAGCAGCACACAGGAACAGGAGAAGCCCTTCCTCATCGTCGGCAGCGGCACCGAGACGGTGGCGCCGGGCCTGCACATCCTGCGCGGGCAGGGACAGTCCTTCGTGGCCGAGACCGATGTCGGCCTGGTGGTGATCGACGCCGGCCCGGGCGGTGCGGTGACGCAGGGCATGATCGACGCGGTGCGCGAACTCAGCGACGCGCCGCTGCATGCGCTGTGCTACAGCCACGGCCATGTGGGCTACAACGCCGGCGTGCCGATGTGGCTCGCCCATGCGGCGCGGCGCGGCGACGCGCCGCCGCGCGTGATCGCGCACCGCAACGTGCCGCGGCGCCTCGCGCGCTACCGCGAGACCGAGGCGCTGCAGCACCGCATGGCCGAGATCCAGTTCAACCGGCCCGCGGGCTTCTTCGCGCAGCGGCTGTCGATGCATGCGCCGACCGAGACCTTCGACGAGCGGCTGGCCATCGGCCACGGCGAACGCGCCATCGAGCTGCGCTGGGCGCCCTCGGAGACCGACGACGCGATCGCGCTGTGGAGCCCCGCGCAGCGCGTGCTCTACGGCGGCGCGGCGCTGATCGATTCGATCCCCAACATCGGCACGCCCTTTCGCACGCTGCGCGACACGGTGCGCTGGGCCGACACGCTCGAGGCGCTGGCCGCGCTCGGCGCACGCAAGGCGGTGCGCGAGTTCGGCGCCACGCTCGAGGGCGAGGACCAGGTGCGGCACGTGCTCACGCACACGGCGCGCGCCCTGCGCTGGCTGCGCGCCGAGGTGGTGCGGCTGATGAACGAGGGCCTCAACGAGCGCGAGCTGCTGGCGCGCATCCGCTGCCCCGACGAACTGTTCGCGGTCGACTGGATGAAGCCCACCTACGGCGACCCGGCCTACATCGTGCGCGACATCTACCGCTCGGAGAACGGCTGGTGGGACCGCAACCCGACCAGCCTGCATCCCGAGCCGCCCGAGGCCGTCGGCCAGGCCGTGGCCGAGGCCATCACCGACAAGGCCGGCCTGATCGCGCGGGCGCGCGCGCTCGCGCAGCAAGGGCAATGGCAGCTCGCGCTGCACGTGATCGACCTGCTGGCCACCGCGCGCGGCGACGCGCCCGAGCTCGCCGAGGCGCGCGCGCTCAAGGCCGAGTGGCTGCGCCAGCGTGCGCGGCAGGTGCCCAGCTACGTGTCGCGCAACCTCTACCGCGTGAGCGCCGACATGATCGAGCAGGGCACGCAGGCGCGCTTCGGTATCCAATGACTTCCCGAGGACCCGCATCCATGACCGCATCCCTTCTCCGCACCGGCCTGTTCCTTGCCGGCCTCGCCGGCCTGCTGGCCACGGCCGCCGCGCAGGGCGCCGAGGCCTATCCCGACAAGCCCGTCACGCTGGTCGTGCCCACGGCCGCCGCGGGCGGCACCGACACCATCGCGCGGCTGGTCGCCGACGCGCTGGGCAAGTCGCTCAAGCAGCCCTTCGTGGTCGACAACCGGCCCGGCGCCAACGGCATCCTCGGCACCGAGCAGGTGGCGCGCGCGGCGCCCGACGGCTACCGGCTGCTGTTCACCTACGCCGCCGCGATGGTGGTGAACCCCAGCCTCTACCGCAAGCTGCCCTACGACCCGGTGAAGGACTTCGCGCCGGTGGCCCAGATCGGCCGCGGCGGCAACCTGCTGCTGGTGCGCAACGACCTGCCCGTGAAGACGCTGGCCGACTTCGTCGCCTATGCCAAGGCGCGGCCCGACAAGCTCAGCTATTGCTCGTGGGGCAACGGCTCGGGCGGCCACCTGGCGATGGAAAGCCTCAAGAAGCAGGCCGGCCTGGTGATCGAGCACGTGCCCTACAAGGGCAGCGGCCCCTGCGTGCAGGACCTGATGGGCGGCCAGGTCGAGGCGGCCTTCGCCGACATGTCCTCGACGGTGGAGCTGGTGCGCGCGGGCCGGCTCCGGGCGCTGGCCAACAGCGGGCCCTCGCGCATCCCGATGCTGCCCGAGGTGCCGACGATGACCGAGTCCGGCTACCCGTTCACCACCTATGCCTGGTACGGCGTGCTGGCGCCCGCGAAGACGCCGCCGGCGGTCGTGAAGAAGCTCAACGAGGCGGTGAACCGCGCGCTGCGCGACCCGGCCGTGGTGCAGCGCCTGCGCGAGCTCAACTTCACCGACCTGCCGCAGAACACGCCCGAGCAGTTCGCCGCGACCCTGCGCCAGGACCTGCGCGACTGGGGCGCGCTGGTCAAGGACATCGGGCTCCAGCCCGAATGAGGCGGCGGCCGGACCGAGGGTAAGCAAGATGGTCAAGCGCTCGCGCTTCTTGCAGACTGCGCGCTGATCGGCACGGTTCCTGCTCGTCGGCTCGACGACGGCCCCCGTGCCAGCGTCCGCGCCGACCATGACCGAGCTTCACTTCTCCCGCCACCTGAACGCCGAGGCCCAGGCACAGGCCTCGAGCCTGGACCACTGGGACCAGCACTACGAGCAGCTGTCGAACGGCCGCTTCGAGGGCCTGTCCGAGGACCTGCACCTGGGCTTCGTCCAGGTCTTCCACGAGCATGCGAACCAGACCCTGCTGCAGAACGGCCAGGGCCGCCCGGGCACGGTCTCGTTCGCCGTCACCGAGGTCGCGGGCAGCGGCAGCTGGTACTGCGGCCACGAGATCGAGGGCCGGCGCCTGATCGCGCTGTCGCCGCGGCGCGAATTCGAACTGCTGGCCGGCGCCGGCATGGACCTGATGGCGGTGTGCATCGACACGGCGCCACTGGCCGAGCTCGCGGCCACGCTGTTCGGCGCCGACTTCGAGCTGCGCCTGCCCGAGCCGGCGCCGGTGCGCCAGCCGGGCTTCGACGAGAGCGAGCTGTCGAAGCTGCTGGGCGCGGCGCTGTCGCTGGCGCGCGGCAACCTCGCGCAACTCGAGCAGCCGGCGGCGCGCCACATGCTGTCGCTGTCGCTGGCCGACGCGGTGCTGCACTGCATCGGCTGCGACGCCTTCGAAACCCGGCTGCCGCCCGGCACGGTGGCGCGGCGCCACATCGTGGCACTGGCGCGCGAGTACATGCGCGCCCATGCCGACGAGGCCATCAGCGTGCCCGACCTCTGCGCGGCCACCGGCGTGTCGCGCCGCGCGCTGCAGTACGCCTTCGAGGACGTGGTGCACCTGAGCCCCGTGACCTACCTGCGCGTGATGCGCCTGAACCGGGTGCGGCGCGAGCTGCAGACGCACCGGCGCGACAGCATCGGCGACGTGGCGGCGCGCTGGGGCTTCTGGCACCTGTCGCGCTTCGCGGCCGACTACAGCCGATTGTTCGGGGAACTGCCCTCGGCCACGCGCGCGCGCTGGCTTGCCGAATCCGGCTAACCGCCGCCCGGGCCGCGCCCTTAACTTCGCTGTCGCTCGTCACAACATGCGAAGAAAAGGGAACAGTCGTCCATGCGCAGCAGCCACCACCGAACGCCGGTCCGCGGCACCACCCGCACCCTTCTTGCCACCGCGCTCGCGCTGGCCCTCGGCCCGCTCGCGGCCGGCAACGCCCAGGCCCATGGCGGCGCTGCCCACATGGTGCCGCTCAAGAAGACGGTCGAGGATTTCGGCGCCACCGTGCGCTTCGACAGCTTCGCCAACGTCTGGACGGTGGCGCGCAACGGCACGCTGGTGCGCATCAAGCCCGGCTCGAAGACCGCGCTGATCAACGGCCAGCCGCTGCAGCTCGACGTGCCGGTGGTGCTGCGCAAGGGCGCGGCCTGGGTGCCGCACGACTTCATCAACCAGGTGTTCCAGTCCAGCCTGGACCGCACCTTCGTGGTCGAGCGCACGCCGAATCCGCTCAATCCGCTGTCGGCCGAGGAGATCCAGGCCGCGCTCGAGACGATCAAGGCCTCGGGCAACTACAGGCCCGGCCTGCGCTTCACCGAGATCAGCCTCAAGCGCCCGCCCAAGGACCAGGTCTGGGCCTTCGCGCTCTCGGGCCAGCCGGTGCGCGCCGCGCGGCAGGCGAGCTTCGTCGCGCTCGACGGCAAGAAGGTGATCGAGGGCAGCATCGACCTCGCGGCACGCAAGCTGCTCGAGTGGAAGCCGGTGGAAGGCGCGCACGGCATGGTGCTGCTCGACGACTTCGCCACCGTGCAGAGCGCGATCGAGGCCAGCGCCGACTATGCGAAGGCGCTCGCCACGCGCGGCATCGACGACGTGAAGAAGGTGGTGGCCACGCCGCTGACCGTGGGCTACTTCGACGGCAAGGATTCGCTGCGCCAGGAAGACCGCCTGCTCAAGGTGGTGAGCTACCTCGACGTGGGCGACGGCAACTACTGGGCGCACCCGATCGAGGGCCTGGTGGCGGTGGTCGACCTCGAGCAGAAGAAGGTGCTGAAGATCGAGGACGGCGGCCTGGTGCCGGTGCCGCTCAAGCCCACGCCCTACGACGGCCGCGATCGCGCCGGCACGCCCGCGCCCAAGCCGCTGGAGATCACCGAGCCCGAGGGCAAGAACTACACCATCGCCGGCAACATGCTGCACTGGCGCAACTGGGACTTCCACCTGCGGCTCGACTCGCGCGTGGGCCTGGTGCTCTCGACCGTGACCTACAACGACAAGGGCACCAAGCGCAAGGTGATGTACGAGGGCTCGCTGGGCGGGATGATCGTGCCCTACGGCGACCCCGACACCGGCTGGTACTTCAAGGCCTACCTCGACTCGGGCGAATACGGCATGGGCACGCTGACCTCGCCGATCGAGCCCGAGAAGGACGCGCCGCAGAACGCGGTGCTGCTCGACGCCACGCTGGCCGACTACACCGGCGCGCCCGTGAAGGTGCCGCGCGCGATCGCGGTCTTCGAGCGCTATGCCGATCCCGAGTTCAAGCACCAGGAGATGGGCAAGCCCAACGTGAGCACCGAGCGGCGCGAACTGGTGGTGCGCTGGATCAGCACGGTGGGCAACTACGACTACCTGTTCGACTGGGTGTTCGCCGAGAACGGCACCATCGGCATCAACGCGGGCGCCACCGGCATCGAGGCCGTGAAGGGCGTGAAGTCGCGCACCATGCAGGACGCGACCGCCGCCGAGGACACGCGCTACGGCACCCTGCTCGACCACCACATCGTCGGCACCACGCACCAGCACATCTACAACTTCCGGCTCGACCTCGACGTGGACGGCGAGAACAACTCGCTGACCGAGGTCGATCCGGTGGTGCTGCCCAACACCCGCGGCGGCCCGCGCACCAGCACCATGCAGACGGTGCAGCGCACGGTGGCGACCGAGCGGCAGGCGGCGCAGAAGTTCGACCCGTCGACGATCCGGCTGCTGAGCAATCCGGCCAAGAACAACAAGGTCGGCAACCCGGTCTCGTACCAGCTCATTCCCTACGCGGGCGGCACGCACCCGATCGCCAAGGGCGCCAACTTCGCGCAGGACGAGTGGATCAACCACCGACTGAGCTTCATGGACCGCCAGCTCTGGGTGACGCGCTACGACCCCGAGGAGCAGTTCCCCGAGGGCAAGTACCCGAACCGCTCGAACAAGGACACGGGCCTGGGCCAGTTCACCGCCGACGACCAGGCGATCGTGAACACCGACAACGTGGTCTGGCTCACCACCGGCACCACCCACGTCGCGCGCGCCGAGGAGTGGCCGATCATGCCCACCGAGTGGGTGCATGCGCTGCTCAAGCCCTGGAACTTCTTCGACGAGACGCCGACGCTGGGGCTGAACCGCCCGGCCAAGCCTGGCAAGTAAGGAGCTGCCGCATGGCGGACACCGAGGCCATCGGCCGGCTCGAGGACCTGATGACGCTGGCGCCCGAGCTGCAGGCGCCCACCTACCGCCACATGGACCGGCTCTATGCGACGCGCACGATCAAGCGCGGCGCGCAGGTCCATCCGCTGCCCGCGGGCCGCGCGGTCGACGTGCGCTACCGCGCGGGCGACGCGGAGTTCGGCATCGACGCGTTCATGGCGCGCAACCGCACGGCGGGCCTGCTGGCGATCAAGGACGGCCACGTGGTGCTCGAGCGCTACGCGATGGGCAACGACGCGGCCACGCGCTGGATGTCGTTCTCGGTCGCGAAGTCGATCGCCTCCACGCTCGTGGGCGCGGCGCTGCACGACGGCCTGATCGCGAGCCTCGACGACCTGGTGGTCGCCTACGTGCCCGCGCTGCGCGGTTCGGCCTACGACGGCGTCACGCTGCGGCAGGTGCTGCAGATGAGCTCGGGCGTGGCCTGGAACGAGGACTACCTCGACCCGGCCTCCCACCGCCGCCGCATGCTGCGCGCGCAGCTCGACCGGGACGCGGGCGCGGTGCTCGCCTTCATGGCGACGCTGCCGCGCGTGGCGCCGGCCGGCACGCGCTTCAACTACAGCACCGGCGAGACCTACCTCGTCGGCAGGATCCTGGCCGGCGCGCTGCGCGAGCCGATCGGCGACTACCTGTCGCGCAGGATCTGGGCGCCCTTCGGCATGGAGGCCGATGCCTACTGGCAGCTCGATGCGCCGGGCGGCCAGGAGTTCGCGGGCAGCGGCGTCAACGCGACCCTGCGCGACTTCGGCCGCTTCGGCCTGTTCATCCTCGGCGGCGGCATGGCCGGCGGACAGCGCGTGCTGCCCGAGGGCTGGCTGCGCGACGCCACGCGCGCCGACCCCGCGCAGCGGCTCGCACCCGGCACGCTCGAGGGCTACGAGCCGATGGGATACGGCTACCAGTGGTGGACCTTCCCGCGCGGCGCGCAGGCGCTGCCCGAATTCGACGGCGGCCTGTTCGCCGCGCTCGGCATCTTCGGGCAGCAGCTCTACATCCATCCGAAGGAAGGGCTCGTGGTCGCGATCCACAGCGCCTGGCCGCAGCCGGTGCACGGGCCGAGCCTGGTCGAGACGCATGCGCTGCTGGGCGCGCTGGTGGCAGCGTTGCGCGGTCAGGAAGCGCAGCCGCCGCGTACTCCAAACGGGGGATGATCCTGCCGCGAGGCATGGTCACGATGCGTCCGTCGAACCCTCGGCATGAAGGAGACGGACATGACCATCCTCGGCAGACCGCGCGCCCTGCGCGCTTCGCTCGCCTGCGCCACCCTTCTCGGCGCTTGCGCGGGAGCGTTCGCCAGCGAGAACGACAGCCACTGCGTGAGCGTCCAGAACCGGACGCTCGTCAACCGATGCAGCTTTCCGGTCGACGTCGGCTTCTGCGTCGAGAACCCGCGCCAGACCAAGAACTTCTTCGACAGCTCGGAAGCCTTCCGCTGCCCCAATGGCGGGCTGAGCACGCTGAGCCCGGGACGCGGCGAGGGCAACATCCTCAACGGCCGGGTCCAGTGGTGGGCCTGCTCGACCGCGCACCGCGGCAAGGGCCGATGGCGCTACGAGGCCGGAGCGGGCTACAGGGGACGCTGCGCCTGACGGCTGGCCCGCGCGCTGGCTAGCGAACGCCACGCACCAGGCCGACCAGCGCGGACTGCCGGTGGGTGCCGGTCTTCGCGAAGATCTGGCGCAGTTGCGAGCGGACGGTTTCGTAGGAGATCTCGCGCTGCTGCGCCAGCTTCTTCAGCGAGGTGCCGTTCACGAGGCCGCACACGACCTGGATCTCGGCGGGCGTCAAGCCGTAGGCCTCACGCAGCGCGCCGACCTCGTGGGCGCCGACTTGCTGCGGCGCGTGGATGAACAGCGCGGCCACGGCGGCCGAGTGATGGCGCCGCGTGCCGGGCAGCGGCTGGACCGTGAGCACCAGCGGGGCGCCGCCGGCCTGCGGAATCACGATTCGGGCCGACGGCGAGGCATGGGCATCCTGCAACGCGGTGGCGCCAGGGCGGCATCGCCGCAGCGCGGCGCGCAAGGCGTCCTGGTGTGCCGTGCTCCGAAAACGCAGCGTCTCGTCGGGCCCGAGGAAAAGCCCCCGCTCCCGCTGCAGCAAGGCCCGCGCCGCGCCGCTCGCATGCAGTATTCGCGCGCCTTCGCTGAGCAGGACGATCGGCTCGCGCGCATGCTCGATCGCCTGCTCCAGCCCCGCGACCCGCAGCAGCGCTTCGTCCAGCCTTTCCGCGGTGGCGCAGGCGCGCCGGATGTGCGGCAGCAGCATGGCCAGCCTGCGCCGATGCTCGGCCTGGGGTGGGCAGTCCTGCTTGCGGTAGTGGACCGCCAGCGCGATCAGCGGCGATCCGTCGCTGCGGCGCCGGACCCAGGTGTTGAGGGAATCGAAGGTGCCCCAGGGCTGCAGGAAGTCCGCGAAGAAGGGCATGCGGCCGAGCTCGCGCGTCGTCCAGACGTCGCTGTCGGCCACGATGCGGCCTTCCGCCATCGGCAGGTAGAGCTGCGCGACGCGCGGGTTCTCGTGGGTGACATCGCTCATGTAGTCGGCGATGTAGGTCAGCACGAAGGGGTCGACGCGCGCCGGGTGGAAGGCCAGATAGTCGAGGGTGTCTGCATCGAACATGTTGAGGTCCGCGGCCCGCGCACCGAGGACATCGCAGACGGCCTCCAGGGCCAGGCTCCAGCTCATCTCGCCGATGGCGGCCCCGTGCACGTGGTCGATCGCCGTCAGCAACCCCTGTTCGAGATTCTCGAAAGACATGTGGCACCCCGCTCCTCGTGCTCCGGTTTTCCGGGGGCCCGGCCTGGCGGGTACCACCGGATGGGCTGCGCCCTTTTTCTCGGTGAGCAGTCTATGCCAAAGGTATTCACTTTTGGCGAGGGATCGCGCCTGCCTCGCGCGTGGCGCAGCAGTCGCGGTGGGGCATGCCCGAGCGCGTTGTCTACTTCGCCAGCGCCTTCAGCGCCAGCTTGATGCCGTCGCTCACGCTCACGTCCTTCGGCAGTGCCTTGAGCGCGGCGGCCGCTTCCTTGTCGCTGTAGCCCAGCGCGACCAGCGCCTGCAGGATGTCGGCCTGGGCATCGGAGGCGATGTGCGCGGGCAGGCCGATGTCGGCGCCGAGCTTGCCCTTGAGCTCGAGCAAGAGGCGCTCGGCGATCTTCTTGCCGATGCCGGGCACCTTCACCAGCCGGCCGGCCTCCTGCAGGGTGACGGCCTGCGACAGCTCGCCCACGCTCATGCCCGAGAGCACGCCCAGCGCGGTGCGCGGGCCCACGCCCGAGATCTTGATGAGCTGACGGAAGGCGGCGCGCTCCTCGGCGCTGCCGAAGCCGTAGAGAATCTGCGCGTCCTCGCGCACGATGAAGTGCGTGAGCAGCGAGATCTTGGCGCCGACGCCGGGCAGGTTGTAGAAGGTGCTCATCGGCACGTCGACCTCGTAGCCGACGCCGTTGCAGTCGATCACGACCTGCGGCGGATTGCGCTCCGCCAGGGTTCCGGTGAGTTTGCCTATCATTGGCCCACCCCCGTTGCTTGCTCACTTCGTGTAGCCGCCTCCCCCCTCGAGGGGGCAACACCAGCGGCCCGGCAAAGCCGGTTCCGCGGTGTTTCCCGCGCTGAATCGTGTTTTTTCGAGCAGGGCCGGTCTTGCATGGGCTACCAACAAAGATGGAAATGGAAACCGCGTGATTCTGCGACACACCTTCGCTCCGCCCAACAACACGCGCCTGGGCCACCTGTGCGGCCCGCTCGACGCCCACCTGCGCCGCATCGAGGAAGCGCTCGCGGTGAAGATCGCGCACCGCCACGAGCAGTTCAAGATCGACGGCCCCAAGGTCAACGCGCAGCGCGCGATGGACGTGTTGCAGGCGCTCTACGAGATCGCCCAGCGCCCGATCGATGCAGCCGTGGTGCAGCTCACGCTGGCCGGCGATGGCTCGATGGACGAGGACGTCGACAGCGCGATCACGCTCGCCACCCGGCGCGCCGACCTGCGCGCGCGCACGCCCACGCAGGGCCTGTACCTCGACAACATCGCCAAGCACGACATCACCTTCGGCATCGGCCCGGCCGGCACCGGCAAGACCTACCTCGCGGTGGCCTGCGCGGTCGACGCGCTCGAGCGCAGCGCGGTGCAGCGCATCGTGCTCACGCGCCCGGCGGTCGAGGCCGGCGAACGCCTGGGCTTCCTGCCGGGCGACCTGACGCAGAAGGTCGACCCCTACCTGCGGCCGCTGTACGACGCGCTCTACGACCTGATGGGCTTCGAGAAGGTGCAGAAGGCCTTCGAGCGCAACGCGCTGGAGATCGCGCCGCTGGCCTTCATGCGCGGGCGCACGCTCAACAACGCCTTCGTGATCCTCGACGAGGCGCAGAACACCACGCCCGAGCAGATGAAGATGTTCCTCACGCGCATCGGCTTCGGCGCCAAGGCGGTGGTGACGGGCGACGTGAGCCAGATCGACCTGCCCAAGCAGCAGCTCAGCGGCCTGATCGACGCCGAGCGCGTGCTGCGGCGCGTGAACGGCATCGCGATCACGCACTTCACGAGCGCCGACGTGGTGCGCCATCCGCTGGTGGCGCGCATCGTCGACGCCTACGACGGCCAGCGCAAGCGCGCCGGCGCGGGCGGGCACTGAGATGGCGCTGGCCGCACTCACCCTGTCGCTGCAGTTCGGGCGCTTCAAGGGCGTGGAACGGCACCGCGCCGCACTGCCGCGCCACGGCGTGACGCGCTGGATCCGCCATGCGCTCGATGCCGACGCCGAGATCACGGTGCGCATCGTCGATGCCGACGAGGGCCAGCAGCTGAACCGCGAATTCCGCGGCAAGGACTACGCGACCAACGTGCTGACCTTCGACTATGCGCAGGCGCCGCTGGTGATGGCCGACCTGGTGCTGTGCGCGCCGGTGGTGGCGCGCGAGGCGAAGGAACAGCGCAAGACGCTGGCCGCGCACTACGCGCACCTGCTGGTGCACGGCACGCTGCATGCGCAGGGCTGGGACCACGAGACCGGCGAAGAAGACGCCGAGGCGATGGAAGCGCGCGAGATCGAGATCCTCGCGGGGCTGGGCATCCGCGATCCCTACAACCGCTGAGACGGCGCGCACCGATGGGCGTGGATGGCACCGACCCGTGGCTCGTGCGCTGGTTGCCGCTGCTGGCCGAATGCGCGGGCGCCGATCCGGTGCTCGAACTGGGCTGCGGCGACGGCCGCGACAGCGCCACGCTGGCGGCCGCGGGGCTGCGCGTGGAGGCGATCGAGCTGTCGGCGCAAGCTGCGGATGCCGCGCGCGAGCGGCGCCTGGCGGGCGTGCGCGTGCACCACCAGGATTTCCGCGCGCCCTTTCCGCTGGCCAAGGGGCAGCGCATCGGCGTCGTGCTCGCGAGCCTGTCGCTGCACTATTTCGAATGGGACCAGACGCTGGAACTGGTCGAGCGCATCCATGCGCTGCTGCGGCCCGGCGGCGTGCTGCTGTGCCGGCTCAACTCGGTCAACGACCGGCACTACGGCGGCTGCGGCCCGGGGCGCCCGGACGAGGACAACCTCTATCTGGTCGACGGCGCTCCCAAGCGCTTCTTCGAGCGCGCCACGGTGCAGCGGCTGTTCGCGCGCGGCTGGCGCATCGCGCAGCTCGAGGAACTGAGCATCGACCGCTACGAGCACCCGAAGGTGGCGTGGGAAGCGCTGCTGCGGCGCGACTGAAACGGGGCCGACGCGGCCCTCAGCTCATCTGCAGCGGAATCGTGACCGGCCCGTCGTTGAGCAGGTGCACCTGCATGTCGGCGCCGAACTCGCCCGTGGCCACCACGGGATGCGCGGCGCGCGCCTTCGCGACGAAGTGGTCGTAGAGCCGGCGGCCCTCGTCGGGCGGCGCCGCGAGCGTGAAGCTCGGGCGGTTGCCGCCGCTCACGTCGGCCGCGAGCGTGAACTGGCTCACCACCAGCAGGCCGCCGCCGATGTCCTGCACGCTGCGGTTCATCTTGCCGGCCTCGTCGGAAAAGATGCGCAGCTTGAGCATCTTGGCGAGCATGCGGTCGGCCGCGGCGTCGCTGTCGCCGCGCTCGGCGCACAGCAGCACCAGCAGCCCGGCGCCGATCTCGCCGACGGTGCGGCCCGCGATGTCGACGCGCGCCTGTGCCACGCGCTGGAGCACTGCTTTCATGGATGGGATTCCTCGGGGTTGTCTGGCGGAAGCTGGGTGGCGCGGGCTTCCATGCCCAGCGGCAGCAGCTGGATGGTCACGCGCAGGCCGGGCACGGCGTCCATCAGGGCCTGCTCGAGCGCGTCGCGCAGGGCGGCGGCGCGCTGCAGGGTCCAGTCGCCGGGCACGTGCATGTGCAGGTCGGCGAAGCGGCGCTGGCCGGCGCTGCGCGTGAAGATGTCGTCGAAGCGCAGCCGGCCGCCCTCGGGCACGCCGGCGGCGAAGCGCTCGAGCGTGGCGCGCAGCAGCGCCTGGGTCTCGGGCTCGAGCGCCTCGTCCATCAGGCCCTGCGAGGAACGCCAGACCAGCTTCACGCCCTCGCGCGCGATGTTGAGCGCCACGCCGATGGCCAGCAGCGGGTCGAGCCAGAGCCAGCCCGTGAAGTGCACCGCGACGATGCCCACCAGCACCGCGGCCGAGGTCCAGACGTCGGCCATCAGGTGGCGCGCGTCGGCCTCGAGCGCGATCGAGCGGCGGGCCCGGGCGGCACGGAACAGCAGCCACGCGAGCCCGGCGTTCAGGCCCGAGCTGACGATCGACAGCGCGAGGCCCCAGCCGAGCTGCTCGAGCGGCTGCGGCGCCAGCAGCCGCTGCACCGAGACCCAGAAGATCGCGACGGCCGCGCCCACGATCAGGATGCCCTCGAAGCCCGAGGAGAAGTACTCGGCCTTGTGGTGGCCATAGGGATGGCCCTCGTCGGCCGGGCGTTCGGCGATCGTCACCATGGCCAGCGCGAAGGTGGCGCTGGCCAGGTTCACGAAGGACTCCATGGCGTCCGAGATCAGGCCCATCGAATGGGTGATGTAGCCCGCGAGGCCCTTGAGCACAATCGTGACCAGGGCCACCGCGATGGAGGCCCGCAGCAGTGTCTTGGGTGTGAGGTTCATGCGTGCCCGGGGGGCGTTGACGGCGACAAGCGACAGGAAAAACGGTAAAAGGCCGCAGATAGGCACCGAATTATCATGTTCGTGTCCAGGTGTAACGCCTTGGCATTAATAATTGTGTCCGCCCCGAAACAGTTCGCGGAAAACCTGATGATGCACAAGAAATTCCTACTGCCCCTGCTGGGCTGCGCGCTGTTCGGCGCCGCGGCGATCTCGCAGGCGCAGACCGCCCCGGGCACGCCCGCGGCAACCGCAACCGCCGCCGCCCCCGAGCGCCAGGCCGGCTTCGTGAAGTCGGTGCGCGGCGACGTCAAGCTGCTGAGCGCCGCCGCCACCGCGCGCAACGCCGTGCCCGGCGACGCGCTGGCCTCGGTCGACCGGATCGTGACCGGCCCCGATTCCTCGGCCGCGGTCGTGCTGCGCGACGACACCACGCTGGTGGTCGGCCCGTCCTCGCGGCTCGACCTCAAGCAGTTCCACTTCGACGCCACCACCCACGAGGGCGGACTGCTCGTCTCGCTGCTGCGCGGCTCGATGCGCATGATCACCGGCCTGATCGGCAAGACCAACCCCGACGCGGTGCGCGTCGAGACCCAGACGGCAACCATCGGCATCCGCGGCACCGACTTCATCGTCCAGACCGACGGCCAGCCATGATGCGTTCCGGTTCCAGTTCCCTCCTTTCCTCCCGCCTGCGCTTCCTCGGTGCCGCGCTGCTGGTCGCGCTGCTCGCGGCCTGTTCCTCGCCCGCCACCCGCGTGGTGCTGCTGCCGCAGGCCGACGGCTCCGCGTCGGCGGTGGTGGTGCGCGCCAAGGATGGCGAGGAGGTGCTGTCGCAGCCCTACCAGCGCGCCACGGCCAGGAAGGGCGCCTCGGGCGCGCCGGTGGTCGATGCCGCCGACGCGGCCAAGGTGCAGGCCGAGAACAAGCCGCTGTTCGAGATGCGCCCGCCGCCCTCGCAGCGCTACACGGTGTACTTCGAGCTCGGCACCATCACGCTGACCGCCGCCTCGCAGAAGATCATGGAAGAGGCGCTGACCGCCGCCCAGACACGCCCCGGCGGCGACATCGTGGTGGTCGGCCACACCGACACCAAGGGCACGCTGCAGAACAACGACGTGCTCTCGCGCCGCCGCGCGCAGGAAGTGGCGCAGCTCTTCATCGAGCGCCGTTTCCCGGCCAACCGCATCGAGGCCGCGGGCCGCGGCGAACGCGAACTGGCGGTGCCGACGGCCGACGAGGTCGACGAGCCGCGCAACCGGCGCGTGACGATCGAGGTGCGCTGAAGCGCGCTCGCCAGGCAAGAAGGCCGGGATCGCCCCGGCCTTCTTGCTTTTGGCGCGCCCGGTTCAGGACAGCGTCACGCGCGCGAACTTGCGCTTGCCGACCTGCACCACGTAGCTGCCGGCCGGCAGCTTGAGCCCCTTGTCGCTGACCACCGCGCCGTCGATGCGCACGCCGCCGCCGTCGATCAGCCGGTTGCCCTCGCCGGACGAGGCCGCGAGGTTGGCCTGCTTGAGCAGCTGGCCGATGCCCAGCGGGGCGCCGGCCACGCTCACTTCGGGAATCTCGTCGGGCACGCCGCCCTTGCTGCGGTTGACGAAATCCTGCTCGGCCGCCTCGGCCGCCGCCGGGCTGTGGAAGCGCGCCGTGATCTCCTTGGCGAGCGCGACCTTGGCGTCCTTGGGATTGCGCCCGCCCTCGATCTCGGCCTTGAGCGCGGCGATCTCCTCGAGCGAACGGAAGCTCAGCAGCGTGTACCAGCGCCACATCAGGTCGTCGGAGATCGACAGCACCTTGGCGTACATGGTGTTGGCGTCTTCGCTGATGCCGATGTAGTTGTTCTTGCTCTTGGACATCTTCTCGACGCCATCGAGCCCTTCCAGCAGCGGCATAGTGAGTATGCACTGCGGTTCCTGGCCGTATTCCTGCTGCAGGTGCCGGCCCACGAGCAGGTTGAACTTCTGGTCGGTGCCGCCGAGCTCGAGGTCGCTCTTGAGCGCCACCGAGTCGTAGCCCTGCATCAGCGGGTAGAGGAACTCGTGCACCGAGATCGACTGGCCGGCCTTGAAGCGCCTGTTGAAGTCGTCGCGCTCCATCATCCGCGCCACCGTGTACTTGGCGGCCAGCTGGATCATGCCGCGCGCGCCCAGCGGGTCGCTCCACTCGGAGTTGTAGCGGATCTCGGTCTTCTCGGGATCGAGCACCAGGCTGGCCTGCTTGTAGTAGGTCTGGGCATTGGCCTCGATCTGCTCGCGCGTGAGCGGCGGACGCGTGCTGTTGCGGCCCGAGGGGTCGCCGATGGTGGTGGTGAAGTCGCCGATCAGGAAGATCACGCGGTGCCCCAGGTCCTGGAGCTGGCGCATCTTGTTGAGCACCACCGTATGGCCAATGTGGATGTCGGGCGCGGTCGGGTCGAGGCCGAGCTTGATGCGCAGCGGGGTGCCGGTGGCCTCGGAGCGCTGCAGCTTGCGCACCCATTCGTCCTGGGGGAGCAGTTCGTCAGCCCCCCGGAGGGAGATTTCGAGCGCGCGTCCTACACTATTTGAAAGGGCCACGGATGTAACAGATTCGGCGTTCATGGGCTTTTTTTGGCTGACTTTTGGAGTGCGGAAGCTATACTCGCCCGACTTTTCAAGCGCCGGATTCTAAGCGGCGCTTTTTCCGCACCGTCCCGCCGCCCTGACCGCTCTGGGCTTTGCCGACGGATCTGCAGAAACCTGAGCTGGAATTCAAAGTTTGATCAACGGCATTCTTGCCGCCGAGGAGCTTCTCGCTTCTCGCGTGGCCTATACGTTCCGGACCTACCCCAAGCAGATCACCGCGATCATCGCGGCGGCGCTGCTGAGCGCCGGAACCCTCGCCGTGGCTTCGCTCGGACCCGACGCCTCGGACCTCCCGGTCCACCAGGTGCTCGAAGCCACCTCCGCCCCCCTGTCGTTCGCCGAACAGGCCACGTCGCTCGAGGACTTCAGCTTCACGCTGTTCCGCACCGACGTCACCCGCTCGAGCGACACCGCCGAGGCGCTGCTCAAGCGCCTGGGCATCTCCGACCCGGCCGCCAGCGCCTTCGTGCGCGGCAGCGGCGAGGCCCGCACCGCGCTGTTCGCGCGCGCCGGCCGCACCGTGACCGCCGAGGCCACCCAGGACAATCAGCTCAAGAAGCTCAGCGCGCGCTGGATTCCCGACGGCGACGGCGGCTTCAAGCGCTTCGTGGTCGAACGCACGCCCGTGGGCTTCGTGGCCCTGACCGAGCGCGACACCCTCACGCCGGGCGCCCGCCTGGCCAGCGGCACCATCCGCAGCTCGCTGTTCGCCGCCACCGACGAGGCGCGCATCCCCGATGGCGTCGCCAGCCAGCTGGCCGACATCTTCGCGGGCGACGTCGACGTGCGCCAGCTGCGCAAGGGCGACCGCTTCGCCGTGGTCTACGAAACCTTCGAGGCCGACGGCCAGGCGCTGCGCAGCGGCCGCGTGCTCTCGGCCGAGTTCGAGAACAACGGCAAGATCCACCAGGCCGTGTGGTTCCAGCCGCCGGGCGCGGGTCAGAAGGGCAGCTACTACCGCCCGAACGGCGACAGCCTGCGCAAGGCCTACCTCGCGACGCCGGTGGAATTCACGCGCGTGTCGAGCGGCTTCGCGATGCGCATGCATCCGATCCTCAACAGCTGGCGCCAGCACAACGGCATCGACTACGCGGCGCCCACCGGCACCGCCGTGCGCACGGTCGGCGACGGCACGGTCGATTTCGCCGGCACGCAGAACGGCTACGGCAACATCGTCATCATCAACCACCGCAACAACCAGCAGACGGCCTATGCGCACCTGAGCCGCATCGACGTCAAGGCCGGCCAGAGCGTGAGCCAGGGCCAGACCGTCGGCGCCGTGGGCTCCACGGGCTGGGCCACCGGTCCGCACCTGCACTTCGAATTCCGGGTCAACGGCGTCTACCAGAACCCGACCTCGATCGCGCAGGAAGGCGGCGCCCCGATCACCGCCGCGATGCGCCCGGCCTTCGAGCGCATCGCCGTCGGCGCGCGCAACGAACTGGCCGCCGCGTTCTCGGTGGTGCAGGCCAGCGCGGACTGAGCGCCGCGCTCCTCCTCTCATATATAGAAGCGCCGGAACATCCGGCCGCTCCCCCAGCCCCATGGCCACCGGCGACCTCTACATCGGACTGATGTCGGGCACCTCGCTCGATGGCGTGGACGGCGTGCTCGCCGACCTCTCCGACGGTGGGATCTCGGTCACCGGCTACGCCAGCGCCCCCTTCCCGGTCGGCCTGCGCGGCGAGCTGATGGCCCTCAACACCCCGGGCGACAACGAACTGCACCGCGCGGCGCTCGCCGGCAACGGGCTGGCGCGCGTCTACGCGGGCGTGGTCGCGCAGCTGCTGGCCGATGCCGGCCTCGAGCCCGGCGCGGTCCGTGCCGTCGGTGTGCATGGCCAGACCGTGCGCCATCGGCCCGGCGAATTCGACGAGGTCGGCTACACGCTGCAGCTCAACAACCCGTCGCTGCTGGCCGAGCTCTGCGGCATCGACGTGGTGGCCGACTTCCGCAGCCGCGACCTCGCGGCCGGCGGCCAGGGCGCGCCGCTGGTGCCGGCCTTCCACCGGGCGCTGTTCGCCGGGCCCGGCGAGCCGATCGCGGTGCTGAACCTCGGCGGCATCTCGAACCTGAGCCTGCTGCCGGCCAGCGACGCGCCCGAGGGCGCGGTGGTGCTGGGCTTCGACTGCGGCCCCGGCAACGCGCTGATGGACCACTGGTGCCAGCGCTACCACGGCCAGCCCTTCGACCTCGACGGCCAGTGGGCCGCGAGCGGCACGGTACTGCCCGAGCTGCTCGCGCGGCTGCAGGGCGAGCCCTTCTTCGCCAAGGCCCCGCCCAAGAGCACCGGGCGCGACCTGTTCAATCCCGAATGGCTGGCCGCGCACGTGGGCACCGGCGCGGGCGATGCCCCGGTCGACGTGCAGGCGACGCTCGCCGAGCTGACGGCCAGCACCTGCGCCGCCGACCTGCTTCGCTACGGAAAAGAGAGCAAGCTGCTGATCGTCTGCGGCGGCGGCGCGCTCAACGGCCACCTGCTGTCGCGGCTGCGCGCGCTGCTGCCGGGCATCGCCGTGGTGGCCTCGAACGAACGCGGCCTGCCGCCGCAGCAGGTGGAGGCGGCCGCCTTCGCCTGGCTGGCGCGCGCCACGGTGCGGCGCGAGAGCGGCAACCTCGCCAGTGTGACCGGCGCCCGCGGCGCGCGCGTGCTGGGCGCGATCTACCCGGCCTGACTCAGCCCTGGCCCGAGACCTCGGGCTGCGCGGGCCGCGACGCCCGCACCTCCGCCGGCAGATGCCAGAAGATGAGCGCCGAAGCCACCGTGATCAGGCCCATGCTGGCGAAGGTGGCCTGGAAGGCATCGAGCGTGCGCACTGCCGTGTCGGTGCCGAAGATGCCGTTGTAACCCGCCAGCACCGCGCCCGCGGCGGCCACGCCCATGCTCATGGCGAGCATCTGCACCATCGACAGCAGGCTGTTGCCGCTGCTGGCCATGCTGCCGTCGAGGTCCTTGAGGGTGATCGTGTTCATCGCGGTGAACTGCAGCGAATTGACCGCGCCGAAGAACAGCAGCTGCAGCACATGCAGCGCGAAGGGCTGGCCCGGCGCAGTGAGGCCGAAGCTGGCCATCGCGAGCCCCACCAGCGCCGTGTTGACCACCAGCACCTTGCGGTAGCCGTGGCGCGTGATCAGCGGCGTGGCGAAGCGCTTCATCGCCATGCCGGCCAGCGCCACCGGCAGCATCATCAGGCCCGCGCGCACCGGCGAATAGCCCATCGACACCTGCAGCAGCAGCGGCACCAGGAAGGGCATGCAGCTGCTGCCCAGGCGCGAGAACAGGTTGCCGAGCAGGCCGATGCTCAGGGTCGGCACCTTGAACAGCGAGGGCGCGAACAGCGGGTCGGGCGTGCGCGCCGCGCGCAGCCAGTAGGCCACCACGCTCGCGAAACCGAAGATCAGCACCACCATCACGCCGCCCTGGCGCAGGCCGAGTTCGGCCACGCCGTCGAGCGAGAGCGAGATCGCCACCATGCCGAAGGCCAGCAGGCCGTAGCCCACGGCGTCGAAGCGCCGCAGCGCGGCGCCGCGCAGGTCGGGCATGAAGCGCAAGGTGGCGATGCAGCCGGCCAGGCCCACCGGCACGTTGATCAGGAAGATCCAGTGCCACGAGGCGTACTGCACCAGCCAGCCGCCCAGCGTGGGCCCGAGCAGCGGGCCGATCAGGCCGGGAATGGCCACGAAGCTCATCGCCTGCAGGAATTCGCCGCGCGGCACGGTGCGCAGCAGCGCCAGCCGACCCACCGGCAGCAGCAGCGCGCCGCCGAGGCCCTGCACCACGCGCGCGGCCACCAGCTGGCCCAGCCCGTGCGAGAGCGCGCACAGCACCGAGCCCAGCCCGAACAGCACGATGGCCGCGAAGAACACGCGCCGGGTGCCGAAGCGGTCGGCGATCCAGCCCGAGGCCGGGATCAGCATCGCCATGGTCAGCGCATAGGCCACCACCACCGACTGCATGCGCAGCGGGCTCTCGCCGAGGCTGGCCGCCATCGCCGGCAACGCCGTGTTGATGATGGTGGCGTCCAGCGTCTGCATGAAGAAGCCCACCGCCACGAGCCACAGCAGGCTCTTGCGGGCGGGGGCGACGGCGGTGTTGGCTACGGCGGTGTCGGGCGGCATGGGCGGGGAGGGAGGCGCAAAGCAAAAAGCCGCCCGGAGGCGGCTTCGTGGGGGGATGGTGCGCCGCGGGCAGGCACCATCGGTGGATCAGGCCGAGAAGCTGGAGCCGCAGCCGCAGGTGCTGGTGGCGTTCGGGTTCTTGATCACGAACTGGGCGCCCTGCAGGTCTTCCTTGTAGTCGATCTCGGCGCCGACCAGGTACTGGTAGCTCATGGCATCGATCAGCAGCGACACGCCGTTCTTGGTCATGGTCGTGTCGTCTTCGTTGGTGATCTCGTCGAAGGTGAAGCCGTACTGGAAGCCCGAGCAGCCGCCACCCTGGACGAACACGCGCAGCTTGAGGTCGGGATTGCCTTCTTCGGCGATCAGGTCGGCCACCTTGGCGGCCGCGCTGTCGGTGAAGACGATCGGTTCGGGCATCTGGGTCTGGATGTTTTCGGCAAGGGCGCTCATGAGGGGAAACTCCTGGAGAGGGGCCGGAACATGCGGCCAAGGGAGGGAATGCTACTGCAATGCGGGCTTTGGAGCCGGGGCCGCGGGCGGTGCACCCAATGCAAGTGGGGTCGCAACCACACGGCGGCAAGGCCGATCCGGCGGCAATGCCCATGAAAAAAACCGCCCGAAGGCGGTTTTCTCGGCAGGCGAAGGCTGGAGATCAGCGCTTCGAGAACTGCTTGCGGCGGCGTGCGGAGTGCAGACCGACCTTCTTACGTTCGACTTCACGCGCGTCGCGGGTGACGAAGCCGGCCTGGCTCAGCACCGGCTTGAGGCTCGCGTCGTAGTCGATCAGCGCACGGGTGATGCCGTGGCGGGTTGCGCCGGCCTGACCCGATTCGCCGCCGCCGTGCACGTTCACCATGACGTCGAAGGCTTCGAGGTTGTTCGTCAGCGCCAGCGGTTGCTTGGCGATCATGATCGAGGTCTCGCGGCCGAAGAACGCTTGGATGTCCTTGCCGTTGACCGTGATCTTGCCGGTGCCCTTCTTCAGGAACACGCGAGCGACGCTGGATTTGCGACGGCCGGTGCCGTTGTTCCATTCACCAATCATTCTCAAGGCTCCTTACAGTTCCAGCACTTTGGGCTGTTGGGCGGTGTGCGGATGCTCTGCACCACCGTACACCTTGAGTTTCTTGATCATGGCGTAGCCGAGCGGGCCCTTGGGCAGCATGCCCTTGACGGCCTTTTCCAGCGCGCGGCCGGGGTGCTTCGACTGCATGTCGCGGAAGTTCGTCGCCGTGATGCCGCCCGGGTAACCCGAGTGACGGTAGTACACCTTGTCGATGGACTTGGCGCCGGTGACGCGCAGCTGGGCTGCGTTGATGATGACGATGAAGTCACCGGTATCGACGTGAGGCGTATAAATGGCCTTGTGCTTGCCGCGCAGACGGAGGGCAACTTCGCTGGCTACCCGTCCGAGGACCTTGTCGGTCGCGTCAATCACAAACCACTCGTGCTTCACGTCAGCGGGTTTTGCGCTGAACGTGGTCATGAGATTTCTCTTTTCGTAAGAGGGTTTGGCGGGCCCTTTTCCACGGTCGGTTTTCCTCTGGTGGGAATCTCTTAGGTGGTGGAAGTACTTCGCCGCGGGGCCACAAAAACGCTGCGAAGCCCGCGATTATACGAAGAATCGGGGTTGGCGGGCAATTTTCGGGATGGCCGCCCCTTCGAGCCCCTCGAACGCCCGCTGCGGGCTCAGCGCCAGACCCGCACCAGCTCCAGCGTCTCGCGCGTCATGCCGAGGAAGACGCGGCGGTATTCGGCCTCGAAACGGACCACCCGGCCCAGGTCGGGCGCGTAGGAGACCGTCGCCTTGAAGGGCAGCGCCTGCGCGGGCCCGGTGCCCACGAGCGCGAACATCCAGCCGTCGTAGGCGATCTGCTGCACGCTCAGCGCCTCGCCGTCGACGGTCAGGCGGCTCGTGCCGATCACCGCGGCATCGAGCGCGTAACGCACCGTCTCCCCGCTGGAGGCCGAGGTGTACTCGCTGCGCCAGCGCATGCCCGGCGTCATCGCGGGCCGGGTCCAGCCGCCGGGCGGCGCGGCCGCGTCGAACAGCCCGCCGGCCGGCGAGGTCGCCGACACCAGCTGGCCATCGGCCTTCTCGACCCGCCCGCCCTGGTTGTAATAGACGTTCTCGCCCTCGATCCGGTCGACCCGGTAGCGCACCGGCGTCCGCACGCCCGTGAGGCCGTCGATCAGCGCGTATTCGAACACCTCGCCGAGCCGTGGCGCCCCCGGACGGCCCGCCGCGGGCGCGCCGCGGCCGTTGCCGTCGGCGCCGCTGGCGCCGACGGCGCGTGCTTCCAGCGCGGTCTTCGCGCGCGCCGGCAGTTCGGCCAGCCATTCCGCCGGCACCGCGAAATTCAGGCTGCCGCCATCCCGGGCGGCGAAGGTCGTGATGCCCAGCAGCCGGCCTTCGCTGTCGAACAGTCCGCCGCCGCTCGAGCCGGGCGCGATGGCCGCGGTGGTCTGCAGCAGGCGCTCGCCC
Organism: Variovorax paradoxus; assembly: GCA_016806145.1. Taxonomy (NCBI): domain Bacteria; kingdom Pseudomonadati; phylum Pseudomonadota; class Betaproteobacteria; order Burkholderiales; family Comamonadaceae; genus Variovorax; species Variovorax paradoxus. The sequence goes on from CP063166.1 coordinate 5,970,246, forward strand.
TCTTCGCCGCGCAGGCCCGACAGGATGCCGTCGCTGAGGGTGTTCTCGAGGCCGCGCGGATTGCCGATGGCGTAGACGCGCTGTCCCACGCGCGCGCTGCCCGCGGGCGCCAGCGCAACCGGCGGCGCGGTGAAGTTCGCCACCTTGACCTGGCACAGGTCGCGTTGCGGGTCGGGGTACTCGAGGGTGGCGCCGTAGGCCACGTTCTCCTGGCGCACGACGAAGCTGCTGGCCTTGGCCAGCACATGGCAGTTGGTCACGAGCCGGCCGGGCGCGATCACGACCGCGCTGCCGGCGCTGAGCGGCCGGGACTGGGCGTCGAAGGTGCGGATGGCCCAGACGCTGCCCGACACCTTGGCGAACAGCGCGTCGGGCTCGAGCGCCGCGGCGGGGCCGGCGACCAGCAGCGCCGCCAGCCAGAGAACGCGAGCCCTCATGGCTTGGCGGGAAGCAGCGCGCCGAGATCGTCCATCGAGACGCGCGCGCCGACGGCGCGCGGCGCCGGTGGCGGCACGACGGGGGCCACGGGCGCGACGGGTGGCGGCGCGACGGCGACGGGCGGCGGCACGGCGGCCACCACCGGCGGCACGGCGGCCACCACCGGCGGCGCGGCGGGCTTCTGCTCGGCCACCGGCGGCGTCGGCGCGGGCGTGGGCGCGACCGGGGGCGGCGTCACCGCGATGGCAGTGGGCGGCGGCGGCACGACGGAGGGCGCCGCCAGCCGGGTCTCGCCGATGCGGATGCCCGCCAGCGGCTGGTCGCCGGTCTGGCCGCTGCGGTCGAAGCTGCGCACCTCGCCGAACACCAGCTGCATCCAGCTCGGGTAGTTGAAGCCGGCGCCGGTGCCCGAATCGATGGCCGCGCCCAGCACGCCGCCGATCAGGATGTTGCCGACCATGCCGGTGTTGACGCGCGAAATCGCCTGCCCCGTGGCCGGCGCCAGGCCCGGCTGCGTGCATTCGATGTTCAGCAGCGCGCCCGAACGGCGCACCGAGACGCTTTCGCCCGAGCGCATCACGATGCCGTTGCGGTCGTTCGTGAGCGTGCATTGGGCGCCCTCGACGGTCTTGCCGGCCTCCGTCAGCGTCTCGATCTTCACGCTCTGCTGGGTGCCGTGCGTCACCGACGCGCACCCCGTCAAAATGGACAAAACGCCCGCACCCACGCACAGGCCCCAGAATCTCCACCCTGCTCCACGCATTTGCGCCCTCTTTCTTGTTAATTAATGTTTCCGGCGCGCGAGTCTAGCGATCTCGCCGGATGCATGCCTCCACCTTTTAGGTACTTCTTCTCATGTTCAGCTACCGCCACGCCTTCCATGCCGGCAATCACGCCGACGTGCTCAAGCACCTGGTGCTGATCGCCACGCTCGATCACATGCTCGAAAAGGAGACCGCCCTGACGGTGGTCGACACCCACGCGGGCGCCGGCCTGTACCGGCTCGATGGCGATTACGCGGGCACCAGCGGCGAGGCCGCCGAGGGCGTGCTGCGCCTGGTCGCCGACCCCAAGGCCGCGCCGGCCCCGGCACCCGCCCCCGCGACGACGGCCGCCGCCAAGAAGGCGGCCAAGGAGGCCGAGGCCCCGCTGGCCGACGCGCTCGCGCGCTACCTCGAGGTGATCCACGACTTCAATGCCAAGGGCGGCGCCCGCGTCTACCCGGGCTCGCCGTTCATCGTGCAGCACCTGCTGCGCGACCACGACCGGCTCAAGCTGTTCGAGCTGCATCCCACCGACAGCCGCACGCTCACGGCCAACATCGCGCAGCTCGAGGCCGGCCGCCAGATCGCGGTGCTGCACGAGGACGGCTTCGGCAGCGCCACCAAATTCCTGCCGCCGCCCTCGCGGCGCGCGCTGGTGCTGATGGACCCGAGCTACGAGCTCAAGACCGACTACGGCCGAGTGCTCGACTTCATGGCCGAGGCGCTCAAGCGCTTCGCCACCGGCACCTACGCGGTCTGGTATCCGATCATTCCGCGGCCCGAGGCGCACGACCTGCCGCGCCGGCTCAAGACCATGGCGACCAAGGCCGGCAAGTCCTCGCTCAACGTCACGCTGACGGTCAAGTCGAGCAAGATCACGACCGCGCCCAGCGGCGAAACGCGCCGCCCGGGCCTGCCGGCCAGCGGCATGTTTTTGATCAACCCGCCCTATACGCTGAAGCCGCTGCTCGAGGCGGCGCTGCCGCAGCTGGTGCAGAAGCTGGGGCAGGACCGCAACGCGGGCTTCACGGTCGAAGCCGCGGGCTGATCCGCGCGGCGCGCGCTCAGCGCCGCCTTACCGGCGCGCGGCGCACCGGCGCCTTGCGGGCCGCCGCGGGCTGGGCCTGCGGCCGCAGCGGCGCCACGTCGAGCGAGGGCGTGTCGGTCTCGCCCGGCGCCGCCGCCTCGCCGTCGCAGCGCATGCCCTCGCGGTCGATGACGGTCAGCGCCACCTGCTTGATGCCCAGGCTCGCGAGCCCGATGCGGTCGGCCGCGGCGCGGCTCAGGTCGATCACGCGGCCCTGCGTGTAGGGGCCGCGGTCGTTCACGCGCACCAGCACTTCCTTGCCGTTGACGAGGCTGCGCACGCACACGCGGGTGTTGAAGGGCAGGGTCTTGTGGGCGGCCGTGAGGGCGCCCATGTCGAAACGCTCGCCGCTGGCGGTGCGGCGCTGATGGAACTGGATGCCGTACCACGATGCGCCGCCGCGCTCGAACACCTCGCCGCGCGGCTCGTCGCCAGGCAGGCCGTCGGCGGGCAGTTCGTCGGGCCCGGTCACCGCGAGGTCGTAGCGCACCGAAGGCACGTTCGAACGCGGCTCGGCGCCGGGCGGCACCGTCATCTGGCGCGGGATCGGCGACAGACTCTCCTGTGCCACGGCGCCGGGCGCCGCGCCGCCCTCGGTGGCCGGCGGCATGGCGCAGCCCGCGAGCGCGCAGGTGCAGGCCACGAGCGCGGCGCGAAGCGCCCCGCGCAGCGAGCCAGGCGCCCGCGCCGCCCCTCTCAATCCAGGCGCTCCAGGACAGCCAGCGTGGCCGCCGACTGGTTCATCGTGTAGAAGTGCAGCGCCGGCACGCCGCCCTCGCGCAGCCGCGCGCACAGGTCGGTCACGACGTCGAGGCCGAAGGCCTTGATCGAGGCCGTGTCGTCGCCGAAGGCCTGCAGCCGCAGCCGGATCCAGCGCGGGATCTCGGCGCCGCAGGCGTCCGAGAAGCGCATCAGCTGCGTCGAGCTGGTGATCGGCATGATGCCGGGCACGATCGGCGTGTCGATGCCGAGCGCGCGCGCCTCGTCGACGAAGCGGAAGTAGGCATCGGCGCTGAAGAAGTACTGCGTGATCGCCGAATCGGCGCCGGCCTTCACCTTGGCCGCGAAGGCCTGCAGGTCGGCCTCGGGCGAACGCGCCTGTGGATGCACCTCGGGATAGCAGGCCACCTCGATGTGGAAGTCGCGGCCGGTCTCCTGGCGGATGAAGGCCACGAGGTCGCTCGCGTACTGGAACTCGCCGCCGGCGCCGTAGCCGCTGGGCAGGTCGCCGCGCAGCGCGACCAGGCGCTTCACGCCCATGGCCTTGAGCTCGGCAAGCTGCGCGCGCACCGTCTCGCGCGTGGCGCCGATGCACGAGAAATGGCTGGCCGCGTCCACGCCCTCGGACAGGATCTCCTGCACCGCGCCGAAGGTGCCCTGGTGGGTGGAGCCACCCGCGCCGTAGGTGACCGAACAGAACTCGGGCTTGCGCGCATAGAGCTGCTGGCGCGCCGCGCGCAGCTTGACCGCGCCTTCGGGCGTCTTGGTCGGGAAGAATTCGAAACTCAGCGGAAGGCGCACCTGCGTCTCCTTAGGAACCGCCCGCGCCCGTCGCGCGCACGACGTGAATGAAAAACTCGCGGTTGCCGTCGCCGCCGGCGATCGGGCTGTCGAACCAGCGCAGCACGCGCAGCTCGAGCGCGGCGCAGGCATCGCGCAGGCGCTTCTCGACGATCTCGTACATCGCCGCGTCGCGCACGATGCCGCCCTTGCCGACCTGGCCCGGCTGCAGCTCGAACTGCGGCTTGACCAGCATCAGCAGCTGGCCGTCGTCCGCGAGGAACTGCACCACGGCCGGCAGCACCAGCGTGAGCGAGATGAAGGACAGGTCGCCGACGATCAGGTCGAAGCGCTCGTCGAAGGGCTCCTCGCCCTCTTCCTGCAGGTCGTCGGCCGAGAGCGCGCGCGCATTGACGCCCTCGATGGCGAGCACGCGCGCGTCCTCGCGCAGCTTCGCATGCAGCTGCCCGTGGCCGACGTCGACGCCCACCACCCGTGCGGCGCCGCGCTGCAGCAGGCAGTCGGTGAAGCCGCCGGTCGACTGGCCCACGTCGAGGCACAGCTTGCCGGCGGCATCGACGCCGCCGGCCTCGAGCGCGCCTTCGAGCTTGAGCCCGCCGCGCGAGACATAGCGCGCCTCGGCCGCATCGTCGAGCTCGAGCTCGGCCGACTCGGGCACCTCGTCGCGGTTCTTCGCGACCGCACGCCACGCATCGGTCGAGCCCGCATCGCGCCAGCGCATGCCGCCGGCGATGAGCCGCACGGCCTGCGAGCGCGAGGCGGCGAGGCCGCGTTCCACCAGCAACTGGTCGGCTCGCATGCGCGGCGATCAGTAGCGGTAGCTGTCCGGCTTGTAGGGGCCGTTCTTGCTCACGCCGATGTAGGCGGCCTGGGCGTCGGTCAGCTCGGTGAGCATGGCGCCGACCTTCTTCAGGTGCAGGCGCGCGACCTTCTCGTCGAGGTGCTTGGGCAGCACGTAGACCTTGCCGGCCTGGTAGGCGTCGGGCTTGGTGAACAGCTCGATCTGCGCGATGGTCTGGTTCGCGAACGACGACGACATCACGAAGCTCGGGTGGCCCGTGCCGCAGCCCAGGTTCACCAGGCGGCCCTTGGCCAGCAGGATGATCTTCTTGCCGTCGGGGAAGGTGATGTGGTCGACCTGCGGCTTGATCTCTTCCCATTCGTACTTCTCGATCGACGCGACGTCGATCTCGTTGTCGAAGTGGCCGATGTTGCAGACGATGGCCTGGTCCTTCATCTTCGCCATCGTGTCGTGCGTGATGACGTCCTTGTTGCCGGTGGTGGTCACGAAGATGTCGGCCTTGTCGGCGGCGTACTCCATCGTCACGACCTTGTAGCCTTCCATCGCGGCCTGCAGTGCGTTGATCGGGTCGATCTCGGTGACCCACACCTGCGCCGACAGCGCGCGCAGCGCCTGGGCCGAGCCCTTGCCCACGTCGCCGTAGCCGGCCACGCAGGCCACCTTGCCGGCGATCATCACGTCGGTCGCGCGCTTGATGCCGTCGACCAGCGATTCGCGGCAGCCGTAGAGGTTGTCGAACTTGCTCTTGGTGACCGAGTCGTTGACGTTGATGGCGCGGAACAGCAGCGTGCCCTTGGCGCTCATCTCGTTGAGGCGGTGCACGCCGGTGGTGGTTTCTTCGGTCACGCCGATGATCTCGGCCGACTTGCGCGTGTACCAGGTCGCATCGACGGCCAGCTTGGCCTTGATCGCGGCGAAGAGGATGCGCTCCTCTTCGCTGCCCGGGTTGGCGATCACGCCCAGGTCCTTCTCGGCGCGCTGGCCCAGATGCATCAGCAGCGTGGCATCGCCGCCGTCGTCCAGGATCATGTTCGGGCCTTCGCCCTTCGAGTCCTTGGGACCGAAGTCGAAGATGGCGTGGGTGTAGTCCCAGTAGTCCTTGAGCGACTCGCCCTTGATCGCGAACACCGGCGTGCCCGACGCGGCGATCGCGGCGGCCGCGTGGTCCTGCGTCGAGAAGATGTTGCACGAGGCCCAGCGCACCTGCGCGCCGAGGGCCTGCAGCGTCTCGATCAGCACCGCGGTCTGGATCGTCATGTGCAGCGAGCCGGTGATGCGCGCGCCCTTGAGCGGCTGGCTCTTGGCGAATTCCTCGCGGATGGCCATCAGGCCGGGCATCTCGGTTTCGGCGATGCGGATTTCCTTGCGGCCCCAGGCGGCCAGCGAGAGGTCGGCGATCGCCTGGTCGGCGGACGAAACAGGGGTGGGCTTGAGAACAGCGCTCATGTGAAGTGAACTCCAGAACTGTGTTTGAACGAGGCCACTGCGATCGGGGGAAAAGACTCACCGCGAGAACAGCGGATGAGCGTGGTTGCGATGGGTCCGAGCCTCACGCCTGACGGCGCTGCAACGCTCCTCGGAAGCGGCGGATTGTAGACGTGCCGGACATGGGCGCCAACGGCCGGGACTTCCCACATCACGGAACGCGAGCACGCGCCAACACCCCGCGTCATGCAGGGCTCAGAGTCGAGGCGTACAACGCGGCTTGCCTACTTTTTCCGCGAAAGCCTCTGCGATGCGTTCATCCCGCCCCTCCCTCCCCTCTTCGTCCACCGCGCGCCGCGCGCTCTGCACGGCGGCCTTGCTCGGCCTCGCCACCTTGCCGGGCCTGTCCTTCGCGCAGCAGGCGCAGGCCACGCAACCCGTGGTGCGCGTGCGCGGCACGCTGGTCTATGCCGATGCGAGCAAGCTCGTCGTCAAGGACCGCGGCGGCGAGGTCGTGAGCCTCGCGCGGCCCGCGGACATGCCGCTGTCGGAGGTCTATCGCATCAAGCTGTCCGACATCAAGAAGGGCAGCTTCATCGGCACCGCCGCGATGCCGCAGGCCGACGGCACGCAGAAGGCGCTCGAGGTGGTGGTGTTCCCCGAGGCCGCGCGCGGCACCGGCGAGGGCCACTATCCGTGGGACCTGCAGCCGCAGAGCACCATGACCAACGCCACCGTGGCCGACCTCGCGGCCGCGCCGCGCTCGGTGCACGGCGGGCAGCAGCTGCGCCTGTCCTACAAGGGCGGCGAGAAGACCGTGATCGTGCCGCGCGACGTGCCGGTCGTGACCTTCCGCGCCGGCACCGAGGCGCTGCTGGTGCCGGGCGCCAAGGTGCTGGTCAATGCGCAGGAGCGCAACGGCACGCCGACCGCGCTGCGCGTGGTGGCCGGCCGCGACGGTTTCACGCCGCCGATGTAAGCCGTTGCAGCTACCCGGCGACACCGCATCGATCGCCGACGCCGCAACGCGCACCATCCCTTCGGGAAATCCCCCAGGCAATTCCGCGGCCGCGATCGCCGCGGCAGGGTCGCCGCGGCGTATCGTGGCGGCGGACCGCGCGCGTGCGCTGCCGGTCCCGCCCCCATCTTGTCCAACGTCCTCAGGAGATTCCGCACCATGGCCACTGCCAAGAAAGCCGCCGCCAAGAAGACCACTGCCAGCACCGGCACCAGCGGCAGCGGAAGCGCCGCGAGACAGTCGACGCCCAGCGCGGCCGACATGCTCAACCCGCTCAAGGGCATGACGGAGCGGCTGCAGAACCTCAACATGACCGACGGCGCGAGCAAGCTGCTCGACAGCGGCCGCAAGGACCTGCAGGCGCTGATGCAGGCCAACGAGAAGTCGTTCCAGGGCCTGCAGACGGTGGTGCAGCGCCAGACCGAGATGATCAAGAGCGCGATCACCGACTGGCAGGCGGCCGCCAAGGACATCCCCGGCAAGGACCCGAAGGAAAGCCTCGCCAAGCTCGACGCGCTCGGCCGCCAGTCGTTCCAGCGCGCGGTCGACGACATCAAGGAACTCGCCAACCTCGCGGCCAAGTCGCAGGCCGATGCCTTCGAGGTGGTGCGCCAGCGCATCCAGTCGAACGTCGACGAGGTCACGAAGATGCTGCAGCGCAAGTAGCGCGCGGCCCAGGCGCCGCGCCGGCGCACGGCGCGGCCTTCCGACGACGAACCTCGGTGTGCGGCCATGACCCAGTCCTCCTCTCCCCTCGACCCCATGGCGATCTGGCGCGAACTCAGCGCGCAATGGGAAAAGAGCACCAACGCGTTCGCCAACGAGGCCATGGCCTCCGATCCGTTTCGACAGGGCATGCATGGCGGCATGAACGCCTCGCTGGGCGCGCAGAAGGCGCTCGGCGACCTGATGGCGCGGCTGCTCACGATGCTCAACCTGCCCACGCGCGCCGACCTGCAGGCGCTGTCCGAGCAGCTGCAGCACATCGACGACCACCTGGCGCGGATCTCGCGGCAGCTCGAGGAGGGCGGTGCCGCGCCAGCGCCGGCGCCGCGGTCATCGGCGGCACCCAAGCGCACGAAGCAGCCGCCCTCGGCCGCCGCCGCGCCGAGCGCACCCGCGAAGAAGGCCCCGGCCCGCACCCGCCGCCCGCGCCCATGAGCACGCCCGCCGCCGAGCTGCCGGTGCTGCCCGACCTGCGCGCCGAGATCGAGCGCACCATCCAGCGCAACATCAAGGGCCTGGAGTTCCTGACCAGCGCCACGCCCGCGGTCGGGCTCACGCCCAAGGACGAGATCCATCGCCGCGGCACGCTGAGCCTCTACCACTACCGGCCGATGGTCGACGAGATCTACCGCGTGCCGGTGCTGATCGTGATGGCCACCACCAACAAGGGCTACATCCTCGATCTCGCGCCGGGCCAGAGCATGGTCGAGCACCTGCTGCGGCAGGGCTACGACGTCTACATGATGGACTGGAACGCGCCGCGGCCGCAGGAGAAGCGGCTGCGCATCGAGGACTACGTGCTCGACTTCATCCCCGACTCGATCCGCCGCGTGCAGCAGCGCTCGGGCGAGGAGGACGTGAGCATCGTCGGCTACTGCATGGGCGGCGTGCTCTCCACGCTCTATGCGGCGCTGCATCCGGGCGGGCCCCTGAAGAACCTCGCGCTGTTCACCACGCCGATCGATTTCAGCCGCATGACCATGTTCCATGCCTGGTCCGACAAGCGCTATTTCGACGTCGACCGGCTCGTGGACAGCGTGGGCAACGTGCCGCCCGAGATGCTGTTCGCCTCCTTCGACATGCTGCGCCCCGCGGGCCGCGGCGCGGGACTGGTGCAGCTGTGGGACAACATGGCCAACGACGAGTTCGTCAAGTCCTACCGCATGTTCGACCGCTGGGGCGCCGAGATGCTGCCGCTGGCGGGCGAGTACTTCCGCCAGACCGTGAAAGAACTGATGTGGGGCAACAAGCTGCTCAAGGGCGAGCTCTCGATCGGCGGGCGGCCGGTGCGCCTCGCCGACATCGAGGTGCCGGTGCTGCATGCGCTCGCGCAGCACGACCACATCGTTCCCTATGAGGCGGGCGCGCCGCTGATCGCGGGCATCGGATCGGCGGACAAGGAGGAAGTGGTGCTCAAGGGCGGCCATGTGAGCCTGGCCGCGGGACCGAACGCGGTGCGCCGGCTGTGGCCGAAGCTCGACGAATGGCTGGGAGTGCGATCCACATGACGAATGCCGCAGACACCTCGACGAACCCGGGTTCGACCCGGCTCTATCCGCGCACGCTGCCGCATGCCGACGGCGAGATCGCGCTGCGCCGCATGGACGCCGCCGACGCGCCGGCGGTGCTGGCCTTCGCGCAGGCACTGCCCGCGCACGACCTGCTGTTCCTGCCGCGCGACATCACGCAGCCCAAGGTGATGGACGCCTGGGTGCGCGCCATCGCGCGCGGCGACATCGACAGCGTGCTCGCCGTGCGCGGCGGCCAGGTGCTGGGCTGCGCGGCCGTGATCCGCGATCCGCATTCGTGGTCGCGCCACGTGGCCGAGCTGCGCGTGCTGGTCGATCCAGCCCTGCGCGGCAGCGGCCTGGGCCAGCAGCTCGCGCAGGAAGGCTGCGCGCTCGCGATGGAACAGGGCCACGAGAAGGTGGTGGCGCAGATGACCGTGGACCAGCGCGGCGCGATCGCGGTGTTCCAGGCGCTGAGCTTCCGGCCCGAGGCGCTGTTGAGCAAGCACGTGAAGGACCGCGAGGGCCGCGCGCACGACCTCGTGGTGCTGTGCCAGGACGTCGCGCAGGTCGAGGCGCAGATGCGGGCCTATGGCGTGACCGAGGCGTTCTGAGCCGGCGAACCGGAGCGCCCCTGCGCGGCGAAGGCATCGAGCGTGCGCGCCAGGCGCCGCGCCTGCGACAATCGCCGGTTCGCCCGACCGACCCCTTCTACCTGGCCCTACCGTGTCTTTCGCCTCCGAAACCCGCCGCCGCCGCACCTTCGCGATCATTTCCCACCCCGACGCCGGCAAGACCACGCTGACCGAGAAGCTGCTGCTGTTCTCCGGCGCGATCCAGATCGCCGGCTCGGTGAAGGCGCGCAAGGCCTCGCGCCACGCGACCTCCGACTGGATGGAGATCGAGAAGCAGCGCGGCATCTCGGTGGCTTCGTCGGTGATGCAGATGCTGTATCGCGACCACGTGATCAACCTGCTCGACACGCCCGGCCACAAGGACTTCTCGGAAGACACCTACCGCGTGCTCACGGCGGTCGACTCGGCGCTGATGGTGATCGACGCGGCCAACGGCGTGGAAGCGCAGACGCGGCGCCTGATCGAGGTCTGCCGCCAGCGCGACACGCCGATCATCACCTTCGTCAACAAGATGGACCGGGAAGTGCGCGAGCCGCTCGACATCCTCGACGAGGTGGAGCGCGAGCTCGGCATGCCCTGCGTGCCGATGACCTGGCCCGTGGGCCAGGGCAAGAGCTTCCGCGGGATCATGAACCTGCGCACGCAGGCCATGACGGTGTTCGAGTCGGGCAGCGAGCGCCTGCCGCAGGACTTCGAGACCATTCCCCTGAGCGAACGCGACACCCTTGCCAAGCGCTTCGGCGCCGACTTCGAGACCGCGATGGAGAGCATGGAGCTCGCCACCGGCGCCTCGCCAACCTGGGACCGCGAGGCCTTCCTCGCGGGCAAGCAGACGCCGGTGTTCTTCGGCTCGGGCGTGAACAACTTCGGCGTGATGGAAGTGCTCGACGCGCTGGTCGACCTCGCGCCCTCGCCGCAGTCGCGCACCAGCACCACGCTGGTCAACCGCCAGCCGGTGGTGAAGGAGATCCAGCCCGAGGACAAGGACTTCGCGGGCGTGGTCTTCAAGGTGCAGGCCAACATGGACGCCAACCACCGCGACCGCATCGCCTTCGTGCGCATGGCCTCGGGCAAGTACACGCCGGGCATGAAGCTCAAGGTGCAGCGCACCGCCAAGGAACTGCGTCCCACCAGCGTCGTGACCTTCATGAGCCAGCGCCGCGAGGCGGTCGAGGAGGCCTATGCGGGCGACATCGTGGGCTTCACCACCCACGGCGGCGTGCAGCTCGGCGACACCATCACCGACGGCGCGAGCCTGCAGTTCACCGGCCTGCCCTTCTTCGCGCCCGAGCTGTTCATGACCGTGATCCTCAAGAACCCGCTGCGCACCAAGCAGTTGCAGCAGGGCCTGGCCCAGCTCGGCGAGGAAGGCGCGATCCAGGTGTTCCGCCCCGAGATCGGCGGCCCGATGCTGCTGGGCGCGGTCGGCCAGCTGCAGTTCGAAGTGGTGCAGCACCGGCTGAAGGCCGAGTACGACGCCGACGTGCGGCTCGAGGGCTGCCAGTACACCGGCGCGCGCTGGATCACGGCCGACACGCCGGCCGAGCTGCGCGAGTTCGTCAACGCCTATCCGCAGCGCATGGCCAAGGACGCGGCCGACACGCTGGCCTTCCTGTGCACCTCGCCGTACGACGTGCGGCTGGCGCAGGAGCGCTTCCCGAAGATCCATTTCCACCCGCTGCGCGAACACGCGGGGCTGGCGCTGCAGAGCGCGGGATAACGCGGAAGCGGGCAGCCGGACGCAGAGGACGCGAAGGTTTCGCGAAGGACGCCAAAGAGAAACAAAAAGGTTTTCTTCGCGCCCTTCGCGAAACCTTCGCGTTCTTCGCGTCCGGAAGTCCGAATTCAACTGCCCGTCGAGGCGTAGTGCCTCAGGCCCAGCCCCCAGACGCGGAACGCCAGCGCGAGGAAGACGAAGCCCGCCAGCGGCGACACCCAGCCCACCCAGTGCGGCGCGCCGAGCGGATCGGGCCGCCCGAGGATCAGCAGCGCGGGGTAGTAGGCCACGCAGGCCAGCGGCACCGCGAAGGTGAGCAGGCGCCGGAACCAGCGCGCGTACAGCGCCAGCGGGTACTGCGCCGCCTGCACGCCGCCATAGGTCAGCACGTTGGCGATCTCCAGGCTCTCGACGGTCCAGAAGGCCAGCGTGCCCTGCAGCACCAGGATGCCGAGGAACAGCGCCACGCCGCCGGCCAGTGCGAACAGCGCGACGGCCACCGCCTCGGGCGTCCAGGCGATGCCGGCCTGCGCGGTCGCGAAGCCGATCACCGCCAGCCCCTGCAGCAGCCGGCCCATGCGGCTGATGCGGAAGTCGTGGCCCATGAGCTGCAGCGCGAGCGGACGCGGGCGCAGCAGCAGGCGATCGAAGGCGCCGCTGCGCAGGAACTCGGTGCCCAGCACGTCGAAGCCGCGGCCCAGGGCGTCGGCCAGCGCGAACATGCAGTTGACCAGTCCGTAGAACAGCGCGACCTCGCCGAGCGTCCAGCCGCGCACCTCGCCGAAGCGGTGGAACATCGCCCAGACCGCGACCACCTCGATGCCGGTGACGAGGAACTGGCCCACCGTGAGCATCAGCGCCGAGGCCGGGTAGCGCGCCTGCGCGCCGACCGAGGCCTTCACCAGCCGCAGGAACAGCGCGATCGATCCCGGGGACCTGCTCATGTCGCGCTCACCCGCCCTGCACCTGCAGCCGGCGCATGGTGCGCACCAGCAGCCAGCGGCCGGTGGCCACCAGCAGCGCGATCCAGAAGCATTGCAGTGCCAGCCCGAGCAGCGCGTCGGCGCCGCGCAGCTGGCCGAAGTAGAGCCGCGCGGGAATGTCCATCAGCCCGGCCAGCGGCTGCACCAGCAGCGCCGTCTGCCAGGCATCGGGCAGCAGCGCGAGCGGCAGCAGGTTGCCCGACAGCACGATCACCAGCGGCGCCGACAGCGCGTTGATGCCGCGCTCGTTGAGCGCCGACAGCGTCGCGACGTTGAGCAGCATCACCATCGCGGTCGACAGCGCCAGGCCCAGCCCCATCGACAGCGCGAAGGCCAGCGCGGCCGCCACGCCCACCGGCGGCTGCCAGGCCCAGGCACCGAGCCCCAGCAGCGGCAGCGCGACGGCGGCGAAGCCCAGCATCAGCGCCGCGCGCGGCAGCAGGCGCGCGGCGATCCAGCCCGCACTGCGCGCATACCAGAGCGCATAGGCATCGACCGGGCGCAGCCGGTCGTAGGCCACCGAGCCGGTGCGCACCGACTGCGCCACCTCGGGATCGACCAGCCAGGGCATCAGCACCAGCAGGCCCTGCGCGAGCCAGGTGTAGGTGATGGCGTGCTCGAGCGACATCGGCGCCTGCGCGGCCGCCGAGGCGCCGCCGTAGAAGGCCGCGAACACCATCACCTTGATGCCGCCCCACCAGCACTGCGTGCCGAAGCCCGCGAGCGCGGCGGTGCGGTACTGCAGCATCTGCAGGAAACGCGAGGCGAAGGCCGCGGTGTAGGGGCGCGCGATCTCGCGCCATCCTTCCTTCATGCGTCGGCCGCTCCATGCATCGCATAGAAGCGCGCGATCACGGCCTCGATCGCCAGCCCCTCGAGCCGGATGTCCTCCACCGCATGCGCGGCCGCGATGCGCGCGATCAAGGCCGGCGCGGAGACGGCCGCGGGATCGAAGTCGAGCACCAGCGTGCGGCCGTCGCGCGCGTTCACGCGCACGCCGGGCCAGTGGGTGCCGAGGTCGTCGGGCAGTTGCGCCTCCTGCGCGAAGTCGACCACCAGCCGGCGCTCGGCCAGCACCTGCGCGCGCAGCGCCTCGACCGGGCTGTCGGCCAGCACGCGGCCATGGCCGATCACGATCACGCGCCGCGCGAGCGCCTCGATGTCGTGCATGTCGTGCGTGGTCAAGAGCACCGTGGTGCCGCGCTCGCGGTTGGCGCGGCGCACGAAGTCGCGCACCGCGAGCTTCGAGGGCGCGTCGAGGCCGATGGTGGGCTCGTCGAGGAACAGGATCTCGGGCTCGTGCAGCAGCGCGGCCGCGATCTCGGCGCGCATGCGCTGGCCCAGCGAGAGCTGGCGCACCGGCTGGTCGAGCACGCGCTCGAGGCTCAGCAGCGCGACCAGCTCGTCGCGCGTGCGGCGGTAGCGTTCGCGGTCGACGCGGTAGATGTCGCGCAGCAGGTCGAAGCCCTCGCCCACCGGCAGGTCCCACCACAGCTGGGTGCGCTGACCGAACACCACGCCGATGCGGCCCACGTGGCGCTCGCGGTCGGCGAAGGGATCGCGCCCGTCGATGCGCACGCTGCCGCCGTCTGGCCGCAGGATGCCCGAGAGGATCTTGATGGTGGTGGACTTGCCCGCGCCGTTGGGACCGATGAAGCCCAGCAGCTCGCCGCGCTCGAGCGCGAAGGACACGCCCGCGAGCGCCTCGACCGTGCGATGGCGGCGATGCAGCAGGCCGCGCACGGCACCGAGCACGCCGGGGTCGCGTTCGGCGATGCGGTAGGTCTTGAGGAGGCGGTCGACGACGATCTGGGACATGGGCGGGCCGCGCCGGGGCGGTCTGCGCGACCGGCCGGCGGGGGCGGGATGCTACACGAAAGCGCGGCGCGCGCGGCCACCGGTACGATCCGCGCTCCTGCCGTGCCTCGTCCGCCATGTCCTCCTCCACCGCGTCTTCCTCCCTCCCCGCCTCGCCCGACCGCCTGCTGCCGCTCGGGCAGTGGCCCGCCGCCGCGCGCGCCACGCTCGCGGGCGTGTTCACCGACATCGACGACACGCTGACCACCGAGGGCGCGATCACCGCCGATGCACTGGCCGCGCTCGGCGCGCTGCGCGCGGCCGGGCTGCAGGTGGTGGCGATCACCGGCCGGCCCGTGGGCTGGAGCGAGCCCTTCGTCAACGCCTGGCCGGTCGATGCGATCGTGGCCGAGAACGGCGCGGTGGCGCTGCTGCCGCTGCCCGGCGGCGGCATCGCCAAGCGCTACCAGCAGGACGCGCCCACGCGTGCCGCCAACTACCGGCGCATGCAGGCGGTGCTCGCGCGCATCGAGGCGGAAATTCCGGGCGCCGGCCGCGCCACCGACTCGCCGGGCCGCGAGACCGACATCGCGATCGACCACAGCGAGTTCGTACGGCTCGACGACGCCACCATCGCGCGCGTGGTGGCGCTGATGCGCGGCGAGGGCATGCATGCCACCGTGAGCAGCATCCACATCAACGGCTGGTACGGCGGCAACGACAAGCTCGAGGGCGCGCGCTGGATCGTGCGCGAGCTCTGGGGCCGCCGGCTCGACGACGAGATCGCGCGCTGGGCCTACGTGGGCGACTCGACCAACGACCAGCTGATGTTCCGCAGCTTCGCGCACAGCATCGGCGTGGCGAACGTCGCGCGCTTCGTGCCGCAGCTGGAGTTCCTGCCGCACTACGTGACGCGCGGCGAGCGCGGCGCGGGCTTCGGCGAAGCGGTGGCCGCGATCCTCGCGGCGCGACCGAACTAAGGCGCGGCACGCCGGCGCAGCGGCGCCCATTGGTTCCAGGTGCCCACGGCCGCCACCAGCAGCAGCACGCCCGCGTAGCCCTCGACCGTCGCGAGCAGCCCCAGCGGCGCGACCAGGAAGCCCGCGAGCATCGCCGGCAGGCTGAAGGCCAGGTAGCTCACCACGAAGATCGCCGCGAACAGCTCGCCGCGTTCGTGCGACTGGGCCAGCGGCGCGAGCGTCTGCACCAGCGCCGAGAAGGCGCCGCCGAAGCCGATGCCGGCCACCGCCGTGCCGACGAAGAACAGCGCCAGCGAACGCGTGGCGAGCGCCGCCAGCAGCAGCACCAGCCCGAGCGCCAGGCTGGCCATGCCGAGGATCGCCGGGCGCGGCGCCGCGAGGCGGCCCAGCAGCGTGGGCGCCGCGGCACCCACGCCCGACAGCACCGCGATCGTGAGGCCGTTGACCACGCCGCTGTCGATGCCGAACACGTGGTGCATCAGCGAAGGCGCGAGCGACAGGAACAGCCCGCCCAGCGCCCACACCGCGATGAACACCGGCAGCCCGCGCGCGAACTCGGCGCGCGCCCGCGCGGGGATCGACACCCGCGGCACCAACGAGGCCAGCGCACCGGCGCGCGGCGTCACCGTCTCGGGCATCCACAGCACCAGCGCCGCGCCGAGCGCGAACACCAGCGCCAGCACGCCGAACACCCACGTCACCGGCTGCCCGGTCCAGCGCACCGCCATGCCCGTGAGCAGCGCGCCCAGCGCCAGGCCCGCGAGCGGCGACACGCTGGTGATCAGCGCGCCCAGCCGCTTCTTCGCGGCCGGCGCCGCCTCCACCACGGCCGCGCTCAGCGCGCCGCTCGCGATGCCGGTCGCCACGCCCTGCACCACGCGCGCGAGGATCAGCCCGCCGATGTCGCCCGCCAGCAGGAACAGCCCCATCGCCACCGCCTGCAGCACCAGCGCCGCGAGCACCACCGGGCGGCGGCCGATGTGGTCGGACAGCGAGCCGGCGACCAGCAGCGAGATCAGCAGCGCGATGGCGTAGATCGCGAACGCCACCGTCAGCATCGAGGACGAGAAGCCCCAGGCGTGCTGGAACACCACGAACAGCGGCGACGGCGCGGCCGCCGCGAAGAAGAAGGCGAACAGCACCGCCGCCAGCAGCGGGAAGGCCAGGGCCGCCGGCATGCGCCGGGGCGCCGCGGCAATGGGCGCCGCGCGGACAGGGGCGGCGGCGGTGCCGGGGCGGCTTGCGAGGTCGGGGCATTGGGACACGGTGAACTCCTTGGCGCGGAACGACTCTTAACGCACAAATCTTTGCGTTTGCGATTCTAGGCCTCTCCCGCTGTTAAAGCAAATATCTTTGCGTTAAAGTCGATTCACCATGAACACCGCCGTCCCGTCCGCCGTTCCTTCGTCTTCAGCCAAGCGCCCCGGCGGGCGCAGTGCGCAGGTGCAGGCGCAGGTGCGCGCCGCGCTCGAGGAACTGGTCGCCGAACAGGGCCGAGAGCGCGTCACCGTGCCGGCCGTGGCCGAGCGCGCGGGCGTCAGCGCCTCCAGCATCTACCGCCGCTGGGGCGATCTTTCAGGCCTGCTCGCCGAGACCGCCACCCACCGCCTCGATCCAGACCGCCCGCTGCCGGACACCGGCACGCTGCGCGCCGACCTCGAGGCCTGGGCGCGCGAACTCATCGAGCACCTGGCCAAGCCGTGCAACACCTCGCTGCTGAAAGCCGCGGCCGCGCTGGCCAACGGCGACGAGGACACCGACTGCCTGCGCAGCCGCCGCCGCGAGGCGCTGGCCCTGGTGGAACAGGCCCGCGCGCGCGGCGAGGCCACGCCGACGGCCGAACAGGTGATCGATCACCTGATCGCGCCGATCGTGTTCCGGCTGGTGTTCGGGGGGGAGCCGGTGCGCGGGGAGCTGGGGGAGCGGCTGGTGGGGGAGTTGTTCGCGATCAGCCAGTGAGCGCCATACCCATGCCGGCCATGTTTAAAAAACCATCAAAAATCGACACGTTTTCGCGATATGTCGATCACATCGACATGTCTCACGCCACGAGTTCGTCGAAAAGCGCGTCGTTGACATAGTACTTTTCGCGGCCGTGGCGGCTTTCGCGCAGCACGCCCAGCCTGGCCAGCACCTGAAGATAGCCCGATGCCGTCTGCCGCTTGGCGATGCCGGCGTCGACCACGAACTGGATCTTGGTGTAAGGGTGACGGAAGATCACCTCGATCAGGTCCTTGCTGTAGACGTTCGGCGCCTCCCGCTGCACCCGCTCCCGGACCCTCTCCATCAGCGCTCGGATGCGCATCACCTGATCGAAGGTCTGCTGGGCCGTGCTCTCCACCGCCCGCAGCATGAAGAGCAGCCAGTTCTCCCAGTCCCGCGATTCGGTCACCCGGCGCAGGCCATCGTAGTAGCCGGCCCGGTTCGCGATGAAGTAGCGCGACAGGAAGAGCACCGGGCTGTCCAGCAATCCCTTGTCGACCAAAAACAGCAGGTTCAGGATGCGCCCCGTTCGGCCGTTGCCGTCCGCAAAGGGATGAATGGCCTCGAACTGGTAGTGCATCACTGCCATCTTCAGCAAGGGGTCGAGATCGTCGTCGCCGTGGATGAAGCCCTCCAGGTTCGCGAGCTTTTCCCGGATCACGGCTTCGCCGACCGGCGGCGTGTAGATCACCTCGCCCACGTTGTTCTTCAATGCGGTGCCGGGAATGGCGCGCACGCCGAACTCGATCTGCTTGATCCGCTGCGCGATCTCGATGAAGAGGTTGGTGGCCAGCGGGCGCGTCTTCAGGGCCTCGAGCCCGAGGTACAGCGCCTCGCGATAGCGCAGGACTTCCTTGGTGTGCGCATCGGCCTTGCCATCGGCATCGGCGTCCGCGCGATACAGCTCATCGTTGGTGGTGACGATGTTCTCGATCTCGGACGAAAGCCGGGCCTCCTGCAGAACGATGCTGCTGATCAGCACGTCCTGGTTCGGAATCTGCGCGGCGAGCCCTCGAAGGTTGGCCAGGACCCGGTTGGCGGAGATCGCCTGCTTGAGCACCGCCTTGCTTTCGAGCTCGATCGCGGGCGGCAGCAAAGGCAGCGCATTGAAGGGTTGCAGGCGATCGAATGCCATTCGGAAGGCCGGACGTGTATAGGAAACCGCCGATTCTTATGCATGTCCGCCTTGTCATGTTTAAAAAGCTTCAACTTTTAAACATGTTTGACAAAGAAGCAGGGAGCCCGCCTCACTTCTCCTTCGCCAACCCCAGCTTCTCGATCAGCACCTTCTCCCGCGCCACCGTGTCCTGCGCAAACTTCGTGTACTGCGCCGAGCTCATGTAGTCGGGCAGCATGTCGTAGCGCCCGAGCGCGGCGACGTAGCTCGGCTCCTCCATCGCCTGCTTGAAGGCGTCGTGCAGCTTCTTCACCACCTCGGGCGGCGTGCCCTTGGGGGCGCCGATGCCGAAGGGCGAGTTCTGCACGATGTCGTAGCCCAGCTCCTTGAGCGTGGGCGCGTCGGGGAACTTGGCCAGGCGCTTCTCGCCCCAGGTGTTGAGCACGCGCAGCTTGCCGGCCTCGACCTGCGGCGCGAAGCCGGTGCTGTCGGCGGCCGCCATGAGCTGGCCGCTGACCACGGCGAGCATCAGGTCGGCGCTGCCCTTGTAGGGCACGTGCTGCAGCTCGATGCCGGCCTTCTGCGCGACCAGCTCGGTGGTCAGGTGCGGGCTGGTCAGGGTGCCGGTGGAGCCGTAGGTCAGCTTGCCGGGATTGGCCTTGGCATAGGCGACGAAGTCGGCCCAGGTCTTGAACGGGCTGTTC
The DNA here is from genome assembly GCA_016806145.1 of Variovorax paradoxus. Taxonomy (NCBI): domain Bacteria; kingdom Pseudomonadati; phylum Pseudomonadota; class Betaproteobacteria; order Burkholderiales; family Comamonadaceae; genus Variovorax; species Variovorax paradoxus. The sequence goes on from CP063166.1 coordinate 5,989,451, forward strand.
GCGGGCACGACGATGCCGAAGGCATAGCCGGTCACGTTGATGACGTAGTTGATGTCCTTGAGCGGATCCCAGTTGATCTTGGTGGTGTAGCCGAGGCGGAACACGCCGAGCGGAATCTGGGCGATGGTGTAGCCGTCGGCCTGCGAGGTCTGCAGCGCCTGCGCGGGCAGCGTGCCGCCGGCGCCGGGCTTGTTGTCGACGATCACAGGCTGGCCGAGGATGCGGCTCGCGTTGTCGGCGAGCTGGCGCATGGTGATGTCGGTGGGGCCGCCCGCGGGGAAGGCGATCACCAGCTTGACCGGCTTGGCGGGAAAGGCCTGCTGCGCGAAGGCCGCGAGAGGCGCGGCGAAACCGCAGGCGGCGAGCGCGGCGGCGCGAAGGAAGGTGTGGCGGCGGAGCATGGCGGCTGGGGTCCCGGCTGGATTTGAAAGAGCGCGATTGGGCCCCGCCGATCCGGCCACGACAACCGGGGCAGCCCTGATTTCCTCAAGGCCGCAAGGACATTCAGGCCTGCTCGAAGCCCTCGAGCACGTTCACCGCGTTGACGCCCACCTCGGCCACCGCATAGCCGCCCTCGAACACGAACACCGTCGGCAGGCCCGCGCGCGCGAGGTCCTCGCCCATGCGCAGGTAGTCGTCGCTGCGCAGCCTGAAGCCCGAGATCGGATCGCCCTCGAAGGTGTCGACGCCGAGCGAGACCACGAGCGCGCCGGCCTTCACCTCGGCGATGCGCGCGAGCGCGCTCGTCAGCGCCGCGCGCCAGCCCGCGAAGTCGGTGCCGCGCGGCAGCGGCAGGTTGTGGTTGAAGCCCAGCCCCGCGCCGGCGCCGCGCTCGTCGGCATGGCCGAGGTAGTAGGGATAGTCGGAGACCGGATCGGCATGCAGGCTCGCGAAATGCACGTCGTCGCGCGCATAGAAGATGGCCTGGGTGCCGTTGCCGTGGTGGTAGTCGACGTCGAGCACGGCGACGCGCTCGATGCCCGCGTCGCGCAACGCCTGCGCGGCCACGGCGGCGTTGTTGAGGAAGCAGTAGCCGCCGAAGAAATCGGCGCCCGCATGGTGGCCCGGCGGCCGAGTAAGCGCGAAGGCGGCGCGCTCGCCGCCGACGACGCGCTGCGCGGCGGTGAAGGCGCTGGCCGCGCCGTGGCGCGCGGCGACCCAGCTGCCGGCCGTCAGCGGCGTGCCGGCATCGAAGCCGAACAGTCCCAGGCGCGCGGGAAAGCTCGCGGGCAGCACGTCGGTGCGCATGCCGCGCGTGGGCCAGTACGAGGGCAGCGCGTCGCGTTCGGCATTGGCGGGATCGAGCGCCACCCATTCGTCCCAGGCACCGGCGATGAAGTCGAGGTAGCGCGGCGCATGCACCTTGGCGAGCAGTGCGTCGGGCAGCGCATCGGGCGCGAGCAGCGGGCCGAGCGCGCGGCGCTCGATCTCGGCCTTGACGTGGTCGGCGCGCGCCGGCACCTCGAAGCACGGCACGAGCTCGCCGCGGAACATCTCGACTTTGCCCTGGTGCAGTGCGTGCCGGTCGTTGTAGATGGTGAGCATGGAACGGGGTCGGCGGCGGGCGCCGTGGCTGGACAGCCGCCCATCATGCCGCACGCCGCAGCACGGCCCGGCGCCGGCCCGCGGCCGTGAGCCCGAACAGGTCCTTGGGATCGTCGAGCTCGGGCACCAGCGCGATCTGCCGGCCCACGCCGCGCTCGATGGCGAGCTGGTGGATGTAGCGCAGCGCGGTGTAGTCCTCGAGCGCGAAGCCGACCGAATCGAACACCGTGACCTGGTCCGGCCGCTCGCGGCCCGGCACCTCGCCGAGCAGCACCTTCCAGAGCTCGTGCACGGGGAAGTCGGCCGCCATCTGCTGGATCTCGCCCTCGACGCGGGTCTGCGGCTCGTACTCCACGAACACGCGTGCGCCGCGCAGCACGCCGGGGTCGAGCTCGGTCTTGCCGGGCGAATCGCCGCCGACGGCGTTGATGTGCATGCCCGGTTCGATCATTCCGGGCTCGAGCACCGTCGCATGGCCCTGGTGGGCGGTGACGGTGGTCACGATGTCGGCGCCGCGCACCGCCTCGGCCACCGAATGCGCGCGCACGATCTCCATCGGCGAGCAGGCCGAGAGATGGCGCACCAGCTTGTCGGTGGCATGCGGGTCGATGTCGAACACGCGCACCTCCTCGATGCCCAGCAGCGCATGGAAGGCCAGCGCCTGGAACTCGCTCTGCGAGCCGTTGCCGATCAGCGCGAGGCTGCGCGAACCGGGCCGCGCGAGCGCGCGCGCGGCCATGGCGGAGGTGGCTGCCGTGCGCAATGCGGTGGTGAGGGTGAGCTCGGACAGCAGCACCGGGTAGCCGGTGTCGACCTCGGCGAGCACGCCGAAGGCCATGACGGTGGGCAGCCCGACCGCGGTGTTGTGCGGATGGCCGTTGACGTACTTGAAGGCATAGGCGCCGTCGTCGGCCACCGGCATCAGCTCGATCACGCCGAGGTGCGAATGGCTGGCCACGCGGGCCTTCTTGTCGAACTCGCGCCAGCGCAGGAAGTCGTCGCGCAGCGCGTCGGCCAGGGCCGTGAGGAACTGCGGCACGCCGGTCTCATCGACCAGGCGGACCAGGCTGTGGACATCGATGAAGCGGGTCATGGCAGGACTCCTTGCGAGCCCCGGCCGGCGCCGCACCCGATCCGTTCCACCATGGCGGGTCCAGGATGTGCGCCTGCGCCAAGGGTTCGAAGCCATTCTGCGCCGCGCGCGCGGCCGCGGCGAGGCCCGAGGCCCCGACCGCGTCGAGCGCAGGGGCAAGCCCCCGCGCCCGACGGTTCGGGGCTACCGTCCGGCGTTGGGCGACAGCAAGCGCGAAACACCTTCCACCCGTTCACGCTGAGCCTGTCGAAGCGCCGCGCGAGGCTTCGACAAGCTCAGCCCGACCGGTTCGGGATTTCAGCGCGCCAGCACCGGCGCCAGCGCCACGCCCGTGTGCGTGCCCAGCCGCACCACTTCCTCGGGCGCCGCCGCCGCCACCACGCGGCCGCCGCCGTTGCCGCCCTCGGGCCCGAGGTCGACGATCCAGTCGGCCTCGGCGATCAGGTCGAGGTCGTGCTCGATCACCACCACGCTGTGGCCGCCGTTCACCAGCCGGTGCAGCACGTGGATCAGCTTCTCGACGTCGGCCATGTGCAGGCCCACGGTCGGCTCGTCGAGCACGTAGAGCGTGTGCGGCGCCTTCTGGCCGCGGCGCGTGATGTCGTCGCGCACCTTGCTGAGCTCGGTCACCAGCTTGATCCGCTGCGCCTCGCCGCCCGACAGCGTGGGCGAGGGCTGGCCCAGGGTCAGGTAGCCGAGTCCCACGTCCTTGAGCAGCTGCAGCGGATGGCTGATGTTCGGCATGCTCGCGAAGAACTCGACCGCCTCGTCCACCTCCATCTGCAGCACGTCGCCGATGCTCTTGCCGCGCCAGCTCACGGCCAGCGTCTCGGGGTTGAAGCGCGCGCCGTGGCAGACCTCGCAGGGCACCTTCACGTCGGGCAGGAAGCTCATCTCGATGGTGCGCACGCCCGCGCCGTCGCAGGCCGGGCAGCGGCCCTCGCCGGTGTTGAAGCTGAAGCGCGCCGGGCCGTAGCCGCGCGCCTTGGCCTCGAGGGTGTCGGCGAACAGCTTGCGGATGGTGTCCCAGAAACCGATGTAGGTCGCGGGGCAGCTGCGCGGGGTCTTGCCGATCGGGGTCTGATCGACCTCGAGCACGCGGTCCACGCTCTGGTAGCCCTCGACGCCCTTGCAGCCGGCCCAGGCCGGGCGCTTGCCCGCGGCATCGGCGTCGCGGCCGGCCTTGGTGCTGCGCTGCTGCACCACCGCCTGCACGTTGGCCAGCAGCACGTCGCGCGCGAGCGTGGACTTGCCCGAGCCGCTCACGCCCGTGACCACCACCAGCCGCTGCAGCGGCACGGTGACCGTCACGTCCTGCAGGTTGTGCATGTCGGCGCCGCGCACCGTGAGCCACTGGCCGTTGTCGGGCGCCTTCGGGTCGGGCGAGGGAATGAGCCGGCGCGCCTGCAGCGGATGCTTGATGGCGTCGCGCAGGTAGCGGCCGGTCTGCGACTCGGCCGCCTGCTCGATGTCGGCCACCGCGCCCTGCGCCACCAGGCGACCGCCGCGCTTGCCGGCGCTCGGGCCGATGTCGATGATGTGGTCGGCGCGGCGGATCGTGTCCTCGTCGTGCTCCACCACCACCAGCGTGTTGCCCTTGTCGCCGAGCTTGTGCAGCGCGTCGAGCAGGATGCGGTTGTCGCGCGCATGCAGGCCGATGGTCGGCTCGTCGAGCACGTAGCACACGCCCTGCAGGTTGCTGCCGAGCTGCGCCGCGAGCCGGATGCGCTGCGCCTCGCCGCCGCTGAGCGTGGGCGCGCCGCGGTCGAGCGTGAGATAGCCCAGGCCCACCTCCTCGAGGAATTCGAGGCGGCTCTTGATCTCGGGCACCAGGTCGCGCGCGATCTCGGCCTCGCGGCCCGAGAGCGAGAGGTTCTCGAACCAGGTGCGGATGTCGGTCACGCTCATGCGCGCGAGCTCGGTGATGCCGATGCCGCCCTCGCCCCAGCCCGGCGTGCCGGCATGCGCATGGACCGCGCCGCCACCGAACAGCACCGCGCGCGCGGTCGGATTGAGCCGCGTGCCCTTGCAGGTCGGGCAGGCCACGTCGCCCACGTCCTCGGCGTCGGGCTCGGCGAAGGTCTGCTCGCGTCCCTTCTGGTCGTCGGCCATCACCGAGTCGTCGAAGATCTTGCGCTGTTCCTTGCTGAGCTTGACGCCGGTGCCCACGCAGTCGGGGCACCAGCCGTGCTTGCTGTTGTAGCTGAACAGGCGCGGGTCGAGCTCGGCATAGCTGGTGCTGCAGACCGGGCAGGCGCGCAGGGTCGAGAACACGCTGACGCGGCCGATGCCCGCGGCCGTCACGCCGGCCATCATCGCGGCGCGCAGCCCGTCCATCTCGCTGAGCACGTGCACCACGCCCTTGCCGTGCTCGAGCGCCTTCGTGAGCGCCTCGCGCAGCTGGTTCTCGTTCGTGGGCAGCACGTCGAGGCTGGCCACGGGCAGCTCGATGCTGTGTTCCTTGAAGCGGTCGATGCGCGGGAAACCGGCGGTCGGCAGGAAGTCGCCGTCGACGCGCAGGTGCGTGAAGCCGCGCGGCCGCGCCCAGTCGGCCAGCTCGGTGTAGACGCCCTTGCGGTTGCTCACCAGAGGCGCGAGCAGGCCGATGTGCTGCCCCTTGAAGTTGCGCATCAGCTGCGCCGCGATGCTGTCGGGCGTCTGCGGCTGCACGGCCGCGCCGTCCTTCACGCAGTGCTGCACGCCGAGCTTCACGAACAAGAGGCGCAGGAAATGCCAGACCTCGGTGGTGGTGCCCACCGTGCTCTTGCGGCCGCCGCGCGACAGGCGCTGCTCGATCGCCACCGTCGGCGGAATGCCGTAGACGGCATCGACCTCGGGCCGGCCCGCGGGCTGCACGATGCTGCGCGCATAGGCGTTGAGCGATTCGAGGTAGCGGCGCTGGCCCTCGTTGAACAGGATGTCGAAGGCCAGCGTGGACTTGCCTGACCCGCTCACGCCCGTGACCACGCTGAACTTGCCGCGCGGGATGTTGACGCTGAGGTTCTTGAGGTTGTGCTCGCGCGCGTTCACGATCTCGACCGCGTCGGCGCCCGGCGCCTTCTTGGCCTGCGCGATGTAGCGGCGCGCCGCGCGCTCGGCCACCTTGTAGGCGCCCGGGCCGATCGCGAGCTCGTAGTCGGCCAGCGCGGCGCCCGTGAGCGAGGCGCGGTTCTCGCGCAGTTGCTCGGGCGTGCCCTCGGCCACCACCTGGCCGCCGCCTTCGCCGCCTTCGGGGCCGAGGTCGATGCACCAGTCGCTGGCGCGGATCACGTCGAGGTTGTGCTCGATCACGATCAGCGAATGGCCGGCGTCGAGCAGCTTGCGCAGCGCGCGCATGAGGCGCGCGATGTCGTCGAAGTGCAGGCCGGTGGTGGGCTCGTCGAACAGGAACAGCGTGCCCTTGCGCGCCACCGCCTGCTTGCTCGAGGTCGCGCCCTTGGCGGCCTCGGCCAGGAAGCCCGCGAGCTTGAGGCGCTGCGCCTCGCCGCCCGACAGCGTGGGCACGGGCTGGCCCAGCTTCACGTAGTCGAGGCCCACGTCGGAGATCGGCTGCAGGACGCGCAGCACGTCGCGGTCGGCGTCGAACAATGCGGCCGCCTCGGCCACCGTGAGTTCGAGAATATCGGCCACGTTGTAGCTCTTGCCGTGGCGCTCGATGCGCACCTCGAGGATCTCGGGCCGGTAGCGCTTGCCGTCGCAGTCGGGGCAGCGCAGGTAGACGTCGGAGAGGAACTGCATCTCGACGTGCTCGAAGCCCGAGCCGCCGCAGGTGGGGCAGCGGCCGTCGCCCGAGTTGAAGCTGAACTTGCTCGCGGTGTAGCCGCGCTGGCGCGAGATCGGCGCGGTGGCGAAGATCTCGCGGATCGCGTCCCAGGCGCCGACGTAGCTCGCGGGATTGGAGCGCGCGGTCTTGCCGATCGGCGACTGGTCGACGAACACCACGTCGCCGAGGTGGTCGGCGCCGAGCAGGCGGTCGTGCGCGCCGGGCGCCTCGGTGGCCTTGCCGAAGTGGCGCATCAGCGCGGGCGCGAGCACGTCCTGCACCAGCGTCGACTTGCCCGAGCCGCTGACACCGGTCACGCAGACCAGGCGCGCGAGCGGGAACTCGACGCTGATGTCCTTGAGGTTGTGCTCGCGCACGCCCTCGAGGATGAGCCGGTGCGTGTTCTCGCTGACCAGCCGCTTGAAGCCCATGCCGATCTTCTTGCGCCCGCCCAGGTACTGGCCGGTCAGCGTGTCGGCGTCGCGCAGCGCGTCGGTGCTGCCGTCGAACACGATCTGGCCGCCGCGCGCGCCGGGGCCCGGGCCCATGTCGATCACGCGGTCGGCCGCGAGCATCACGGCGGGATCGTGCTCGACGACCACCAGGGTGTTGCCCGCGTCGCGCAGCCGCAGCATGGCCTCGGTGATGCGGTTCATGTCGCGCGGATGCAGCCCGATGCTGGGCTCGTCGAGCACGAACAGCGTGTTGACCAGCGAGGTGCCGAGGGCGGTCGTGAGGTTGATGCGCTGCACCTCGCCGCCGCTGAGCGTGCGGCTCTGGCGGTCGAGCGTGAGGTAGCCGATGCCGACGTCGTGCAGGTAGCGCAGCCGGGTCGTGATCTCCTCGAACAGCAGCTTGAGCGCCTGGGCCTCGCCGGCAGCGCTCGAACGCTGCGTCTCGCCGGCCGTGGCGGTGCCGCCGGCCGTCATGCGGTCGAACAGCTGGCGCAGCCGCTCGATCGGCAGCAGCATCAGGTCATGCAGGCACAGGCCCGGCAGTGCCTCGAGCTGCGCGCGCGTCCACTTCACGCCGATGGGCATGAAGCGCTTCTCGGGCGGCAGCACCGCGTCGGCGTCTTCCTTGCTGCCGATGCGCCACAAGAGGCTTTCGAGCTTGAGCCGCGCGCCCGCGCAGGTGGGGCACGGCGTGTAGCTGCGGTACTTCGACAAGAGCACGCGGATGTGCATCTTGTAGGCCTTGCTCTCGAGGTAGCCGAAGAAGCGGCGGATGCCGTACCACTGCTTGTTCCAGTTGCCCTCCTTGTAGTTGGGCGTGCCCTCGATCACCCAGTGCTTCTGCTCGGCGGTGAGCTTGTTCCACGGCGTGTCGCGCGGGATGCCGGCGGCCTCGGCATGGCGCATGAGGTCGTCCTGCGCCTCCTTCCAGGCCGGGGTCTGGATGGTCTTGACCGCGCCCGCGCGCAGGGTGAGCTTGTCGTTCGGGATCACGAGGCCGAGGTCGACGCCGATCACGCGGCCGAAGCCGCGGCAGCTGTCGCAGGCGCCGACGGCCGAGTTGAACGAGAACATCGAGGGAATCGGGTCGCCGTAGCGGATGTCGCTCTCGGGGCAGTGCAGGCCGGTGGAGAACTTCCACACGTCCGTCGGCGCGTTCTCCTCGGCGCCGGTCGCATGCACCGTCACGCGCCCGCTGCCGCGCTTGAGCGCGACCTCGATCGCCTCCACCACGCGCGAACGCTCGGCGCTCGAGACGCGGAAGCGGTCGGCCACCACGTCGAGCACCTTGCGCGGACCGGTGGGCGTGGCCACCTCGCGCTCGGCCTGCACGCGCGTGAAGCCGCTGGCCGACAGCCACTGCGTGACCTCGTCGGCCGTGGTGCTCGCGGGCAGCTCGACCGGGAAGGTCACGACCAGCCGCGGATCGCCCGCGGCCGCGGCGCGCTCGACGATCTGCGCATAGATGCTGTCGGGCGAGTCGTGGCGCACCGGCAGCGCGGTCTCGCGGTCGAACAGGTCGGCCGCGCGCGCATAGAGCAGCTTCAGGTGGTCGTTGAGCTCGGTCATCGTGCCGACCGTGGAGCGCGAGGAGCGCACCGGATTGGTCTGGTCGATGGCGATCGCGGGCGGCACGCCCTCGACCTTGTCGACCGCCGGCTTGTCCATGCGGTCGAGGAACTGGCGGGCGTAGGCGGAGAAGGTTTCGACGTAGCGCCGCTGGCCCTCGGCGTACAGGGTGTCGAACACGAGGCTCGACTTGCCCGAGCCGCTGGGCCCGGTGACCACGGTCATCTCGCCGGTGCGGATGTCGAGGTCGAGATTCTGGAGGTTGTGCTGGCGTGCGCCACGGATGCGGATGGAGCCCTGTGTCATGAGTGCCTTGGGGGTGGGGCAAACATTCTAGGGAGTGGTCCATGACGCGCCGGTGCACCCCGCTGTAAGGACGGTGGCCGCGCAGGGGTTTGTCCGAATGGTGGATTTAATACTTTTAGAAACAAATAAGGCGTTGGTTTGCAACGATGGCGACGCCATCGCAACGAAGGGACGAACACACATGACGAAGAAGCACGGCCGCCTGCGCGCGGCACTGATCGCGCTCGGCGCGCTGGTTCTGCTGCCCGCGCAGGCGCAGATCCTGATCGGCCAGACCGCCGGCATGACGGGCCCGGTGGCCGCCAGCGTCAACGAGACCATCGGCGGCGCGCAGCTCGTGATCGATGCCGCCAATGCGCAGGGCGGCGTGCATGGCGAGAAGATCGAGGTGGTCCGGCTCGACGACGGCTTCGACGTCAAGCGCGCGGGCGAGAACGGCCGCGCCCTGATCGAGGACAAGAAGGTGCTCGCGCTCTTCATGAGCCGCGGCACGCCGCATTCGCAAGCCATCATCCCCTGGCTCGACAAGCACGGCGTGGCGCTGATCGGGCCCTCCACCGGCGCAATGGTGCTGCACAAGCCCGTGCAGCGGAACGTGTTCAACGTGCGCGCCACCTACCAGCGCGAGGCCGAGAAGGCGGTGCAGCACCTGTTGACCATCGGCATGGTGCGCATCGCGGTCGTGCACGTGACCGACTCCTTCGGCGCCGATGCGCTCGAGGGCGCGATGACCGGCTTCGGCAAGGCCAAGGCCCAGCCCGCGGCCACCGTGCCGGCCGACCGCGACAAGCCCGACTACGCGGCCATCGTGCCCGCCATCGTCCAGGCCAATGCGCAGGCGGTGCTGTGGATCGGCTCGGGCAGCGCGGTGGTCGATGGCATCAAGGCGCTGCGCGCGGCCGGCTCGGCGGCGCAGGTGGTCACGCTGTCGAACAACGCCTCCTCGGGCTTCATCAAGCAGCTCGGCGACGCCAGCCGCGGCGTGGTGGTCACGCAGGTGTTCCCGAGCGAGCGCTCGATCAGCTATCCGATGGTGAAGGAGGCGATGGCGCTCGCGAAGGCCAAGGGGCAGAACGAACTCTCGCCCGCGGCGCTCGAGGGCTTCGCCTCGGCCAAGGTGCTGGTGGAGGCGCTGCGCCGCGCCGGCCCCAAGCCCACGCGCGCCCGCGTGGTGGCCGCGCTCGACGGCCTGCGCGACTACGACCTCGGCGGCCTCGAGATCAGCTACACGCCGCAGGACCACAGCGGCATCGATTTCGCCGACCTCTCGATCATCAGCGAGGGCCGCTTCAAGCGCTGAAGCGCCGCCTTTCCCTCTCGACGAAGCCGGGCCCAGCGCCCGGCTTTTTGCTTTTGCAAACAACGGTTTGACAGGGTTTGCACGAGGAATCGCATGTCACGTCTAGCTACACATAATTGCATTTGCTGACATGGACACGAATCCCGACGGGAAAGGTTTTGTCGATGAAGAAGAAGAAAAGCATCCCGCGCCTGCGCGCCGCTGCGTTGCTGATCGCGCTCGCGGCGACCGGCGCCTCGGCCCAGATCGTGATCGGCCAGTCGGCCGACCTGTCGGGACCGGTGGCGGCCAGCGTGAAGGAAACGATCATGGGCTCGCAGCTGGTCATCGACCAGGTCAATGCCCAGGGCGGCATCAACGGCGAGCAGATCGAGGTCATCCGCATGGACGACGGCCTCGATGCCAAGCGCTCGCTCGAGAACTCGCGCATCCTGATCGAGGACAAGAAGGTGGTCGCGCTGCTGCTCAACCGCGGCACGCCCAACACGCTCGCGGTGATCCCGCTGCTCGACAAGCATGGCGTGCCGCTGGTCGGCCCCTCGACCGGCGCGATGGCGCTGCACAAGCCGGTGCAGAAGAACATCTTCAACGTGCGTTCCACCTACCAGCGCGAGGCCGAGAAGGCGGTGGTGCACCTGCAGACCACGGGCATCCAGCGCATCGCGGTGGTGCAGGCCGACGACTCCTTCGGCAAGGACGGGCTCGAGGGCGCGAACCGCGGCTTCGAGAAGGCCAACCTCAAGCCGGTGGTGATCGCGCTGGCCGACCGCAACAAGCCCGACTTCGCGGCCATCGTGCCGAAGCTCGTCGAGGCCAATGCGCAGGCCGTGCTGTGGATCGGCTCGGGCACCTCGGTGTCCGACGGCGTGAAGGCGCTGCGCGCCGCGGGCTCGGCCGCGCAGGTGGTCACGCTGTCGAACAACGCGGCCTCGGGCTTCATCAAGGACCTCGGCAGCGCGAGCCGCGGCGTGATCGTCACGCAGGTGTTCCCCTACGAGCGCTCGTTCGGCAATCCGCTGATCAAGGAGGCCCTGGCGCTCGCCAAGGCCAAGGGGCAGGAGGAGCTGTCGCCCGCGCTGCTCGAAGGCTTCGTGGCGACCAAGGTGCTGGTGGAGGCGCTGCGCCGCACCGGGCCGAAGCCCACGCGCGCGCGGCTGCTGGCCACGCTCAATGCCTTCCAGTACGACCCGGGTGGCGGGCTCGACATCTCGTTCTCGCCGACCGATCACACGGGCATCGAATACGTCGACCTCTCCATAGTGAGCGACGGCCGCTTCAAGCGATGAGAGCCCCCCGGCTTTTCACGCCGCTGCGCGGCGTGTAACTCCACCCCCCGAGGGGGAGGCGCGGCCGCCTTGGGGCGGCCCGGCGGCGGCCGCAGGGCATCGCGGCTTACTTCGGCGCGCTCGCGGCCGCGGCCGGTGCGGCAGGCGCCGGCTCGTGCACTTCCACGCCGTGCTTCTCGCCCGACATGTCGACCTTGTCGCCGGCCTTCGAGATCACGTACAGCGCGATGGCCGCGAAGATGGCGAAGCCGACTGCGATTTTCCACATGGGTTCTGTCTCCTGAGAGGGGTAGTGCTGGGTTCAAGAAAAAGGCCTCATGCCGAGGGTCGGCATGAAGCCTCTTTGTTGAACGGAGGGCGCGCGGCGCCCTCCTCTCATCGGCGCCGTGGCGCTCAGTCGTGGGCGTAGATGTCCACGTCCTTCGTTTCGCGGATGAACAGCGTGCCGATCACCAGCGTGATGCCCGCGATGATGATCGGGTACCAGAGGCCGTTGTACATGTTGCCGGTGGAGGCCACGATGGCGAAGGCGGTGGTCGGCAGCAGGCCGCCGAACCAGCCGTTGCCGATGTGGTACGGCAGGCTCATCGAGGTGTAGCGGATGCGCGTGGGGAACAGCTCGACCAGCATCGCGGCGATGGGCCCGTAGACCATGGTCACCAGCAGCACCAGCCAGAACAGCAGCAGCACCGTCAGCAGCTTGTTCATCTTCGCGGGGTCGGCCTTGGCCGGGTAGCCAGCGATCTTCAGGTCCTCGGCCACGCCCTTCTTGAAGGCGGCGATCTCCTTGGCGGAGGTCTCGTCGAACTTGAGGTTCACGACGTTGCCGATCGGTGCTTCCACCGTCTTGTCGCCGATCTTCACGATGGCCTTCGAACCCGGCGCACCGGCCACGTTCTCATAGCTCACCGAGTTCTGCACCAGGTAGCGCTTGGCGATGTCGCAGGAGCTGCGGAAGTCGATCTCGCGTGCCACGGGGTTGCCCTGGAACGAGCAGGTCGCGGGGTCGGCGGTCACGGTCACGCCGGCCGTGGCCTGGGCGCGGGCGAGGTCGGGGTTGGCGGCCTCGGTCAGCATCTTGAAGACCGGGAAGTAGGTCACCACGGCCAGCAGGCAGCCGGCCATGATGATCGGCTTGCGGCCGATCTTGTCCGACAGCGTGCCGAAGACCACGAAGAACGGGGTGCCGAGCAGCAGCGCGGCGGCGATCATCAGGTTGGCGGTGGTCGCATCGACCTTGAGCTGCGCGGTCAGGAAGAAGAGCGCGTAGAACTGGCCCGAGTACCAGACCACGGCCTGGCCGGCGGTCAGGCCCACGAGCGCCAGGATCACGATCTTCAGGTTCTTCCACTCGCCGAAGGATTCGGCCAGCGGCGCCTTCGAGGTCTTGCCCTCGGCCTTCATGCGCTGGAACGCGGGCGATTCCGACAGCGACAGGCGGATCCACACCGAGATGCCCAGCAGCAGGATCGAGACCAGGAACGGAATGCGCCAGCCCCAGTCGTTGAACACCGCTTCGCCCAGGCCTTCGCGCACGCCCAGGATCACGATCAGGCTCAGGAACAGGCCGAGCGTGGCCGTGGTCTGGATCCACGAGGTGTAGGCACCGCGCTTGCCGTGCGGCGCGTGCTCGGCCACGTAGGTGGCGGCACCGCCGTACTCGCCGCCGAGCGCCAGGCCCTGCAGCATGCGCAGCGCGATCAGGATCACCGGCGCCGCGACGCCGATGGTCGCGTAGCTGGGCAGCAGGCCGACGATGAAGGTCGACAGGCCCATGATCAGGATCGTGACCAGGAAGGTGTACTTGCGCCCGATCATGTCGCCGAGCCGGCCGAACACGATGGCGCCGAACGGACGCACCAGGAAGCCGGCCGCGAAGGCCAGCAGCGCGAAGATGAAGGCCGCGCCCGCATCGAGGCCGCTGAAGAACTGCTTCGCGATGATCGCCGCGAGCGAACCGTAGAGGTAGAAGTCGTACCACTCGAACACGGTTCCCAGCGAAGAAGCGAAGATGACCTTCTTCTCCTCCGCCGACATGGGCCGGGGGGCCGGATGCGGCACTCCCCGTGAATCTAGTGTGGCTGCCATTGATCGTCTCCTGTGTATGCGTTCATGCGGCGCCCGAATTCGGGACCGTGGGGCATTCTTGGAGGCGCGACTGACCCGAGCCTTTCGCGAAACTGAACGGGCGCTTACGGATTAAGGTGAAACCCTCGACGCACGTTTCAGCCTGTAAGAAATGCAGCCTGGCGGCCGACGACGCTCAGTTTTTGCTGCTGCGCAGCAGGGCCGGACGCTGGTCTGTATCGGCCCATTGCGGGCCGTCGAACCAGGCATCGCCCGCGAGGTAGGCGCGCAGCATCGCGAGGCCGTCGAAGCCCCAGAACAGCCGGCCGTCGACCGCATAGGCCGGCGTGCCGAACACGCCGAGCGCGATCGCGTCCGCGGTGTTGCGCTGGAGCAGGGCCTTGCTCTCGTCGCTGCCGGCATCGCGACGCGGTTGCAGTTGCGCGGTGAGCGCGGCCAGCCGCGCGGGATCGGCCGCCTCGAGGCCGCCGCGCCAGACGTGGCGAAAGACGGTCTCGGCCACCAGCCGGCTCACGCGGCCGTCGTCGCAGGTGGAGAGCGCGAGCCGCAGGTGCGCGAGCGGGTTGTAGGGGTGCGAGGCCGGCATCGCGATCTCGATGCCGTGCTGGTGGCCCAGCCACAGCACGTGGCGGTAGGTCCAGCCGCGCTTGGCGGGAATCTCGGCCGGCCCGAGCTGGCCGTGCGCCTTGAGCACCGCGCCCAGCAGCACCGGCCGGTAGTCCACGCTGTAGCTCAGGCCCTCGAGCGCCTGCGGCAGCTGCTCGAACGCGAGGTAGGCATAGGGCGAGATGAAGTCCAGGTAGAAGTCGATGTGCTTCATGCGTCGATGTCTCCGATGGCCGGCGCCCGCCAGATGCCGGCCCGGGCCCGCCACTCTATCGCGCGCCAGACCTGCCGCCGCTCCTCGTCCTCCATGCGGCTCCAGCCCGCGATCTCGGGGATGGTGCGCAGGCAGCCCTCGCAGAAGCCGCTGAGCCGGTCCATGCGGCACACCGAGCTGCAGGGCGAGGGCACCGGCTCGGCCCGCTCGCGCAAGTCGGCGGCGCGATCGGCCAGGGCCTGCGCTTCGGCGACGTTCACGCCGCGGCCACCACCACGTCGGCCACCGGCGCGCCCGTGAGCGTCTCGAGGTCGTGCGGGCGCAGCTGGAACACCGCATGCGGATGGCCCGCGGCGGCCCAGATCTCCTCGAAGCGGAACAGCTCGCGGTCGATCAGCACCACGGGCTTCGTGACATGGCCCACGGGCGATACGCCGCCGATGGTGAAGCCGGTGCGCGCCTTCACGAAGTCGGCGTCGGCGCGGCCGGTCTTGCCGACGATCGCGTCGACCTTCTTCTCGTCGACGCGCTTGTCGCCCGAGGTGATGACCAGCACCGCGACCTCGTCGCTCTTGCGCCGGAAGATGATGCTCTTGGCGATCTGGCCGACCGCGATGCCGAGCGCGTCGGCCGCCTGCTGCGCGGTGCGGCAGGCGTCGTCGAGCATGCGCGGCGCATGCGGATGGCCGGCGTCCTGGAGCACGCGCGCGACGCGCTGGACACCGTCGGGAAGGGAATGGAGTTCGGAGCCGCACATGGCTTGGGTCTTCGGAGGTTCGTGGGGGCGTGCGCCCCGCGTTGCAGGCTCCCGAGCATACGAAAAAGCCTCGGGCCCGGCGCCACGGCCGCGCGGCCACCCTTTCTGGCACCGCACCAATGCGGACAGCGCCGCACCGCCGCCGCGCCGCTTTCGGTGCGATTGCGGTGCGCGCACGGGCCCCGACCGGTCTTTTTCGGCGGCATGGATATTGCTCGACCCCAACGCGGACCTCCCGGCCTGGGTGGGTCCGCAGTGCCTCCGCTAACGACGGCGGGGTTCGAGCGAGCCGATGGCGATGAGCCGCCGGATTCGTTTGTCCATCCGATTATTCGCATCCGTTCCGTCGCGGAGGCCTCCTGCCGCTGTCCCTCCGACAGCCCTGGTGGCCTGCCTCCGAGGACCGGCTGCCCCCGCAGGACCTCACCATGAAAATCGCAGTCATCGGCCACGGCATGGTCGGCCACAAGTTCCTCGAGCAGCTCCACGCGCTCGGCATTCCCGGCGCGGAAGTCACCGTCCTGTGCGAGGAGCCCCGGCCGGCCTACGACCGGGTGCACCTGTCCGAATTCTTCGCGGGCAAGACGGCCGACGACCTCTCGCTGGTCGAGCCCGGCTTCTTCGAGCGCAGCGGCTTCACGCTGCGCCTCGCGGCGCGCGCGGTGGCCGTCGAGCGGCGCAACAACACCGTCACCACGGCCGACGGCGAAGTCGTGGCCTACGACAAGCTCGTGCTGGCCACCGGCTCCTTCCCCTTCGTGCCCGCGGTGCCCGGACGCGACCGGCCCCACTGCTTCGTCTACCGCACCATCGAGGACCTCGAGGCGATGAAGGAATGCGGCGCGCGCTCGCGCAGCGGCGTGGTGGTGGGCGGCGGCCTGCTCGGCCTCGAATGCGCGAAGGCGCTGCGCGACATGGGCCTCGAGACCCACGTGGTGGAGTTCGCGCCGCGACTCATGGCGGTGCAGGTCGACGAGGGCGGCGGCCGCGCGCTGCGCGAGAGCATCGAGGCGCTGGGCCTGCACGTGCACACCGGCCGCAACACGGTGGAGATCGTCGACGGCGCCGCCGCGCGCCACCGCATGGTGTTCGCCGACGGCAGCTACCTCGAGACCGACATGATCGTGTTCTCGGCCGGCATCCGCCCGCGCGACGAGCTCGCGCGCCAGTGCCTGCTGGCCGTGGGCCCGCGCGGCGGCGTGGCGGTCGACGACCACTGCCGCACCAGCGACCGCGACGTCTACGCGATCGGCGAATGCGCCTCGTGGAACGAGCAGACCTTCGGCCTGGTCGCGCCCGGCTACGACATGGCGCGCGTGGCGGCGCGCCACATCGCGGGCGAGCAGGAAGCCGCCTTCACCGGCGCCGACATGAGCACCAAGCTCAAGCTGATGGGCGTGGACGTGGCGAGCATCGGCGACGCGCACGGCAGGACGCCGAAGTCGCGCGCCTACCAGTTCATCGACGAGCGCAAGAAGGTCTACAAGAAGATCGTCGTCAGCGAGGACGGCAAGCTGCTGCTCGGCGCGGTGCTGGTGGGCGACGCCGCCGAATACGGCACCCTGCTGCAGATGGCGCTCAACGGCATCGCACTGCCCGAGGATCCCGAGTTCCTGATCCTGCCCTCGAGCGACGGCAAGGCGAAGCCGGGCCTGGGCGTCGAGGCCCTGCCCGACAGCGCGCAGATCTGCTCGTGCAACGACGTCAGCAAGGGCCAGATCTGCGAGGCCGTGGGCCAGGGCGCCTGCACCCCGGCCGCGATGAAGGCCTGCACCAAGGCCGGCGCCACCTGCGGCGGCTGCGTGCCGCTGGTCACGCAGGTCATGAAGATGGAGATGGCCAGGCGCGGCATGGCCGTCAACAACCACCTCTGCGAGCACTTCCCCTATTCGCGCCAGGAGCTCTACCACCTGATCCGCGTGGGCGAGATCCGCAGCTTCGCCGACCTGCTCGCCAGGCACGGCAAGGGCCTGGGCTGCGACATCTGCAAGCCCGTGGCCGCGAGCATCTTCGCCTCGTGCTGGAACGAGTTCGTGCTCAAGAAGGACTTGGCCGCGCTGCAGGACAGCAACGACTACTTCCTCGGCAACATCCAGAAGGACGGCACCTATTCGGTGGTGCCGCGCATGCCGGGCGGCGAGGTCACGCCCGACGGGCTGATCGCGGTCGGCCAGGTGGCGAAGAAGTACGGCCTCTACACCAAGATCACCGGCGGCGCGCGCGTGGACATGTTCGGCGCGCGCGTCGAGCAGCTGCCCGCGATCTGGGAGGAACTGATCGCGGCCGGCTTCGAGTCGGGCCATGCCTACGGCAAGTCGCTGCGCACGGTGAAGAGCTGCGTCGGCTCGACCTGGTGCCGCTACGGCGTGGACGACAGCGTGGGCCTCGCGGTCGAGCTCGAGAACCGCTACAAGGGCCTGCGCGCGCCGCACAAGATCAAGTTCGGCGTCTCGGGCTGCACGCGCGAATGCGCCGAGGCGCAGGGCAAGGACGTGGGCGTGATCGCCACCGACAAGGGCTGGAACCTCTACGTCTGCGGCAACGGCGGCATGAAGCCGCGCCATGCCGAGCTGCTCGCGAGCGACCTGTCGAAGGCCGAGCTGATCCGGCTGATCGACCGCTTCCTGATGTTCTACGTGCGCACCGCCGACCGGCTGCAGCGCACCAGCACCTGGCGCGAGAGTCTCGAGGGCGGCCTCGACTACCTCAAGGGCGTGCTGCTGCAGGACACGCTGGGCCTCAACGCCGAGCTCGAGACCCAGATGCAGGCCGTGGTCGACACCTACCAGTGCGAGTGGAAGACCGCCGTCAACGACCCGGCCACGCGCCAGCGCTTCCGCTCCTTCGTCAACAGCGACAAGCCCGACGAGCACATCGTGTTCGTGAGCGAGCGCGGCCAGAAGCGGCCCGCGCGCGCCGAGGAACGCAGCGAGGCCGCCGACGTCTCGATGGCCTGAAGCACGACCACCCAAGAGGAAGCCCCATGACCCAGCAAGACCTGCACTGGACCGCCGTGTGCGCGGCCACCGACATCCTGCCCGACACCGGCGTGTGCGCGCTGGTCGAGGGCGTGCACGTGGCGATCTTCCGCGTCGGCCAGGAGGCCACGCTCTACGCCATCGACAACGTCGACCCGAAGGCCGGCGCCAGCGTGCTCTCGCGCGGGCTGGTCGGCAGCCTCGGCGACCGCATCGTGGTCGCCTCGCCGCTCTACAAGAACCACTTCGACCTGCGCAGCGGCGAATGCCTCGAGGCGCCCGAGCACTCGGTGCGCGCGCATGCGGTGCGCGAGCACGAGGGTCGCGTGCTCGTCGCGCTGGCCTGAGCCGCGCTCCCCCCTTCCCCGGCATTCCATTTCTTCCCAAGGATCCCCATGGCCTACCTAGCCCCCGCCGAGTTCGTCACCAAGATGGTCGATGCCGGCGAATCCAAGCTGCTGATGTCCACGCGCGACACGCTGATCCGCTCGTTCATGGCGGGCGCCATCCTCGCGCTGGCGGCGGCCTTCGCGGTCAGCATCACGGTCAACACCGGCAATGCGCTGGTCGGCGCGATGCTGTTCCCGGTCGGTTTCATCATGCTGTACCTGCTGGGCTTCGACCTGCTGACCGGCGTCTTCACCCTGGCGCCGCTCGCGGTGCTCGACAAGCGCCCCGGCGCCACCTGGGGCGGCGTGATGCGCAACTGGGGCCTGGTGTTCGTCGGCAACTTCGCGGGCGCGCTCACGGTCGCGGTGTTCATGGCGATCATCTTCACCTTCGGCTTCAGCGAGGCGCCCAACGCCATCGGCGAGCGGCTCGGCCACATCGGCGAGGGCCGCACGCTCGGCTATTCCACGCACGGCGCGGCCGGCATGCTGACGCTGTTCATCCGCGGCGTGATGTGCAACTGGATGGTGTCGACCGGCGTGGTCGCGGCCATGATGTCGACCACCGTCTCGGGCAAGGCGATCGGCATGTGGATGCCCGTGATGATCTTCTTCTACATGGGCTTCGAACATTCGATCGTCAACATGTTCCTGTTCCCCACCGGCCTGATGCTCGGCGGCAAGTTCACGCTGATGGACTACCTGATCTGGAACGAACTGCCCACGGTGATCGGCAACCTGGTCGGCGGCCTGAGCTTCGTCGGCCTCACGCTCTACGCCACGCACTACAAGACGGCGCCCAAGCGCGTCGCGGGCTGATCGCGCCTCCATGGCCGCCGGGCGCCAGGCGCCGCGCGTCACGCTGGGCCAGCACTCGCTGGCGGGCGTCGGGTCGGCGGTCAACCAGGACTTCCATGGCGCGATGCTGCCCGAGGGCGCGCAGCGCGCCGCCAAGGGCATCGCGCTCGCGCTGGCCGACGGCATCGGCTCGAGCCGCGTGAGCCAGGTCGCGAGCGCGGCCGCCGTGCGCGGCTTCCTCGAGGACTACTACGCCACCTCCGACGCCTGGTCGGTGCGCCGCGCGGCGCAGCGCGTGCTGGGCGCCACCAACTCCTGGCTGCATGCGCAGACCATGCGCAGCGACGCGCGCTTCGACAAGGACAGCGGCTACGTCTGCACCTTCAGCGCGCTGATCCTCAAGGGCCGCGAGCTGCACCTGCTGCACGTGGGCGATGCGCGCATCTACCGCGTGCACGCGAGCGCGCTCGAGCAGCTCACCGACGACCACCGCGTGCATGTCTCGTCGGTGGAGTCGTACCTGGGCCGCGCGCTGGGCGCGGGCCCCAACGTCGAGATCGACTACCGCTGCTGGGAGGCCGAGGCCGGCGAGGTCTACCTGCTGGCCACCGACGGCGCGCATGCGCACCTCGATGCCGCCGCCGTGAACGACGCACTGGTGCGCTGCGCCGGCGATCTCGACGCGGCCGCGCTGCGCCTGGTGCAGATCGCCCGCGCGCGCGGCAGCCAGGACGATGCCACCGTGCAGCTGCTGCGCATCGACGAACTGCCCGCGCCCGATGCGCCGGCGCCGGCGCTCGAGCGCGAAGGGCTCGCACTGCCGCCGGTGCTCGCGCCGCGCGACCGCTTCGAGGGCTTCACGCTGGTGCGCGAGATCCACCTGAGTTCGCGCAGCCACGTCTACCTCGCCACCGACGACGCCAGCGGCCGCCCGGCGGTGCTGAAGCTGCCCTCGGTGGACCTGCGCGAGGACGCTGCCTATCTCGACCGCTTCGTGCTCGAGGAATGGGTGGCGCGGCGCATCGACAGCCCGCACGTGCTCAAGGCCTGGCCGCTGGAACGTGCGCGCGGCCACCTGTTCGTGGCGATGGAATACGTGGAGGGCCAGACGCTCGCGCAGTGGATGGTCGACCACCCGCGGCCCTCGCTCGACAGCGTGCGTGCCATCGTCGCGCAGCTCGCGCGCGGCCTGCAGGCGATGCACGGCAAGGAGATGCTGCACCAGGACCTGCGGCCCGAGAACGCGATGATCGACCGCGCGGGCACGGTCAAGCTGATCGACCTGGGCGCCACCCACGTGGCCGGGCTCGACGATGGCGGCGGCGAGCCGCGCGCGCTCGCGATCGAGGGCACGCCGCAGTACACCGCGCCCGAGTACTTCACGGGCCAGGGCGGCACGGCGCGCTCCGACCTGTTCTCGCTGGCCGTGATCGCCTACCGCATGCTGAGCGGGCAACTGCCCTACGGACTGCAGGCGTCGCGCATCCGCACGCAGGCCGATGTCAACCGCCTGCGCTACGTGCCGCTGCGCCAGTTCCGGCCCGAGCTGCCGGCCTGGGTCGACGCGGTGCTGCACAAGGCGCTGCATCCGCAGCCCGCGAAGCGGCAGCAGGCGGTGTCGGAGTTCGCGCACGACCTGCAGTCACCCGGCGCCGAGTTCCTGCGCGCGCGAGCGCCGGCGCTGATCGAGCGCCGGCCGGTGCTGTTCTGGCAATGCACCACGGTGCTGCTGGCCCTGGCGGTGGTGGTGCTGCTGGGTCTGCGCGCCTTCGGGCGCTGACGGCGCTCAGCCCGCGCGCTTGGTGCGGATCGCCTTCGAGGCGCGCGAGTTCGGCTCGCGGCCCAGCGCTTCGCTGATGTAGACGCCGGCGTCGATCAGCTTGTCGAGGTCGATGCCGGTCTCGATGCCCATGCCGTGCAGCATGTAGACCACGTCCTCGGTCGCCACGTTGCCGGTCGCGCCCTTGGCATAGGGGCAGCCGCCGAGGCCGGCCGAGGACGACTGGAAGTTCCACACGCCCAGCTCGAGCGCCGCCAGCGTGTTGACCAGCGCCTGCCCGTAGGTGTCGTGGAAGTGGCCCGAGATGGCGTCGACGCCGAAGTGGGCCAGCGTGGCCTCCATCGCCGCCTGCACCTTGCGCGGCGTGCCCACGCCGATGGTGTCGGCCACGTCGACGCGCTGCACGCCGATGCCCTTCATCAGCTGCGCGAGGTAGCCGACCTTGGCCGGGGCGATCTCGCCTTCGTAGGGGCAGCCGACGGTGCACGACATCGCGCCGCGCACGCGGATGCCCTTGTCGAGCGCCGCGGCCACCACGGGCGCGAAGCGCTCGATGCTCTCGGCGATCGAGCAGTTGATGTTCTTCTGGCTGAAGGCCTCGCTGGCGGCGCCGAACACCACGATCTCGTCGGGCCATTCCTCGCGCGGCGCGGCGATGGCGGCCTCGAAGCCCTTGAGGTTGGGTGTGAGCACCGAGTAGCGCACGCCGGGCTTGCGCTTTATGCCGTGCATCACCTCGGCGTTGTCGGCCATCTGCGGCACCCACTTCGGGCTCACGAAGCTGGTGACCTCGATCTCCTCGAGGCCGGCGTCCTGCAGCCGGTGCACCAGGCCGATCTTGGTCTCGGCCGAAACCGGCTGCTTCTCGTTCTGCAGCCCGTCGCGCGGGCCGACGTCGACGATCTGGACGCGGGTGGGGAGTTTCATGGCTTGTCTCTGGTGTCGCGGGAGGATGGAACAGCGGAATCCATTGTCCGGCAGATGGGCCCGGCCTGCCTGGTACACAAGGCGCGGAAGGTAGCAATGCGCGCCAGAGCGGTTGCAAATGGTGCCAGCCTCCTTCGCATCGGGACTAGCCGTCGCTGCGCTCGAGCATGCTGGTGCGGAACGCCATCTTGCGCACGATGGCCGCGAAGGCGCGCGTGGGCGCCGCCTCGCGCGCCTTCGGTGCCCACAGCATGCCGGGCGTGCGCACCGGCGTCGGGCTCTCGAGCCGCACGGTCGCGAGCCCCGAGTTCGGCAGCACCGCATTGGCCGAGACGATGGCCGCGAGCCGCGTCTTCGCCACCAGGCCCATGATCGGCGCCAGCGTGTTGATCTCGGCCACCACCTGCGGCTCGGCGCCGCAGGAGCGGAAGCACTCGTCGAGCATCTGCCGCGTGGCGAAGCTCGCGGGCAGCAGCGCCATCGGCAGGCGGTGCAGCTCGACCATGCGCAGGCGCTTGCGCCGCGCCAGCGGATGGTCGTGCGCCACCACCAGCACCATCTCCTCGTTGTAGAGCGGCTCGAACTGCAGCGGCCCGGGCTGGGCCGGCCGGTAGGCGATGCCGAGGTCGAGCGTGCCCTGCTGCAGCCGCTGGCCGATCAGGTCGGCCGCGAGTTCGTCGACGATCACGCGCACGCGCGGATAGCGCTGCTGGAAGCCCGCGATGCAGTCGGGAATGAAGCCGAGGTTGAAGGTGTGGGTCGAGCCGATGCGCAGCTCGCCGGCCGCCTCCTGCGGGTCCTCGCGCAGCGCGCCGAGGCCGCGGTCGATCTCCTGCAGCGCGCGCGTGGCGTGGTGCAGGAAGGCCTCGCCGGCCTCGGTCAGCGCCACGCGCTTGCCGATGCGGTCGAACAGCGGCCGGCCCAGCTCCTCCTCGAGCTGCTTGATCTGGTGCGACAGCGTGGACTGCGTGACGTGCAGCCGCTCGGCCGCGCGCGTGAAGTTGAGCGAGCCGGCCAGGGCGCTGAAGTAGCGCAGGTGCCGCAGTTCCATGGAGGCCTTCCGTTGCGTCGAACGATCGATGCCATCGATGGTATCCATGCAAAACCATCATTGTTAAAAAACGGGCCGCCTGCATAGAGTTCGCTCCCATCCCGCGAGGGCATGACACGACACGACAGCAGGAGACACACGAGTGCACAAGGTCCTCAGCGGCATCAAGGTGCTGGAGCAAGGCACGTTCATCACGGGACCGGCGGCCGGCATGTTCCTGGCCGACCTCGGCGCCGAGGTGGTCAAGGTGGAGCAGCCCGGCAGCGGCGATCCGTTCCGTTCGTTCCGCGGCGGGCTCTACAGCCCGCACTTCCAGACCTACAACCGCAACAAGCGCAGCGTCACGCTCAACCCCAAGCTGGCCGAGGACGCGGCAGTGTTCGACGAGCTGGTGAAGGACTCGGACGTCTACATCCAGAACTTCCGCCCCGGCGCGGCCGAGCGGCTGGGCGCGGGCGAGGCGCGGCTGCGCGAACTCAATCCGCGGCTGATCTACTGCGCCATCAGCGGCTTCGGCCAGACCGGCCCGGCCGCGGCGCGCCCGGCCTACGACACGGTGGCGCAGGCGGCCAGCGCCTTCCTCAAGCTGCTGGTGAACCCGGCCAATCCGCGCGTGGTGGGCCCGGCCGTGGCCGACGCGATGACGGGCTTTTACGCGGCCTACGGCGTGCTCGGCGCGCTGGTCGAGCGCGGGCGCACCGGCCAGGGCCGCAAGGTCGAGGTCTCGATGCTCGAGGCCATGTGCCACTTCAACCTCGACGCCTTCACCCACTACTTCTCCGAGAACGAGATCATGGGTCCGTTCAGCCGGCCCAGCGTCTCGCAGTCGTACGTGCTCGAGTGCGCCGACGGCCTGTGGATCGCGCTGCACATGTCCTCGCCCGAGAAGTTCTGGCAGGGCCTGGCCAACGCGATCGAGCGGCCCGACCTGTTCCAGGACGCGCGCTTCGCCACGCGCGAGGGCCGCATCGCGCACCAGAACGACCTGATCGCGCTGCTCGACGGCCTGTTCCGCGCGCGCACGCGCGCCGACTGGTGCGCGCGGCTCGAGGCCGAGGACGTGCCCCATGCGCCCATGTACGACACGCGCGAGGCCATGGAGGACCCGCAGGCGCGCCACCTGCAGCTCGAGGTCAGCGCGCCCCATCCCGAGGGCGGCGACTGGCGCACCATCCGCTCGCCCGTGAGCTTCGACGGCGAGCGCGCGCTCGAGGTCACGGCACCGCCGGTGCTGGGCGCCGACAACGCGGCGATCGTCGAACCCATACGCCGACGCCTGCGGCAGCGCTGACGCATTCCCACCCCAGAAGAAGAGAACGGAGACAAAGCCCCATGACCCCATCGAACGCCGACGAGCTGACCCGGGCCGCGCTGCAGCGCCTGGAAGGCGCGGCCGACCCGCGCTTCGCGCGCATCATGCAGTCGCTGATCGAGCATCTGCACGCCTTCATCCGCGAGGTCGACCTGCAGCCCGCCGAATGGATGGCCGGCATCGAGTTCCTCACCGCCGTCGGCCAGGCCTGCGACGACAGGCGCCAGGAGTTCATCCTGCTGTCGGACACGCTGGGCGCCTCGATGATGGTGGTGATGCTCGATCAGTTGCGCGCCGCCGCGCGCGCCGGCAGGAACGGAGAGGCGCTGCCCGCGACCGAGACCACCGAGGCCACCGTGCAGGGCCCCTACTACTGGGACGGCGCGCCCGAGCTGCCGCTGGGCGCCGACATCGCGCCGGGCGTGCGCGGCGAACCGGCCTTCTACAGCGGCCGCGTCAGCGACACGCGCGGCGAGCCGCTCGCGAACGCGCTGCTCGACGTCTGGTCGGGCGACGGCGAGGGCGTCTACGACATGCAGGTCGAGGGCGCGGGCATGGCGGCGCGCGCGCGCATCCGCACCGACGCCGAGGGCCGCTACTGGTTCTGGTCGATCAAGCCCTCGTACTACCCGGTGCCGGTCGACGGCCCGGTGGGCCGCATGCTCGACGGCATGGGCCGCCATCCGAACCGGCCCGGCCACATCCACATGAAGGTGGCGGCCGAGGGCCACGTGCCGGTGACCACGCACCTGTTCGTCGCGGGCAGCCCCTACATCGACTCCGACGCGGTGTTCGGCGTGCGGCCCAGCCTCGTCGTCGACTTCGAGGCCCATGCGCCGGGCCGCGCGCCCGACGGCCGCGCGCTCGAGCGGCCCTACTGGTCCGCGCACTACGACTTCCATCTGCAACCCGCCACCTCGAACGCCCTCTCATGAAAATCGGCAAATCCACCGTCCCGCGCACCGCCATCTGCACCTCGGACGAACACACCATCGTCGTGCGCGGCCAGGACCTCTGCCGCGACCTGATCGGCCGCGTCTCGTTCTCGGACTACTTCTTCCTGCTGCTCACCGGCCGCCGTCCCGACGCGGCCTGCAGCGCGGTGCTCGACGCCACGCTGGTGGCGATCGCCGAGCACGGCCTGGTGCCCAGCGTGCAGGCCAGCCGCATGACCTTCGCGGCCGCGCCCGATGCGCTGCAGGGCGCGGTGGCCGCGGGCATCCTGGGCTGCGGCTCGGTGATCCTCGGCGCCTCCGAAACCGCGGGCCGGCTGTTCGCCGGCGTGGCGGCGCGCGTCGACGCGGGCGAAGCGCTCGACGACGTGGCGGCCGACACCCTTCGCGCGTTGAAGGAAGGCCGCCAGGCCATCCCCGGCTACGGCCATCCGCTGCACAAGGCCAACGATCCGCGCGTGGACCGGCTGATCGAGGTCGCGACCGAGGCCGGCGCCAACCTGCGCTACGTGCAGATCGCGCAGGCGCTCGAGCGCGCCATTCCCGCCATCGTGGGCCGCGAGCTGCGCATGAACGTCTCGGCCGCGATCCCGGCCGTGCTGCTGGGCGTGGGCTTCCCGGTGGCCTCGCTGCGCGGCGTGCCGATCCTCGCGCGCACCGCGGGGCTGATCGCGCACCTGGCCGAGGAGGCCGAGTCGCCGAGCGGCTTCGCGCTGTCCTACCAGGCCACGCGCGAGCTGCAGTACGAGGGCGAGCTGCCCGCCGGTTTCGGGAGCGCCGCATGAAGCGCCGCCTGCTGCTGGCCGGCGCGCTGCTGGCCACGGGCGCGGCGCTCGCGCAGGCGCCGGGCGCCGCGCGGCCGCTGAAGATCGTCGTGCCCTTCGGCGCCGGCACCTCGACCGACATCGTCGGCCGCATCCTGGCCGATGCGCTGGGCCGCCAGCTCGGCACCGGCGCGATCGTCGAGAACAAGCCCGGCGCGGGCGGCGCCATCGGCAGCGAGCAGGTCGCGCGCGCCGGCGCCGACGGCCAGACCCTGTTGCTGGGCACGGTGGGCACGCACGCCATCAACCCCTCGCTCTACAAGCGGCTGAGCTACCAGCCGCTGCGCGACTTCGTGCCGCTGGGCTTCATCGGCGCCACGCCCACGCTGCTGGTGGTGCCCGCCGGCTCGCCGTGGAAGCGCGTGGCCGACCTGGGCAACGCGAACGGCAACGTGAACTTCGCCTCGGCCGGCAACGGCACCTCGGGCCACCTGGCCGGCGAGCTGCTCAACGTGCGGCTCGGCAAGAGCTTCATGCACGTGCCCTACCGCGACGGCGCGCAGGCCATGACCGAGCTGATGGCCGGCAACGTGCAGTTCATGTTCTATCACCCGGCCGCGGTGCTGCCGCAGGTGCGCGCGGGCAAGCTGCGCGCGATCGGCGCCTCGGGCGCGAAGCGCAGCGCCGCCGCGCCCGAGGTGCCCACGCTGATGGAGCAGGGCGTGAAGGACTTCGACCTCGTCGCCTGGTTCATGTTGTACGCGCCCGCCGGCATGCCCGCCGCGCAGCGCGACCGGCTGCGCGAGGCCACGCGCCAGGTGCTGGCCCAGCCCGAGGTGCGCGAGAAGCTCGCGCAGCAGGGCATCGAGCAGGCCGAGATGAACGCCGACCAGCTCGACGCCTTCGCGCGCACCGAGATCGCCAAGTGGGGCGAGGCGGTGCAGCGCTCGGGCGCGCAGGTCGATTGATCGGTTCGAAAAAAAAAGCGGGACCTCCCGCGACAGGAGACAGACATGCGTACCCGATTCCAATGGCTGGCCGGCCTCTTCCTGGCCCTGGCCTGCAGTCTCGCCCTGGCCCAGGGCACGGCCTGGCCCAACAAGCCGATCCGCATCGTGGTGGGCTTCGCGCCCGGCACGCCGCCGGACATCTTCGCGCGGCTCTACGGCGACTACATGGGCAAGCAGCTCGGCGTGCCGGTGGTGATCGACAACAAGCCGGGCACGGCCGGCAACCTCGCGTCCGACACCGTGGCCAAGGCGCCGCCCGACGGCTACACCTTCCTCTACAACCTCTCGACCGCGTTCACGATCAATCCCTACATCTACGCCAAGCTGCCCTTCGATCCGCAGAAGGACCTGGTGCCGGTCGCCACCACGATGCGGCAGGGGCTGGTGCTGATCGCGAGCCCGAAGCTGCCCGCGAAGTCGATCAAGGAACTGCTGGCCGCCGCGAAAGCGAAGCCGGGCTCGATCTCGCATGCCTCCTACGGCGCGGGCAGCCCCTCGCACCTGATCGTGGAATGGCTCAAGGACGAGACCGGCACCGACATGCTGCACGTGCCCTACCGCGCGAGCCCGGTGGCCGACGTGATCGGCGGCCAGGTCGACACGGTGATGGAGCCGATCGCCACCGGCTATCCGCTGATCAGCAGCGGCCGCGTGCAGGCGCTGGCCTATTCGGGCCCGAGCCGGCATCCGGCCATGCCCGAGGTGCCCACGCTCGCCGAGGTGGTGCCGGGCCTCACGATGACCTCGTGGCACGGCCTGTGGGCGCCGGCCGCGACGCCGGCCGCGATCCAGCAGCGCTTCAACGCCGTGATGATCGAGGCCAGCAGGGACCCCGATCTCGCGAAGCGCATCCGCGAGCTCAACAGCGAGCCGCTGGGCCTCACGCAGGCCGAGATGACGGCGGCGCTGCGGCGCGACGCGGAGATCTACAGCCGCATCGTGAAGGCGAAGAACATCCGCGTCGACTGAGCGGCGCTCAGTAGCCGCGCACCGGATCGACCACGCCTGCGACCGGCAGCCCCTGCTCCATCGCGCGGATCTTGCCGGCGATCTGCGCGATCGACTCCTCGCGCAGCGTGCGCGCCGAGCCGTGCGGCGTCACGACGATCTTGGGATGGCGCCAGAAGGCATGGTCGGCCGGCAGCGGCTCGACCTGGAACACGTCGAGCGTGGCGCCCGCGAGCTGGCCGCCGTCGATCAATGGAATGAGGTCGTCCTCGACCAGGTGCGCGCCGCGCGCGATGCTGATCAGGTAGCCCTCGGGCCGCAGCTTGCCGAGCGTCTCGCGGTTGAGGATGCCGCGCGTGGCCTCGGTCAGCGGCAGCAGGTTGACCAGCACGCGCGTGGACGACAGGAACTCGTCGAACTGCGCCTCGCCGCTGAACACGCGCACGCCCTCGATCTGCTTGGGCGAGCGGCTCCAGCCCAGCACCGGGAACTCGAACTGCGCGACCGCCTTCGCGACCCGTTCGCCGAGCACGCCCAGGCCCATGATGCCGACCGGGAAGTCGCTGCGCGCCTTCGGGCGGCGGTAGCTCCACTTGCCTTCGCGCGCATCGGCCTCGTAAGCATCGAACTCGCGGAAGTGGCGAATCAGCGTGTGGCACACGTATTCGGCCATCTGCACCGACATGCCCGCGTCGTCGAGCCGCACGATGCGCGTGCCGGTTGGAATGCGGAGCTTGAGCAGCGCGTCGACGCCGGCGCCGATGTTGAAGATGCCGCGCAGCGCGGGCTGCTCGTCGATGAACTGCTGCGGCGGCGCCCACACGACCGCATGGTCGGCCTGCGGCGCGCCGGGGCGCCAGGCTTCGATCTCTGCGTCGGGCAGTTCGGCCTTCAGGCCTTCGATCCAGGGGTCGGGACGGTTGTCGGTGAGGTAGACGGTGATTCGCATGGAGCGAATCTTAGAGGCCCCAAGCGGCGGCGGCGGTCGCCGAGGCGGCCCTCCTCACCACTCGCGCCATTCCTCGGTGATGTCCTCGCCCTCGGTCTCCAGGCCCGCATGGCCCGCGGCCGCGATGATCAGCTCGCACAGGTCCTCGCGCTGGTCGGTCTCGATCAGGCTGCCCTCGCTGTCCTCGTTGAGGCGGTTGAGCTGCAGCACCACGCGCTCGACGGCCGCGAGGATCGCGGCGTCGCGCTTCGCCTCCGAGGCCTCGTCGATCGCCGCCAGCGTCGCGAGGTACTCGTCGACGATCTCGGTGCAGCGGTCGACCTCGGCCTGCGTGTAGCCGGGGTCGAATTCGGGATCGTGGTCCGCGTCCTCCTCGTCGTTGCGCATGTAGTCGACCATGCTCGCGAGGGTCTTGTCCTTCAGGGCCTGCAGTTCGGGTGTCATCGGTCTGTCGCTCCGTTCGTCTAAGAGATCGCCGCACGAGCGCCGGGGGCGACAGCCCACGCCTTGTGTGCCCATGCGCCATCTCCTATGCTCGATCGTTCAATCCGGAGACCCTACCCATGATCAAAGTCAGTGTGATGTACCCCTACACCGAAGGCGCCCGCTTCGACCACGATTACTACCGCGACAAGCACATGCCCCTGCTGAAGGCGCGCATGGGCGACGCCTGCAAGTCCTACACCATCGACAAGGGCCTGGCCGGCGGCGCGCCCGGCGCCAAGCCCACCTACGTCGGGATGTGCCACGTGTTCTGCGATTCCGTCGAGGCCTTCCAGGGCGCCTTCGGCCCGCATGCCAAGGAGATCCTCGGCGATGTGAGGAACTACACCGACATCGCGCCGGTGATGCAGATCAGCGAAGTGGTGGTCGGCTGAACGGCCGCCCGCCCACCCTCGCTTCCCTCGCGCCGGTGCCGCCGCCTCAGGCGGCCCTGGCCTGGCGCCGGCGCAGCCACAGCCGGCGCACGCCCCACAGCACGGGCACCAGCAACAGCAGCCACGGCAACACCGCCGCCACGAAGGTGATCAGGCTGCCCACGCTCTCGGCCAGCACGCGGCCCGCGTTGCGCAGGGCCTGCGTCATCGGGTTGTAGCTCTCGCCGCCGCCGACCAGCGCGCGCACGGTGGTGAACTGGATCTGGATGTGCTGCTTGCTGGTCTGCTGCTGCAGCACCTTGCGCTGCGTCGCCGAGGCATCGAGCTCGGCCTGGGTGTCGGCCAGCGTGCGCTGGATCTGCAGCAGGTCGGCCATGGTGCGCTTGGTGGTGGTGTCGCGCAGCATGACGCGCAGGCTGTCGCGGAACTCGGTGCGGTTCTTGATGCGCGCCTCGACGTCGATCACCTCGGCGGTCTTGTCCTCGCTGGTGGTGTTGTGCGCCACCACCTTCGCCACGCCCGCGAGGCCGGCCAGCAGCTTCTCGACGTCGGCCGGCTCCACGCGCATCTCGAGCGTGGCATTGCCGGCCTGCTGCGGCGTCTC
Source organism: Variovorax paradoxus (assembly GCA_016806145.1). Taxonomy (NCBI): domain Bacteria; kingdom Pseudomonadati; phylum Pseudomonadota; class Betaproteobacteria; order Burkholderiales; family Comamonadaceae; genus Variovorax; species Variovorax paradoxus. Next base: position 6,019,774 of record CP063166.1, read on the forward strand.
GCGCAGCAGCGAGGACGACAGCAGCTCGCAGCGCAGGGTGCCGCAGAGGTCGCGCACCTTGCCCCAGGATTCGGCGAGCTGGTCGGGCGCGACCTCGACGTTGAGGTCCTGGCGGATCGCGAGGTAGCGCTGCAGCGGCGCGCTCTCGCCCGCCTGCTTCCCGGCCTGCTGGTCGAGCGACATCGCGACGGGCGCGGGCGCAGGCGGCGCGGACTCGGCCATGCGCCTGGACTCCATCGCGCCGCCGGCCGCGTAGTTGCCCGAAGGCCGGGCCGCGGCGGCATCGACTTCCGCGGCCGCGTCGCGCCGCTCGCAGGCGCCGAGCGTCAGCGCCGCGGCCAGCGCGAGCAGCAGCACGCGCGGGCGGGCGCCGAGGCGCTGGAAGGGGGAGAACGAAGAGAGCTGCGGCGGGCGATGCGTCATGAAGAATCCTTCAAGGGAAGTGGGCATCGCGGTGATACGGCCTGTCGGCGGCGCCGGGGTTAAAGCGGCGCCGCCATCTGGTAACAGCTTGCAAGCCCCGTGGACCGGGGCCGCTCATTCAGGCCGCTGCGGCCATGCGCAGCAACTCGTCGCCCTCGGCCACCTGCTCGCCCGGCGCGAACAGCAGCTCCTCGACCGTGCCGTCGGCCGGCGCGGCGATGGTGTGCTCCATCTTCATCGCCTCCATCACCGCCAGCGGCTGGCCGCGGCTGACCTTGTCGCCGGCCTTGACCGCGAAGGACACGACCTTGCCCGGCATCGGCGCCGTGAGGCGGCCGCCCTCGGCCTGCGTGTCGCCCGCATGGGCGAGACGGTCGATGGCGGTGATGCGGGTCGCGCCGCCCGCGGCGAACACGTGCGCGGTGGCATCGTCGAGGTAGACGTCGAGCGTCTGGCGCTGGCCCGCGAACTCGAGCTCGATCTCGCCCGCGGGCAGGCGGCCGACGACCAGCGGACCGGCCACGCCGCCGGCCTCGAGCCACAGGCTGCCGTCGCGCTTGTAGGTCAGCAGCGCGCTCTGCTCGGCGCCGCGGAATTCGAAGTCGAAGCGGCGCGTGTATTCGCCGAGCGCGCGCCAGCCGTCGCGGCGCGCGAAGGGATCGATGCTGCCGGCCGGCGCCGCGGCGAGCGCGGTGCGCGCCACGGCCGCGGCCGCCGCCAGCGGCAGGCCCAGGGTCTCGCGGTCGAACAGCACGGCGCGCTCGCGCTCGATCAGCGCGGTGTCGAGGTTGGCCTTCGAGAACGACTCGGTGGCCAGCACGCCGCGCAGGAACTGCACGTTGGTCGCCACGCCCACGATGTGGGTCTGCGCCAGTGCCGCGTCGAGCCGCGCGAGCGCCTCGTCGCGCGTGGCGCCGTGCACGATCAGCTTGGCGATCATCGAGTCGTAGAAGGGCGAGATCTCGCCGCCCTCGCGCACGCCGTCGTCGATGCGCACGCGGCTGCGCTGGAAGGCCGTGGCCTGCGGCTTGCGGTAGATGCGCAGGGTGCCAGTGGCGGGCAGGAAGTTGTTGTCGGGGTTCTCGGCGCAGATGCGCGCCTCGATCGCATGGCCGTGGATGCGCAGCTCGGACTGCTGCGCGGGCAGCGTGCCGCCCGCGGCGACGCGCAGCTGCCATTCGACGAGGTCGAGGCCGGTGATGGCTTCGGTCACGGGATGCTCCACCTGCAGGCGGGTGTTCATCTCCATGAAGAAGAAGTTCATCTCGCCGCCGTCGCGCTGCTCCACGATGAACTCCACCGTGCCCGCGCCCACGTAGTCCACGGCACGCGCCGCGGCCACCGCGGCCTCGCCCATCTGCTGGCGCATCGCCTCGGTCATGCCGGGCGCGGGTGCTTCCTCGAGCACCTTCTGGTGGCGCCGCTGCACCGAGCAGTCGCGCTCGAACAGGTAGACGTAGTTGCCGTGGCTGTCGCCGAAGACCTGGATCTCGATGTGGCGCGGGCGCTGCACGTACTTCTCGATCAGCACCGCGTCGTCGCCGAAGCTGTTGATGGCCTCGCGCTTGCACGAGGCCAGCGCGGCCTCGAAGTCGGCCGCCTTGTCGACCGCGCGCATGCCCTTGCCGCCGCCGCCCGCGCTGGCCTTGATCAGCACCGGGTAGCCGATGCGGTCGGCCTCGCGCTGCAGCAGCGCCGGGTCCTGGTCGTGGCCGTGATAGCCGGGGACCAGCGGCACGCCGGCCTTCTCCATCAGTTGCTTCGACTCGGCCTTCAGGCCCATGGCCTTGATCGCCGAGGGCGGCGGGCCGATGAAGACCAGGCCGGCATCGGCGCAGGCCTGCGCGAACTCCTCGTTCTCGCTGAGGAAGCCGTAGCCCGGATGCACCGCCTCGGCGTCCGTGGCCTTGGCGGCCTCGAGGATCTTCTCCCAGCGCAGGTAGCTGTCCTTCGGCGCGCTGCCGCCCAGGTGCACCGACTCGTCGCAGGCGCGCACGTGGTTGGCATGCGCGTCGGCATCGGAGTACACGGCGACCGTGCGGATCGCCATGCGGCGCGCGGTGGCAGCGACGCGGCAGGCGATCTCGCCACGGTTCGCAATCAGGATCTTCTTAAACATTGGACGAGTCTCCCGGAGGATTCTTTTTCAGTTGAAACGCGGGCACGACACCCGGATCGGGCCGGCCGCTGAAGATGCGGGCGACGCGGGAGAACAGCGCCTTGAGGAAGCGCCAGCTCTTGCGGGTCAGCCACACGCTCGCGACCAGCACGAGCACGAACAGCACGAGGAAGACGAAGGGATGCGCCACGGCCAGCCACAGGCCCGCGGGCACCATGGTGTCCTCCACCAGCGAGGCACCCACGTTCGAGAACGGCTCGGGCGAGGTGTTGATGGCCGCGCGCGTGGTGGCCTTGGCCGCATGCGCGGTGGCCGCGAAGCCGCCGCCGAGCAGCGCCGCCACCAGCGCCATCGCGCCGTGGTCGACACCGAACACGCTGGCCGCGAGCGCCGCGCCGGCCGGAATGCGGATCGCGGTGTGGACCACGTCCCAGAGCGAATCGAGCCCCGGGATCTTGTCGGCGAAGAACTCGACGAACACCATGAAGCCGCTGGCCGCGATCACCACCGGATGCGCGAGCAGCTGCAGCCCGCCCGGCAGCGGCACCCAGCCGAGGTAGCCGACCAGGCCCGTGAGCAGCACCACCAGGTACAGCCGCACGCCGCTGGCCCAGCCGATGGCGGCGGCCAGGGCGAGCAGTTGGGGCATGTCGAGCGCGGTCATGGGATGAAGGGGCCGGTCAGGACGACGCGCCCGCAAGCCAGGACGGCTTGCGCTTCTGCAGGAAGGCCTGCACGCCCTCGCGGCCCTCGTCGCTGGCGCGGATGTCGGCGATGCCTTCGACCGTCTTCGCGATCAGCGCGTCGTCGATCTCGCGGCCCGCCACGTCGGCCACCAGCTGCTTGCAGGCGCGCACGGCGGCCGGGCTCGCGCCGGTCAGCGCCTTGAGCAGCTCGTCGACCTTGGCATCGAGCGCATCGGCCCCGACCACCTCGTGCACGAAGCCGATGCGGTACGCCTCGACGGCGCCGAAGCGCTCGGCCGTGAGGAAGTAGCGCTGCGAGGCGCGCGTGCCCATGGCGCGCAGCACGTAGGGGCTGATGGTGGCGGGCACCAGGCCGATCCTGACCTCGCTCAGGCAGTACCAGGCGCTGTCCACGCTCACGGCCATGTCGCAGGCCGCGACCAGCCCCATGCCGCCCGCGTAGACGTCGCCCTGCACGCGCGCGATGGTCGGCTTCGGGCACTCGGCGATGGTGCGCAGCATGGCGGCGAGCTTGCCGGCGTCGGCGATGTTCTCGTCGCGGCTGTAGTCGGCCATGCGGCGCATCCAGTTGAGGTTGGCGCCGGCGCAAAACGCCGGGCCGTCGGCGCCCAGCACGATGGCCTTGACCTGCGCCGCCGCGCCGGCCTCGGTGAAGGCCCGCGTCAGCTCGGCGATGACCACGTCGTCGAAGGCGTTGCGGGCCTCGGGCTGGTCGAGCCAGATGCGCGCGACGGCGCCGTCGATCGCGAGGCTCAGCTTAGTGAAGTCGCTCATGCCGCGTTCCTCCTCACATGCGGAAGATGCCGAACTTCGGCTCGGGGATCGGCGCGTTGCGCGCGGCCGCCAAGCCCAGCGCGAGCACGCGGCGCGTGTCGGCCGGATCGATGATGCCGTCGTCCCACAGCCGTGCGGTGGCGTAGTAGGGGTGGCCCTGGTCCTCGTACTGCTGGCGGATCGGCGCCTTGAAGGCCTCTTCCTCGTCGGCGCTCCACTGGCCGCCCTTGGCCTCGATGCCGTCGCGCCGCACGGTCGCGAGCACGCTCGCGGCCTGCTCGCCGCCCATCACGCTGATGCGCGCGTTGGGCCACATCCAGAGGAAGCGCGGGCTGTAGGCCCGGCCGCACATGCCGTAGTTGCCGGCGCCGAAGCTGCCGCCGATGATGATGGTGAACTTCGGCACGTTGGCGGTGGCCACGGCCGTCACCATCTTGGCGCCATGGCGCGCGATCCCCTCGTTCTCGTACTTGCGGCCCACCATGAAGCCGGTGATGTTCTGCAGGAACACCAGCGGCGTCTTGCGCTGGCAGCACAGCTCGATGAAGTGCGCGCCCTTATGCGCCGATTCGGAGAACAGGATGCCGTTGTTGGCGACGATGCCCACCGGCATGCCCTCGATCTCGGCGAAGCCGCAGACCAGGGTGGCGCCGAAGCGGGCCTTGAACTCGTGGAACTCGCTGCCGTCGACCACGCGCGCGATGATCTCGCGCACGTCGAAGGGCTTGCGCGTGTCGGTGGGGATCACGCCGTAGAGCTCCTCGCGCGGGAACGCGGGCTCGCGCACTCCACGCGTTCGGGCTGAGCTTGTCGAAGCCTGTCCCGGCACTTCGACAAGCTCAGTGCGAACGGATCTGGACAGGTTCAGGTTGGCCACCGCCGAGCGCGCGAGCGCCAGCGCATGCAGGTCGTTCTGCGCCAGGTGGTCGGCCACGCCCGACAGCCGCGTGTGCACGTCGCCGCCGCCCAGGTCCTCGGCCGTCACCACCTCGCCGGTGGCCGCCTTCACCAGCGGTGGGCCGCCCAGGAAGATGGTGCCCTGGTTCTTCACGATGATCGATTCGTCGCTCATCGCCGGCACGTAGGCACCGCCCGCGGTGCACGAGCCCATGACCACGGCGATCTGGCCGATGCCCTGGGCGCTCATGTTGGCCTGGTTGTAGAAGATGCGGCCGAAGTGCTCGCGGTCGGGGAACACCTCGTCCTGGTTCGGCAGGTTGGCGCCGCCCGAGTCGACCAGGTAGATGCACGGCAGGCGGTTCTGCTCGGCGATCTCCTGCGCGCGCAGGTGCTTCTTCACCGTCATCGGGTAGTAGGTGCCGCCCTTCACGGTGGCGTCGTTGCACACCACCATGCAGTCGACGCCATTGACCCGGCCGATGCCCGCGATGATGCCGGCGCCGGGCGCGTCGCCCTTGTACATGCCGTGCGCGGCCAGCGGCGACAGCTCGAGGAAGGGCGTGCCCGGATCGAGCAGCTCGGCCACGCGCTCGCGCGGCAGCAGCTTGCCGCGCGCCGTGTGCTTGGCGCGCGCGGCCTCGCCGCCGCCTTGCGCAACCGCGGCGAACTGCGACTGCAGGTCGTCGACCAGCGCGCGCATGGCGGCGGCGTTGGCCTGGAAGTCGGCCGAGCGGGCGTTGAGTTTGGTTTCGAGTTGGGTCATGGTGAAATCAAATTCGGGGGCAGGACGCAGAGGACGCGAAGGTTTCGCAAAAGGCGCGAAAGAATTCAATCAAAAGATTTGGCTGTCCTTTTGCGTCCTTCGCGAAACCTTCGCGTCCTCTGCGTCCGGACCCCGTATTCATGCAGTCCGCGCTTCGTCGAGGCCGAGCTCGGCCTTCATCTCGTCGCGGATCTTGAACTTCTGGATCTTGCCGGTCACGGTCATCGGGAAGGCCGGCACGAAGCGGATGTACTTCGGCACCTTGTAGTGCGCGATCTGGCCCTTGCAGAACTCGCGCACCTCTTCCTCGGTGACGCTCTGGCCGGGCTTGGCGATGATCCAGGCGCAGAGCTCCTCGCCGTACTTGCGGTCGGGCAGGCCCACCACCTGCACGTCCTGCACCTTGGGATGGCGGTAGAGGAACTCCTCGATCTCGCGCGGATAGATGTTCTCGCCGCCGCGGATCACCATGTCCTTGATGCGGCCCACGATGTTGACGTAGCCCTCGGCGTCCATGGTCGCGAGGTCGCCGGTATGCATCCAGTGCTCGGCATCGATGGCCTCGCGCGTCTTGGGTTCGTCGTCCCAGTAGCCGTGCATCACCGAATAGCCGCGCGTGCAGAGCTCGCCCGACTGGCCCGGCGGCATGGTCTCGCCGGTCTCGGGGTCGACGATCTTCACCTCGAGGTGCGGCTGCACCGTGCCCACGGTCGACACGCGGCGGTCGAGCGGCGTGTCGGTGCTGCTCTGGCAGCTCACCGGGCTGGTCTCGGTCATGCCGTAGGCGATGGTGATCTGCTCGAGGTGCATCTCGCTGACCACGCGCTTCATCACCTCGATCGGGCACGGCGAGCCGGCCATGATGCCGGTGCGCAGGGTCGAGAGGTCGAACTCCTTGAAGCGCGGATGGTCGAGCTCGGCGATGAACATCGTGGGCACGCCATGCAGGCCGGTGCACTTCTCGGCCTGCACCGTCTCGAGCACGGTCAGCGGATCGAAGCCGTCGTTCGGATAGACGATGGCCGAGCCGTGCGTGAGGCAGGCCAGGTTGCCGAGCACCATGCCGAAGCAGTGGTACAGCGGCACCGGGATGCACAGCCTGTCGTCCGGCCCGAGCTTCATGCACTCGCCGATGAAGAAGCCGTTGTTGAGGATGTTGCGGTGCGTCAGCGTCGCGCCCTTGGGGAAGCCCGTGGTGCCGCTGGTGAACTGGATGTTGATCGGGTCGGTGGCCTTCAGCGTCTTCTGCACCGCGGCCACCTTCGGGTCGGCCGCGTCGCCGCTGGCCAGCAGCGCCGAGAAGCGCCGCATTCCGGGCACCTCGGCGCCCTCGCCAGCCTTGTCGATCCAGAAGGTGTGGGCCAGTTGCGGCAGCCGCTTCGGGCCGAGCTCCTGCAGCATGCCGAGGTAGTCGCTGGTCTTGAATTGCGCCATCGTCACCAGCGCCTTGCAGCCGACCTTGTTGAGCGCGTATTCGAGCTCGGCGGTGCGGTAGGCGGGATTGATGTTGACGAGGATCAGGCCGACCTTGGCGGTGGCGATCTGCATCAGCACCCATGGCGCGTTGTTGTGCGACCAGATGCCCACGCGGTCGCCCGGCGCGAGCCCCAGCTTCAGCAGCGCGCTGGCGAGCCGGTCCGACTCGGCCTGCAGTTCGCGGTAGCTGAAGCGCAGGCCTTCGTGGCGGCTCACGAGCGCCTCGCGATCGGGTTGCCGCTCGACCATGGCGTCGAAGAAGTCGCCGATGGTCTGTTCGATGAGGGGGACGTCGGTGGCGCCCTTGCCGTAGCTCTCGGTCAGTGCTGCAGTCATGTTGATGTCCTTGTCTCCTTGCCTTGCCTCTTCTCCTCTGGGGGAGGGAGAAAAACCGAACTAAGCGGTCTCTGCGAACAGCTCGCGCCCGATCAGCATGCGCCGGATCTCGCTGGTGCCGGCGCCGATCTCGTAGAGCTTGGCATCGCGCCACAGCCGCTCGACCGGGAATTCCTTGGTGTAGCCCACGCCGCCGAGCGCCTGGATCGCCTCGCCGGCCATCCAGGTCGCCTTCTCGGCCGAGTAGAGAATCGCGCCGGCCGCGTCCTTGCGGAAGGTGCGCGCATGGTCGTTGCGGTCGCAGGCCTTGCCCACGGCGTACACGTAGGCGCGCGTGGCCTGCCAGGTCGAGTACATGTCGGCGATCTTGCCCTGCATGAGCTGGAACTCGCCGATGCTCTGGCCGAACTGCTTGCGCTCGTGGATGAAGGGCAGCACCGCATCCATGCAGGCCGCCATGATGCCCAGCGGGCCGCCAGAGAGCACGGCGCGCTCGTAGTCGAGGCCGCTCATCAGCACCTTCGCGCCCTGGCCCTCGCCGCCGAGCACGTTCTCCTCGGGCACCTCGCAGTTGTCGAAGAACAGCGGGAAGGTGTTGGAGCCGCGCATGCCGAGCTTGTCGAGCTTGGTGCCGGCCGAGAAGCCCTTGAAGCCCTTCTCGACGATGAAGGCGGTCATGCCGCGCGCGCCCATCTCGGGCTCGGTCTTGCCGTAGATCACCAGCGTGTCGGCGTCGCCGCCGTTGGTGATCCACATCTTGCCGCCGTTGAGCACGTAGTAGCCGTCCTTCTTCTCGGCCTTGAGCTTCATGCTCACCACGTCGGAGCCGGCATTGGGCTCGCTCATGGCCAGCGCGCCCACGTGCTCGCCGCTCACCAGCTTGGGCAGGTACTTCTTCTTCTGTGCCTCGCTGCCGTTGCGGTGGATCTGGTTCACGCACAGGTTCGAGTGCGCGCCGTACGACAGGCCGACCGAGGCCGAGGCGCGCGACACCTCTTCCATCGCCACGATGTGCGCGAGGTAGCCGAGCTCGGTGCCGCCGTACTCCTCCTTCACGGTCATGCCGTGCAGGCCGAGGTCGCCGAGCTTCTTCCAGAGGTCGTGCGGGAACAGGTTCTCGCGGTCGATGTCCGCGGCGCGGGGCGCGATTTCATTCGCGGCGAAGTCCTGGATCGCGCTGCGCAGCGAGTCGATGGTCTCGCCCAGGTCGAAGTTCAGGCCGGGATCGTGCATGGGTGTTGTCTCCTCTGAAGGGGGCCGGCGCGTGGGGCTGCCCGCGCCACGACGCGCTGGAAAGGCGCCAGCTTACGCCTCGCGGCGCCGCAATTGGCGCCACAATGGTTGCAATTTGCGCCACGCCGGCACCGCCTCGCCATGTCCTCCCCCTCCTTCCTCCGCCCCGCCCGCGCGGTCACGCCGATGGCCTTCGTGCGAGCCATCGTCAAGGGCTACGAGCGCTACTGCCAGGACCCGTCCGAGGCGCTGAAGGCGGCACAGATCACGCCGCGCGAGCTCGCGCGGCCCGGCGCGCGCGTGACGGCGGCGCAGTTCGAGGCGCTGTCGGGCCATGCGATGCAGGAGCTCGACGACGAGGCGCTGGGCTGGTTCTCGCGCCGCCTGCCCTGGGGCAGCTACGGCATGCTGTGCCGCGCCTCGCTGACCTCGCCCGACCTCGGCGTGGCGATCAAGCGCTGGTGCCGCCACCACCGGCTGCTGACCGAGGACATCGGCCTCGCGCTCGAGGTGACGGGCGGCGTGGCCACGCTGCGCATCACCGAGAACCGCCCGCTCGACCCGGCCTTCCGCGAGTTCTGCCTCGTGACCAGCCTGCGCTTCATGCACGGCTACATGTGCTGGGCCATCGACTCGCGCATCTCGCTGCGGCAGGCCGGCTTTCCCTTTCCCGCGCCGGCGCACCGCGACGCCTACGCGGCGATGTTCACGCCCGAGGTGCGCTTCGACGCGGCGCGCGCGAGCATCGCCTTCGACGAGCGCTACCTCGCGCTGCCGCTGCAGCGCGACGAGCGCGCGCTGCGCACCATGCTCAAGCGCGCGCTGCCGCTCACGATCCTGCAGTACCGGCGCGACCGGCTGCTGGGCCAGCGCGTGCGCGAGCTGCTGCGCTCGCGCGCCGCCGAGACCACCACCGCCGAGGCGCTGGCCACGCTGCTCAACGTGTCGAGCCGCACCCTGCACCGCCAGCTGCAGGAGGAAGGCAGCTCGCTGCAGGCGCTCAAGAACGAGGTGCGCCACGAGCTCGCGGTCGACCTGCTGCGGCGCACCCACCGGCCGATCAAGCAGGTCGCGCTGGCGGCGGGCTTTCGCAACGAGAAGAGCTTTTCGCGCGCCTTCCTGCAATGGACGGGACTCGCGCCCAGGGACTTCCGCCAGCAGGCGGCCACGCCCGCGCCCGGACCGTCACGCACCCGGGACCTCCCTCCATGAACGGCTACACGCGGATTCGCAGGCTCCGGGTCTTCGGCGCCCGGGTCTACATCCACTGGTCCGCCCTTCTGCTCGGCCTGGGCCTGTTCCTGCTGTGCATCCGCACGCCGCTGCTCGCGGTCCTCACCATCGTCTCGTACTTCGGCATCATCTTCCTGCACGAGGCCGGCCACGCGGGCTTCGCCCGCCGCATGGGCTACCGGCCGTTCGCGATCTACCTCGGCGTGATCCATGGCGTGTGCGACTACGAGGAGCCCTACAGCCACAAGGACGAGGCCATCGTCGCCTGGGGCGGTGTTGCCGCGCAGCTCGCGGTGGCGCTGCCGCTGATCGCGCTGGCCGCCACCACGCCGCTGGCGAGCGTGCGCGGGCTCGGCCCGGTGATCGCCTTCCTCGGCTACTTCAACCTCGTGTTCGCGCTGCTCAACCTGGTGCCGGTGGCGCCGCTCGACGGCGCCAAGGCCTGGGCGCTGATCCCGATCGCGCTGGCCGAGCGGCGCCACAAGGCGCAGGCCGCGCGCCGCTCCGGCAAGCGCTGAACCGCGGCGCTCACTGCGCCTCGATGCTGAGTTCGCGCATGCGCCGCGTGATGACGTCCAACTCGGCGCGGTAGGCGCTCGCGAACTGCTCGGGCGTGCTGTTCATGATCTCGAAGCCGCGGGCCACGAACTGCTGGCCGACCTCGGGCGCGCCCACCACCTCGCGCACCTCCTTCGCGAGCCGCTCCACGATGGGCTTCGGCGTGGCCGCGGGCGCCAGCAGGCCGATCCAGACGTTGCTGTCGTACAGCGGATCGTCGAAGCCCAGCTCGTGCATCGTCGGCACCTGCGGCAAGGTGCTCGAGCGCTGCCGCCCGAGCACGGCCAGCGGCACGATCTTGCCGCCCGGCACATGCTGCATCGCGCTCGCCACCGACGACAGGCCGATGTCGACCGTGCCCGACAGCAGGTCGGTGACCACCAGCCCCTCGCCGCGCTGCGGCACGTGCACCATGCCGCCGCCCAGGCTTCGGTTGAGGCTCTCGCCGGCCAGGTGGCCGAGGCCGCCGATGCCCCACGAGGCATAGCTGAGCTTGGCGCCGCCGGAGCCGGCCTTGGCCTTGAGGTCGGCGAGGCTGCGCAGGCCCGAGCCTGGATGGGTCGAGATCAGCGCCGGGCTGCGCACGATCTGCGTGATCGGCGCGAAGTCCTTGCGCGGGTCGTAGGCCAGCGTGCGGTAGAGCGCGGTGTTGTTGATCTGCGAGTCGGTGATCGTCATCAGCAGCGTGTAGCCATCGGCCTTGGCGCGCGCCACCTCGGCGGCGCCGATGGCACCGGCCGCGCCCGCCTTGTTGTCGATCACCACCGGCTGGCCCAGCGCCTTCGACAGGCGTTCGCCGACGGTGCGCGCCACGTAGTCGGTGGCGCCGCCGGCCGGATAGGGCACGACGATGCGGATCGGCCGCGACGGGTAGGCCTCCTGGGCGGCGGCGGGAACGGCGAAGGCCAGCGCGGCGCAGGCGATCGAAAGCAGCTTGAGCATGGGTCTTGTCTCCTCGTTGGGTTCTTGTGGGGTCCGGTGCGCAGCGCGTCAGCAGCTCGCGGCGCGCTCGGGCTGCGAGGGCACCTCGTTCCGCCGCTCGTCCTCGAGCGCCTGCGCCACCAGCCGGCGGAACTGCACCAGTGCCGAATCCATGGCCAGCGGCAGCATCGGCAGCAGGGGCGCGTGCTCGATGTTGCGGGCCTGCGCGGTGATCATGTCGCGGTCCTCGTTGAAGGCCACGATCAGGCTGTCGTAGAGCGTGCGCGTGAGCTGCTCGCCGCCCAGCGAGGGCCGGTGCGCCTGCTGGAAGAAGTAGTGGGTGCTGGTCTCGGTCTCGGGCGTCAGGGTCTGGCAGCTGTGCAGCTCGACGGCATGGCGCATGTCGCCCTCGGCGTCCTCCACCGGCCGGCCGCCCGACTGCATCAGCAGCGTGCCCGGCAGCACGAAGTCGTAGACGAACCAGCGGTCGAAGCGCGCATCGGGCGCGAAGGGCCGCGCGCCGGCCCAGTGCGCGGGCGGCGGCACGTTCGCCACGCGGCGCGTCACGCGCAGGCCGCGCTCGATCTTCTCGATCTCGGGCCGCGCCTGCGCGATCGCGGTCGAGCCGCCGAGCGTCTTCTCGTGCACGTAGCTCAGGTGCGAGAAGTCCAGCAGGTTGTCGCAGATCAGCAGGTAGGGCGTGTCGTAGTGCAGGTAGCCCGGGATGTGGCGCCACTCGGGGTGGTCGCACGAGAAGTTGTCGGGCAGCAGCGCCGTGTCGGCGCGCTCGGCCTCGCCCATCCACACGAACACCCAGCGGTTGCGCACCGCCACCGGATAGCTGCGCACCCGCGCGCGCGGCGGCACCGTCGCCATGCCCGGCACCTCGACGCAGGTGCCGCGCGCATCGAACTTGAGCCCGTGGTAGCCGCAGCGCACGCAGTCGCCCTCGCGCCGGCCCTTGGACAGCGGCGCATGGCGATGGCAGCAGCGGTCTTCGAGCGCCACCACCTCGCCCTGCGCGGTGCGGTACAGCAGCAGCGGCTCGCCGATGACGGTGCGGTTGAACAGGCCCTCGGCGGGAATCTCGTGGTCCCAGGCGACCACGTACCAGCAGTTGCGGATGAACATGCGCGTTCTCGTCTCCATCGTGTGCGACGAGATCGTGTGCCCGCCGCTGCCGCGATCGTGGGGCGAACGACCGGGCGGCGCGTCCCCCGCGAAGGGGACGGCGACGACGATAGTCAGCGACGGAGGGTCAGGCCGCGAGCCGCACCAGCGCGGCGCGGTCGTGGATGCCGAGCTTGAGGTAGGCGCGCTTGCGCAGCGTGACCACGCTCGAGGGCGCGATATCGAGGTCGGCCGCGATGCCGTCGGCCGTGAGCCCGCAGGCGATGCGCGCCGCCACGTCGAGCTCGCGCGCGCTCAGCGCGCCCGCCAGCGCCGCGATGCGCGCGCGGGCCAGCGCGATGCGGGTGTCCATGTCGGGCCCGACCCCGCCCGCGCCCACCAGGTTGCGGTGCACCTGCCGCAGCAGCGGCGACACCGCGAGCACGCGCTCGATCTCCTGCGGCGCGAAGCGGCCCATGGCCTCGCTGCGGTAGAGGTTGATCGAGAACGCGGTGCGCGGCGCCGGCATGTAGAGCAGCGCCAGTCGCTCCGAGAGGTGCTCGCGCTCGTAGATCTGCTGGCGCCAGCCGGCATCGGGGATGTCGGGCGAGCGCATGTGCAGCACCGTCATCGCGGCCGACTCGCGGGTCTGCACGCGCATCTGCCGCGCGATGCGCGTGGCGTCGTCGAAACGGTAGAAGTGGCGCCGGTACTGCGCGAAGCAGTCGCGCGTGACGTTGGGCGTGGCCGCGTGGAACGCGTGCCCTTCGATCTGCGCCGGTGCCTCGTCGCCGTGCGACACCAGCGAGATGAACTCCACCGGCAGCAGCGCATTGAGGAAATGCAGCATCGCGCGCGCCGGTGCCGCGTCGCGCGGCGCATCGAGCAGCAGCGAGACCGTGCGCAGGTCGAGCACGGCCGACGACGGCCGGCCGAGGGCGGCATCGGAGACCTGCCAGGTGGATTGCGGCGGCGTCGGCTGCATGCCGGGATTGTGGCGGCCGGCGGCGCGGCGCGGAATGCCTGGCGCTCGGGATTAACCCGCGCGCGATGCCACGGGAAGACGCCTCAGGCCGGCTGGGCGATCTTCGCGAGCGCCTCGGCGATCGAGGCGCTGTCGGTGGGCCGCACCAGCTTTGCGACCTCGCGGCCGTCGCGCATGAACACCAGCGTGGGCCACAGCTTCACGCCGAACGAGCGGCCCAGCGGACGCCCGCTGCCGTCCTCGACCTTGATGTGGCGCAGGCCCGCATGCTGCGAGAAGGCCTCGGCGATGTTCGGCTGCGCGGCCTTGCAGATGCCGCACCAGTTGGTGCCGAACTCGACCACCGCGGGGCCTTGCAGGGCGTCGATCTCGCTGCGGTCGGGCTGTTCGGTCTTGTACTCGGAGGTCATGCGCGGGGGCTCCTGGTGGGCATTGGAGGGTGGGCCGGCGCCGCCGGCGGCCGGGCGTGATTCGATTCGAACAGAAAGCCGGCAGCCCTGCCGCCGGTGGGTGTTCGCTTCAGCCGATGGGCCGGTGCGCCGCGAGCAGGGCCGGCAGTTCGGCCATGTCGCTGAACACCTGCACCGCGCCGACGCTGCGCAGCGCCGCGGGCCCGCTGTGGCCCGACTCGCCCGTGCTGTAGCCGAACACCGTCGCACCCGCCGCCACGCCCGCCATCGCGCCCGTGACCGTGTCCTCGACCACCGCGCAGCGCTTCGGATCCACGCCCAGCGCCGCCGCCGCCGCGAGGTACACGTCGGGCGCCGGCTTCGAGCGCGGCATCTCGTGCCCGCTGAAGACCCGTCCCGCGAAGCAGTCGAGGATGCCGACCTTCTCGAGCTGCAGCTCGACCTTGAAGCGATCCGCCCCCGAGGCGCAGGCGATGCGTCCGTCGAGCCGCTCGAACAGCGCGCGCACCGCGGCGGGCGCATTCGGAATCGCCGTCAGGTCCCGCTCCAGCGCCTCGTTGCGGCGCTCGCGAAAGCCGTGGAGCCATTCGGGCGTGATGCGAAACCCCGTCTTCGACTCGATCAGATCGGCTTCGTCCTTGACCGCCTTGCCGGTGAAGATGCGCATCGATTCGTCGGTGGTGAGAGGCCAGCCCAGTTCGCCGAGCATCTCGGCAAGCACGCGGTTGGTGATGGGTTCGGAGTCGACGAGGACACCGTCGCAGTCGAAAAGGACCGCGGCGAAAGGAAAAGAAGACATGGGGAGATGGTACCGGCCGAGCAAAGCGAAGGCCCGGCCACCACCGAATGGCCGAGCGAAGCGATGGCCCGACCCACCCCCCTCTGGCTGCGCCGAGGAGCGCAGCGTTTCGCGGATAAGGGCTCGCAGCTGTTTGAGCGAAGCGAGTTCTGCGAGACCCCGCGAAACGCGAGCACCGCAGGTTGCCCGCAGCGAAGCGGAGGGACGCAGACAGTGGGGTCGCCTTCTTTTGCTTACTTTTCTTGGCGAGACAAGAAAAGTGAGTCGCCCGCCGGGGCGAGTCCCGGCCAACGACCGAAGCAAGAAGCAAAAAGGCAGAACCCCTCAGACCGCCCGAATAGGGATGTACATCTCCCCCCCACCCGCCACGAACTCCTTCGACTTCTCCTCCATCCCCGTCTCCACAGCCAGCGCCTCCGCCACCCCCTTCGCCGCAGCGTACTCCCGCACCTCCTGCGTGATCTTCATCGAGCAGAACTTCGGCCCGCACATCGAACAGAAGTGCGCCACCTTGCTCGAATCCTTCGGCAGCGTCTCGTCGTGGAATTCGCGCGCCGTATCCGGATCGAGCCCCAGGTTGAACTGGTCCTGCCAGCGGAACTCGAAGCGCGCCTTGCTCAGCGCATCGTCGCGCGAGCGCGCCCCCGGGTGCCCCTTCGCCACGTCCGCCGCATGCGCCGCGATCTTGTAGGCAATGATCCCCTGCTTCACGTCGTCGCGGTCGGGCAGCCCCAGGTGCTCCTTCGGCGTCACGTAGCACAGCATCGCCGTGCCGGCCCAGCCGATCATCGCCGCGCCGATCGCGCTCGCGATGTGGTCGTAGCCCGGCGCGATGTCGATCGTCAGCGGGCCCAGCGTGTAGAACGGCGCCTCGTGGCAGTGCTTGAGCTGCTCGTCCATGTTCGACTGGATCATGTGCATCGGCACGTGGCCCGGGCCTTCGATCATGGTTTGCACGTCGTGCTTCCAGGCGATCTGCGTGAGCTCGCCGAGGGTGCGCAGCTCGGCGAACTGCGCCTCGTCGTTGGCATCGGCGCCGCTGCCGGGGCGCAGGCCGTCGCCGAGCGAGAAGCTCACGTCGTAGGCCTTCATGATGTCGCAAATGTCCTCGAAGTGCGTGTAGAGGAAGCTCTCCTTGTGGTGCGCGATACACCACTTCGCCATGATCGAGCCGCCGCGCGAGACGATGCCCGTCATGCGGTCGGCCGTCAGGTGGATGAACGGCAGCCGCAGCCCGGCGTGGATGGTGAAGTAGTCGACGCCCTGCTCGGCCTGCTCGATCAGCGTGTCGCGGTAGATCTCCCAGGTCAGGTCCTCGGCCACGCCGCCCACCTTCTCGAGCGCCTGGTAGATCGGCACGGTGCCGATGGGCACCGGGCTGTTGCGCACGATCCAGTCGCGCGTGGTGTGGATGTTCTTGCCGGTCGACAGGTCCATCACGTTGTCGGCGCCCCAGCGGATCGCCCACACCAGCTTCTCCACCTCTTCCTCGATGCTCGAGGTGACGGCCGAGTTGCCGATGTTGGCGTTGATCTTCACCTTGAAGTTGCGCCCGATCGCCATCGGCTCCACCTCGGGGTGGTTGATGTTGGCGGGGATGATCGCGCGGCCGCGCGCCACCTCGTCGCGCACGAACTCGGGCGTGATGATGCGCGGGATGCTCGCGCCCATGGGGTTGCCGGCCACGCGCTTCGCGCGCTCCTCGTTGGCGAGGTACTCGGCCATCCACTCGCGCTTGCCGTTCTCGCGCAGCGCCACGTACTCCATCTCGGGCGTGACGATGCCGCGGCGCGCGTAGTGCATCTGCGTGACGTTGGCGCCCGACTTCGCGCGGCGCGGCGTGCGCTGCAGCGCCGAGGCGCCGGCGCGCAGCTCGGCCAGGCGCTGGGCATCGCGGTCCTCGTTCTTCGCGCCGTCATCGAGCGCATGGTGCGTGCGCCCCTCGTAGCTCTCGGTGTCTCCGCGCTCCACGACCCAGGCACCGCGCACGTCGGGCAGGCCGCGGCGCACGTCGATCTCGACCTTCGGGTCGGTGTAGGGGCCCGAGGTGTCGTAGAGCGACACGGTCTCGCCGTTGGTGAGCTTCACGTCGCGCACCGGCACGAACAGGTCGGGCCGGCTGCCGGGGATGACGCACTTGTGCGACGCGGGGAAGGGCTCGCGCGTGAGCGAGAGCAGGGAGGTGAACTTGTCGGGGGCATTCATGCGGGGCACTCCTTGTGGATGGAAAGGGTGCTCCGCAATCGCTCGGTGGGCTGTGGGCGCCATCCCGGGTGGGGAGGGACGACGGACCGAAGCCAGGGAGTGCAGCTCTTCTTACGCCGGTATGACCCGGATCAAGTTCGCGGGTCGGCAGCTTTGCCATCTCAGCACGCCACATGCGTGCACCCCGGAGCGGGGCTGATTGTGCGAGCGCCGGGGCGCGCCGTCAACCGCCCGCGTCAATGCCGAGGCTCAGGCCCGGGCTTGCAGGTCGCCGTCGACGTAATACCAGCGCGACAGGCCCGCGTCGTCGGACTCGCGCACGAAGCGGCTGCGCTCGTGCAGCCGCGAGGCCGTGCCCGAGGCGCCGCGCTGGCGCGCGACGAACTCGACCTCGGCATGGTCGGCATCGCTCATCGAGCGGCCGCGCACGTCGAGCCCGAGCCAGCGCACGTCCGGCTCGAAGTCGAGCGAGGCCGGCCGCGTGCTCGCGTGCCAGGTGCCGAGAAGGTACTCGGCACGCTCGCGCACGAAGGCCGTATAGCGCGAACGCATCAGCGATTCGGCATCGGGCGCGGGGGTGTGCTCGAAGTCGTCGAGGTAGCGGCCGCAGCACATCGCGTAGGCGATGGGCTTGTCGCGGCGGTCGGTACGGCCGCAGGGGCAGGGTGCGGTGGAGGGATCGGGAACGCTGGGCATGGAGGCCCCTATTGGAACACCGTGCGGGCCGGGCCCCCAGAGGGCAAGCCCTGGGGCCGCGGGCATCCACCCTTGGCGTGCCGCTTGCTACCCGCTAACGTGGCGCCCCGGAGACCGGGGTGGACCACGAGAAGACAACGCACACCATCGAGGAACAACGGCCATGTACCTGAGCGCTTCCGAACAGCAGGCCCTGCGCGGCGTGTTCACGCTGCTCGCGCGCGACGAGTGCGGCGAGCGCGAGATCCGCGAGCGCCTCGGCCATGCGCTGCTCGGCCTGCTGCGGGCCGACCAGTTCGCGTCCTTCGTCTGGGACGCCGAGCGCGGCGGCTTCGGCTCGCGCGTGGCGATCAACATGGCGCCGGCCAACCTCGACACCTATGCGCAGTGGCACCAGCACCACGACCCGATCACCTTCGTGCTGCAGTCGCGCCGCCGCGCCACGCGCGTGACCGAGGTGATGCCGCAGCGCGAACTGATGCGCACGCCCTTCTTCAACGACTTCCTCGCGCGCGACGGCCTGCACTGGGGTCTGAACCTTCACACCTTCGACGGCGAGCGCGCGCTCGGCGACCTGCGCATCTGGCGCCGCAAGGAGCGCGGCGACTTCGGCGCACGCGAGACGCTGATGCTCGACCTGATCGAGCCCGCGTTCGCGGGCGCGCTGCTGCGGGCGCGGCAGCGCGCGCAGGCGCCTTGCGTCGCGGCGCAGGACAGCGCCGCCTCGCCCTGGGCCAGCCTCAGCGCGCGCGAGCAGCAGGTGGCGCGCGCGGTGCGCGAAGGCCTCACCGACAAGGACATCGCGCGCCGCATGGCGGTGGGCGTGCCCACGGTGCGCACCTACCTGAGGCGCATCTTCGACAAGCTCGGCATCGAGCGCCGCTCAGCGCTCGCGGGCGTGCTGCCGCGCGATTGAATCACTTCGCGGCCGGCAGCCGTCCCAGCAGCGGCTCGATCGCCAGGCCCAGCGCCAGCAGGCGGCGGTCGCTGCCCGCCGGGCCGTCGAGCTCGAGCCCGATCGGCAGGCCGCTGGTCGCGCCCAGCGCCGAGGGCAGCTGCAGGCCCGGGATGCCGGCGTTGCTGCCGGGGTCGGTGTTCTGGATCAGCGCGCCGAAGTTCTCCGGGCTGCTGGCCTCGTGCGCGGCCAGCAGCGCCACCTGCGGCACGGTCGGGAACACCAGCGCGTCGAGCCGGTGCTTTGTGAAAGTGTCGCGGTAGAGCTTCTGCAGCGCCGGGCGCGCCACGCGCATCGCGTTGTCGTAGGCCGGCCTGGCATCGACCGTGCCGTTCGCGGCCGGCAGCTTGCGCGGCAGCACCAGGCCGTCGAAGGTGCCCTTGACGTCGGGGCTGGCGATGCCGGCGGCGAGCTGCTTCAGGTCGATGCCCGTGTCGTACTTCGCGAGGTAGGCCGCCATGTCGTCGTTCGCCTCGTAGAGCGCGACCGGGAAGCCCACCGCGCCGTTGAGCTCGCCGAGCTTCGGCATCTCGAGCTCGACCAGCGTGACGCCGGCCGCGCGCAGCTTGGCGAGCGCGGCATCGGTAGCAGCGCGGGTGTCGGCATCGAGGTTGGCGAAGAAGGCCGGCACCACGCCGAGCCGCACGCGCTTGAGGTCGGCCGGACGCACCGCCGCGCCGCCCGCGATCGCGCGGTCGAGCAGCACCAGGTCGGCCACCGACAGCGCCATCGGCCCGGCGGTGTCGCGCGTGTGCGAGATCGGCGCGATGCCCTGCTGCGGATAGCGGCCCATCGAGGGCCGCAGCGACGCGCAGCCGTTGAAGGCACAGGGAATGCGCACCGAGCCGCCGGTGTCGGTGCCCAGCGCGGCCGACACCATGCGCGCGCCGAGCGCCGCGCCATTGCCCGACGAGGACCCGCCCGCGATGCGGCGCGGGTCGTAGGCATTGCGCACGCCGACCTCGGGGCCCGAGGGAAAGGCCGGGTTGTAGCCGGTGACGCCGAAGGCCAGCTCGTGCATGTGGGTCTTGCCCAGCACGATGGCGCCGGCCGCGCGCAGCTTCGCGACCACCGGCGCGTCGGCCGCCGGCACGAAGCCCTTGAGCGCGGGCGTGCCGGCGCTGGCGGGCAGGCCGCGCACCTGGATGTTGTCCTTGATCGCCACCGGCAGGCCATCGAGCGGCTTGCAGGCCGCGCCCGGCTTGCGCGCGGCATCGGCGGCGCGCGCGGCGGCGAGCGCGCCCTGCTCGTCGAGCGTGATGAAGGCGTTGAGGTTGGCCTTCGCCCTGGCCTGCGCGACATAGGCCGTGACCAGCTGCTCGCTGGTCAGCCGGCCGGCACAGAGCTCGCGCACCGCCTCGCTGGCGGTCAGGGTGGCGATGTTGGGCGCGGCCGGCTGCTGGGCCTGGGCGCCCATGGCGAGCACGGCCAGCGCGGACGCGGCGAGACGCGCCGGGCGGCGCAAGGGGGCGAAGGAAGAACGGGTCATGGCGACGGCCTCGATGAACGAACGGAAGGCCGCCATCGTGCGCCGCCGCGCGGCGGCTGTCTGTCGTCGAAACCGATGACAAGGCGCGAATGCGCGACGAGAAAGCGCTACTCGAACATCACCCACTCGGGCCGCATGTTGAAGCGCACCGGCAGGATGCTCACGCCCAGGCCGCTGGTCACGTACATGCGCCGGCCGCGGTTCTCGATCCAGCCATAGGCCCAGGTGCGCGGCGCCGCGCCGGGCACGATCGGCGCGCCGTAGCCCGGCACCCAGACCTGGCCGCCATGGGTGTGGCCGGCCACGGTGAGCAGCGGCGCGGGCGCGGCGAGGCGCGGCATCCCGGCCAGGCTCGCGGGGTCGTGCATCAGCACCAGCGTGGGAGCGCCGGCCGGCACGCGCGACAAGGCGCGATCGGGCCGCGAATGACCGGTGGAGTGGTCGCCGATGCCCACCACCCAGAGCGCGCGCCCGGGCAGCGGCACGGCATCGTTCTCGAGCACCACGATGCCCTGCGCCGACAGCGCGTGCGTGATGCGCGCGCCGTCGTGCCACCAGTCGTGATTGCCGAGCACCGCGTACACGCCCAACGGGGCCTTCAGCCGCCCGAGCACCGCGGCCATGGTCTCGATCGGCAGCGGCTCGTCTCCGCCGTGGCCGGCCAGGAAATCGCCGGGCAGCAGCACCAGGTCGGGCTGCGCGGCATTGATGGCGTCGACGATGCGGCGCGCGCGCTCCACGTCGGTCACGCGCCAGAGGCTGCGTTCGGTGATGTGCCAGTCGCTCGCGACCGCGATGCGCAGCCGCGGCTGCGCGCCCCAGGCGGCGCTGTCCAGCGTCTCGGTGCGCGCCGCGACCCAGCGCGGCTCGATCGCGACGCTCCAGAGGCCGAGCGCGGCCAGCGCGAGCGCCGCGAAGGCGCGCCATCCGGGGCGGCGCATCAGCGCGGCCGGCTCACAGTGCCCGCTGGATCAGCAGCTTCTGGATGTCCGAGGTGCCTTCGTAGATCTGGCACACGCGCACATCGCGGTAGATGCGCTCGAGCGGGAAGTCGTTCACGTAGCCGTAGCCGCCCAGGGTCTGGATCGCCGCGCTGCACACGCGCTCGGCCATCTCGCTCGCGAACAGCTTGGCCATCGCGGCCTCTTTGAGGCAGGGGCGGCCGGCGTCGCGCAGGCTCGCGGCATGCCAGATCAGCTGGCGCGCGGCCTCGAGCTGCGTCGCGCAATCGGCGAGCCGGAAGCCCACGGCCTGCTGGTCGAAGATGGAACCGCCGAAGGCCTGGCGGTCCTTGGCATAGGCCACGGCCACGTCGAAGGCGCTGCGCGCCATGCCCACGCTCTGCGCGGCGATGCCGATGCGACCGCCCTCGAGCGCGCCGAGCGCGATCTTGTAGCCCTCGCCCTCGGCGCCGATCAGGTTCTCGGCCGGGATGCGGCAGCCGTCGAAGTTGATCTGCGCGGTGTCGCTGCTGTGCTGGCCGAGCTTGTCCTCGAGCCGCGCCACGTTGTAGCCCGGTGCGTCGGTCGGCACGATGAAGGCGCTCATGCCGCGCTTGCCCGCGGCCTTGTCGGTGACCGCGATCACGATCGCGACCTGGCCGTTCTTGCCGCTGGTGATGAACTGCTTCACGCCGTCGATCACATAGCCGTCGGCGTCCTTGCGCGCGGTGGTGCGCAGGCTCGAGGCATCGCTGCCGGCCTGCGGCTCGGTCAGGCAGAAGGCGCCGAGCATCCGGCCCTGCGCGAGCGGCTCGAGCCACTGCTTCTTCTGCTGCGCATTGCCGTAGCGCATCAGGATCGCGTTGACGGGGCAGTTGGTCACGCTGATCGCGGTGCTGGTGCCGCCGTCGCCGGCCGCGATCTCCTCGAGCACCAGCGCGAGCGTGAGGTAGTCGAGACCGGCGCCGCCGTGCTCCTCGGGCACGCAGATGCCGTAGGCACCGAGCGCCGCGAGGCCCTGGTGCACTTCCTTCGGAAAGCTGTGCTCGCGATCCCACTTCGGCGCGTGGGGCCAGAGTTCGGCCTGCGCGAAATCGCGCACGGCGTCGCGGATGGCTTCCTGGTCGGTGCTCAGCAGCATGGCATGTCTCCTTGTGTCGTTCTCGTCGCGTCGTCGTTACTTGCCGGACCCCAGGTCCATGATCAGGCGGGCCGCCATGTACAGGCGGCGCGGGATCGCGCTGATGTCCACGTACTCGGCCTTGTCGCTGTGGTAGCCGAAGCCCGGCAGGCCCAGGCTCTCGATCACGGGCTTGCCCGACAGCGCCGCGTAGGCCGCGTCGGTGCCGCCGCCGGTGCGCTCTTCCACGCCCAGCGTGCCGC
Organism: Variovorax paradoxus; assembly: GCA_016806145.1. Lineage (NCBI taxonomy): Bacteria > Pseudomonadati > Pseudomonadota > Betaproteobacteria > Burkholderiales > Comamonadaceae > Variovorax > Variovorax paradoxus. Next base: position 6,042,190 of record CP063166.1, read on the forward strand.
CGGCTTCCTTGTAGTAGCCCACCGCCTTGTCGACCAGCTTCTTGCCGCCTTCGCCGGCATTGAAGGCCGGGCGGCCGCGCGTGACGATCACCTTCACGTCGGCATCGGGCAGCTTCTTCTGCTGCGCGCGCTCCTCGAGCGTCTTCATCGCGGCATCGAAGTCCTCGTTGCGCGCATAACGCACGTCGGCATTGAGCGTGGCGCTGGCCGGGATGATGTTCGAGACGTTGCCGGCCTTGGCGATGGTCCAGTTGAAGCGCAGGTTCTTCGACTTGTCGTCGATGCTCATGGTGCGCAGCACCAGGTCCGAGGCCTCGACCAGCGCGTTCACGCCGAGGTCGGGCGCGGCGCCCGCATGCGAGGCCTTGCCGGTGATGTTGACCTGCACGTAGGCGATGCCCGAGGTGCCGAGCGAGAGCTTCTCGTCGCCGGCGCCGGTGGGCTCGAACGAGAGCACGTAGTCGGCCAGCTTGGCCTCTTCCTGGATCAGGTCGCGCGAGCCGAAGGAGCCCTTCTCCTCGTCGGTGTTGAACAGCACGGTGATGGTGCCGTAGTCGCGCACGCCGTAGTCCTTGAGCAGCTTGAGCGTGTGCAGGATCACGGCATTGCCGCCCTTGTCGTCGGCGATGCCGGGGCCGTAGGCCTTGTCGCCCTCGATGCGGAACGGCGCCTTGGCGAGCGTGCCCTTGAGGTAGACGGTGTCCATGTGCGACATCAGCAGCAGGTTCTTGCCGCCGCGGCCCTTGAGCTTGCCGACGATGTTGTCGCCCACCACCAGGCCGGCCGACTTGCTGCGCGTGACGGTGAAGCCCAGGTTCTTGAGCTCGCCCTCGAGGAAGTTGCCCGCCGCGGCGATGCCCTCGGCGTCGCCGGTGCCGGTCTCGATGTTGACCAGCTTCTCCAGCGTCTTGATGACGGCGGGCTGCTCGTCGGTGGCGGCCTGGAACAGCACGTTGTCGCGCTTCTGCGCCCAGGCGGCCGGCGCGAGCAGGGCGCCCGCGAGCACGGCGGCGATGACGTTGCGTGAATGAAAGGGACGCATGGGACCTCCTGCTTTTCTGCGATTCGTTCGAAAACTGGGAAAGCCCGCCGGCAGCCGCCGCCGGCCGGCCGCCCGGTGGAGGGGCGGAAGGCGGCGGGCGGCCCGGGCCGGCGGACGGGCGTCGTACCTTTTACAGCAGTTCGAGCGCCACGGCGGTGCCTTCGCCGCCGCCGATGCACAGCGTGGCCACGCCGCGCTTCTTGCCTTGCGCCTTGAGCGCGTGGATCAGCGTGACCATGATGCGCGCGCCGCTGGCGCCGATCGGATGGCCCAGCGCGCAGGCGCCGCCGTGGATGTTGACGCGGTCGTGCGACACGTCGAGCTCGTGCATCAGCGCCATCGGCACCACCGCGAAGGCCTCGTTGACCTCCCAGAGGTCCACGTCCTTGACGGTCCAGCCGGTCTTCTTGAACAGCTTGGCCACGGCGCCCACCGGCGCGGTCGAGAACCACTCGGGCTGCTGCGCATGCGTGGCATGGCCGACGATGCGCGCGATCGGCTTGGCGCCGATCTTCTTCGCATGCGACTCGGTCATCATCACCAGCGCGGCGGCGCCGTCGTTGATCGACGAGCTCGAGGCGGCGGTGATGGTGCCGTTCTCCTTCTTGAACGCGGGCTTGAGCGTCGGGATCTTGTCGAGCTTGACCTTGCCCGGGCCTTCGTCGATGGAGATCACGGTGTCGCCGCCGCGGCCCTTGACCGTGACCGGGGTGATCTCGTCCTTGAACAGGCCGGTGTCGGTGGCCTTCTTGGCGCGCTCGACGCTGGCGATGGCGAAGGCGTCCTGCTGTTCGCGCGTGAACTTGTACTTGGCCGCGCAGTCCTCGCCGAAGGTGCCCATCGAGCGGCCCGGCTGGTAGGCGTCCTCGAGGCCGTCGAGCATCATGTGGTCGAAGATGCGGTCGTGGCCCATGCGGTAGCCACCGCGGCCCTTGAGCATCAGGTAGGGCGCGTTGGTCATGCTCTCCATGCCGCCCGCCACCATCACGTCGTGCGTGCCGGCCAGCAGCAGGTCGTGCGCAAGCATCGCGGCCTTCATGGCCGAGCCGCACATCTTGCTGAGCGTGACGGCGCCGGCGCTGTCGGGCAGGCCGCCCTTGTAGGCGGCCTGGCGCGCGGGCGCCTGGCCCTGACCCGCCATCAGGCAGTTGCCGAACAGCACCTCGCCCACGCTGTCGGGCGCGATGCCGGCACGCTCGACGGCGGCCTTGATCGCGGCGCCGCCGAGGTCGTGCGCCGCGAGGGAGGAGAAGTCGCCCTGGAAGCTGCCCATGGGGGTGCGGGCGGCGCCGACGATGACGATGGATTCGGACATGTGAGTGCTCCTTGATGCTGGAAAAAGAATGCGGGTCCGCGGATGCGAAGGCCCGTCAGGAATGCGCCGCCTGCTCCTCGTCGTGGAAGCGTTGCGACTCTTCGTACGGGAACACATCCAGCATCTGGCCAGCCTGGATGCGTTCCTTGTGGTGCTGCCAGAAGGCAGCGTCGAGCAGGTCGGCGTGGTGTGCCATGAAGGCCTCGCGCACGTCCTTGTTGCCCAGCAGGAAGGGCTCGAAGGTCTCGGGGAACACGTCCTTCGGGCCGACCGAATACCAGACCTCGCCGCTCATCTCCTCTTCCTCGTTGCGCGGCAGGGGCACCTTGCGGAACTGGCAGTCGGTGATGTATTCGATCTCGTCGTAGTCATAGAACACGACCTTGCCGCCGCGCGTGACGCCGAAGTTCTTCCACAGCATGTCGCCCGGGAAGATGTTGGCCGCCACCATGTCCTTGATCGCGTTGCCGTACTCGATTACCGCCTGCTCGAGCTGCTCCCGGGCACGCCTGGCCTGCGCCGGGCTCTCGGGATGCGCGAGCATGTCGAAGGCCTCCTGCAGGTAGATGTTCAGCGGGATCATCCGGCGCTCGATGTAGACGTGCTTGAGCACCAGCTCCATCTCCCCGTTGCCGTCGCGGTCGCCGATCTCGAGCTGGCTGGGCGCGAACTTGCGGATCTCCTCGATCAGCGCGGGCTCGAAGCGGTCGAGCGGAAAACCCACGTCGCTGTACTCAAGCGTGTCGGCCATGCGGCCCACGCGGTCGTGCTGCTTCACGAGCATGTACTTGCTCTTGATCTGCTCGCGCGTGGTGTCCTTCGGCGGCGGATAGAAGTCCTTGATGACCTTGAACACGAACGGGAACGAGGGCAGGTCGAACACCAGCATCACCATGCCCTTGATGCCGGGCGCGATGCGGAAGCGGTCGCTCGAGTAGTTGAGGTGCGAGAGGAAGTCGCGATAGAACAGCGTCTTGCCCTGCTTGGCCAGGCCCAGCGCGTTGTAGATCTCGGCGCGCGGCTTGCGCGGCATCAGCGAGCGCAGGAACTGCACGCAGGCCGAGGGCACCTCCATGTCGACCATGAAGTAGGCGCGCGCGAAGCTGAACAGCATCTGCAGGTCGTCCTCGCCGAACAGCACCGCGTCGACATGGAAGCGGCCCTGGCCGTCGTGCAGGATCGGCAGCGCGAAGGCCAGCTCGACGAAGCCGTTCATGATCTTGCCGACCACGTAGGCGCCCTTGTTGCGATAGAACAGCCCCGAGAGCACCTGCAGCTGGAAGTTGGCGCGCAGCTTGACCTGGTGGAAGCGCGCCTGCATCGCGCTCGCCACGCGCTCGGCATCGCGCCGCTTGTGGGCCCAGCTGCCGAGCAGCGCGAAGTCGTCGAGCATCTGCTCGATGGTGTCGGCCAGCGTGGCGGGCGACGGATAGTAGGGCCGGTAGGTGGGCGCGCCGCGCGGCTCGATGTACTCGGTGCTGATGGCCGGGCGCACGAAGATGAAGTCGTTCTGGAAGTACGCGCGGTGCAGGATCTTGGTGGTGACCGAGTTGAAGAAGCTCTCGGCCAGCTCGGGCTGGTGGTGGTCGACCAGGAGGCCGATGTAGTGCAGCTTGACCTGGTGCCAGACGTCCATCGGCTGCTCGCCGGCCTTGAACTCCTTCTCGAGCCGCGCCACCGCCTCGCTCACGCGCAGGTCGTAGAACTCGATGCGCTCGCGCTGCGCGCGCTGCTGGCCGTGCCAGTCGGCGGTCTCGAAGCGATGCTTGGCGCGCGCCGACTCGGCCCGGAACAGCCTGTAATGGCGGTTGAAGCCGTCCATCATCGCCTTCGCGATGTCGTAGGCCAGCGGGGAGTCGAGGCGCTGCGGGAACATGGACCGAAGAAGGCGCGGCCTTCAGCCGGCGGCGGGCGTCGGCGTCGGTGCCGCGGCGGGCTTGCCCGTGAGCTGGGTCACCAGTTCGCCGGGGCGGCTGTACTTGTGGCGCACGCGCTGCACCGCGGCCTTGTAGAGCGACTCGAGCGACTTGTCGCCTTCCACGCTCATGCCCAGGTCCTGCAGCAGGCCGTCGTGCACGCCGAAGGTCCAGCCGTGGATCGTGACCTTCTGGCCGCGGCTCCAGGCGTCGACCATCACCGTGCTGACGGCCACGTTGACCACCTGCTCGGCGACGTTGAGTTCGCACAGCGCATCGGCGCGCACTTCTTCCGAGAAGCTGTCGAGCATCACGTGGTGGCGGTCGCGCACGTCCTGGATGTGGCGGATCCAGTTGTCGGCCAGGCCGATGCGGGTGCCGTTGAGCGCGGCCTTCACGCCCGCGCAGCCATAGTGGCCCACCACCATGATGTGCGAGACCTTCAGATGCTCGACCGCGAACTGGATCGCCGACAGCGCGTTGAGGTCGGAGTGCACCACGATGTTGGCCACGTTGCGGTGCACGAACACCTCGCCGGGCTCAAGGCCGGTGATCTGGTTGGCCGGCACGCGGCTGTCGGAACAGCCGATCCACATGTAGCGCGGCGTCTGCTGCTTGACCAGGCTGGTGAAGAAACCAGGCCGGTCGCGTTCCATCTGCGCGGACCAGGCGCGGTTGTGGGCGAAGAGGTCGTCGAGTGATTCGGACATGCGGGGATTGTCGGTGAGGTGGAGGGGGATTCGGTGCGCCGGCGCCCGGCGCCGGCGGCTCTCAGGCGGCCCTGGCCGGTCGCGGTACCTTGCCGTTGGGTTTGCCGGCGGTTTCGGCCTTCTGCGCGCGCGCCAGCGCTGTCTGGCCCTTCTTTTCGTGAGCGCGCACTTCCGCGATATTGGCCTGCAGCTCGGCGAGCTGGCCCTCGAGTTGCGCGCGGTGGGCGCCCAGGATGCTGAGGAAGCGCTCGAGCTGCGGCACGGTGTCGCGCGGGCTGTCGTACATGTCGAGGATGTCCTTGGCCTCGGTCAGGCTCAGGCCCAGGCGCTTGGCGCGCAGCGTGAGCGTGAGCCGGGCCCGGTCGCGCGCGCTGTAGATGCGCTGCAGGCCGGCGCGCTCGGGCGTGAGCAGCCCCATGTCCTCGTAGAAGCGGATCGCCCGCGTCGTCAGGTCGAATTCCTTCGCGAGCTGGCTGATGGTGAAGGTTTGCGCTGGCATGGAGGCTGGTTCGAGGGGCACGAGGAGGCGCCGGGACGGGGGCGTTGCGGGGGCGACAGCACATTTGCGCCGCGCTCTCTACAATGGTGCCCTCAACCCATGACGTTTACGTAAACGTCAATCCTACATGAATCTGCTCGAACGCGAACTCCACTACCCCCTCGGCGACACCCTGCCCGCGCCCGGCGAGGCCCTCGAAGTGGCGCCCGGCGTGCGCTGGATCCGCATGCGGCTGCCGTTCGCGCTCGACCACATCAACCTCTGGCTGCTGCGCGACAACTACCGCGGCGTCGAGGGCTGGACCGTGGTCGACTGCTGCATCTCGCGCGACGAGGCGCGGGCGCAGTGGGAGCAGATCTTCGAGACCCAGCTGCAGGGCCTGCCGATCGTGCGCGTGATCGTCACCCACATGCACCCCGACCACATCGGCCTGGCCGACTGGCTGTGCAAGCGCTGGAACGTGCCGCTGTGGATCAGCTCGACCGACTACCACGTGGCGCGCGTGCTGTGCAGCAGCGGCGACACGCTCGCGGGCGGCGAGCATGCCGCGCGCTTCTTCAGCGCGCACGGCCTGGCCAACCCCGAGGCCCTCGACAAGATCCGCGGCCGCACCAACTACTACGCCAACATGGTGCCCTCGGTGCCCGAGAGCTTCGTGCGCATGCTCGACGGCGAGAGCGTCGACATCGGCGGCCATGCCTGGCGCTGCATCAGCGGCTACGGCCATGCACCCGAGCACATCGCGCTGTACTGCGACGACCTCAAGCTGCTGCTGGGCGGCGACATGATGCTGCCGCGCATCTCGACCAACGTGAGCGTGTACGCGGGCGAGCCCGAGGCGAACGCGCTGCGGCTGTTCCTCGACAGCATCGAGCGCTTCAAGTCGCTGCCCGCCGACACCCTCGGCCTGCCCGCGCACGGCAAGCCCTTCACCGGCATCCACCGCCGCGTCGAGCAGCTGCAGGAGCACCACCGCGACCGCCTGGCCGAGCTGCTCGAGGTCGCGCTGGCGCGGCCGATCACGGCCTTCGAAGGGCTGCCGATCCTGTTCAAGCGCGAACTCGACCTGCACCAGATGACCTTCGCGATGGGCGAGACCGTGGCGCACCTGCACCTGCTCTGGTACTCAGGACAGGTGAAGCGCGAGCTGGGCGCGGACGGCATCTACCGCTTCGGCGCGCTGGCCTGAGTTCCTGCGCGGCATGACATGGCGTGGCGCGGCCGACGGCCGCGCATAGACTCGCGGGCATGAACATGTCGCACACGCTGGCCGATCTGCGCGCGGGCCGGCTGGCCGGCGCCACGCGGCTCGATCTGAGCTGCGGCCTCGATGAATTTCCGCGCGAGATCCTGGACCTGGCCGACACGCTCGAGGTACTGAACCTCACGGGCAATGCGCTCGAGCGCCTGCCCGACGACCTGGGCCGGCTGCACCGGCTGCGCGTGCTGTTCTGCTCGGACAACCGCTTCACGCGCCTGCCCGAATCGATCGGCGACTGCGCGCATCTCGACATCGTCGGCTTCAAGGCCAACCGCATCGCCGAGGTGCCGGCCGCGTCGCTCGCGCCCTCGCTGCGCTGGCTGATCCTGACCGACAACGCGATCGAGCGCCTGCCCGACACGCTGGGCGACTGCGCGCGCATGCAGAAGCTGATGCTCGCGGGCAACCGCCTGAACGCCCTGCCCGAGACGCTGTCCGGCTGCACGCGGCTCGAGCTGCTGCGCATCTCCGCCAACCGCTTCGCGGTACCGCCAGCCTGGCTGTGGTCGATGCCGCGGCTGTCGTGGCTGGCCGCCGCGGGCAATGCCTTCGACGCGCGCGACGAGGAGGCCGCGGCGATCGCGCCCGCGGTGCCGCGCATCGACTGGCACGCGCTGCGGCTGGGCGCGAAGCTCGGCGAAGGCGCTTCGGGCGTGATCCACGAGGCGCTGCTGAACGAGCGGGAGCCGGTCGCGGTCAAGCTCTTCAAGGGGGCCGTCACCAGCGACGGCTGGCCGCGCAGCGAACTCGCGGCCAGCATCGCGGCCGGCGCGCATGCCACCCTGATCGGCGCGCAGGGCCGCATCGACGGCCATCCCGAGGGCACGCAGGGCCTGGTGATGGCGCGCGTGCCGGCGTCGTTCCGCACGCTCGCCGGGCCGCCGAGCCTGGCCTCGTGCACGCGCGACGTCTATGCCGACGACGCCCGCTGGTCCGCCGCCACCGCGCTGCGCATCGCGCGCGACATCGCGGCGGCGATGCGGCACCTGCATGCGCGCGGCCTGGTGCATGGCGACCTCTATGCGCACAACATCCTCTGGCATCCCGAGGACGGCGCGCGCCTGGGCGACTTCGGCGCCGGCTGGTTCGCCGATGCGCTGCCCTCCGGCGACGCGGCGCGCGCGCGGCAGCTCGAGGTGCGCGCCTTCGGCTGCCTGCTCGAGGAACTGGCCGCGCGCTGCGATGAACCGCTCCCCGCGATGACGGCGCTGCGCGATCGCTGCCTGCAGCCCGAGGTGGCCTCGCGGCCCTCGGCCGCGCTGCTCGCAGAGGCGCTCGCATGAGCCGCGGTCGCCTCGCGCATCCGCCGCTGCCGATGCGCGACGGCGTGAGCGCGAGCTGTGTCGGCCTGCCGACCGAGGACCACTGGCCCACCATCGCCGATTTCCTGATCGCGCGCTTCACCGCCATCGCGCCCGAGGCCTGGATGCGGCGCATCCGCGACGGCGAGGTGGTCGACGAGCACGGCGTGCCCGTCACGCCCGAGCGCCGCTACCAGGCGCCGCTGCGCGTCTTCTACTACCGCGCGCTCGACACCGAGCTGGCGATCCCGTTCGAGGAGCAGGTGCTGTACCGCGACGAGCACCTGCTGGTGGTCGACAAGCCGCACTTCGTGCCGGTCACGCCCACCGGCAAGTACCTGCACCACAGCCTGCTGGTGCGGCTCAAGCGCAAGCTCGGCATCGAGGCGCTGTCGCCGCTGCACCGCATCGACCGCAGCACCGCGGGCCTGCTGCTGTTCTCGCTGCGGCCCGAGACGCGCGGCGCCTACCAGACCATGTTCGCGCAGCGCACGGTGCACAAGGCGTACGAGGCGATCGTGCCGCTGCCCGGCGGCGAGGCCGCCGCGGCCGCGCTGCCGTCGGTCTACCGCAGCCGGCTGGTCGACGACGCGCACTTCATGCAGGTGAAGGAAGCGCCCGGCGAACCGAACTCCGAGACCGGCATCGCGGTGCTGAAAGTCTTCGACGGCCTCGCGCATCTCGCGCTCTCGCCGGTCACGGGCCGGCGGCACCAGCTGCGCGTGCATTGCATGGCGCTGGGCATGCCGATCATGAACGACCCCTTCTATCCGGTGCTGACGCCGGTCGACAGCGACGACTTCGACCGGCCGCTGCAACTGCTGGCGCGCTCCATCGCCTTCACCGATCCCCTGACCGGCGAGCCGCGCCGCTTCGACAGCCAACTGCGCCTGCTGCTGGCGCCAAGGTGACGCCCGCGGCGCGACGCCGGCACTAAGCTGCGGCCTCCGGCTGCCCCTGCCCTTCTTCCATCGGGCGGCCTCATGCACACCAGGAGACGCCGCACATGGACACCACCCGACTCTTCTCGCTCCAGGGCCGCACCGCCCTCATCACCGGCGGCTCGCGCGGCATCGGCCGCATGATCGCCGAGGGCTACCTCGCGCAGGGCGCGCGGGTCTACATCTCGGCGCGCAAGGCCGAGGCCTGCGACCAGACGGCCAAGGAGCTGTCGGCCTTCGGGCATTGCGTGTCGCTGCCGGCCGACGTGTCGACGCTCGAAGGGGCGCAGGCGCTGGTCGATGCATTCGCGAAGCACGAGTCGTCGCTGGACATCCTGGTCAACAACGCCGGTGCGGCCTGGGGTGCGCCCTATGCGGAGTTTCCGGAGAGCGGGTGGGACAAGGTGGTCGACCTGAACCTCAAGACGCCGTTCTTCCTGACGCAGGCGTTGACGCCGCTGCTGAAGAAGGCGGCCGCGGGGGGCGATCACCTGGCGAAGGTGATCAACATCGCTTCGATCGACGGGATCTCGGTGAATCCGCAGGAGACCTATTCGTATGCGGCGAGCAAGGCGGGGCTGATCCAGCTCACGCGGCGCATGGCGCTGCGGCTGGCGCAGGACGGGATCGTGGTGAGTGCGATTGCGCCGGGGGCCTTTGCCTCGAGCATGAACAAGGATGCTCGGGACCACGGGGATGAGATCAAGGGGCGGATTCCTGCGGGGCGGATTGGGAAGCCTGAGGATATGGCGGGGGCGGCGATTTATCTGGCTTCGGATGCGGGGGACTATGTGATGGGGTCTACGTTGGTGGTGGATGGGGGGGTGACGCACGCGCGTTGATTTTTGTGCTGCGTTTTTGTTGAGGCTGTTGGCCGGGTCTCGCCCCGGCGGGCGACTCACTTTTCTTGTCTCGCCAAGAAAAGTAAGCAAAAGAAGGCGACCCCGCTGTCTGTGTCCCTCCGCTTCGCTACGGGCAACCTGCGGTGCTCGGGGAAAGCGGGGGTCCGCAGAACTCGCTGCACTTCGTTCCGCTCAGACAGCTGCGGCCCTTATCCCGCTTTCCCCTGCGCTCCTCGGCACAGCCAGAGGGGGGTGATTCGGGCCTTTGCTTCGCTCGGCCGCGGGTACCTAACAGGCCATCGCTTCGCTCGGCATTGGTATTGCCCCCCTCTCCCTCTGGGAGAGGGCTGGGGTGAGGGCTCCGGGCGATGGATACCATCGCAACATTGGTAAGTCCCGGTGCCCTCACCCTAACCCTCTCCCAGAGGGAGAGGGGACAAGACAAACACAAGGCCGAGCAAAGCGATGGCCCGAACAGCATTGCAAGGCCGAGCGAAGCAAAGGCCCGACCCACCCCCTCTGGCTGCGCCGAGGAGCGCAGCGTTTCGCGGATCAGGGCTCGCAGCTGTTTGAGCGAAGCGAGTTCTGCGAGACCCCGCGAAACGCGAGCACCGCAGGTTGCCCCGCAGCGAAGCGAAGGGGTCGCAGACAGCGGGGTCGCCTTTTCTTTGGTTACTTTCTTTTGGCGAATGTATGGACCGGAGACATGGGTGACACATGTGCGAGGACATGGTGGACACATTCTGCATGGTGGTTCAGGCCTCGCGCAGGTCGATCTCGCGCAGCTTGTGGTGCACGAAGTAGACGTCATAGCAACCCTGTCTGCCGGGCTGCTCGCGCAGCGCGATCTCGTGGTCCTTGAGTGCTGCGGACACCTTGAAGCGCTTGCTCTTGAAGCGCACCTCTCCCAGCCAGCCGACCTTCACCACCGTGTCGTTCGGTCCGTACTCGAGCGGCGGCAGCGTTCTCGGATAGGCCCTCTCGCTAGCGCGATACCGGCTCGCCGGGGTGTTCATGCCCAGCGCCTGGTGCGGGCGCTCATGGTTGTAGACATGCCTCCAGCGATCGAACTGCTGCTGCGCCTGCGCCAGATCCTGGAAGCTGCGCCCGGCCAGCAACTCCGCCTTCAGGCTGCGATGGAAGCGCTCGTCCTTGCCATTGGTCTGCGGGTGATAGGGGCTGCTGAAGCTCACCCGCACGCCCAGGCGGATGAGCCACAGCGCGAGTTCGCTGAGTTGGCCCGGCTCGCGCGGACTGCCCCAGGGCGCGCCGTGTCCGCATTGATGCGCACCGGCAAGCCGTAGCGGGAGAAGACATCCTGCAGTTGCTCCTTCACGCTGGCCGTTTGCTGACGGGCGCAGGCGCGCAGGGCCAGGTTGTAGCGGGAATGGTCGTCCAGCAGCGTCAGCGGGTGGCAGCGCCCTGCTGCGGTGGACACGTAGCCCTTGAAGTCGATCTGCCAGAGGCTGTTGGGCGCCTCGTGCTCGAAGCGCTGCCAAGCGGTGGCCGCACTGCTGGCCTGGGCGCTGATGAGGCCGTGGCGCTTGAGGATGGAGTTGACGGTGCTCGGAGCCACGCAACCCTGTCCGAGGTCACTCAGTCGCCGTGCGAGCTTGCGTGCGCCCCAGGCGGGGTGCTGCTGGCGCAGCGAGACGATGGATTGTTGAAGCTCGGGCGAGGTCTCGCCGGGACTGTGGTGCGGGCGTCGACTGGCATCGCCCAGGCCGGCGGCACCCAACGTGGCGCTGCGCGCGAGCCATTTGTAGCCGGTCTGCGGGCTGATGCCGAAGCGCCGACACAGCTCGCGCCGGTTGGCACCTTCCTGGCGTGCCAGGGCAACGAACTCTTCTCTCAGGCTCATGGTGTCTCGGGTGCTCCAGGGCATGGTCGTCTTCCGATCGGGCGATATGCCCAATGGTGTCCACCATGTCCTCGCACACCTGTCCACCATGTGCCCGGTCCATACAGGCGAAGCAAAAGAAAGTGACTCGCCCGCCGGGGCGAGACCCGGCCGACGGCCTAAACAAAGCTCACCCCCACCGAGGCACAGCCTCCTCCTTCAACTGCTGCCTCAAAACATCGTAGTCAGGCACGACGCTCTCGACCGTCTCCCAGAAGCGATGCGAGTGATCCATCACCCGCAGATGCGCCAACTCATGCGCCACCACATAGTCGATCACCGACAACCGAAAGTGGATCAACCGCCAGTTCAGCCGAATCGACCCATCCGCACTCGCACTCCCCCACCGCGTCGCCGCATTCGACAACGACAGCTTCGCCCACCGCACCCCCAGCAGCGGCGCGAAGTGATCGAGCCGCTCGATGAACAGCTTGCGTGCCTGCCGCATCAGCCAGGCCTGCGCCGCATCGCGGATCTGCGACGGCTCGGCGTTCTGCGCCACGGCCAGCCGCAGCAGCCGCGGACCCGTGCCATCGCCCGCGTCGAGCGCCCCGCCCACGCCCTCGAAGCCATGCTTCGGATCGAGCCGCACCACCACCGGTTCGCCGAGGAAGGGAAAGCCCGCGCCGTCCTTCCAGTCGATGCGCGTGGCCTCGACGCGCGCGTGGCGCTGCTGCGTCTCGGCGAGCTTGCGCAGGATCCAGTCGCTCTTTTCGCGAACGGCGGCATCGACATCGCGCAGCGCGACCCAGCGCGGCGCGCGCACCGACAGGCCTTCGGCGCCGACGACGAAGCCGATGGTGCGCCGCTTGCCGCGCTTGAATTCATAGGCGACGCGCGCCGCGCCCAGCATCAGCTCGCGCGAGGCCTGCGGATGCACGAAGCTCGCGGGCGTCAGGGTGTCGGCCAGCGGCACGGCCGGACGCGGGTCCTCGACCAGCGGCACCGGGGTGGTGGGCACGGCCACCACCGGCGGCACCGCGAAGGGCAGCGCGTCGGGCACGAGGCTGCCGGGCTGACGCGCGCGCGGCCGCGCAGGGCCCGGGCTCTTGCGGGCACGCGGCGCGGCGGGCGGCGGTGCGGCCGCGGCGCCGTCGCCGAACAGGTCCAGCGCCAGCTGCATCAGCTCCCGCATGCGTGATTCCCGATGATGGACGACAAGGAAGGGACGGCCGCCGAAGACGCGCGCGCCCTCAACCCACCTTCTCGACCGCGGCGCCGCCGGCCACGCCACCGGTGGCATCGGCATCGCGGTACGCCTCGGGATCGAGGCGATGCATCTCGGCCTCGATCCAGGCCTCGACCTCGCGCATCAACTCGTCGGGCTTGCGGCCCGCGCTCGAGATCGGCACGCCGATCGACACGTCGACCACGCCGGCGCGCTTGATGAAGGCCTTGCGCGGCCAGACCTTGGCCGAGGTCACGGCGATCGGGATCACGGGCACGCCGGTCTCGCAGGCCAGGCGCGTGCCGCCGCTCTTGTAGGTGCCCTTCTGGCCACGCGGGATGCGCGTGCCCTCGGGGAACATGATGATCCAGATGCCCTGCGCGAGCAGCTTGCGGCCCTGGCTCACCACCTTGTTGAAGGCCTGGGCGCGCTGGCTGCGGTCGATGTGGATCATGTCGAGCCGGCCCATGGCCCAGCCGAAGAAGGGCACGTAGAGCAGTTCCTTCTTGAACACGTAGGCCAGCGGATGCGGCATCAGCGTGGGCATCAGGAAGGTCTCGAGCGTGGACTGGTGCTTGACCAGCAGGATCGCGCCGGCGAGCTTGTCGGCCGGCAGGTTCTCCATGCCGCTCACGCGCAGCCGGATGCCCAGGAGCGCACGCGCGCCGCTGCCGACGGCCCAGGAGAGCCAGCGCGCCGCCATCCAGTACAGCGGTATGCCGCGCATCCAGATCGAGCACACCAGCATGATGATCGCCCAGGGGACGACGGTGACGAACATCCACAGCGCGTGGAGAACGGAACGGAGCAACGCCATCAGAGAGCCACCTGCATGGATTCGGCCCGCGCCTCGCGCGCGAGCAGGAAGTCGACGAAAGCGGCGAGGTCTTCGTGCACCCTCGTGTCCGCCGGATACTCGGGAGGCAGCGGATCGAAGCCGCGGCAGGCCGCGCCCATGCCGGTCAGCAGCAGGTGCGGTTCGCAGCCGGCGGCCGCGCCGGCCTGCAGGTCGCGCAGGCTGTCGCCCGCGGTGGGCACGCCGGCCAGGTCGATGCCGAAGCGATCGCCGATCTGCTGGAACAGGCCCGGCTTGGGCTTGCGGCATTCGCAGTCCTCGTCGGGGCTGTGCGGGCAATAGAACACCGCATCGACGCGCCCGCCCACGGCCGCGAGCATCTTGTGCATCTTGGCGTGCATCGCATTGAGCGAGGCCATGTCGAACAGGCCGCGCCCCAGGCCCGACTGGTTCGACGCGATCACCACGTGCCAGCCCGCATGGTTGAGCCGCGCCACGGCCTCGAGCGCACCGGGCAGCGGCGTCCACTCGGTGTCGCTCTTCACGAAGTCTTCGCGGTGCACGTTGATCGTGCCGTTGCGGTCGAGGATCACGAGTTTCATGGAGGTGTTCCTTCCGACTCCAGCTTGCGCCGCTTCACCCAGGCGACCAGATGCGGCAGCGGATACTTCGCCGCGTCCAGCATGCCGATGCGCTGCACCAGCGTGTCGAGCGATACCAGGTCCTGCTTCAACAGCTCGCGAACGAAATCGGCGTCCTTCTCTCGACCGGCCACGCACTTGGAAACGACCAGGTCGTGCAGTTCCGGGCAGATGGCCGTGATCTCGCCGACGTAGTGCAGGCTGGCGCGACTCATCCAGTCGCCGGGCATGACGGCGGTCTCGGGCCCGACACCGTCGGCGAAATAACCGAAGGTCTCGTGAAAGCTCGAGTGCATGCCGATCGCCCCGTCGATCAGGTCGGCGCGTTCCGGATGCAGTGCGGGATAGAGATCGATTTCGCGCGACACCAGCAGCGACTCGGGCGGTTGATCGAGCAGCAGCAGCACGGCCTGACTGCCGACGACCACAAAAGAACTTTCTTTCGAGATCGCCGCGGAAGCGCGCAACACGTGCTGCAGTTCTTCGAGCTTCATGGGGTCGCGGCCTGCTCGCGCGCCTGCTTGAGCAATGCCATTCGTTCGACCTGCGAGACGAGACCGCCGAGCGGCGACACGCTGCGCATGAGCTGTCCATGCTCGGACTCGACGAGCGCGGCATCTTCGAGCACGCCGACATCGCCGGCGAGAAGACGCTCCCACTCGTCCCACAGCACGTCGGAGCGCGTGGGACCCGACTGCTGACGCCAGCGTTCGAGGGTGCGGCGGGCCTGCTCGCGCAACGCGGGCTCCTGGCGCAGCGCCGCCACCGCCCGCTGGTGCAGGGCGAGGGAAAACTGATCCAGTTGCCGTTGCCGGTTCATGCGCGATCGATTATCGAGTGACGTCTTCAGACAGCCAGCCGTTCGAGCTGCGCCACCCGGTTCATCGCGGCATGCAGCGACATCAGCAGCCCCAGCCGGTTGAGCCGCAGGTCGGCCTGCTCGGCATTGACCATCACGTCGGTGAAGAAGGCATCGACCGGTTCGCGCAGCGCGGCCAGGGTCTGCAGCGAACCGGTGTAGTCGCCCGCGTCGAACTGGGCGTTGGCGGCGGGCACCACCTGCGCCATGGCGGCGTGCAGCGCCTTCTCGGCGGGCTCCTGCAGCAGCAGCTCGCTGACGTGGGCGTCGGCCTCGGGGGCCTTCTTGAGGATGTTGCCGATGCGCTTGTTGGCCGCGGCCAGCGCGGCGGCGGCGGGCAGCACGGCGAAGGCGCGCACGGCGGCGAGCAGCTGGGGCACCTGGCCCAGGCGCTGCGGGCGCGGGGCCAGCACGGCGTCGACTTCCTGCGCGCTGGCGCCCTGCTCGCGCAGGCTGCCGGCGAGCCGGTCGAGGATGAAGTCCTGCAGCTCGACGGTGGCCTTGGAGGCATCGAAGCCCGCGATGTCCTGGAACTGCGCGGCGGCCTCGGCCAGCAGCGCGTCGAGGTCCAGCGGCAGGTTCTTCTCGATCAGCATGCGCAGGGTGCCGAGCGCATGGCGGCGCAGCGCGAACGGATCGCGGTCGCCGGTGGGCAGGTTGCCGATGCCGAACATGCCGACCAGGGTCTCGAGCTTGTCGGCCAGCGCGACCACCACGCCGACGCTGTTGCGCGGCAGCTCGTCGCCCGCGAAGCGCGGCTTGTAGTGGTCCTCGATGGCGTCGGCCACGGCCGCGTCGAGGCCGTCGTGCAGCGCGTAGTAGCGGCCCATGGTGCCCTGCAGCTCGGGGAACTCGCCGACCATGTCGGTCACGAGGTCGGCCTTGGCCAGCTGGGCGGCCTGCACGGCCTGACGCGCGACCTCGGCATGGCCCAGCTTGTCGGCGATGGCGCGCGCGATGCGCATCACGCGCTCCACGCGCTCGCCCTGGGTGCCGAGCTTGTTGTGATAGACCACCTTGCCCAGCGACGCGACGCGCGACGCCAGCGTCTTCTTGCGGTCCTGGTCGAAGAAGAACTTGGCGTCGGCCAGGCGCGGGCGCACCACGCGCTCGTTGCCGCCGATGACGGCACTGGCATCGGCGGGGCTGATGTTGCTGACGACCAGGAACTGGTTGGTGAGCCTGCTCGAGGCATCGAGCAGCGGGAAGTACTTCTGGTTCGCCTTCATCGTGAGGATCAGGCATTCCTGCGGCACCTCGAGGAACTCGCGCTCGAAGCTGCAGACCAGCACGTTGGGCCGTTCGACCAGCGCCGTGACCTCGTCGAGCAGCGCGTCGTCGTGGATCGGCACCGAGCCGCCGCCGACCTGGACCGCGGCCGCGGCGAGCTGGCGCGCGATCTCGGCGCGGCGCGCCTCGAAGCTCGCGATCACCGCGCCCTCGTCGTGCAGCTGCAGCGCATAGCTGTCGGCGTTGCGCAGCACCACCGGGTCGACCGCGGCCTCGAAGCGGTGGCCATGCGTTTCGCGGCCGGCGTGGAGGCCCAGCGCCTCGATCGCCACCACGGCATCGCCGTGCAGCGCGACCAGGCCGTGCGCGGGGCGCACGAAGCTCACGCTGCTCCAGCCCGGCAGCTCGCAGCCGCTCTCGAGCTGGTAGCTCATGACCTTGGGGATCGGCAGCTTGGCGATGGCTTCGGCCAGTGCCTTCTGCAGGCCTTCGGCCAGCGTGGCGCCCTTGGCGGTGCTCTCGTAGAACAGGGCTTCGGCCTTGCCGTCCATGGCGCGCTTGAGGCCGGGCACGGCCGAGGCGTCGGCGCCGAGCGCACCCAGGCGCTTGAGCAGCGCGGGCGTGGGCTGGCCCGAGGCGTCGAGCCCCACGGCCACGGGCATCAGCTTCTGCGAGACGGCCTTGTCGGCGGCGCGCTCGGCCACGTGCGTGAGGTGCGCGGCCAGGCGGCGCGGCGAGGCGAAGGGCGTGAGCACCGAGCCGGCCTCGGCCAGGCCCTGGGCCACGAGCTGATCGCGCAGCACGCCCGCGAAGGCCTCGCCGAGCTTCTTCAGCGCCTTCGGCGGCAGTTCTTCGACAAACAGTTCAACCAGCAGGGAGGTCTTGTTCATGGGGGTCGTCATCGCTCAGGCGGCCTTCTTCGGTGCGATCTGCGCGACCCATTCGCGCGGTGCCATCGGGAAGCCCAGCCGTTCCCGGCTGTCGTAGTAGCTCTGCGCCACGCTGCGCGCGAGGTTGCGGATGCGGCCGATGTAGGCCGCGCGTTCGGTCACGCTGATCGCGCCGCGCGCGTCGAGCAGGTTGAAGCTGTGCGCGGCCTTGAGCACCTGCTCGTAGGCCGGCAGCGCGAGCTGCTCGGCCATCAGGTGCTTGGCCTGCTTCTCGTGCGCGGCGAAGGCGGTGAACAGGAACTCGGCATCGGAATGCTCGAAGTTGTAGGTCGACTGCTCGACCTCGTTCTGCTTGTAGACGTCGCCGTAGCTCAGGCCCTCGGTCCACACGAGGTTGTAGACGTTGTCCACGCCCTGCAGGTACATCGCGAGGCGCTCGAGGCCGTAGGTGATCTCGCCGGTGATCGGCTTGCAGTCGATGCCGCCGACCTGCTGGAAGTAGGTGAACTGCGTCACCTCCATGCCGTTGAGCCAGACCTCCCAGCCCAGCCCCCAGGCGCCGAGCGTGGGGTTCTCCCAGTCGTCCTCGACGAAGCGGATGTCGTTCTTCTTGAGGTCGAAGCCCAGCGCCTCGAGGCTGCCGAGGTAGAGCTCGAGGATGTTCGCGGGCGCGGGCTTGAGCACGACCTGGTACTGGTAGTAATGCTGCAGGCGGTTCGGGTTCTCGCCGTAGCGGCCGTCCTTGGGGCGGCGGCTGGGCTGCACGTAGGCGGCCTTCCAGGGCTCGGGGCCGAGCGCGCGCAGGAAGGTGGCGGTGTGCGAGGTGCCCGCGCCCACTTCCATGTCGTACGGTTGCAGCAGCGCGCAGCCCTTATCGGCCCAGTACGACTGCAATTTGAGAATGATTTGCTGG